>CAZLBC010000005.1:0-26034 GCA_964557575.1 uncultured Planctomycetaceae bacterium
CGGGCATCGGGTTTCGGCTTGCCGGATTTGGTTGGTGAAATGACGCCGAGAATCACGTCATCCTTCTGCAGCACCCCGTCGGCGGGCGTGCCTTCCAACACCTCACGAATCTGGAGCATACGTGTCTTGTCGGTCCCGCGTATCAGGCCGGTGGCCCATATATTGGCAATGGCCCCGGTCGGGCCGAGGGCCTGGTGATTCAGTTTTCCCTCCAGCGTTTCATCCTTGGTGTAGTCAGGTTCCACGGGTTGGCGATTCCGCCGTGCCTGAGCAGACTGCGCAGAGGCCAGTACGCCGGCCATCGCCAGGACCGCCAGAACGTATCCGGCCCGGTAACGCTGTCGTCTGCAAATCATGCTGTGTCTTCCTTATGCACTGTTTCCAATGAAGTTATCCGTCTCGAAGCCATCTGGTATACGGTACCAGACGCGAACCGCGTATTGGCGAAAAAATACCATGTTTTTGGGAACAGAAACCATGATTAACAAGCCTGGTGGCAAACGTTTGTTTTCAGGCGGGGTATTTGGGCGAAACCTTCGGACCAAAATACTACTGCGCCTTCGGACGAAGGACGACTTCATCGCCTTTCTTCAGGTCGATGAGATAGACGCCCGGTTCCGTCTCTTTCAGGGTGGCCTTCCCTTTGCTCTCAAGCCGGACCCTGCCCTTGATGCCGGGGCGGACGCGACAGGGCTCGCCGACCAGGCTCTTGATGCGCACCCATTTCGTCTCACCGTCAACCCGTTTGGCAGAGACCAGGAAGGCTCCCTCGGCACGAAGATCACGGAACTCCACATCGGTCCATGTCGATGGCAACGCGGGAAAAATTCGAATCGGACCTGACTGCTCTTTCGCCGGGTCGCTCCAGCTCTGGATGTACATGTTCTGAACGATGTTGGCCATCCCCAGAGACGACTCCAGGCAGGGCATCCGGAACCACATGCCGTTGGGATACAGATCGGCCTGCAGTCGTTTCAGTCCTTCCAACACCCTGTCGCCCTGTCCCATCGCTGCACCGATCGGGCCGGCATGCGATTGCACCATCGCGGACCGACCGGTGATGGCGTGGGCCCGCTTGTATGACGCCATGAGCACCTTCTCGGCACCGTCCTGCTCGATATTCACCAGATAGAGCGGATAGATCATCAGGAGATTGGAGAAGTGTCGATGCCCTTTGGACGAACTGCGATTGCTCCCCAGGCGGAAGCCATGCTCGTCGGCGGGAAAGTCAACCAATCGTTCCGTCACTTCCTTCCAGCGGGGGATCAACGGGTCCTTGATCTTCAGTCGCTTGCACGACTTCAGCAACGTGTAACACCCCCACTTGAACAAGGCCAGGTCGAAGTTGCAGTCCTTCCAGACACCGGTCTCCGGAGAGTACGTCGGCGGCAGGTGGAGTTTTCCGTCCTTGCCTTCTTTCACCATATGCAGGTAGAGGTTGATACTGCGTCGAAGAATGGGGAAGACCTTCTCTCGAAGCATCTCGTCATCGATGGAATAACGGTACTGGCTCCACAGGTTGTTCATCGCCCACGGCAGGTTACCCACTTCGTGAAAGTAGCGCATATCCTGCTTGCGATTGCCCCGCATGTCACCGGCGACCTCGTGAGCCAGCAGCGCTGAGTCGCTCTGCCACTCAACCGGTCGAACCGCCTTGACCAGTTCTTCCCGCCCCGCGTAGATCCGGTTTAACAACTCTTCCGACTGCTCCAGGCGATTGGCGGCATAGAGTCCCCAGTGGGCACACTGGATGTTCCAGTTGGTCGTGGTATACGGCCAGCGGCCGCCCTGAAACCAGATCCCCGCGCAATCGATGAAATAGCGCCCTGCCCTGGCCGTACAGCCGAAGCGATAAATTGTCTGCCAGTAGAGCGATTCCAGACTCTTGTCGGGAACAGTCAGATAGCTCTTTGTATAGTACTCATGCCACCAGTCACGATGCTCTTTGACCCAACCCGAACGTTCCCGCCGGGAACATCGTTTCACGTCCTTCACTGCCGTGTCAGCCGCGGTGGATTTGGGATAGCTGTTGGCAATCGAAACGACCTGGGTGCGCCTTCCGTTCTCGGTCTTCTCTGTCCAGGCAGTGGCATATTGCCCGCCGGCCATAAAGTCCTGCATCCACACGGAGATATCGCCCTTCTTCTCCCGGCGCCCCGGCGGATTAGGTACGTAGACCTTCAGGGTCTTGGCATAGTGTTTGCCATACTTCTTCGCGAACGCCGGGATGTCCTCCTTCTTCATGGGATAGTCGTCGTTGCGCGGCGACTCACACCTGGCCGGATGCCAGGTCCAGCGGCACCCTTGTTCTCCTTCCGCGGGTGTCAGTTCCGTAACGATCGCCATATCCATAGCGTGGGTGAAGTGGCGAATCTTGATCGCGCCCTTGTCGGTCTTGATGGTCCCGGTCAGCTCGGCGTTCCACAGATCCTTGCGCCAGTTGCAGCCGGTTAATGTACCCACCGGCGTCAACAGGAAATGCCCAATCTCCATGTGGGCGCGGCTGTAGGCACTCCAGCCGTGCGTGTCGGCACGATGGTCATGCACGTCGGCACGAAAGACCGCAAGCTTGATTGCCTTGCCGGATTGATAGAGCATGGACCCGATTGCCGCATTGCCGAAGTGCGGGGCCTCACGCCAATTGCGCGGCAGCTTGTCAAAGGTCATGTCATGCTGCTTCATGAAACCGGGCCAGTCAATCTTCTTTGTCTCCGGTCCTGCTGCCGTTGCCAACGTTCCTGCAGGAACGGGTTGGCGATTCCGCCGTGCCTGAGCAGACTGCGCAGAGGCCAGTACGCCGGCCATCGCCAGGACCGCCAGAACGTATCCGGCCCGGTAACGCTGTCGTCTGCAAATCATGCTGTGTCTTCCTTATGCACTGTTTCCAATGAAGTTATCCGTCTCGAAGCCATCTGGTATACGGTACCAGACGCGAACCGCGTATTGGCGAAAAAATACCATGTTTTTGAGAAAGGAGTGCCATGACCCATCGCGTTCCGCGGTGGTGATATTCGATCGGTGGCACGCCGACAGGGCCGTTGCCGCACGTACCCGGCTGCTAACTGATGACGATCCGGTAGCTGCCGGACGCGACCTGCAGCAGCACCCGCCCGCCTGCGGTTCTCAGGTACTCAACGTGCGGGGCTTCGCCGGCGGCCGTGCCGTTGACCGTCACGTTTTTGACGTCGGCGGCGGGCACGTGAACGGTCGCCGTTGAGTTGGCGGGAACCCGAATGTTCATCGTGACCGTGTCGCCGTTCCGCTTCCAGTTGCTGCGAATCGTGCCGTATGCCGTATCGTGACTGCCTTCCACATGACTCAGCTCCGTGAGACACGCCGGCTTGATCACCGCGTTCTTGAAGCCGGGGTTGGCGGTATCCGGACGGATGCCGGCCAGCCCCTGGATACACCAGGATCCGATGTTGTTGAAACAGTTGTGGATGCGGGACCGTTGCCCGCCCCAGTGCTCCCACGTGGCGGTGGCGCCGTTCTCGATCATGGAGCCCCACGACGGGTAGGTCTTCTTCGACGCGAACAGGTAGATCAGGTCGTCGCGGCCGATCTTCTGCAGGTACCGGACCATCATGTACGTGCCCGAGAGCCCGGTAGCCAGATGGCCCTTGTTTTTTTCCCTGAGCGTCTTCTCGAAACCGGCGAAGACCTCGTCCCGCAAGCTGTCGGGAACGACGCCGCCGGCGAGGGGCAGGATGTAGGTCACCTGGTCGCCGCTGCCGTATTTTTTTTCATTGGCATCGTAGAACTTCTTGTGCGTCGCTTTGCCGCGGGCCGCGGCCCATCGGCGGAACGTGCCGGCGTCTTCGGTCTTGCCGAGGGCGTCGGCCAGTGCGGCCGCCTGTTTCAGCGCGTAGCACATGTAGGGCTGGATGAAGGCCTCGGCGTTCCCGTTCTTCCCCCTGTCGCTGACGCCCTTCGGCGAGGCCCAGTCCCCGAGGTACCAGCCGCCGCAGAACTTCTGCTGCAGGCCGTCGACGGTCTTGCTTTGCGCGAGCTGGAACCACTTCTTGATGGCGGGGTAGTTGCGCTCCACCATCGCCAGATCGCCGTAGTGGTGGTAGTGCTTGAGGGTCGCGGCCGTGAGGAAGCCGCACCAGAACGGTCCGCCGCCGTGGCCCGAGGCGGGGGACGTGTAGGTCAGCCCGCCGTCCGGCTTCTGCTGGTCGACCCAGTCCCGCGTCCACTTGCGGTAGAACGCGTCGGACCGCAGCAGGCAGAGCGTCGTGTCCAGCGAGGAGTGCCCGTCGCCGCCGTAGCCCTGGCGCTCGCGGGAGTGGCAGTCCACCTGGTAGCCCCCGAGCATGAGGCAGCGAAGCGTGTGCTCCATCATGTTGTAGATTCCGTTGAGCGTTTCGTCCGAACAGTTGAACGTGCCGGCCTTCGGAAGGTCCGTGGTGATGAGGAACCCCTTGACGTCCGCGGGAGTGATCTCGCCCGCGGGGGCGTTGGTGATTTTGACGTAGCGAAAGCTCGCGTAGTTGAAGCGGTTCCTGAATGTTTCCGTACCGCTGCCGCGAAAGATATAGGTGCTGGCCTGCTTGAAGCTGTTGAGCCGCCCCTTCTTTATGGCGTCGCCGAACTCCATTGACACCGTGTGTCCCTTCGGGGCGTCGGGGAACGTGATCTCGAAGGTTCCGGTCATGGCCGTTCCCATGTCCACGAGCCACGACGTGGTGGTCGCCGCGGCTCCGACGACGGCGAGGGCGTACGCCGCGTTCTCGTCGATGCGCTTCGAGATACGCTTGCCGTTGAGAACGTACTCCAGCAGCAGGACCTTTTTCGTCCGGTAGGCCGGGTCCCGGCCGGCGAAATCGTTGGAGACCGTGAACCGGTACGTGCCGTCATCCGCCATCTTCTGCAGCTTCCGGCTGAGATCGATCTGCTGCTTCCGATTGCCGGGGTCGCCGTACCGGGCCGTGCGTATCTCGATCTCGACCTTCTCTCCTTCGGGTACCCGGCACTCCGACGACGTGGCATCCTGTCCGCGTTTCGTTATCTTTACCGGGGTGATCGTCTCGACGACGCGGTTGCGCTGACACATCTCCGCCGAGACGACCGGCGTGGAGACCTTCGCCGGCTTCGCGGCCGACCAGTCGCCGTCGTCGTAGTCGGGATTCGCCCAGTCCGGCTCGTCCCGCCCGGCGTCATGGACTTCGCCGCCGAAATTGCCCCACTTCCACCCGCCCGTGTACGACATCGAGCTGGGCTTCGCCCGCCAGTTCTCGTCGGTGATGATGGTCGTCGGCGTCCCGCCGGCGTCCACCATCTCGAGCTGCGCCCGCACGCACGGCGCGGTCTTCACGCCCGCCCCGTTGCGGTTCCATCCGCTTCCCAGCCAGAAGCCGACGGCGTTCTTCCCCGGCCTCAGGTACTTCGCGACATCGTAGGTGATGCAGAAGGTGCGCTTGTCGTACTGCCCCACGTGCGGCGCGAACTCGTCGCTGCCGACCCTCTTTCCATTGATAAAGAGCTGGAAGTAGCCCAGCGCATTGACGTAGATGTACGCCCGTGCCGGCGCGGCATCGAGCCGGAACGACCGGCGCAGCCAGGGGACGGCGTTGCCCTTGTGGTTCTGCGTGATCCACTGCGCCTTCCAGTCGCTGCCGGACGTCATGTCGAACATGGTCCAGTAACCCGGGCTGCCCCAGTCGGAGGCGACGCCCTTCTCGTTCCATATCCGCACGGTCCAGCAGCAGGGCACGCCGCGCCGGAGCGTCTTTCCCCCATACGCCACGTACCGGCTTTGGTCGCTTTCGACCCTGCCCGAGTCCCACAGGTCCGCCTCTCCTTCCCGGAGCAGTTCCGGGGACGTCGCGCAGCGCACGCGGCAGGCCGTCTGCGCCGCGCCGTTGTAGTCGGCCT
Source organism: uncultured Planctomycetaceae bacterium (assembly GCA_964557575.1). Classification (GTDB taxonomy): domain Bacteria; phylum Planctomycetota; class Phycisphaerae; order SM23-33; family SM23-33; genus CAZLBC01. The sequence continues at coordinate 5,878 of CAZLBC010000005.1, forward strand.
CCATCCGCCAGCTCAGCCGGGGCCTGGCAACGTCGATCCCGATCGGGTTGACGAGGTCTTCGCAGCGGAGATCGGTGACCGAGAAGGTGTCCGCGGCTAAGGCGGCCGGGCCGCACGCGAGGAGAAGGAGCGATGCGATGGCCGTATACAGCCATGTGTGAGTGGTCACCGTTCCTCCGGCAGGCCGCCGGACCGGTTCCGCGGCGTCCGGCGGCGGCGCCGACCGCACTGCCGGATCACTCGGTTCTGCGCTGGCTTCGCGTTCGGCCATGGACTGCTCCTGTGTCGGCGCCGATCTTCAGCGGCACACCATCGGTACCGTATCCGCGTTATCATGTTGCCGGTGAGTATAGTGACGTCCTGCTGCGGCTGGTGGTCGTGATCATCGTCGCGTCGGCCGGGACACCGGCAGCAGCGGACATCGGCGCGGCGACACGCAGGTACGCGAAGATCTTCATCCCGCAGCACGCAACTACAGAATACCAAATGCCGACCTCGTTTTAGTGAAAAAATGCCGCGTTTTTCAGAAGTGTCTTCGCGTCCCGTCCGGCTTGCCCGGCGGGGGCCGCCCCGTTATAATCGAATCGATATAACCCACAGATTCGCGAAAAAGTTCCACGTTTTCAAGAAAGGAAGACGATGCCCCCGGCGCGGCGCGTGGCGGTGATGTTCGAACTGGAATGGCCGCACAAGCGGCACGCCGACATCTTCGCCGGCACGCAGCGGTATGCCAACGAGCGCGGCTGGGAGTCGATCATCGACGAATTCGTCGCCGAAACCCTGGCGCGAAGCCAAAAGGCATCACCACCCTACGACGGCATCATCGGGCGGGTGAACAGGAAACTGGCCGGGATCGCCGCGCAGCAAAGGGTGCCGGTGGTCAATGTCTGGATGAACTCGCCGGCCTGGAAACAGTTGCCCGGCGTGTTCCCCGATTATGCCGCCGCCGGACGCCTGCGGGGCGAGCACCTCCTGGCGCGGGGGTTGCGCCGATTCTGCGCGCTGACGCGCAACGAACGCGGGGCCGGCGTGCAGACGGCGGCCTTTCGCGAAACTATCGCCGCGGCGGGCTGTCGGTGCGCGACGGTCAGCCTCCCTCCGCACCCCACCCGCACATACAAGATGTGGCAACGATGCGAGCGGCAAATCGTGGAATTCATGGACCGGTGGGAACTGCCGATCGGCGTCTACGCGGTCGTCGACGAGATCGGTCGCATGGTCGCCCAGTTGTGCCAGCGCCGCGGCTGGCGGGTGCCGGAAGACGTCGCCGTCATCACCGGAGCGAACGAGGAAACGATTTGCGAGCATGCCCGGCCCTCGCTGACGAGCGTGGAGTTCGGTTACCGGCAGGTGGGGTACCGGGCGGCGATGCTGCTGGACCGGCTGATGGAGGAGCCGGCGGCGGGAACAGAGAACACGCCGGACCGGCACCCGCCGCACATTATTATTCCGCCGCAGGGGCTGGTCGTGCGCGAATCGACCGACTTCTTTGCCGTGGACGACCCGCTGGTGGCCGACGCGCTGGCGTTTATTTCGGCGCAGTGCCACCGGCGCCTGACGCAGCACGACGTCTCCCGCGCCGTCAACGCGGAGACGCGAACGCTGCAAATGCGTTTTCGCACGTTCCTGGACCGGCCGATCGTCGCGGTGATCCGCCAGCTCCGCATGGAGCGGGCCAAGCGCGAGCTGGTCCAGAGCGACCGCACGATGAAGGAGATCGCCAAGGACGTCGGCTTCGGCGACCCGGCGCGGATGAACGACACCTTCCGCCGCGAACTGGGCGTCACGCCCAGCGCGTATCGCCGGCAGCGCCGGATGGAGACGTAATCGCCCGATCCGCGGCGACCGGAATACCCCGTGTGCTTTGATAACAGACGCCCGTGCTGATATACTGCGGCACGGTTATATGCGTTCCCGTACGCGCATCTCAGGCAGGTTTGTCACATACACGAGGAGCCGTATGACTTCCAACCGACGTCGATTTATGCAATACGCCGGTGTATCCGCCGTGAACGCGGCGGTACTCGGCTCGTGCAGCCGATCCGATCTTGACATCCACCGCGGGTCGGCCGACAGGCGCCCCAATATCATTATCATCTACGTCGACGACCTGGCCCGCGGAGACGTCGGCGCGTTCGGTTGCCCCGACGAGGGCACCGGGAACATCGATTCCCTCGCCCGCGACGGGGTCACTCTTACCAATGCCTACACCATCAACGCCCCCTGCAGCCCCAGCCGCACCGCGCTGATGATGGGCATGTACTCCCAGCGGTTCGGCAAGTACAACCTCTCCCGCGGGGTGCCCATCCCCGACGACACGCCCACGCTCGCCGAAACCCTGCGCGGCGCCGGCTACACGACCGGCATCGTGGGCCTGGAAAAATGGGACATCGGCGCATGGAACCAGGGCTGTCTCGACCGGGGGTTCACCGAGGCCGGCATGCATCCGCCCCGGGTCGAAGGCCGGGAGGGGTTCGGCGGCGGTTCCTCCTACGTCGGATGCGACGGATCCTACCTGACCGAAGTCGAGGGGGGGTATGTCGTTGATTTTATCGAACGCCACGGCCGGCAGGACACGCCGTTCTTCATGTACTTCGTTCCGCTCGCCGTTCACATCCCCAACACCGAAGTGCCGCTGAAATACCTCAAGCGACTGTACCCGGATCACGCGGCCGAACGCTATTCCCCGCGCCAGTATCTGCGCGCGACCCTGTATGCCCTGGACTGCCAGATAGGATTGATACGCAACAAACTGCGGGAGATGGGCATCGCCGAAAACACCCTGATCATGTTCAGCAGCGATAACGGCGGCGACCCGGACGCCGGCCACCGGCCCGATCCCTACCGGGGGGGCAAAAAAGGGAAAAACCGAAGCAATCTTCAGTGGGAAGGTTACTTCCGCATGCCGACCATTATGACATTCCCCGGCACGCTGCCGGCGGGCACACTATACCGGGGCATGTCGAGCACGATGGATTTCTACGCGACCGCGGCCGCCGCGGCCGGCATACCGCTGCCGGCCCACTGCGAGGGGAAAAACATGCTGCCGCTGCTGCGGGGCGAGACAACACCCGACCCCGAAGAGACGCTCTTCTGGCACACCTACACGATTCGGGCGTCCCGCTGGAAACAATGGCGCATCGTGACATTCGGCGCACAGCAAAACTGGCGCCTGTACGACATCGAAGCCGACCCGGGCGAAACAACCGACCTGGCCGCGAAACACCCCGGCATCCTGCAGGAAATGGACAAGCGATACCGGCGCTGGCACGGCCGGCTGCCCGAGCCCGCCAGGCCGGTCAGGCCGCCGAAGGAACTGTTGCCCCATACCGCCAACGGCCGCCACGCCCGGCGGCCGTTCGGCCGGGGCTGGATGACGGCCGAACAGTGGAACCGGATCAAAGACGACTATACGCAGTGGAGCGAATATCACGTCAGAAAGAGAATGCCGGCGAAGTAGGCGCCGGAAGACGTGACGGCAGCCCCCTGCCCGCGCCGCCGGCTATCGGCCGAAACGGCCGCCGTCCCGCGGCCGGAACCGCTGCGGCCGGCGCTTTCCGCTTCTCCGTGTTGAGGACCGGCCGCACTGTCGAAACAGTGCTTCCGCCTCCCGAAAAGGCTCGCCCCGGGTCAAGGAGTGATTCATGCGCGCCTGTAACTTCGTCTCACGTCCGCTGCCCCTCGTGCTGCTCGGTCTCATCGCGTCGGGCCGCGCCGCCGCGGCAGCGCCCGATGCGCCGCCGAGCTACCCCGACGCGGTGCGGGACATCGAGCCGCCCGCGCAACCGGCGCACCGCGCCTGGTGGGTCGAACAGCCGTTGCCCGAGGACGCGCCGGCCACCTACCACGACAGGATGAACGGCATGCTCGAGCACTGCCTGGCCGCCGCGGCGGCGGGAAAGACCGACGGTATCTGGCCGGATCTGCGCCGCTCGACGTTCTTCGGCATGTACGCGGTCTGGGGCCTGGTCGCGCCCGAAAGCCGACACGCCGGCAACGAGAAACTCGGCGCGCTGCTGCGCACCTGGATGGACGAGCACTATCCTCTCGCGGGCGGCGACTTCGAGGCGGGCTGGAAGGCGTGGTATCTGTACGGCCCGCTGGTGGAGATCTCGGCCCGCCCCGGCCTGCGGGACGTCGTCGGCGAGCAGCGCCTGCGGCGCGCGGTGCGGCGGGTCATCGAGGACGCGCGGGATCTTGCCGAGCGGCGCTGGCCCACGGCGGTCACGAAGTCGGTGGAGATCGTCAACTTCGTCGGCCACGGGGACGCCGCGGCCCTCACGCTCGGCTGGGTGCTGGCGCGCGAGTTCGAGCCCGAGCTGGCCCCGGCGCTGTTCGAACGCGCCGCTTTCGTCATGCGCATGTTCGAATGGCACATGCGGCCGAACGGGACCATCCGGTACATCTACAAGCCGCATGCCGACGGCCCGCAGCTCGTCGCCGAGTCGCTGTACTACCACAACATCAACGTCCGCGCGATCTACGCCCACTGGTGGTTCACGGGTGACGAGCGTTCGCGGCGCCTGCTCGCCCAGCAGCGGCCGTACTACAAGCTCCGGGTGCCGCCCTGGGCCGGCCGCGACGGGGCGTCGAAACGCTCGCATTATCACTCGGCGATCTGGTGGAAGGAGCAGTGGCGGACGTTCTGGCCGGGCGCGGTGGCGCTGTCGGCCGCGGCGACCGAAGACGGCCAACTGGCGACCATCGCGCTGACCATGGCCGAGCGCGGTATCGGCGCCGACCGCAAGTTCGCCGACTGGGCCGTGCACGGCTTCAAGCAGATGGCGCTCCGCACGGTCCGGCCCGCGCCCCGGAATGATCGCTTCGTCATCGCCGACCCGGACATCGGCGGCCTGCGGATGCGCTTCGGCGGCTTCAGTGCCGTCTTCTCGTCCAACTCCTACGGCTTCACCCTCGCCGGCGCGATGACGCCCGCCGGCGGCCTGGCCGGTGCCTACCCGCTCGTCCGGCTCGACCGACTCGCGAGGAACACGAAGTACGCCTTCACCAACCTCCATATCGCCGGCCTGCGCAAGCCCGCGGCGATGCTCGACATTCACGACGCGGCGGCGGCCGCCGCCGGCGCGTATGCACCCCACAACCAGGCGACCACCTGGCGCACACCCCACGTCAGCGGCCCCTGGCACGTCCGGCAGGCCTGGCTGTACCTCCCCGATCGCATCGTCGGGCTGATGACGCTCCGCGCCACCGGCGCGACGCGGGCCCGCTCGGTCGAGCACATCTACCGGCTGATGGCAACGGAGGTCACCCGCGCGGGCGCGGATGCCTACGTCGCGGGTGACCTGCGGCTGACCATCGTCGAGACCAACCTCGCCCACCGCCTGGTCGAGCCGGCGCGGCGCTTCTCGATGAGCCTGAAGGAGCCGTGGCGCCAAGTCGTGCTCGCCGATCGGCCCCGCCCGGCGAAACCCGCGGCCCGCGAGCGGGCCGGCAAGAATGAGGAGCTGCTGCCCGGGCGGACGTACGAGGCCGGCTCGCTGTTCTACAGCCTCGTCGAGCTGCGGCGGACAGAGGCCCCGCCGCTGCAGGGAGAGCTGATCTCGTTCGACGATGACCTGCTGGCCTTCGGCGCGACGGTTGACGGCACGGCCTGCACGGTCGCGGCGAATTTCGCCGCCGGGGGCGCGTCGCGCACAGTCACCCGGGGCGGACAAACGGTCGTCGTCCCCGCCGGCGCGGTTCGACTGACCCGGTGAACAGGGCGCGGGCGGTCGGGAGAAACCCCGGATAACACATACGCGCTTGCCGGAAGCATCTGCGATAACAAAAAAACCTTCCGAAAAAGTCGCAAAGACCATTCCGGCCTTTTGAACTCTTCAACACGTATGCCGGACAGATCTTTCCGGTCGTGGCTCTGAACCGGTCAGCTTACAGCACCCCGGTGACGGGAGATCGGTTTGAACGTGTTGTCGGTTCTCAGTCCCCGGTCACTCACTCCCGCACGGTCAGCCATACCTCCTTCGGGGCGAAGGGCGCGATGACGATCTCGTTTTTCCCGGCCTTCAGGTGTCCGGTTATCTCCAGGCGCGGGGGCCCGCAGATGAATCCCCCGGCTCGGCGGCCGTTGACGCGGACCGCCGCGCCGTGTTCCGGCGCGATGCCCGCCGCCTCCAGGTAGACCCGCCGGGCCGCCGGGTCGAGGTCCGCCGGGATCGTAACGGCGCCGACGAAGGTATCCGCGGCCACGGGGCTGAGGGTCAGCCGCCGCCGGCCGCCGAGGTCGCCCCAGGGCCCCCCGCCGAAGGGGGCGACCGCCTTCGCCGCCTGCCATGTTCCGTCGTCGAAGGCCGGCTTCGTCCAGCCCTCCTGCTCGGCCTCGGCCGCCTTCCAGTCGCCGCCGGTGGCCACCCTGACGGTCTCGCCCCCGGCCGTCGTCACGGCCAGGGCCGCCAGGAGGCCGGCGGGGTTGGGCCCGTCGCCCCCGTTCGCCGCCCGGATCGCCAGGACGTTTTCACCGGGCCGGAGGTATTCCGCCGCGTCCAGGCGCTCGGGCATCTCCCACCGGCTGCCCTCGCCGGCGCTGCGGCCGTTGACGAAGGCCCGGAACGCGTTGTCGGCGGCGATCACCAGGCGGGCGGTCTCGACGCGGGCGCCGGCCGGCAGCCGGAAGCGCCGGCGGAAAAAGCGGGTGACCGGCGGGGGCGCGGGGCCGTCGGCGGGGTGCCATATCCAGGAGGCGCCCTTCAGTATCTTTTTGACGCCCCCCTCCCCGGACGCCGCGGGCGGGTCCATCCTGCCCCGCGGGCCGCCGGGCTGCCGGGTCACCGCCAGCCGCCGGGGCGGCTGCGATTGCGGCCCGATCCGCGCCGGCAGCGGCCGGCGGTCGGGGTTGAAGCAGACCAGCACCGATTCGCTCGGCCGGAGGGTGATCTCCAGTTCGACCCGCTCGCCGTCGCGCCGAAAGGGAACCGCGGTGATCTCGCTGCGCATGGCGTCCCAGATCTCCGGGTGACCGGCGGCCGCGATGCTCAGCCGCAGCGTCCGGGCCGGCGCCTCGTGATCCTGGTTGCAAACCAGGAAGACGTCCCGGCCGGCCTTCACCCGGTGGAGGACGTGGAGCCAGTCGCCCGTCTCGCCGGCGATCACGTCCAGGGTCGGGCGGATGCCCGCGTCGTCGACGAGGGCCGCGCGTAGCTGCGCGGGCGTCGGTTTTTCGGGGAGGAAGTACGACCGGCCGCCGGCGGCGCTGGTCTGCAGGGCGGTGTGCGACGGTTCGGGGTTGTCGCCCCAGATCGCCGCCCGCAGGGCCGCGACCTCGTCGGCCGTCCGGCCGAGGGTGGCCGAGACCGACGGCAGGAAGCCGCAGCCGACAACCACGCCGCCGGCCGCGAAGAAGTCCCGCGCCTTTTCCAGGGCCGGGACGGGTATCACCTCGACCGGGGGGACCACCAGGACCCGGTACGACTCGCCGTGGAGACCGAGCCGCCCGCCGTCGATCGCCGCGTCCTCTTCGAACACCGCATACGGCAGCCAGTCGCAGTCGAGGAGGGCGTCTTCCAGGCTGGTGGTCACCTGCTCGGGGGGAACGCACCTGCCTTCGTGGTAACTCATGCCCACAAAGAGCAGGGCCACCGGGCAGACGTGGCGGCCGCCGTGGAGCAGCAGGCTCAGGCGGGAGGTGTAGTCGGCATAGACCCGGTAGAGCGGCCAGCGGGGTTCATACCCGCCGTTGTAGAAGTACGGGGGGCAGTCGCGGTCGAAGGGGGCCCGCGGGTTGAAGGAGTGGGGGATCATGAAGTTGATCCCGCGGACCTGCATCTGGTCGGTCAGCCACTTCATCTGGGGATAGGTGATGTCCTGGCCGTAGGCGCCGAAGATCTCGCACATGGCCAGGTCGCCGGCCGCCCCGCAGGCGTGGCTGATGGAACTGCCCAGGGTGGCCATCTGGTTGAACCGGAGATCCTTGCTGCCGGGGTAGTACTGCCGGCAGACCAGGTCGATGCCGCCCATGTGGGTGTATTTCTGCACCGGGAACATGTTTCCGGCGCACTTTTCCGGGTGGAGGTACTCCCGCTTGTGCTCGAGCCAGTGGCCGATGGAGATCACGCCGCGGTCCCGGCACCAGTCGGCGATCCCCCCGTAGAGGGTGCGGCCCCAGGCCTCGGCGAACGCGCTGCGGTACTGGTAGCGGGCGGCGGCCTGCTCCCCGCCAGCGAGGCGGAACTTCCAGGCGACCAGGGCCTTCTTCCAGTCCACGCCCCGCTCGGTGAGCATCGGTATCACCGCGGTGCCCCAGTCGCCGGGCGTCTCCGGCTCGTCGTAGAAAAAGCCGCGGATGGTCTTCCCGAAATCATCCCTGAAGTGGTCGTAGTGCGGCTGGTAGACGGTCTTGATGTACCACGCCACCGCGTCCCGGCTCGCGCCGTCGACCAGGCAGCGGCCCCGCCGGCCCTGTGAGTACCGCCAGGTGAAGGTCATCACGGACCATTTCCCCGCGGGCGGCTCCCAAGCCAGCGTGCCGCCGTCGACCTGCGCGGTCAGGTCCCGGAGGCTGCCGCCGTCGATGCCCGCGCCGGTCTGCCGCCCGGCGAGAACGGCCACCAGCTTCTCGCCCGGGACCGCGAGGGTGACCGCCCCGGGCCCGTCGACGTCCCGCGCGGCGGCCGCGAGGTACTTGCTGCCGTACCGCTGCGGGACCTTCCCCCCGACCTCCCCGCTCGGCCACCACCGCTCGTCGAATATGTACATCTGGAGGTCCAGTTCCTTCGCCTTCTCCAGGCAGATGCCCAGGTCGCGATACCAGCCGGGACCGAGCCAGTCGGCGTGGGGCCGCGACTCGGCGGTGAAGCAGCCGTTGCCGCCCGCGGCGACCTTCTCGAGGTACTCTTCCAGGCGTTGGCGGCTCTCGTCGCCGTGCAGCCAGAACAGCGGGCCCGTCAGGCGGCGGGCCGTCATCGGGAGCCGGCGGAAGTCGCTTTCCAGTTTCTCCCAGTTGCCCTCGCCGGCCGGGGCGCAGGAGACCGCCGCCGTAATCAGTACGGGTATCCGGTACAGTACGCGGTTCATTATCGTTGCTCTCCTTGCAGTTCAGTATGTACGGGCCGCAGAACAATTCAGGACCTGCCTGCGAAAGGACATTTTTCCGCACCTCGTCGTCAGCCTCCATCGACGATTCATGTAGAATCGTCTGCTTCGACTTCCTTGATCTGCGAAAAAAAGTGTCTCTTTCTCGTCGGCGGCCGACTTGTTCAGCAGGCCCTATGTATGCCATCAATCATCGCCGCTCACGCGCGGGTCCGGTCCGTGTCGGGGGTGTGCCGCGACGTCATCGAGGCACCGCCGGATCTCCCGCTGCCGCGCCCGCTCGGCCGCCAGCAACGGCGTCACAGACCGGTAAAAGTCCCTGATCGCCTCGCGCTGCGCCGCGGTGCGGCGGTCTTTCGCCGCGTCCAGTGCCGCCGCGACGGCGGACGGCAGGTCACACATCGGCGGTTCCCCGCCGGTGACCGCCACCGTGAAACCCGCGACCGGCTGCTGCAGCGCCAGGTCGACCGCCAGGCGGGTGCCGGCGGCGGGCCGGCGCGGGGTCGCAACCCTGAACACGCGGCTGCGAATACCGGGCGGCAGCCCGGCGTTCGCTTCATTCCCCACCGGTGCGAGGTCCAGTGTCACCGGCCCGGAGACGCTGTACGTCGCCGACGGCCGGGGGGCCTTCGCGATCCGCCGCCGCCACACCACCGTCCGCTTGTCGTCCAGGACGGCGACCACGGCCCCCTTCAGCCGGTCCTGGAGGCCCCCGTCGGTGCGGTTCCAGATGCGGATCCGTTCGATCGGCCGCTCTTTTTTCAGATCCAGTTCCCACCAGGGGCCGGGCGTCGGGCCGGTATGGGAGACCGACCCGTGCTCGAAATTCCCGTCGGTGTTGCCGTCCACGGCCAGGGCCGCCCGGCCGCCGTGCGACGTCGACGACTGGCGGGCCGTCCCGGCGGGGGCGATGTTCCGGTCGCCGTCGAGGACCTCGACCTCGGCGAGGGCGAGGTACTCGGGCCGGTCGGGAACGGCAACCCGGACGAACCGGCCGCGCAGCCGGCGGTCCGCCGGCGGCACCAGTTCAGCCGCGATACGCTTCAGGGCGGTTCCGTGCTCCGCCCCGCTGCCCGGGAGGCCGCGGCAGCGAACCCGCAGACCGGTGATCCTGTCGGCGCCGGCCGGGAAGACGACCCGGCAGGTTCCTCCCGCGGGCGGGGCCTTTTCGACGACGATCCAATCCTCCCCGCCCGCCGCGAGCCGGACGCCCTTTCCCGGTTCGAGCCCCGCCGGCCGGAGGGTCCGCCACCCGGCGGTTTGCTGCCACTGTTCGCGGGCCGCGGCGACGGCGGGCGTCTCGGTTGCCAGGGTCGCACGGAGGCGGGCCGCCTCTTTTTCGGCCCACGCCCGCCACGCGTCCCCCGCCAGCTCCCGCCGCAGCGTCACGGGCCCCAGGAGGCCGGAGGCGGTCGGCCCGGGATGCAGGGCGGGTATCGTTTTGTAGTGCGGGGCGATCGTGTTGGCGACGCGGACCGTGACGGTGTTGTCCCCGGGACGGAGGTGATCGGTGAGGTCGAACCGGAAGGGCCGCGCGAGCCGCACGCCGGCCCGCCGGCCGTTGACCAGGACCGCGGCCGCGACCCGCACGTCACCGAGGTCAAGGACCCACCGCCCGGCCGGTTCGTCCGGCCCGATCGTCAGCGTCTGCGCGTAGACCCCGATGCCCGCGTAGGTCGGCAGGCCATACGTTTCCCACGGCCCCGGGCGGATCCGGCCGCCGGCCAGTTTCAGGGCGAGGGGGACGGGAAAGGCCGCGCCCCCGTAGCATCCCGGCTTCATGGTCAGCCGGATCGCCACCGTCGCGCAGTCGCGGGGGGGGGGCTCCAACCGCACCGTCCCGTCGCGGACCGCGGCCGGCGCGCCGTCGACCCAGGCCGCCGCCGCGATGCCCGGCGGGAGCGCGAATGCCCGCAGGCCCGGCGGGGCGCGGAACCGGTAGCAGCCGACGCGGGGGGCGTCTTTTTTCTTGATGTCGTAGACGATGTCCGGGACCTCGTCGAAGCAGGACAGGTAGGGGGAGGCGAGGTTGACCGAGAGGGGCCGGCGCGGCGCGGTGACCGGGCCGAGATTATCGAGGACGGTCCTGCCCCACGGCTTCTCGCCCATGGCCCCGCGGACCGCCGCGGGCGCCCAGCCGGCGGCGTCGAATCCCGGTTTCGTCCAGCCGTCGCGTTCCTCCACGGCGCCCCGCCAGGTGGCGTCGGTGACGATCTGGCGTTCCGACCCGTCGGGGAACCGCAGCCCCACGGCGGCAACGATGCCCCGGCGCGCGAATGCCGCCGGACCCTTGTTGACGTTCTGGCCGGCGAAGAACTGGCCCCACACGGCGATCACGTTGGTCCCCTTCCGCAGGTAGGGCGCGATGGAAAACCGCTCGGGGCGGCGCCAGTCGGCCCACGGGCCGATTTCCTCGGCGACCCGCCGGCCGTTGACGAAGAGCCGCCACCCGCTGAATGTGCTGATGACGATCCGTGCCTGCTGCGGCCGCGCCGGCAGGGTGACGGTCTTCCGGACGTGGCAGGCCGCCCCGTCGCCGTGCCAGATCCACGAGGCCGACGTGATGTCGGGCGCGACCGCCCCCCGCGCGGCCTCTTCCATGGACGCCACCGACGGCGGGGTTCGCTGGACGAACAGCCGCCCGGTCCCGCCGTCCGGCAGGTCCAGGAGCACCGTGTTCTCTCCCGCCCGGAGCGGCAGGTTCCCCACGGCGTCCTCAAAAGGCTGCCGTTCGCCGTTGACCCACAAGCGCGGCGGGGCGTTGCGGAGTGCCACCCGCAGGCCGAGCCGCCGGGCCCGCGGTGAGCGGAGGCGGGTGAACAGGAGTTTCCGGCCCTTTGGCAGGCGGACGAAGTTCCGGTCGATGTGGCCGTCGGGATAGCCGGAGTGCCCGCCCCAGGGGGCGGCCTTCGCGGCACCGATCGTCTTCGAGAACGCGACCGTCCGCCATGACAGGATCCGGTCGCCGAGGGTCAGCTTCCCGCCGGCGGTGATCGCGCCGGGCTTCTTCAGCAGCGCCGGGGGAATCCGCGCGTCGGCACCGGCGGGGCCGGCCCAGAGCCAGCGGGGACCGGTGCCGTAACCACAGCGCTGCCAGGCGCGATCGTCAAACGTCGGCTTCTGCCAGCCGGGCGCCGGTTCCCCCCCGGCCCCGGCGTCGTGGTAGCGGAACGTGCGGACCTCCGGGCCGATACGCTCGTCGGACGGCGGCCAGCGGAATTCCCCCCACCGGTTGTTCCGGGTGGGGATCACGGAAAACGCCCACGTCTCCGGCAGCGGTGCCGGCGCCGGCTGGATGCGTGGCAGAGCGGTCCCGCCCGTTTCCCGGTCGCCGGGGCGAAAGACCAGGAATACGCCGGTGCTGCCCGCGATCCGGTGCCGGACGCGGACAGAGTTGTTTTCGCGGCGGAAAGACCGGACGGGACCGACCCGTCCCGTGAAGGCGTCCCATATCTCCGGAACCCCGGCGGTGCGAAACCGCGCGTCCAGATCGATGGGGCTATCCCGGCGGTTCTGAAGGAGGTAGATGTCGATCGGGCCGGCGCGGCGGTGGGTGACGAAGACGTTCCGGTCCGGCGCCCGGACGTCCCGCGCGACATGGGCGGTGATCAGCGGCGGGAGGCGGTCCGGGCCGGCGGGAACAAAGGCGGCGAACCCGCCGCCGTCGAACCGCTTTTCGGCCGCTTTCCCCGGCGCGGCGGCGCCGAGGAGATCGCCGAGCAGGCGGCGGAGTTTCCCGTCGCCGCGGCCCGCCTCCGTGCTCGCGACCGGCAGCCGGCCGTAGAAGAGGACGGTGCCGCCGGCCGCGGCCAGCCGGCGGGCCTTCTCGATGACCGCCCGGCGGACGGTCGTCTCGGGACCGAAGACCAGTGCCCGGTAGCCGTTGCCGCCGGCGACGAGCGCCCCGTCGCGTATTTCAGCGTTCAGTATCGAGTCGTCGTCGATAATGTCGTTGTCGATACCGGCGTCGAAGATCGCCCGCGAGAGGCGCATGTAGCGGTTGTAGTCGGGGTCCGGTACGCCGGGGAGCGTGCCGGCCAGGAGGCTCGCGACCGGGTAGTGGACGGCGGCGTCGACGACGTGGGTCCCCTGCACCATCAGGAAACTCGACCGGGCGACGTAGTCGGAAAGGGTGGCGTACCAGCGCCAGTACGGCTGCCGCCAGTGGGGGTCGGGGGCGGCGTGTTCCCAGGTACTCGCCCGGGTGTCGTAGTAGAGGCCGTGCTCGTCGTAGAGGTTCGCCCCGAAGACCATGCCCGTCGTCAGCCAGGTGAGGGTCTCGTCGGTGGTCCGCCCCCAGCCGCTGGAGTGGAAGGCCTCGTTCCAGACCCGCGGCCGGCCGTAAAGCCGGGCGATCGACGAGGCGATCTTCGCGTCGTAATAGTTTCGCCGGTCGAGGGGGTGCCGGCCGGCATCGTCGTAGCCGGGCGCGGAAAACCACCGCTGCGAGCGGAAGTAATCGATGTAGCCGCGGCTCTGACGGACGATGTTCTTCCGGCCCCAGTTGTCGTGGCTGGTCAGGATGCCGCGGCGTTCGGCCCAGTCGAATACCTTTTTCCAGTAGGTCTCCTCGACGAGGGCCAGGTAGGTATCGAACCAGTCGGCGCGGTACTTCTGGGTCAGGGGGCCGACGTCGAAGTGGAGCGCGGGGATCGCCCGCTCCATATCGTAGCCGCAGGCGGCCCGGAACCGGCGGGCCAGTTGCTCGGTGTAGACGTCCCGGGGCGTCGGGGGGTGCTCGTCCTGAAAGACGCCGGCGAAGCTCTTTCCCATGGCGTCTTTTCCCACGGTCTGCTCGATCTTCCCGTAGAGCATGTCGATAAAGGCGTCGGCCGCCCGCGCGTCCAGGTAGAAGGAGGGAGATTTCGCCGCCGTTGCGACGGCGATCTTCCAGGTGCCCGCAGGCGGCGTCCAGTCGAGGCGGCCCTCTGTGACGGCGTCGCGGATGTCGACGCTGCCGGCGTCGGGCGCGGTTGATCCCTTGACGGGATAGGCCCGCGCGCAGATCAGCGTTCCGGCCGGCAGCGCGCGCCGGACCGGCGTACCGCCCGCGGCGTCGATCGCGACGAACGAGACCGTGCGGGTCGGGCTCTCCGGGAGGGTTGCGGCGGCCTTCTCCAGCCACCCGTAGTGGCCGTAACCGACCTGGTCGTAGACCCACAGCCGCATGCCCAGGCGGCGGCATTCGGCGTGGGCGTGGGCGAGCATCTCCCACCAGTCGGGGGAAAAGGACGGCGGCGCGCACCGGCCGGGGGACCGCTGGATCGGGCAGACGGCCTTGACTCCCTTGTCGGCGAGTTCCTCGAGTTCGGCGGTGATCCGTTCTTTTGTCAGCGGGGCCCCCTCCCACCACCACAGCGGCACCTCCCCCCACCGGGCGTGGTCGGGGTGTTCGAAGGCCTCCCTGAGCGCTTCGTATTCGGTTGCCCCTGCCGGCGGCGTGAAAAAAACGACGGCCGCGAGCAGGGCCGTGACGGATGTGCGTTTCATACGCTACCCTCGTTTATGAACGGTCGGCACAACGTCGTCCGCGGCGGTTGCGCGGCGCCGGTCGCGTCGTCCGCCGACGTGTGTTGATCCCTACCCGTAGAAGCCGTACGCCTGGGCGGCGTCGTACAGGGCGACGATATTCTCGGGCGGGACGCCCGCCTGGATGTTGTGGCAGTTGTTGAAGACGTAGCCCCCGCCGGGCTTGAATATATCGAGGTGGCGCCGCACGTCCTCCCGGACCCGGTCCGAGGCGGCGAACGGGAGCACGTGCTGGGCGTCGACGGCCCCGCCCCAGAAGACGACCTTCCGGCCGAACCGCTCCTTGAGCATCGCCGGGTCCATGCCCGCGGCGCTGATCTGGACGGGGTTGAGGATGTCCACGCCGTTGTCGACCAGGTCGTCGATGTACTCGACGCAGTTGCCGCAGGTGTGGTACCAGATCTTCGCGTCGGTGCCGGCGCGGATGAACTGCACGAGCTTCTTATGGCGGGGCTTGACGACCGCGCGGTAGAAATCGGGGCTGAACAGCGGGCCGGTCTGCCCGGCCAGGTCGTCGCCGATCATGATCACGTCGACCAGGTCCCCGACCTCGGCCAGGAACAGCCGGAACCAGTCGGTCCAGAAGCCGGCGATCCGGTCCAGGAGGGCCTCGCAGAACGGCCGGTTGACCACCGTGTCGCAGTACCACTGCTCGAGGCCCCGCAGGTACCAGCAGGTCTCGTAGACCACCCCCGAAATGCCGCTGACGACCGCCCGGTCGGTGTTCTCGCGGATCGCCAGGGCCTGCTGGCGCAGGCCCGCGAAGCGGGTCGGGTCGTCGCCGCGGGGGAAGGGGTAGTTTTCCACGTCTGCAACGGTGGCGTCGGCCAGCGGGCTGTGGCTGATGTCCATGTAGAGGCCGCCGTCGTCCGGCATCGACCAGGTAACACCGAACTCGTCGGTCAGGTCGTGCCAGCGGCGGCCGTCCCGCTCGTTCTGCACGATGCCGCCGTCCCAGTCGGCCGGCGGACCGGCGGCGATGTAGCGGGTGTCGACGCCGAACCGCTCCAGGACCTCCTCGCCGGGCCGGGCGAGCTGCTGGACGGGATCCATGATCTCCACGGTCTCGTCGATACCGAGATGGGCGAGCAGCGCCCGGTAGGCGTCCCGGTGAATACCGGTCTGGTTGCCCCCGAGGTCGATCGGGACCCGGTCCGGCTCTTCGTGCGCCAGGGCGGCCAGCAGCCGCCGGCGCGACGTCATCGTCTCTTCTTCAGCCATGGTATCTCCGCGTCCTGTCGCGTCATGCGGCCAGGTAATTCCCGTAGCCGATGACCAGTGTCGAAACAATGAGCACCCCCAGCCCGAAGGCGATGTACCAGCGGGTGGCCCGCGAGGTGCCCTTCCACTCCTTCAGGAGTATGCCCCAGCAGGTGCTGAATATGATGATCGCGGCCATGTGCAGCGTCCAGCTCGAGAATTCGTACTTCCCCATCTTGGTGGTGCCCATCCCGTAGAAAAAGAACTGCAGGTACCAGGTGAACCCCGCCGCCGCGCAGAACAGGTAATTGGCCAGCAGCGCGCCGGCGCCGCCCGCCACGCCGCGCCCGGCGTACTGCCCGAGCGAACCGCCCCTGAGGATGAGCAGCAGGCACCAGGCGACGTTGGTGGTGAATCCCCCCAGTAAAATGACCACGAGCACCGGCAGGTTCTGGAACGTCGCCGGGCTGCCCATCTCGACCGCGATCGCGCCGATCGGCTTGCCCGCCGCGAAGCCGAATGCCATGCACGCGCTCATCACGCCCGCCGCCACGGCCACCAGCACGCCCTTGGCAAAGCTGAACTCGCTGACGGATGATTTCTTCTGTTCGTCGGACAGTTCCCGCTCCTTGAGCATTCCCGCCCGGCCGCTCAGGGCGATGCCCGCCAGGCACACCAGCACCCCCAGGAGCGTGACCTGCCCGGAGACCGACGCCGCGATGGCCGGCATCTCGCCGGCAAACAGCGGCGGGATAATCGTCCCGAAGGCGGCGCAGAGCCCCAGGGCCAGGGCGTAGCCCAGGGCGATCCCGAGATACCGCATGGTCAGCCCGAAGGTCAGGCCCCCCACGCCCCAGAGCACGCCGAACAGCCACGTCCGAAACAGCACGTCGCCGGGCACCACCGCGAGGATCTCCGGGGTCCGGGGAACGATCAGCGCCGCCAGCAGCGCGGGGGCGACGATCCAACTGACAAAGCCGCCCACCAGCCAGTAGTTCTCCCATGCCCAGCCCCGCACCCGCTTGTAGGGAAGGTAGAAGCTCGCCGCCGCCAGCCCCCCCACGGCGTGCAGGAACACCCCGAGAAATGGATGTGGATTCATTTGTGTCTCCAGGGAAACGGTACGGTTATATCTTATGCGAGACCGGCTCGCGGGAACATTGACAAAATGATCAATGTTTTGCATATTTTGATTGCAGCCTCTTCTCGACATTCATCTTTTTTTTTAAACTTTTTCTCTTTTTTCGACCTATACTTGCATATTATGACCGACACCACCCGCACTAATCCGCCCGCCTGTTCGCGGTACCTGCCGGTAGAACCCGATGCCCTGGACTGGGGCATTCACGTCCTTGATTGCGGGTACACCGACATCCCGCCGCACACCCGGTATCCGTTCGGCAGGAGCGAAGACACTATGCACCGGGCGCGCCGGTACCTGCTGTCACGGGCCGACGGCGCTATCGACCTGCAACAGCTCGCGGCGCGGCTGGGCATGAGCTACTCGCGGTTTCGGTCGCTGTTCGAGGAACATACCGGCATGCCGCCGCGGCAGTACCACCTGCAGATACGCATCAACAAGGCCGAACGGCTCCTGGCCGAGACCGATCTGACGGTCTCCGAGATAGCCGCGCGACTGGGGTTTTCTTCCGTGTACTACTTTTCCCGGCTGTTCAGCAAAAAGGCCGGGACGTCCCCGACGGCGTTTCGCAAAAACGCGACGGGTTCCTGACCTTTTTCGGCGGAACGGCCGAACAGCGCTGTCATCTTGACCTTCTGTTCCGTTTTCCGTACGCTGTACGGTATGGCATCCTCCCGCACACGCCGACACAGCCGCGATCGCATTCCGCGCCGCGGATTCATGGAGGCGGCGGCAGCCGGTGCGGCCTTTGCCGTCGTGCCCCGACACGCCCTGGGCGGCGCGGCCGGCCCGGCGCCGAGCGACAAGACGACACTCGCCTGCATCGGCATGGGCGGACAGGGCCACGTGAACCTGTTCAACCTGCTGAAATTCGACGACGTGCGGGTCACGGCGGTGTGCGACGTGCACCGGGAGGGAAGCGGCTACATCTCGTGGAACTGGATGAAGGGCACCGACAAGCGCCTCGGCGGCCGGGAACCGGCGCGTATACTGGTCGACGAACACTACGCCGGGGTGAAAGGAAGGGGCGCCAGCCGGGGCTGCCGGGCGTACGCCGACTACCGGGTGCTGCTGGAGAATGAAGATATAGACGCGGTGATGGTGGCCGTCCCCGACCATTCTCACGCGGTGGTGGTCATGGCGGCCCTGAAACAGGGCAAGCATGTCTACTGCGAAAAGCCGCTCGCCTGGTCGGTCGAGGAGGCCCGGCTGATTACCGCGGCGGCGCGGAAGGCAAAGGTGGCCACGCAGCTCGGGAACCAGAGCCAGGCCGGGGAAAAAGCCCGCCTGACGCAGGAGTTTATCCTGGACGGGGCGATCGGCGCGGTGCGGGAGGTCCACCTCAATCTCGGCAAGCGATTCTGGGACCCGCCGGCCGCCCGACCGACCGATACGCCCCCCGTCCCCGGCGGTCTCGACTGGGACCGGTGGCTGGGCCCCGCCCCCGCGCGACCCTACCACCCCGCTTACCACCCGTGGCGGTGGCGGGACTGGATCGATTTCGGCACCAGCCCGCTCGGGGACATGGGGTGCCACAAGCTGTCGACGGTATTCAAAGCCCTGAAACTCGCGCACCCGATCGCCGTCGCGGCAACCCTGCCCGGCGAGATGGGATCCGAGATCCACCCCCGCCGGTTCAGGGTCCGGTTCGATTTCCCCGCCCGCGGGGACCTGCCGCCCGTGACGGTCACCTGGCACGACGAGGGGTTTTCCCCGCCGCGGCCGAAGAAGCTGGCGCCGGGCCGCCGGGTCGCCGGCACAATTTACATCGGTGAAAAGGGGACCCTCATGGGACACCGCCTTGTCCCCGAATCGCGCATGAAGGAGTATGGCCGCCCTCCCCGGGTGCTGTCCCGCTCGCGGGGTCAGTACCGGGAATGGGTCGACGCCTGCCGCGGCGGCGCGCCCGCGGGGTCCGACTTCGTCCGCCACAGCGGCCTTTTGTCCGAGACGCCCCTGCTGGGAAATATCGCCATGCGGGCCGGCCGGAAGATCGCGTGGGACGGGCCGAACATGAAGATCACGAACGATGCCGCGGCCGACCAACTGGTGCGCCGAACGTACCGGGACGGATGGACACTGTAAACGGGCGGAAAAGATTAACGGGCAATTCACTTGATTCACCGTTCCGGCCGCGAATACAATAACCGTAATCGGCTCAGATAACCTCTGGTTACGTACGCTGCGATGTGGAGTTATGTTATGAGCAGATACCAACTTGAAATGATAAAGGGCAGCGATGCGGGGCATATCTACGGTTTGATCCGTGGTGCCAACGGTCTGGGCCGAAGCCTGAGAAACAATATCGTGTTTCCCCGGGACAACGTGAAGGTTTCGGTCAACCACGCGATCATCTACGTCCACGAGGACCATCTTTCCATAGAGGATCTCTCCAGCACCAACGGGACGTATGTCAACGAGGAGCGCGTCACCACCCACACGCTGAACCCCGGAGACGTGGTCGGCATCGCCCACGACGGCCCTCGTTTTCGACTCCTTGAGACGGCCGGGGCCGCAAAGCCGTCCCCGCCCGCGACGAAGGACATGGACGACACCGCGGACGATGACCGGTCCTTGCTCGATACGGCCGCCCACGAGCGCACGGCCTTAGCGCCGTCGTCCGACGACCTGGCCTGGACACCGTATTTAAGTTCAGCCGATGCGAAAGATGTCCTGGAACGGGCCCGTGAGGAATCGGGCCGGCGCGGCAAACCGGTCGTGGACAGCACCGACCTGTTGCTTGCCCTGCTCAAGAAGGAAGAGGGACCGGTCGCCGACCTGCTCAGCGAAGCGGGACTGACCTACGAAGCAGTCGCCCAACGCATCAAGACCGGTGACGGCGAACCCGGCGCAGACGAGGACGAAGAGGCGGAGGACCTGTACCAGGCACTGGACATCATCGATGATGAAGAGGTTCTGCACGTTATTCAGTCCTGGACGGAACTGGAAGAGGAATCCCGCCGGGACATCATGCATATCATCCGCGATGACCTGGCATCGGAACCGGAGGAAGATTTGGATCCGGGACTGACTCCGGAGCCCGAATCTGATGCCGATGCGGCACCCGAACATAAACCCGCGCCGGAGCCCTGTACCGCAGCGGATGAACCGCCCCGGGACGAAGAACCGGCCCCGGGTCCTGACGCGTCACAGGAACCGGAACCTGCGCCGAACGACGACACGGCAATCATGGATCCCCTCCCGGACCGGGAAGCGGACGCCGAACCGGACGCCGCGCCCGA
>CAZLBC010000005.1:26134-64159 GCA_964557575.1 uncultured Planctomycetaceae bacterium
TCATGGATCCCCTCCCGGACCGGGAAGCGGACGCCGAACCGGACGCCGCGCCCGAACCTCAATCCGTCGACGCGGCATACGGCGCCGAAACGCCGGAACCGCCCCGGGACCGGGAAACGGACGCCGAACCGGATAGTGTACAGGAATCCGAACCCGCGCCGGACGACGACACGGCAATCATGGATCCCCTCCCGGGCCGGGAACCGGACGCCGAACCGGACGCCGCGCCCGAACCTCAATCCGTCGACGCGGCATACGGCGCCGAAACGCCGGAACCGCCCCGGGACCGGGAAACGGACGCCGAACCGGATAGTGTACAGGAATCCGAACCCGCGCCGGACGACGACACGGCAATCATGGATCCCCTCCCGGGCCGGGAACCGGAGGCCGAACCGGACGCCGCGCCCGAGCCTCAATCCGTCGACGCGGCATACGGCGCCGAAACGCCGGAACCGCCGCGGGACCGGGAACCGGCACCGGAAACGGCATCAGACGCGGCACAGGGAACCGAACCCGCGCCGCAAGACGATACCGCAGTATATGAACCGCCCCGGGACGGGGAACCGGATCAGGGACAGAATATCCCGCCGGACCAGGTACCCGACCCGGGAGAAGAACCCGGACAGGAACAGGAGCCGGGCCGGGGCAACGACCGGGGCCAAGACGACGTGTTCCCCCGGTATTGAATCGGGTTTCGCCCGACACTAGGCGGTAACCGGCTGCTGCTCCTCCTCGTAATACGGCAGGCGCACAGTAAACGTACTCCCCTCGTTCTCCACGCTCTGCAGTTCCATCTCGCCGCCGAATCGTTCAACGATATTCCTGATACCGGCCAGTCCCACTCCGCTGCCCCGGATCTTGTGTTTCTTCGCATTCGACGCCCGGAAGAACTCGGTGAAAAGCATGGGTATATCCTCTTCGGGAATGCCGATGCCGGAGTCCGCGACGTCCAGGACAACCCACCGGTCTTCCCTGCGGAGGTGAACCCGCACCGTTCCCTCGAGCGTGTATTTGACCGCATTTGAGACGAGGTTCGAAACGATCAGGCCGCAGCCGTCGGCGTCGATACGGGTCTTCAGTTCCCCGCCGGGCAGCAGGAGTTCCATCGCCACGCTTTTCCGTTCGGCCTCGATGCGGTACTTTCGGCAGATCTCCGCCGTCAACGACACTAGGTCGACGGCCATGATGGTGCCCAATTTTCCGCCCGCCTTGCACCGGGCCAGAAGCAGTATGTCCGAGATAAGGCCGAGCATCTCTTCCATCCGGCCGGCGATGCGGTCGTGCAGACGGTGCAGTTCGGCATCCAGATCCTCTCTCTCCGTGAGCATGTCCGTCAACATCTTCGCCGCCGCGGCCGGGGATTTCAGCTCGTGGACGAGCGTCCGCATGAACTGCGCCTTTTCCCGGTCGAGCTTCTTGAGTGACGCCAGGTCGTCGTACAACCGGGCGTTGTGAAGGGCGTACCCGATCAGCCGGGCGACGCTGCCGAGCAGCGGGAGGTCCACCGCGGTAAATATCCCGTCCCGCCGGTTCATCACCTGTACGACACCGACGGGTTCGCCCTTGAACAGGGCGGGCGCGCACATGACGTCCCTGGTGCGAAAATGGTTGACCTTGTCCCAGGAACGGTCGAATGCCAGTTCCGGCGAAACAGCGCTCAGGTCGCCGTAGGCGTCCGGCACGACGAACATTCTGCCCGAGACGGCGCAGTAACCGGCAAGGGAATGCGGGTCGATCGGAACCGTGATCGTCCTGGCGACATTGCCGATGACCGCGACGGATTCGAGGCACTCGGTTTCCCGGTTTATGATATAGACCGTGGCCCGCTCGGCGTTGAAATCAATGCAGACGACATCGGCGACCTCGCGAAGGACATCGGGAACGTGGACGTCGCCGACTATCCGATCGTAGACGGCGAAGAGGGCCTCGTGGGCCGGAACGGCATCCCGGTCCCAGACGCCCCGGGTCGTCAATACGCGTGTTATGTCATCCCGGTGCTGTTGCGCTTCGTTGCACATACGTACCCTTTCCGCCGGGGCTCATTCCATCCCGACCGGGCGTATCATGCACCACGACGGGCATCGATCCACGGCGGTGTTTCCCCCCCCGCGCATGCTACCCCGGCGGCTTCTGGCCCGGCCGCGTCCAGGGCACTTTCGCCGCGCGGGCCATCTGGTCGGCCATGGCCTTTTTCATTTCGGCGAACTTTTCCGGGCGGGTCGCGGCCAGGTCGTTCTCCTCCCGGGGGTCTTTTTTCAGGTCGTAAAGTTCGAACGGCTTGCCCGGTGTGTCGCAGACCAGTTTCCAGTGCCCCCTGATCATGGCCTTCTTCTTGCCCCGCTGCAGCCAGGTAAAAAAGTCGTCGCGGCCGAAGGGTTCCTGCGCCTTCCCGAGCAGCGTGGGCAGAAACGACCGGCCCTCGATGTCCGCCGGCGGCGCGGCACCCGCCGCCGCGAGGACGGTCGGCATGATATCCATCGTCAGGGCCTCCAGCGGCGCTGCCGTGCCGGACGCAATGGTGCCCGGCCAGGCCGCGCAGGTCGGGACCCGCAGTCCGCCCTCGTAGACGTGGGTCTTGCCGCTCCGCCAGGGCCCGTTGTTCGCGCCTACCCGCAGCAGACCGCCGTTGTCGGAGGTGAATATGACCAGCGTGTTCTTCGCGAGGCCGAGCCGGTCGAGTTCGTCCAGGACCTTCCCGATGTTGTGATCGAGGTGTTCGATGAAGGCCACGAGTTTCGCGCGCTTCCTGTCGATGTCCTTTTCCCGGGCGGTGACCTTTTTCACCCATTCGGGGGGCGGCTGTATCGGGGTGTGGGGGGCGTTGTAAGCGAGAAACTGGAAAAACGGGCGGTTCTTTTTAGCCCGCTCGCGGAGGATCTCGATCGACCACGCGGTAAACAATTCCGTGGCGTGAATATCGTCGGGGTCTATCGTCTCCCGGTTGCGCCGCATGTAATTGTTGCCGTGGCGCAGGTGGTTGTAGTAGTCGTCCATCATGTCGCCGAGAAACCCGTGAAACTCGTCGAATCCGCGGTCGTTCGGGATGTTCGGCTCCCTGAGTCCCAGGTGCCACTTGCCGACGAGGGCGGTGTGGTAACCGGCCTTTCGCAGCAGGCCGGGCAGCGTCGGGGCCTTGGGATCCAGGTACCCCCAACTGTTGCGGTCGTGGGTGCGTACGACGCCGGGGACGCCGACCATGTCCTGGAACCGGCCGGTCAGGAGGGCGGCCCTGCTCGGCGAGCAGACGCAGCAGTTGGCCCTGAAGTTCTGCATCGTGATCCCCCGGGCAAAAAGACGATCCAGATGCGGCGTCTTCATGTCGCGGGCGCCGCAGCAGGCCAGGTCGCCCCGGCCGAGGTCGTCGGCCATGATCAGCAGGACGTTTGGTCGGGCGGCGGGAGCGGCGGCGGAAAGCGGGGCGGCGGCGGAAGCGGCAATCGCGCCCGCCGATTTCAGGAATCCTCGTCGGCTGACTGCAGTTTTGTCCGGCATCATCTTCTCCCTTGTCGGTAGTGAGTTTCCGCGTTCAGGCCTTGACGATCTTCTCCCTGCCTTCGCGGACGTTTCCGGTCGCGTTCCGGGTGTCGATCACCAGTTGCGCGTTGGCGACGATAAAATCACCGTCGTAGGCCGAATGGTCGGTACAGATCAGCACCGCGTCGGCGTCCCTGAGTACCCCGGCATCGAGGGGTACGGATGCCATCCCGAGATCGTGTTTCCTCATCCGGTGGGTCCGCGGGACATGGGGATCGTTGTACGAAACGTCCGCGCCGCTCGCGAGAAGCAGTTCGATAATCTCGAGGGAGGGGCTTTCGCGAACGTCGTCGATGTCCCTTTTATAGGCCAGGCCGAGAACGAGAATCCGCGACCCCTTCAGCGGCTTTCCCTTCTCGTTCAGGGCCTCCGCCGTCCGGCGGACCACGTGGGCGGGCATCGAGCAGTTGATTTCTCCGGCCAGTTCGATAAACCGGGTCGAAAGGCCGTATTCCCGGGCCTTGTAGGAAAGGTAAAAGGGATCGATGGGTATGCAGTGCCCCCCGAGACCCGGCCCCGGGTAAAACGGCTTGAACCCGAACGGCTTCGTGGCGGACGCCGCGATAACCTCCCAGATGTCGATGTCCATCCGGTCGAACAGAAGCTTCATTTCGTTCACGAGCGCGATATTGACGCTGCGGTACGTGTTCTCGAGTATCTTGGTCGCCTCGGCCGCCTCGGTCGATGACACGGTCACCACCGCGTCGACGGCCGTGCGGTAGAGTTCCGCGGCCGCCGCGGTCGAGCGGTCGTCGATCCCCCCCACCACCTTGGGGATCGTCCGCGTGGTGTAATCCTTCCGCCCGGGATCCTCCCGCTCGGGAGAGTAAGCCAGGAGGTAATCGACGCCGAAACGCAGTTTCGCCAGGGCCGGCTGGACCACCTCCCGGGTCGTGCCGGGATAAGTCGTCGATTCGAGCACCACCAGGCGCAGCCGCTCCCCGTTTAAATTCGCCGCGAGATCCCCGGCGGTTTGCCTGATGTACTGCAGGTCCGGCTGACGATTGGCGTCCAGGGGGGTGGGAACCGTTATAACGAGACAGTCGCACGCCGAAAGCCGGGTGACGTCGCCGGTCGCCGAAAAGCGGCTTTCATCCACCAGCCGGCCTATATCCTCGGCGGGAATATGGCCGATGTAGCTGCCGCCGCCGTTGAGTATGTCGATCTTGTCTTCGTCGACGTCGAAACCCAGAACCCGCGCGCCGCCCCGGGCGAATTCCCTGACCAGCGGCAATCCCACGTACCCGAGCCCGATAACGCCGACGATCGCCTCGCGAGACCGTATCCGGTCCAGCAGTGCGGCGTGCCGCGCTTCCTGGTCGGGATGTTCGTTCACGCCCGTCCCCTTCACGCGTCGCCTTCCCCGGTGATGAAATCATCCAGCATTTTCGCGGCGACCGAATCGGTATATTGAACGGGCGGATGCTTCATGGTATACGCGCTGACCGCCTCGAGCGGACCCGCCAGTCCCCGCTCCCGCGCGAGTTTGCAGACACGGATCGCGTCGATCGTTTCCCCCCCGGAATTGGGGCTGTCCTGAACGCTGAGGCGCAGGTCGATATCGAACGGCACCCCGCCGAACCCGCGGCCCTCGATTCTCAGGGCACAGACCTTGTTGTCTTTCTGCCACGGCACGTACTCGGCCGGTCCGATGTGGATGTTTTCCGCCGAAAGCGGTTCCCCCATTTCGCACTGCACGGCTTCCGTCTTCGATATTTTCTTGTTTCCGAGCCGGGACCGCTCCAGCATGTTCAGGAAATCGGTATTTCCCGCCCAGTTCAACTGGTAGGTTCTGTCTATCGTCGCACCGCGGTCATTCATCATTTTCGTCAGAACGCGGTGGGTAATCGTCGCGCCGACCTGCGCCTTGATATCGTCGCCGACGCAGGGGATTCCCCGCTCGGCAAACCTGCCGGCCCACTGCTCGTCGGAGACGATAAAGACGGGAATGCAGTTGATCAGGCTCACCCCTGTTTCCAGGCAGCACTCGGCGTAAAACGCGGTGGCGTCCCGGCTGCCCACCGGCAGGTAGTTCATGAGAATTTCCGCGCCGCTCTCAGACAGAAGCCGGCATATGTCTTCCCGGGACGCCGCAGGGTCGTCGGCCGTGCGGAACGACTCGTCGTCGGGATAGTCCTTCATATGCCCCGCCACGCCGTCCAGCGGGTTACCCATGACAACGCTCACGTCGCTGCTGAAATCGTCGTAAAAAACCTGCGAATTGTTGGGGGGAGCGAACAGTGCTTCGCGCAGCGGCAGTCCGACCTTGCGCGCATCGACGTCGACGGCGGCCACCACCGCGATGTCACCGGGCGCGTAACCACCGATCGTGGTATGGGCGAGTCCGACGATCTCCTCACCGGTTTCGAAGACGCGCCGGTAATAGTGTATCCCCTGAACCAGCGACGAGGCACAGTTACCCACACCAACGATAGCAATCGGTATCCTCTTCATAGTACAACCACCGCGTTACCCGGACAGACAGCGCCGGCGTTTCGCCGATCCAGACGGCAACGCATTGAAAACACGCCAATATGCTTACCAGACAAACAGCAACACGGAACGGCCGCACCGTTCAAGCGGGCTCGGTGCACACGGAAATCACGTTCACCCGGAAGAGCCGGACGGCCTGTTCATTTTGATCGCCAGGCGGCTTTTTGTGCGCGAAGCCTTGTTCTTGTGAATTGCCCCCTTTGCAGCCGCCTTGTCCAGCGCCCGAAAGCAGGCGCCGAGAGATTCTTCCGACTGTTTTGCATCGCCGTTTTCGAGGGCTTTTTCAAATTCCTTTACGGAATCCTTGACAGCCGTCTTGCGCCGATAATTCCTGGACCGTTGCTTCTTGCTTTGTCGCAAACGCTTTTTTGCAGAAGGTTTGTTCGGCACTACCGTTTATCTCCAGTTATTTTAAATACTTGTACTCTCAATCACGGCAAGCGGGGCATTATACATTTTAACGTTCAACTGGCAAGTAAAAACAAAAAAAACTCTCGGAGGTATACATCCAAACCGGAACAGACGCCCTAATGGCTTTCCTTGATTTTGTCCCGCACCTTCTCCAACCGCTGCTTGACATCCTTGTAATTGTAATCATTCTGGGCAATCGTCGACAACTGCTCCTGGGCGTCGCCGAGCCGTTCAAGATGCTCGTAACAGATAGATAAATTGTACCGTATTTCCTTGGCCCGGGCTTCGGTTATCTCTTCGGCGAGCGCTTTTTCGTAGGTCTCCGTCGCCTCCTGCCACCAGTCTTTTGCCATAAATGCCTGTCCGAGGTAATTCAGGGCCGAAAGGTGAAGGCGGGGATTGCGCTGCGCCTGCTGGAAGTAGGTGATCGCCTGATCGTATTCCCCCCGCATGAACAGGCGGCGGGCGTACTCGAACTTGATCCCCAGGTCGGTCGGGTAATTCTCGCTCCGCTCCTTGTATTCTTTCGTCTCGAAATCGAGCTGTTTTTTCTTGAATTCCTCGACCTTGGCCTCGTCCCCCTCCTCCATGAGTTGTCGCAGCTTTCGGCGGTACTGCCGTATCCTGATATCCCCGATCCGCAGCTTGAACTGGTAGGCCCCGGTGTCCTTGTAGGCCTTTTTCAATACTTCCACGGCCTGGGATTCGTAGGATTCTTCCTCGAAACACAACAGCGCGTCGGCGAGCGCGTTTATTTTCCCGTATTCCATGGGATCCTTCTCGTACGCCGCCGTGGCCTTCTTGATCTGCCGCTGCAGGTAATCGTCATCCTTGTAGGCCGCATCATCCTGCATTAATTCCCTCTGCCTTTCCGGATCCGCCACCGCCTCCGTAAAGCTGTGCGCCTCGTCTCCGTACCTGCCCTTCTGGATCGTGTACTGGCTGGACAAGTCGCGCATCCGCTCCTCGAGAACCGGATCGTTCGGCGAAGCGAGCATGGCCTGGTTGCACGCCTGCATCGCCTGGTCGTATCTTTCGATCCCCGCGGCGGCATCGGTCATGGCGACACACAGTCGCTTATCCGCCCGCTTGGCCTGGCGCTGGTTGTCCAGGAGAACGTCGACTATCCAGGAGATAACATCCGTCAACTCGAGGGCCACGGCCGCCTTCATCACCTGCTCGCCGTACTGGGCGGAACCGGGATTCTTGGCAAACAGGAAACTCGCGTTGGCCATGTTATCAAGCGGATCTTTCCCCTGCCGGTGCGTCCACTGGTCTTTCAGCCCCGGCCCCTTGCCGCCTTCCGCCTTGCGCTTCAGGGCGATTTCGCGGAGTTTCTTGTGGCCATTCTCGAGATTATCGGGTTCGCGCCTGATGCCCTGAACATAGAGTTCAATGGCGAAGTCCCAGTTGCCGGTGCCGGCGACGTCTTCGGCCCGCTGGAAAAATGCCTCGCCCTTGCCGGCATACGATACTTTTTCCGGGGCGGCCGGCTCTTCGGCAGGCTGCTGATCAGCTTGTTTCGCATCTTTTTTTTCTGTTTTCTCTTCAGCCATTATTCACATACTCGCTGTTATCGCCTGATGTCGTGTCTGTGCGCGGTTGCACGCACAAATTCCCCGCGATAATACATAATATAGTAAATCCAGACAATAGCGGCTCTCGAAAAAACCCGGTCAGGAAGACCGTTCCACTGCAATCAGGTTTGTCAATGCTCTGAAATGCTCGGGACGCACCGCCTCCGGCCGGCTCGCCGGATCGATGTCGGCCCCGGCGAGCAGGGCGAGAAACCGCTCTTTGCCGGGCGCGGTTTTGAGCCGTTTTCTCATCGAGATCATCTGTTTTCTTCGCTGGCCGAACGCGGTCCTGGCTACCTCCATGAGTATATCGACGGAACGTAACGCGGCGGCGGCTTCGTGATCGAAATCGATTCTCAGCATCCTGCTCTCGACCGCGGGCGCCGGCCAGAACACGGAGGGCGGCAGCACGGCCCCGGCGGTGACCCGTCCCAGCAGTGAGACCAGTACGCCGACCGGCCCATAGTCTCCGCCACCCGTCGCGGTCAGCCGCTCGGCGACCTCCTTCTGTACCGTAAAGGTCATTCGTTCAAAGAGCACCGCCTGCCCATCCGGAGCATCACCGCGCGCAGCCCTCCAGGACATGATCATGCACTCGGCGATCAGCGGCGTGGCGATGCTGTACGGCAGGTTGGAAACCATGCTCGCGGGACTCGGTTGCAGGGCTTCCAGCAGGCCGGGCTGTATCTCGTGCTTGGACGCCAACGCGTCGCACACCAGCAGGGTCAGTGACCGGACACCGCAGAACCGGCTGACCAGCAGCCGATGCAAATCGGCATCGATCTCACAGGCGACAACCCGCCCGTTTCCGCCGCCCGCGCTGACCAGTCGCAGAAGCTCTTCGGTCAGCGATCCGGTACCGGCCCCCACTTCAAGCACGCGGGAACCGGGAGCCGGGTCCGCCAGAGCGATGAGCTTTCTCATGAGATTCAGGTCGATTAAAAAACACTGCCCCAGCTTTTTGGCGGGACGGGCTCCCCAGGCGTTCAGGAGCGACCGGATTTCAGTCAGTGTCTGCATAATCGAAAAAACCCGCTTTCCTGCCTGCTGCCTGTGGAGGAAAGCGGGTTTCCGTAACCGATGTTCGTTGACTACTCCCCGGGGCTGATTGCCTCAACGGGGCATTCGTCGACGCACGCGCCGCAGTCCGTGCACAGGGAGGCGTCTATTTCATATTTCGTTTCGCCCTCTGAAATGGCCTCGACGGGACAGGAATCGACACACGCGCCGCACATCGTACATTCGTCGGAAATCACATACGCCATTGTTGTTTGTCCTTTCTCTTGATCTCGATAGAACGATTAACGTGAACAGTCTATCGCCGCCGCCGGATCAGAGCACCGTCTTTGTTTCCGCAAACGGCAGACCCGGAACGGCTGACATACCAACCTATAGTATATAGATCGAATTTTCAACCGGCGTCAACCCTTTACCTGCTGCAAAACGGCATCTTTTGAAAAAGAGCGTGCAGCCGTGAAGCGATCCGGGGCGGCCGTACCCGCTTCAGGATGCCATCACGGCCGTCGCGGCCGGCGCGGCGAGCCGACCGGACAGCGAAACTTCTTCCCCGGTGAACGGCTGTTCCCCGCGCTTGTACAACATGATCGCGCCGAGAAGTTCCCCGGGGGCGGGCATCAGGGGAATCATCAGTACCGTCAAGCCGGGCAGAAATCTCCTGATGCGGGGATCGAACAGCGCGTTGGTGCCGAGCGGGTCGACGATCCGCATGCACGGCTCGGCAACGAGGAGATCCATGAGCGGTCCGGCGAGGCCCCGGCAAAAGGACGGGGTATCCGGGCGGGGAACGCCGAATCGTCCCACGATCTGCAGCGCCGCGTCGGCATCGCAGATGAGGGCTACCCCGCCGACGGAGCCGAAATGGCGAACGAACAGTTCAAAGAAGCCGGCGAATATGTCCCGGTCGTTTCGGGCACCAATCAGGTGCTGCTGGTATTCCATAACGATCCGGTCGGTGCGCAGCCGGCGCGCCAGGAACCGGCACCGTCCGGCAAGCGCGACACGGTACTGCGCGTCCCCCCCGTTAGGCGCGGACGGGACGGGCCGCCCCCGGTATCGTGTCACCGCATTCCTGATCGTTTCTCTGAGGTGGGGAATATCGACCGGCTTGGCCATGAAAGCAATGGGGCGATGGCGGTTGACCGCGGACATACCCGACGGTTTTCCGTAACCGGAAATAACCACCGCGGGGACGTCGCTGAAATGATCGACCAGGTCGAGACCGCTGGAATTGTTCAGAAATACATCCGCCACGATGAGATCGGGAAGCCGATCATCGGCGATTGCAATCGCTTCGGCGGCGTCGGCCGCCGCGTCGATAACCATGTCTTCACGGCTCAGGGCCCGGACGAGCATCTTCCTGACCGGCAACTCATCATCGACAATCAGTATCCGGATTTCAGTATTGACGGCAACGGTATCCTGCATGTCGTTGATCCTCCAATACTGCCGCCTCCTTTCATCGCGCGTGTTCGACGACGGATCAGCGGGAACCACGTGCGGCCGCGAAAACGATTGTTAGCGCTTGCCGGCGAGCGCAACTATTTTTTCAGCGACTTCTTTGACATCAAACGGTTTCCTGATGAATTCATCGGCCCCCGCATCAAGCAGGTCCTCTACCTCGTCGGATTCCACAACCCCCGAGATAATCACTATCCTGGTATGCTCGAGCCGGGGATTGCCCCGTATATTCTCGCAGACCGCCCTCCCGTTGATATCGGGCAGCATGAAATCCAGCAGCACCACGCCGGGCACGATTTTTTCCGTTTTCAGGCCGGCCTCGTAGCCGGTGCTGGCCGTGTGGAGGTCAAACCGGTCGTCCTTGCCCATGACCCGGTCGAATAAATTGAGCAATTCGCTGTCGTCGTCGACGACCAGGACCCGTATGCGACCGTCGTCGAAAGAGTCCGTTGGAATGCCGTGATCACGCATAAACTGTTCGAGGTGATCGTGCGGTATTCTGCGGAACTTGCTTCCCGGGATGCGAAACCCCTTGAGTATGCCGTTGTCGAAACACCTGATTATCGTCTGCTGCGAAAGGTTGCATATCTCAGCGGCTTCACCGGTTGTATAGACAGCCTTCCTTGACGTACCTTGATTAATCGCCATGCCAGCTACCTCCGAACACCTTAAAATTTTGTCCAGTTACCCTATTTTAACACTGTCCCCGCCGAAAACCAAGCAAACTTCGATAATATTCTAATATTTGCTACTTTTAAGGAGGTATATACAGCGAATTACTCAAGTCCCCCTGAATGGTGAACTGCCCCCCGTCATCTTTATTTCAGGCCGTAGTAAGGGCCATGATCGCTTCTTCGCGGGTTTCGTAGATACCGATAATCCTCTCCATGTGCACCAGGCTGAAGGCATCCCGGACGTTTTCATTGGGGCAGCAGATCATGAGCTTTCCACCGGAATCCCGCGCCTTTCTGAGGCAGTACGCGAATGAACCCAACCCGGAACTGTCGACCATTTCAAGATTCGAGATGTCAAGCACAACATTGTGGGCCCGTTCCAGTATCGGCGTTACCGTATCCATGAAATCTTCGTGGTTGCTGGAGTCCAGAACCTCGTCATTCAAAATGACAACGGATACTCCGTCGGCTTCTTCTACTTTCACTTCCATATTCGCCTATCCCTTCGACAGCCTTCGACTGCTTTATATTGTAAGCACTTGATATACCAATCGACAAGCCAACATTGCGTGATCAGCGTTCACCGGCGAGTCTCGCCGCCCGTCATGTATCCGCCGGGGTGAAGAACGGTCCCACTCGTGTACATACCACTGCAGGCATCTAATTGTAACGCCCAACTATTTCATTGTCACTTTTTTTCAACGGGTTTTCGATGAGAAAATTTTCCGTCACTATCCGCCGGAACCGTCGCCGGCAACAGGACTCAGTGCCCGCAGGGAATACAGCACCGGGTATAAGGTTTCGTAATACCACAGGCGGGCGAAGTACAGGCCGATCGGGGCGGCCGGGAAACGCCGCCCACGATCGGTCATCCGCAGGAGGGCATCGATTCCTTTTTCGAGGGCATCTCCGATTTCCGCCGAACTGTCCCGGCGCCGTCCGGCGCGTCCGAGTGCCTCGGCAGCCACGGCCGTTTCCTCGACGGTCGGTTCCAGGCCCCGGCTCCCACCCCACCCCCCGGACGGGTGCGCCGCCGAGACCAGGTAGCGAATCGAGCCGTGCACTATCTTCGCGGCGCGCGGGAACGAGCCGCGCAGGGACAGCAGGTGCCTGACGACCACCGCCGAACCGTAGACGGGGTTTCTCTCGTTTTCGGCGTCTTCGTTCCCGAACCAGAGGGGAGAAAACGACCCGTCCGCCGCCTGTTCCGCGGCCAGGTACCCGAGGGCCCGATCGACCGCCGCCCGGATCGACGCGGCGGCATGGCGGGAAAGACCGCCCGCGGCGGCCGACAGCGCCGCCACGGCATGGGCCGTGATATCGGGACACGACCGATCGAACGGCAGGCGCCCCCATCCCCGGCAGAATGTCGGCCAGCCGCCGTCGTCGTTCCGCATACGCAGCAGCCAGCGGGCGCCGGCGGCGACCGCGCCCGCAAAACGGTCCGGGTCGCCCCCGGGCCCCATGAACGCCAGGGCCAGCAGCGCCCCGGCGGTATCGTCCGCGTCCGGCACCCCCCCCGACAATTCGGTCCATCCCCATCCGCCGGGTTCGGCGCCGGTGTAGGGATGGTGTCGGGTGTGCTGCGCGCCGAGTACGTATGCGCGGGTGCGGTCGATATCCTCCCGCGGGAGCATCTGCCCGAGGGCGGTTACGGCCCCGGTCGTCAGCCACATCGCCAGGTCGGTATCCACGGGCCAGCTTCCGTCCTCGCGCTGCGCGCCCGATAAAAACCGTTCGGCCCGTTCGGCAACCGGGTCATTGCTCCGGCCGGCCGCCGACAGGCAGGCGGCGGTAAAGGCCGTCAGCGGGATTGCCTCGAGGAACCCCCCGCCGGCAGGCTGGATCCTGCCGAGTTTTTCCAGGGCCGCCCCCGCGACGGCGGCACGGAGCAGGCGCGCAACCGGCCGCCGCGTCGGGCGGTGGTGATGCCGGGCAAGGCCCACGGCCAGCAGCGCCGGCAGGGCATAGCTGACCACCGGCAGCCGCAGCCATTTCAGCACCCGGTGCGGCAACAGGCCCAGTTCGAAGGGCAACTGCCTGACGCAACCCCAGCCGTCTTCGCCGAACCGCCCGGCGGCGGCGGCGAACGCGAGTATCGGCACCGAAAAGGTCCGGTCGCCGCCGTACCGTTTATCGAGACCGGCCGCAATGTGACGCGGGGAGCACCCGCCCGCCCAGCGGACGATCCAGGATGCCGCCGCCGTCCCGGCGTGTTTGCATTCGTCGCTTGCCCGGCCGCCCAACACAGACCACGCCAGAACGGTGGCCGCCGGGTTTGAACGGCTCTGCGGGGTATCGCCCCACCCCCCGTCGGTGTTCGCGTTGTCCGCCAGCCACCGCAATCCGCGGCGGACGGCGCCGGCGTGCCGCGCGCGGTCCAGTGCCGCCAGGGCGCCGATCGCCGTGGCGGTGGCCGGCGCGCTGGACGACAGGCGGCCGCGCCAGACGCCTTCCCGATCGCGCGCGGCCATGAGCCGCGCGCGGGTGTTCTCGAAGGCCTCGCGTACAGCGCGGATGTTCATGATGCGCCGTCGCTTTCGAACCCGGCCAGCTCGCCGAGGGCGAGCATGCCGTAGAAGGTATACTCGACGTCGGTTGCCGTGCTGTCGCGGCAGGCGGTGAATCCCCCGTCGTCGGTTTGCAGGGAATGGACATACGGCGCGGTCGCCGCCGCGATCCGGCGTTCCAATCGGCGGCCGCACCATCCCAGGGCGTGAAGGGCCACCGCCGTTGACAGCAGGTCCGCATCCGGCGCCGCCCGGGAAGCCGCCGCGCCGCCCGTTTCGCGGAAGGCGCCGCGCAGCCACGCCGCGGCGGCGGTGCAGGGACGCGCGAAGCGCGCGGCGAGGACCGCCGCGGCGGCGGTGACCGGGGTCATGGACACCGGCACCGCCGGATCCGGCGCGAAACCGCCGTCCGGCTGTCGCAGCGACGCCAGGAAATTGTTGAACCCCGCGGTATCGGGTTCCGCGCCCAGGTCCTCCAGGCCCCCGGCAGCCATGAACGTCGCGTATATCGTCCCGCGCGCGCCGCCCGGTTTCGGGGCATACCCGCCGCCGGCGCGGTGACGCTGCAGTGCCGCGACGAGCGGGCCGCATACCGCGGGATCGTCGGTTTCGCCGGTCAGACGAAGGCACCGGGCGAGCGCCGCCAGATCCGCGAGGTCCAGCTCCCGCGCGGGGAGGAACGACCGGAGAAAATTCCGGCAGCACGCGGGAACCGCCGCGCCGGCCGCCGCCAGGATCAGGAGACCGAACATCGTGTAGTATAACTCCCCCGCAGCGCCGCGTCCCCGGATACCCCCGTCCGCGGCACATCGTGAACAGACGAACGGTTCGATCCGCTCGGCCGGGCAGGAGCCGCCGGCAACCGACCGCTCAGCGGTCGCCGTCATGGCGCCGGTCAGCGTCATTCCCGCATCCCATGGTCCGGTATGAGTAACATATCTTCGCCATGATCCGATGGAGCAGAATCTTGAGGCCGGGATGCCGGATCGGCGCGATTTCCGCGGCGGCGATATCCTCGTAGCGCCGCATCAGCATGCGGGCCCGCCCTTCCACGCCGGCGGTGTCGTCGGCGGGATATGCCGCCGCGAGCGACGTGATGACGGAACCCGGTTGCGCCGACGGGGCGTCCAGGATGTCGTCCCGGACCTGGTAGGCGATCCCGACGGCCTCGCTGAACCGCTCCAGGGCCCGATCGAATTCCCCCCCGCCTCCCGCGGCGATGCAGCCGATTTTCAGCGCGACCTCGAATGCCGGGGCGGTCTTGAGGCGGCTGATCCGGGTCACTTCCTCCACGGACGGGACGGCATTCGTCTTCCGCAGGGCCAGCTCCTCCCCCTGCCCGATACACAACCGGCAGTGTGCCTCGGCGGCGGCCACACTCATCGCGGCCCGCTGCCGGGGCGGCAGGGCGGCGCCCGCCAGGAGCCGGTATCCTTCTCCGAGAAGGTAATCGCCGACATTGAGGGCGACCGGCACGCCGTACTCGGCGTGGAGCGTGCGGCGGCCGTATCGCCGGTCGTCCCCGTCTTCGATGTCGTCGTGGACCAGGCTCGCCTTGTGAAAACACTCGACGGCGACGGCGGCCGCGCGGAGGTACCCGGGACGGCTGCCGCCCGGAGAGGGCTTCAGGGCCTCGTGCGCGCAGGCGACCAGGAGCGGCCGCCACCGCTTGCCCCCCGCCCGAAGCCAGTCGAGGCCGATTGCGGCCGTCTCGCCGGCATGCCCCCCCAGGAGCGCGGCCAGAGATTCGGCGTCGAACCAGTCATCGACCTCCCGCCGCAGGATCTCGGTGTTCACGAAGGCCGGCCCGTCGTCGGCCGAACGGTGCAGGGCCTCCAGGAGCCGGTCGACATCCACCGCGGTGTCGCGGCAACCGCTTCTGAGCAACGGCAGGGCCAGGCCCGGCACGGCCCCGGCCTGCATGTAGGGGAATACCTCTTCCAGGGAATCCAGGCAGCCGACACCGATCACCGCCTCCACCTTTCCCGACTCGATCAGGGACATGACCACCGCCGTCCCCTCGGTCACGAGGCAGACGTATCCGAGGTCCTCGGCTTCCCCGATAAGGTCGCCGATGCCGCACCGCCCGCAGCGGGCGCAGACCAGCCCGTATTCGTCGACGCGGGCCGGGCAGAAACGGGAATCCCGCAGACACTGGGGCAGCAGCAGCAGTCTCCGGGAAAACGGTATTCCCGCCACGGTATCCCGCCACAGGGCGTTGCCGAGGATGACCGTCGCGTACCGCTGATAGTCCCGCGGCAGGTTGTCGTCGCCGAGCATCTTCCGCGCGGCGGGGAGCAGGTCCTCGAGTCCGACCGGCACGGTAAACCGTCCCCCGGCCGCCACCCGGTCGGCCGCGGCGTGCACGCGGTCGCGATCCTCGCGGGACGCGGGCACCTCGGCGTCGGTGACAGGACCGGTTCTTATCGGCTCGGGTTTTCGGGGGTCGTTCATGTCCGGCGGTCTCTTGTCCGCGGGCGGGATTTCACGACAGCCGCTCCGCATCCGCAGTATACCTGATACACGCGCGAATAACAGCGTCTCGGCGTCAACCGTAGGCGCCGAAGCCGAAAAACCACCGCTTTTTCGCCATCCGGTACAGCGGGTGTTTTTCGGGGATCGCATCCGCACCGAGGTCATGGGACGGCAGTTTTGTCATCGACCGTACCTCTTCCAGCCCGTCCCGCCGGGATGTGGCGCGGGCCCCGGTGCGTTCGAGAAGGTCGTGCAGCGCGGCCGGATCGTCCAGCAGAATGCACCCGCGGGTGGCCGCCGTGGCCGTACGCCTGAACGCGGCGAGAAACGCGGAGTCGGCAATGAGCCGGGCCACATCCCCGTCGGCGATGTTCTCGACGGCGAACTGCACCGGCGGACACGGTTCGATATCCCCCCAGGGACCGATATGGTGGCTGACGCCGACGGCGGCCGGGCAGAGGGCCCGGCCCTCGTGGTCCCAGTACGAATCGACGATCATGACCGGCTTCCGCAGGCGCATCTCCACCAGGAATTTCCTGACCCGGGCGACCTGATCGCGCCCCAGCGCCTCGCCGGGACACGGGTCCCCGCCGACAGGCCGATAGAGGTAGTACCACACGTAGAGGACTCCCCGGTCGATCATATCGTCGAGAAACGACTCCGTGAGCATGTGATCGATATTCGACCGGCACAGGCTGGTGGCCACCCCCGTCACCAGCCCCGCTTCGACGCAGGCCGCGACGGCCTTTCTGCTGCGATCGAGAACCGCCGAACCGCCCCGGCGCCGGTCGCTCTCCGCGCGGTCGCCTTCTATGCTGATCAGGGGCGTGACGTTACCGAGACGGCGGAGACGGCGGGCGACGGACGCATCCACCAGGGTGCCGTTCGTGAAGAGCTGGAAGTAACAGTCGCGGTGCGCCGCGAGGATATCCCACAGCCGGGGATGACACAGCGGTTCGCCGCCCAGCAGGCCGAAAAACCGGCAGCCCATGCGCCGGGCGCCCGCGACGACGGCGCCCATCCCGGCGGGCGCTATATCTCCCGGGGGCGCGGTGCCGACCTCGACCCAGCATCCCCGGCACCTGAGGTTGCACCGGCTGGTCAGAGAGATAAACAGGAACGGGGGAAAGACGCGGCCGCGCTTCAGACGTTTCCTGAACCGCCGGAGCGCCAGCAGGTTGCCCGCGCCGACCCGCCAGATCATCGTGGCCAGCACGCGGGGCGCAGCCAGCCGGAAAAACCTGCCGGCGAGCCGGAGCGTTACGGCGAGCACCGGTCTTCCTTTTCCGCCGGCCCCCCGCCGCAATCGCAGCTCTTCCGGAGTGCTTCGATGGTGGCCGCGGCGGCGGGACTGTCTGCCGACCGGCGCCGCAGCCGCTCCATAACATCGCCGTCTACCAACTGCGCCGGATCCAGGCGAACCGGCTCGCCGGCATCGCCCGCGCCGCCGTTGATGGGGGGGGCGGGAAATTTCGGGAAGATGACCGCTCCTTCGGGACAGACCCGCGCGCAGGCGGGACAGTTGTCCTTGCAGCCGGCGGGGTTCGACACCAGCACGTCTCCCCCGTCACTGATTTCGTACACGCCGAACAGGCAGAATCCCGCGCACTGCCCGCACGCGGTGCAGCGCTCCCGGTCCAACACCGGGTACCATGCCCGCCAGCCGGCATCTTCCTCGTCTTCCACGCGATCCAGCCGGCGCCGGGCCGCGGCGAGGTCTTCGTCGGCGATCGCGGGCTCGGCACCGAGAAGCCCCGTCAGGACACCGCAACTGCACTTCCCGGCGTGGCAGGTTATGTTCTCCGGCGGCGGCGGTCGCAATCCCGCGCGGGCGAAGAGGGCCCCGACCGCCCGCGGCTGGTAGACCGACACGATCCGGGCGTCCGCGGCGACGGCCGGAAATGTATCCTTCCCCGCTGCGGCCAGCCGGCACAGGTCCCCCGATACCGTTACGTTTCGACCGGACGCCATGAGACCGGCGAGGGTTTTGACGGCAGTCTCCCGGTCGAGCAGTTCCTCTTCGGCGGCGTGAAAATAGCAGATCGTCATGACACTGTCCTCATTCCGGTCGGTGGCGGGGCATCTGCACAGCGCCGGTCGGGCCGGGCTGCTCAACAGTATAGTGCCATCAGTGTAGCAGGCAACCGGCGATTCATCCCGGGAAAATCGGTTGTACGATACCCTCGCGGTTGTAACCAAGCGGCCAAAAACGCACAGCGGGCGGGAAAAAGCCGTCGGCAGCAAATTGGAAAATCCCGAAAAAGAACGTAATCGCCTTGTCTTTGCGCGATTTAACACATAGAATTATGCTGATACGTTTTGTAATTGTCTTATCCATTATTTTCGCAGTATTGTGTGCGGGGAGCGTGGTCATGCCCGTTGGACGTGTGAAGTGGTATGATAAGATGAAGGGGTATGGGTTTATCGAGAATGCCGAGGGTGATGTCTTTTTCCATTTCAGCGACATCATGATGGACGGCTTCAAGGCCCTTGCCGAAGATCAGCGCGTCGATTACAAGCTCGTTCGCAGCGACCGGGGACTCAAGGCCAAGAATATTCGCCCGCTCGACAACCGGGCGACCATTCGCCGGGCCGCCCGGTACCGCACGATTCTGCTGATGAAGATCAAGCCCGAAAAGGAAGACGAATTCGACGATTACCTCTCCAACATCCCCCCCTGGTACGACGCCATGGAGCAGGACCTCGGACTTCGGCGCATCGGTACCTGGCGATTCGCGGGTTCTGCCGTGCACCTGGTCGAATCCGACAAGCCGTACGATCAGTCCATGGCCGCGGCCAAGGATCAGCACGACTGGGATAAATTCGTCGCGTGGCAGCACGGCCTCGAGGAGATCCTCGTCGAAAAGCCGTCGATTATGTCCCCGATCCGCAACCAGGTTCCCGCGGCGGAGGGGGTGGTCGACGGGGACTAATCCGCATCCCGACCGGGATGTTTCCCCGGCGACGCCGCCATAATTCATTACGCATTTCAGGTTCTTCGTGTACAATCTGCGCCGGCGATTCATGGTTATCAAGATAAAACAACTCAAATGCCGGACTGTGCTGGGCGTCGAAGAAACCGAGAGGGCTGCGCCCCGCGACGTCATTATCGACGCGGCGTTCGCGGTGGATGCCGGCCCGGCCGTCGATACCGACGATATTGCACACGCCGTCGATTACGCGCGGCTGTCGGCGCGGATAGCGGAACTGGCCGCGGGGAACACGTTTCACCTCCTCGAAACGCTGGCGGCGCGGGCGCTCGGCGAGATCCTCGCGGACGACCGCGTCGCCTGGGCGCGCGTCGAAGTCGAGAAGCCCGGGGCCCCGCCGGGGGCCGCGGCCGTGTCGGCGTGCGTTGAGGCCGAAAACACGGCGGGACGCGCGGTATGACCGAGACACACGAACTGGAAACGAAGCTGGACGAACTGAGGTCCCGGATTCATTCCATCCGGGATTCTCTTTGACATGCCGGCGCGCCAAAAGAAGGTCGCCGAACTGGAAACGAAGATGGCCGACCCCGCGTTCTGGGACAACCAGGGATCCGCCCAAAAAACGGTCGCCGAACTGAAACGGGAAAAGGGTCTGGTCGATCCGCTGGAAGAGTTGTGTGCGCGGCTCGATGATATCGAGGTCCATCACGAACTCGCGGTTGAAGAGGACAGCGCCGAGGAGCTGGCGGAGGTCGCCGGCGAGGCCGACCGGATCGCGGCCTTTCTCGGGAAAGTCGAGCTGAAAACGATGCTCTCGGGCAAGCACGACGCCGGCAACTGCTATTTCTCCATTCACGCCGGGGCGGGGGGAACGGAAAGCTGCGACTGGGCCGAGATGCTCATGCGCATGTACCTTCGCTACTTCGAGCGCAACAATTTCACGGCCCGGGAGATCGACCGGACAGAGGGCGAGGAAGCGGGCATCAGGAGCGCGACGCTGCACGTCTCGGGAGGCTGGGCCTTCGGATACCTGAGCTGCGAGCGTGGCGTCCACCGCCTCGTCAGGATCAGTCCCTTCAACGCCCAAGGCAAGCGGCAGACCAGTTTCGCGGCGATCGACGTGCTGCCCGAACTGGATGAAGTGGAGGTCGAGATCGACTGGGAAAAGGACGTCCGCGAGGATACCTACCGGGCCAGCGGTGCCGGCGGCCAGCACGTCAACAAGACCGACAGCGCGATCAGGCTGACCCACCTGCCCACCGGGATCGTCGTCCAGTGCCAGAACGAGCGGAGCCAGCACAAAAACAGGGCCGAGGCCAGGAAAATGCTCGCCGCGAAGATCTACCAGAAGCAACAGGCCGCCCGGGACGCCGAACTCGCGAAGATCTACGGCGACAAGGGACAGATCGCCTTCGGCAACCACATCCGCTCGTACGTCCTGTATCCCTACCAGCTCGTGCGCGACGAGCGTACCGGCCTGAAGAGCCCCCGCACCGACGACGTACTCGACGGGGATCTGCAGGAATTCATCGACGCCTGCCTCCGGCATAAGACCGCCGAGAAACACGCCGGGACCGAAAGCGGAGCGGCAACGAAGAAATAATCCGCTACAGCGGGTGCTGGTCCAGGGTCCGCCAGGACCGCACGTCATCCGCACCGGTAATCTCACCCGCGATCATCACCCGCCGCAGCGACCCGAACGCCACGGCGGCCGGCAGGCGGACGCCCCGGCGGATCGCCGCCCGCGCCCGTTCCGAAAGCGGTCCGTAAAAAAGGCTCAGGTGAACGGGAACCCGCACGAGGCGTGACGGATCGCCGCCGATGCCGACCGCCAGGTCTTCGAGCATGCGGCTGCGCCCGAACGCCACGTAACACGACCGGGTGTAGCGATCAGAGAAACCAAGACCGGTCGTGGCGAGGGGCAGCGCGTGACCCGACCCGGCGGGCGGTTCCGCGTCCGGCGCCGGCAGGACCGCTATCGTTACGTGCGGGTCGAACACCGGTCCCCCGTAGCGCCCGGCCAGTTGCTCGATAATGCCTCGCCAGCGGCGAAAATCCTCGCCGTCCGGGATGAGCCAGTACGCGATCCTGGTGCCCGCTTCTTCCATGCCGGTACAGAGTACACCGCCGCCGCCGCGAAGAAAAGGTGGATCTTCGCGGCCCGGTTTATCCGGATGAATCGCGCGGCAATCGGCGCCGGCCCCGGCTGACGGCGCACGAGTTCCGCGGTCCTGAACGACGTTTTTTTCAGGATTTTTCGCGGGACGGTTGACTCCCGGGCCGCGGACGGCAATAATTTCTGTTTCCGTGAAACGGAATTGACGCAGCGATACTCCACAGAACTTCAGCGATGAAAGGGTACATAATGGCCACGAAAAAACACGAGGTCTTCTCACGCAAACTGAGAATGGGCATGGTCGGCGGCGGGCCCGGGGCGTTTATCGGCGATGTGCATCGCAAGGCGGCGCGGATGGACGGCGAGATAGAACTGGTCGCGGGCGCATTCGATATCAGCCCCCGGAAATCCAAGCAGATGGGCCGGGAACTCTACCTGCCCTCCAAGCGGGTGTACGGCACCTACGAGAAGATGGTCGAGAAAGAGAGCAATCTGCCGCCCGAGGAGCGCATCGATTTCGTGACCATCACCACGCCCAACAGCACTCACTTTCCGATCGCCAAGGCCTTTCTCGATGCGGGCTTCCACGTCTTCTGCGAGAAACCGATGACCATGGACGTCAGGGAGGCCGTGGCCCTCAAGGATCTGGTGCAGAAAACCCGGAAGGTCTTCGGCCTCAACCACAACTACACCGGCTACCCGATGGTCAAGCTGGCGAAGGACATGGTCGCCGACGGCGATATCGGCCAGGTCATCAAGATCGACGTCCAGTACCCCCAGGGGTGGCTCGCCCGGGCGATCGAGAATACCGGCCACATGCAGGCCGGCTGGCGGACCGATCCCAAGCAGGCCGGGGCCGCCGGCTGCATGGGCGATATCGGCACCCACGCCGTGAACCTCGCCGAGTACATCACCGGCCTGAAGCTCCGCGAACTCTGCGCAGATCTCTCGCGGTTCGTCAAGGGCCGCCGGCTCGACGACGACGGCAACGCGCTGATGAAGTTCAACAAGGGGGCCAAGGGCGTCCTCCGCAGCAGCCAGGTGTCGATCGGCCACGAAAACGACCTGGCGATCCGGGTCTACGGCAGAGACGGCAGCCTGGAGTGGCGCCAGGAAGAGCCCAACTACCTCGCGGTCAAGAAGATCGATGCCCCCGCGGAAATCTGGTCGCGGGGCAACGACTACGTCGCGGCCAAGAGCCCGGCCGCCGGCAGGGCGACCCGGCTTCCCTCCGGCCATCCCGAGGCCTTCTTCGAGGCGCTGGCAAACCACTACGCCAATTTCGGCGACACGGTACGCTGCAAAAAGGCCGGCGTCAAGATCGACCCGCTGGCGAAGGACTTCCCCGACGTGAAGGACGGCGTGCGCGGCATGCTGTTCATCGAGGCGGTCGTCAAGTCAAAGGGCCGCTGGGTAAAACTGCGCTCCAAGTAAACCACGATTCAGGAAATTCATACTCAAAGGAGAAGACAATGGCGAGAAAGGTGACACTGTTTACCGGACAATGGGCCGACCTGTCCATCGAGAAGATGTGCGAAACCGCCGCCGAGATGGGATACGACGGCCTCGAACTGGCATGCTGGGGAGACCACTTCGACGTTTTCAAGGCGGCCAAGAGCAAGAAGTACTGCAACGATCGTCGTAAGCTGCTCAAGGAATACGGCCTGGGATGCTGGGCGATCTCTGCGCACCTCGCCGGCCAGCTCGTCTGCGACCCGAACGACGACCATCGCACCGACCTGTTCGCCCCGCCGGAGACCCACGGTAAACCGGAAGCGAAGAGAAAATGGGCGATCACGTTCATGAAGACGGCCGCGAAGGCCGCCGCGAACTTCGGCGTCAAGGTCGTCAACGGGTTCACGGGTTCGCCGATCTGGCACATGCTCTATCCCTTTCCGCCCGTCGACCAGAACGACGTCGACACCGGATTCAAGTACTTCGCGGACAAGTGGACTCCCATACTCAACGAGTTCAAGAAGAACAAGGTCAGGTTCGCCCTCGAAGTGCACCCCGGGGAGATCGCCTTCGATATCTACACCGCGGAACGCGCGCTGAAGGCCGTCAAGAACCACCCCGCCTTCGGTTTCAACTTCGACCCGTCCCATCTCCAGTGGCAGCTTGTGGATCCGGTCTGCTTTATCGACCGGTTCGCGAAGCGGATCTACCACGTGCACATGAAGGACGCCGCGGTCACTCTCGACGGCAACGCGGGCATACTCAGTTCGCACCTGGATTTCGGCGACCGGCGCCGCGGGTGGGACTTCCGCAGCCTCGGGCGCGGCGACGTCGACTTCGAGGCGATTATCAGGGCCCTCAACGACATCGGTTACACCGGCCCGCTCAGCGTGGAGTGGGAGGACTCGGCGATGAACCGCCTGCAGGGCGCCGCCGAGGCGTGCGACTTCGTCAAGGACATCGATATTACGCCCAGCGACATCGCGTTCGACGGGCAGTTCGACAAATAGCAGGGACGCGGACGCCAGAGAAACGAGTACCGGCCGCCGGCGGGAGCGTACCCGCCGGCGGCTTTTTTTGCCGGGCACCGTCCCCGTTCTTGCCCGGCGGGTGTAAATGCCTAGGATAGAGTGGATGATTTCAGCATACCTGACCGCATTCACCGTGTCGCTCGCCGTGTCGCTTATCGCCACGCCCCTGGTGATACGCACCGCGGCGGCACTGCGGCTGTTCGATCCGCGCGGCGCCCGGAAAGTCCACATGGTCCCGATCCCGCGTATCGGCGGGATTGCGCTGTTCCTGTCGCTGATGGCCGTGGCGGTTCCGGTGGTCCTCTTCGACGATGCCCTCTGGCGGATCTTCACCACCGAGGAAACGGGCAAGATGGCGGTGCTGCTGATATCGAGCGGGTTCATCTTCGCGGTGGGCATCCTGGACGATTTGCTGGGCCTGCGGGCGCTGGTGAAACTCGCCGCCCAGATTCTCGCCGCGACGGGTGTCTGCTGGTTCGGCATCCGTATCGGCTCGATCCCCCTTCTGGACAACCTGCAGTTCGGCGTGATGGACTG
Source organism: uncultured Planctomycetaceae bacterium (assembly GCA_964557575.1). GTDB lineage: Bacteria > Planctomycetota > Phycisphaerae > SM23-33 > SM23-33 > CAZLBC01. The sequence continues at coordinate 50,356 of CAZLBC010000005.1, forward strand.
GCCGGTCACGATCGCGTGGATCGTGGGGATCACGAACGCCGTCAATCTCATCGACGGCCTCGACGGACTGTGCGCCGGGATCTGCGCGACGGCGTGCGGGGTGATCGCCACCTTCGCGATCTACAACGGGATTATTTCCATGGCCGTCCTCATGCTCGCCATGGTCGGGGGCCTGGCGGGGTTCCTCGTCTTCAACTTCAACCCGGCACGGATTTTCATGGGCGACAGCGGGAGCATGTTCCTGGGATTTTTTCTGGCGGTATCCGGCATTATCTGCGCCGCAAAGGTCGCGACACTGATGGGGCTTATCCTGCCGGCCCTCGCGCTGGGCCTCCCCATCTTCGATATGCTGCTCGCGGTCGTCCGCCGTGTCGTGGATCGGCGGTCGATATTCGCCGCCGACAAGGAACACGTCCACCACCGGCTGATCGAGAAGGGACTCAGCCACCGGACGTCGGTCATCATCCTGTACCTGGTGACGCTGCTCGTCGCCGCGCTCGGCGTCCTTATGATGTTCCTGCGGGGCGAGGGCGAGCTGCCGGTACTCGCGATCGCAATCCTCGCCCTCCTGGTGCTCTTCAGGATTGTCGGCGTTTTCCGGTTCCGTCTCATGCTCGCCAGGATCCAGGAGAACCTGCGCCGGCGCATGCGGGTCCGCCGCGAGCGGAAAGACCTCGAGACGCTGCAGGACCGCTTCCGGGCGGCCTGGACCCTGGACCAGTGGTGGCGGGCGGTGCGCAGGATGGCCCGGCGGATGGGTTTTTCATCGGTTGCCGTCGATATCGCCGATGAAACCGGCGGTCCCCCGCAGACGAAGACGTACAACCTCCCCGGCGTCGAAGACGGGGGCCGCACCATGCGCATCGACGTGCCCGTCGAACGGGAGGATTCCCCGATAAAGAGCGTGCAGATAGAAGTGCCGCTGGATCAGCCGCTCGAGGATATCGGCCGGAAACTGTCGGTGTTCGGGCGACTCTTCGACGAACACACCTACTGCCGGAAGGATTCCGGAGACGCACGCGGCGACTAGCGGACCGCGGCGGACGACGGCACGATGAGGATACTCCTGATAAACCAGTTCTACCTCCCCGACACGGCCGCGACGGGCCAGTTGCTCGGCGACGTGGCCGCGGAACTCACCGCCCGGGGACACGACGTGCACGTCGTCTGCAGCCGGGGATCCTACGGCGGCAATCGTTTCTTTCCGGCCGAGGAAACGATCGCCGGCGCCGCCGTTCACCGCCTCGGAGCGACGGGTTTCGGCAGGGCCGGCAGGGCCGGCAGGATACTGGATTACCTCTCGTTTTACGTTTTGGCCGCCGCCCGATGCCGGCGGCTGCCGCGCATGGATGTCTGCCTGTGTTTGACCACCCCCCCCTTTATCGGTCTCGTCGCCGCCGGCCTCTCGCAACTGAGGCATATGCCCCTGGTTCACTGGACGATGGACCTGTATCCCCAGATCGCCGCGGCGCTGGGAGTGATCCGTCCGGGTTCGCGCATCGAAAAGCTGTTTGCGCGGGCATCGCGGTCCGTCTATTCCCGGTCGGATCGCATCGTGTCCCTGGGCGACACGATGACACGCGCGCTCGAAAATGAGGGGGTCGACCCCGACACAATCCGCATGGTCCACAACTGGGTCCCCGCCGAGGCCGTCGCCTGCACGCCGCCGCCAAACGACGACGCGGTTACCATCCTCTACTCGGGTAACATGGGACTGGGGCACAATCTCGATGCGATCCTCGCCGCCGTCGCCCTGCTCAAAGACCGCTCGGCACTGAGGGTGATCTTCGCGGGCGACGGAAAATGCAAGCGCGCGCTGGAGGACCGGGCGGCGGCACTGGACCTTGCGTGCGTCGCATTCGAGCCGCCCTGCCCGCTCGACCGGCTGTCGGCGCGGCTGACCGGCGGCGACGTACACGTCGTCTCTCAGAAAACCGGCACGGAAGGTTTTATCGTTCCCAGCAAGATATACGGGGTCATGGCCGCCGGACGACCGGCGGTCTATATCGGGCCCGCCGGCACCGAGGTCGACGACATAGTCCAAGCCAGCGGCTGCGGCATCTCGGTCGCCCCCGGCGACACCGCTGCCATCGCGGCGGCCTTCGAGCAACTGGTCTCATCCGGCGAACGCCGGCAGGCGATGGGCCGGGCGGGACGAACCTATTACGAGCAGCATTTCGGTTCCGGCCGCGGACCGGCGGCCGTCGCCGACATCGTGGAGGAAGCGGCGAGAAACTGAAAAAGGGGTCCCCCGGGCGGGCATTTTCTCCTCGTTCGCGGTCGCCCGCCGATGATACAATGGCCGAATGGACCGAACCGATACAGAGGCCGTCGGGCCGGTATCCCCCGGCCGGAAACCCCCGATGAGGACGATCCTGCTCGCGATCGCGGCGCTGACCGCCGTCTACGCCGCCCAGCGGCTGTGGCTGATCGACAGCAGCGCGACGATCGCCGCAGACGGCATGCACTACGTCCATCTCGCCCGCCGCCTGGCCCGGGACCCGGAAGCGGCGATCCGGCGGTACCGGCGCGACGAACTGGGCTACCCGGCGGCCATGATCGCGGCGGCGCGGCTCTTCGGCGGGGCATCCGCCGGTGACCGGCAATCCCTGGAGACGGCGGGAACAGCCCTCTCGTTCGCGTTCGGACTGGCCGCCGTCGCCGGGACCTGGGTCCTGGCGCTGAAGCTGTTCGAGAGCGCGGCGGTTGCGACGGCGGGAACGCTGTTGTTGTGCGTCGGGCAGAAATTCGCCGCCGTGGGCGCCGACGTCCTCAGCGATGCGCCCGCCCTGTGTTTCGGCATCTGGTCACTCGTTGCCGGCGTCATCGCCTGCGACAGGATCCGCGCGGGGTCAGCCCGGGCCGCGGCCGGCGCCGCGGTAGCGGGATTCCTGGCGGGCATCGGCTTCCTGTTCAGGATGGAGACGGCGGTCGTTTTGGCGGCCGCACTCGTTTTCTGGCCGGTTATCAGGATATGGCGCGGGGGGACCTGGAAGGCGCTGGGCCTTTCGGTCGGTTGCGTAATCGCCGGGTTCGCCGTCGTGTCCGTACCGTACATGTGGCTGACGGCCTCGATCAGCGGCACTGTCAATCTGCCCCTGGTCTCCGCCGCGCCCGGCCCGCCGGCGCTGCTGGCCGAGACCCTGTACCCGGTGGGAAATCCCGCCCTCGAGCTGCTCGGGAAGTACTTCGAGGCCCAGCACCCCGTCGGGGCGGCGCTGGCCTGTGCGTGGCTGGTATCCGTCGCGCTGCTGCCGCTGGTCCGCCCGGCCGTCCTGCGGAACAACGTCGTCCGCATCACCGACCGGGGCGGGGTCCTCCTCCTTGTTCTCTGGCTGCTTGTCGTCCCCCCGGTCGTCCTTCACTATCTCCGCACCGGGGCGCTGTCACACCGCTACCTGTTCCTGCCGGCCGCCGCGATGGCGGGGGCGGCCGGGGCGGGCCTCGCCGGCATCTGCCGCGCCGGGGAGACGTTTCTCGCCGAACGCCGCGCGTCACGGGCGGCGCGTCTGTTGCTGCCCGCCGTGACCGTCATCCTCGCCGCGCTGGTGCTGATCGACGGCTGCGATCCGCTCCACGCCGGGGCGCTGGCGGAAAAGAGGGCCGGCGAATACCTGGCCGGGGAAGCAGATGACAACACCCGGCTCTTCACGGACAGCCGGGTCATTCGCTACTACAGCGACCTGTCGCGGGAACGGGTCACGACGCTGCGCGGCAGGCACTTTGTGGCGTTAAAGAAAGGCAAAAAGAGCCGGTTGGAGATTCTCACCGCGTATTTGGCCGAGGGTCACGGCACGTTCGACTACTGCGCGGTACGCGCAGAAAGCGGGGACGGTGGAAACGCCGCCGAGATACGTGAACTGTTCTCCGCCGCGGGGTACCGGGAATCGAACTGTTTCCCGGATGAAGCCGGGGACGACGCTGTCCTGATATTTCAGAAAAACCCGTCGTAAACATCACGATCGCCGATGCAGCCGGACGCAGAGACACGGTACACAGGCCGCCCGCAGCCGGCGTGAATTGTCAACCGGCTGCCAAATAAAAAAAGGCATGGCCGCTAAGCCATGCCTGTAGTCTCCGCCGCGTGGGGGGGGACGCGACGAAGAAGTATGATGATACCGATTATGAGGGTTTTGTCAAGTACCGGAGAAAGGATTTCGACGGGGTGGATAATCGGGCGAAATCGGCGGAGCGGGGTTAGTCGACGAGGAAGCGCCGGACGCGGGTGCCGAGTCGGCAGGCCAGTTCGTAGGGAATGGTACCCGCGCGTTCGGCGAGATTCTCGAGCGAGTGCGGGTCGCCGGGGTCGGGGGAAATGATCTCGACCGGGTCGCCGACACCGGCGGCGGGACAATCGGTCAGGTCCACAATCGTCTGGTCCATCGATATCCGTCCCCGCACGTTGACCAGGGTGTCGCGGACCCGCATGACCGCCCGGTTGCCGAGAGACCGCAGGTATCCGTCGCCGTATCCCACCGGCACCAGCCCCAGCCGCGACGGGCGGTCGAAGGTCCACGTGTGACCGTAACCGCACCGGGTCCCCGCCGGTACATCCTTGACCTGCATCAGGTGGGCGGTGAGCCGCAGGGACGGCTTGAGAGACACCCGGTTGAGCATCTCCCCGGACGGCTGGTACCCGTACAGGGCTATGCCCGGCCTGACCATGTCGTAACGGGAGTCGGGCAGGTCTATGATCGCCGCCGAGTTGGCCACGTGGCGGATGATGTGCGGGCCCACGCCGCACCGGTCAAGGACCTCCTCGAAGCACGCGATCTGCGCCAGGGCGGCCTCCTTCGATGCCTCGTCGGCCGTCGCCAAATGGGTATAGATGCCGGTCAGCCGCAGCGCGGGGTCCAGGCGTATCTCCTGCAGGAGCGAAAAGGCCCGCTCCGGCCGGACCCCCGACCGGGTCATGCCGGTATCCACGCAGACGTGTATTTTCGCGTCGAGGTCGGTCCGCCGGGTGGCCGTGGTCAGGACGTCCAGTTCCCACCGGGAGGTAACCGTCAGCGTCACCCGCTTGCGGAGCAGTTCGTCCATCGTCTCGGCCAGTCCCGCCTCTCCCATGCGGGTGCAGGCCGAGAAAAAGACGAGGACGGGGCCCTCGTAACCCGCTTCCCTGATGCCCAGGGCCTCGGCGGGGGTGGCCACGGCGACCCAGTCCGCCGCCGCGGCGATAACGGGAAGCAACAGATCCTGCCCGTGCCCGTAGCAGTTGCTCTTGATAACCGCGCAGAGGAGGGTGTCCGAACCGATCCTCTTTTTCAATTCACGGAGGTTGTGTTCAATCGCCGCGCGCGATATTTCCGCCCTGATGTAGTTGTGAATGCCGGATCCTTCAACACAGTCGGATTCGCCGGCGGCGGCGGCAAGTGAGCTGTTGTTATCCTTCTCCATTGTTCAAATGGTATATATTTCGCCGGGCATGACAAGAAAATTGAACCGCCGACCGCGTTTTGCCGGCAGCGGGGCATTTACCCGCCGCCGACGGTTGCGTTTACGGTTTTTTCTTGTACAGTATCGGCCGTTACGGACAAAACACTGTTTTTCACCGACAACAGATGAAGGAATACCGATGAGCAGACACACGGCGATCATGGGCGCGACCGGCGCGGTCGGGACCGAAATGCTGAAGATCCTGGAACAGCGGGCGTTTCCGCTGGACAGCCTGAAACTCCTGGCCTCGGAACGGTCCGCGGGAAACAAGATACCCTTCCGCGGCGAAGAACTGACCGTGGAACTCCTGACCGCGGAAAGCTTCGACGGCGTCGATCTGGTGCTCGCCTCGGCGGGCGGGTCCCTGTCGAAGCAATTCAACCCCGTCGCGGTGGCTGCCGGCGCGGTGGTGGTCGACAACACCTCGGCATTCCGCATGGACCCGGAGACCCCGCTGGTGATTCCGGAGGTCAACCCCGGCGATATACAACAGCACACGGGCATCATCGCGAACCCCAACTGCTCGACCATCATCATGAACGTCCCGGTATGGCCCCTTCACGCGGTCAACCCGGTCAGGAGGATCGTGGTCAGCACCTACCAGGCGGCCAGCGGCGCCGGGGCGGCCGCCATGGCCGAACTCCGCGCGGGATCCGTGGCGTTTCTCGCCGGCGAGCCCTTCGAGCCGACGGTCCTGCCCCACCCGGCGGCCTTCAACGTCTTCAGCCACAACTCGGCCGTCGGCCCCGCGGGCTACAACACCGAGGAGATGAAGATGGTCAACGAGACCCGCAAGATATTCCACTGCCCCGACATCCGGGTGGCGGCGACCTGCGTGCGGGTGCCGGTGATGCGGGCCCACAGCGAGTCGATCAACATCGAGTTCACCGAGCCGATCGAGGAAGAGACGGTCCGGGAGATCCTGGCGGCGGCGCCGGGTATCCGGATCGTCGACGACCGCGTCAATTCGTACTTCCCCATGCCCCTCGACGCCTCCGACGAGGACGACATCCTCGTGGGCCGGATCCGCCGGGATATCAGCATGCCCGGCGGCCGGGGCATCGAGATGTTCGTCTCCGGCGACCAGATTCGGAAAGGCGCGGCGCTGAACGCCGTCCAGATCGCGGAGATGCTGTAACCGCCGGGGCGGGGGTACGCGGTACGGACCGGAGAAGGCGGGATATGGAGTATGCCATAGATCTCAGGGACGTCGCGAAGATATACCGGCGCAGGGTCGAGGCCCTCACGGGTATCGCGATCCGCGTACGGCCGGGCGAGATCTTCGGGTTGCTCGGCCCCAACGGGGCGGGCAAGACCACGCTGGTGAAGATCATGACCGCGCTGGTCAAACCGACCCGCGCGGCGGGGACGGTTTTGGACAAACCCCTCGCGCACCGGGGGACGATGGCGCGCGTCGGCTACCTTCCCGAGAATATCCGGTTCCCCGCGTACTTCACCGGCCGCCAGGCCATGGCATACTACGCGGCCCTCTCCCGGGTCGACCGGGCGACCCGAAAACGGCGGTCGGCCGAACTCCTCGAGCGCGTCGGGCTCAAAGACTGGGCCGACGCGAAGGTGAAGACCTACTCGAAGGGTATGCAGCAGCGGCTGGGGATCGCCCAGGCCCTGGTCAACGCGCCCGCGCTGGTCATCCTCGACGAACCGACCGACGGCCTCGATCCGATCGGGCGCCGGCAGATACGCGACCTGCTGGCGGAACTCAAAGAGGGCAACACGACGGTCTTCATCAACAGCCACCTGCTCAGCGAACTGGAGCGGGTATGCGACCGGGCGGCCATTCTCGTCGGGGGAACAGTCCGGCTTCAGGGAACGCTCGAAAAACTGACGGAAAAGGACAGCTACTACGAGATCCGCTTCGCCGACGGCCGCGGCGGCCGGGGCGCCCGCGACGCGCTCGGCGCGGCGCATATCGATGCCGCGATCGAAACGACTGACGACGGCGTCAGGGTGTTCGCCGCCGATCCGGCGGCGATCCAGCCGGTTATCGACATCCTCCGGAGGGCGGGGGCCGAGATTCACGCGATCACGCCGGTCAGAAAAACGCTCGAGGATCTCCTCGTCGACGAGGTCGGTCAGCCGGCCCCGCCGCCCCTGCCGGGCAAAAAGGAGGCGGGCGCATGAGCCGGACCGGGGCGCTGTTCTACGGGGCGTACCGGCAACTGAACGCCCGGAAGCTGTTCTGGATCACCCTGGGGATCTCGGGACTGGTAGTGGTGCTCATCGGGGCGCTCGGGATCGACGAGGACGGGGTGCACCTGTTTTCGATGCACCCGGCGTCCACCGGCACCGAAACCATGTCCCCGGAGGTGTTCTACAAGTCGCTGTTTTCCTCCCTGGGGATCGGCATCTGGCTGTCGTGGATCGCCGCGATACTCGCGCTGGTGTCGACGGCGGGTATCTTTCCGGACATGATCAACGGCGGGGGAATCGACCTGCTGCTGTGCCGGCCCGTCTCCCGTTTCCGGCTCTTCCTGACCCAGTACCTCGGGGGGCTGCTGTTCGTGGTGCTCCAGGTCGGACTGTTCACGGCCGCCTCGTTCCTCGTCATCGGCATTCGCGGCGGGGCGTGGGAACCGGCCCTCTTCCTGGCGATTCCCCTGGTGACCTGCTTTTTCAGTTACCTCTACGCGGTCTGCGTCCTGCTCGGCGTCCTGACCCGATCGACGCTCGCGGCCGTGTTGCTCACGATACTTTTCTGGTTCCTGTTGTGGGTCGCCGGTTCCGTGGAAGACGGATGCGCCACCGCCGCCGTCATGGCCGCGTTTGAAAACGAACGACTCGAAGAAGATATCAAGAAACGCGAAACCGACGCGGACGACCCCCTGGAACAGGCGGAACTCGCCGCAAAAATTCACCGGCGCGATCAGAATCGCCGGACCCTGAAGACCGTCAAACAGATCGGGGGCATCTTCCAAAACATCAACGCGTTCCTGCCGAAGACCGGCCGGACGATCGCCCTCCTCCAGCGCTGGCTCATCAGCCTGGCCGATCTCCCGGATATCAAGGATGACTCCTTCGAGCAGCGGCTGATCAGGAAACAGCGCAGCCGCAGCGCCGTCTTCATCATCGGCACTTCCCTGGCCTTCGAGGCGGTGGTCCTCCTGCTGGGGGCCTGGGTGTTCTGCCGCCGGGATTACTGAGGCCGGGAGAGGAATCACGGTGATCGGACCATCGGGTACCTCCTTTAAATCAACACCATATGCGTGTATAGTAGTAATATAGCATCATGCCGGTAAGAATACTCATACTCGGAAACCGCGACAAGCCCGCCGCCTGGGACCGGATCGACGCGCTGCGTGAGTGGATCGCCGGGCGCGGCGAAATCATCGGGGTCCATTCCCACCGGCAGGTCCCCCCGGACGCGGCGGCCGGGGCCGATCTCTGCGTGATCTTCGGCGGCGACGGGACGCTCCTGTCGGTCGCCCGGGATCTGGTCGAACACGGGGTGCCCATCCTGGGAGTCAACGTCGGCAAGCTCGGGTTCCTCGCCGGCTTTACCGTCGACGATTTCAAGTCGCACCTCGACGACATACTCGCCGGCGACATGCCCTGCGAAGAGCGGCTCATGTTCTCGGTACGCCTGTCCACGGACAGCGCATCGACCTTTCACGCCGCCAACGACGTGGCGGTTATCGCGGGCGAACCATTCCGGATGATCGACCTCTGCGTGCACCAGGGCAGCCGCTGCATCGCCCAGTACCTCGGCGACGGCCTGGTGGTATCGACCCCGACCGGCTCGACCGGCTACAGCCTCTCGGCGGGCGGGCCGATCCTCCAGCCCGGCGTCAACGCGATCGTCATCACCCCCGTATCTGCCCACGCCCTCTCGCTGCGCCCCATGGTGGTGTGCCCGGAGACCCCGCTGACCATCACCGCGACGGACGTCAACCCCGGTACCACGATGACGATCGACGGCCAGATCCGCCGTCCGCTGCGGGAAGGCGCATCCGTGGATATCACGGTCTCGGAAAAGGTGCTGCGGATCGTCCGCCACCCCGACCACGAGTATTTCGAGACCCTCGCGGAAAAATTGCACTGGGGACGCAGCCCCCACCACTGAGAAGGCGGCGCCGTTCGGCGTCGACCACGGGCGGGTAACGGGCTACCCGCGGTTCCCGCGTTTTTTTCGCGCGCCCTCGTCGCGGCGGCCGGCCTTCGCGGACCCGTCGGTGTCCTCCCGGGCGCGCCCTTCGCGGGCCTTCCGGAGCGCGCGGCGATATTCCGCCAGGAAGTCGTCCAGGAGGTTCTCCTGCGCGAGGTACATCTCGGCGGCGTCCGCGGCCGTCCGGTCGTCGTAGCCGATGAGGTGCAGCAGGCCGTGGACCACGTACAGCATCAGTTCCCACTGGACCCCGTGGCCCCGCGCCGCCGCCTCCCGTACCGCGACCTGTCCGCAGACGATGATCTGTGCGCTCAGCGGGGCGCCGGGGCCCCCGGACAGGTCGAAACTGATCACGTCGGTCGAGCCGGCGCAACCGAGGTAGCGGCGGTTGTATGCCGCGATCTTCCGGGAGTCCACCACCGCGACGTCCACGTCGTGAACCGGCCGCTCGCTCGCGGCGGCGAGGTACTCGACCAGGGCGAACAGCCGTTTCCGGGGCACGCGCAGGTGCTTCGTGCCCGACGTGATCGTGACGTAGAGCGCGGGTTTTCGGCTGCGTTTATTGCGGGCCATAGGTGCGAGGATAGGTATTCTCCCGGCCGGTTTCAACACGCCGTCTTGGCAAAACGGGCGCGCTGCAGTAGATTAGTGCTCCCGTGTCCGGAAATAACGAACAGTCCCGGCTGCCCTTCCGGTGGACCCGTCCTCCGGATCCCCGAAAAAAGCGCCTGGTGCGCGCCCTGCGGGTCGCGGTCTGCGCCGCCTTCGTCGCCGCCCTGCTGGTTCCGGCCGTGCAGCTCCAGGTACTTCACGTCAGGAACCGTCTCGCCGACGACGCCAAGGAATACAAGGGCGCGCAGGCCCGCTGGTCGGTCGCCGCCCGGCGCATGTGGGCCGGAGACAACATCTACCGCTCGATTCCGGAGATCGTCGAACTGAAAGAGGCGGGGAAGATTCCGCGGGGGAAACGGGCGGTCGCGCTCCACCCCAACATGCCCTTCACGGTCATCCTTCTCTCGGCCTTCGCCTACCTCCCCTGGTGGCTCGGCCCGCTCCTCTTTACCGTGCTGAAGCTGGCGGTCGTGGTCCTCGCGGTGTTCGCCGCAATCGCCGTCTGCAACCACGAGGACCGCAAGATGCCGGCGTGGGTGGCGGCCCTGGGCGTCGCCTGGGGCCTGGCGATGATCGTCAGTGACATCCAGCATGCCAACCTCAACTGCTTTTCGCTGGGGGCCATCGTCCTGCACCTCTGGCTCTACCGCCGGGGCAGGGACGCGGCGGCCGGGGGGGCGCTGGCCCTGGCGATATGCCTGAAGATGACTCCCGCCCTCTTCCTGCTCTACTGGCTCTACCAGCGGAACGGGAAACTGCTCGGCGGCTGCCTGGCGGCCCTGGTATTGGCCGTCGCGGTCGTCCCCGCGGCGGCCATCGGGCCCGACCGCGCCGTCGAACTCACGGGGACCTGGATGCGGAACCTGGTCATCGAGGGGGCGGGCGGGGCGTGGTACCCGGTGCACATCAACCAGAGCCTGCAGGGCGTCCTGAGCCGCTACTTCGTGGGCCCCCCGCACCCGGGCGGCAATATCTTCTGGGATGCCGATTCCAATCCCTACGCGTACCAGCAGCAGTTCGCCTGGATCACGATCGTCGACCTGGGGCCGGCGGCGACCCGCCGGCTGATACTCGCCTGCGGGGCGGCGATAACGGCCGCCATGGCATGGGCCGTGGGCCTGCGGAAGCTCCCCCGCCGCGACGGGCGGCGGGGCCTGCACTACGGGATCGTCGTGGCGGGCATGATGATCCTGAACCAGCGGACCTGGGACCACCACGCGGCCGTCCTGCTGCCCGCTTACATCGCCGCCTGGCAGGCGATCGGGTTCGGGCGGTTTTCCCGCCGGGCGCGAAAGCTGCTTTTCGGCGGGCTGATGCTCGCCGGCCTGCTGGTGTGGCTCAGCGCCGGTGAACTCCTGGAGGTCTACGCACGGTTGCTCGGGTTCCCGGACGAGGACCGGGGCGCCGACGTCCTCCTGGCCTGGGGCCCGCGGTTCTACGCGTTTCTCATCCTGTTTCTCGTGCTGACAGCACTGGCCGCGCTGCTCCGGCGCGCTGAACCGCCCTACGCCCGGAATCGGCAGACGCTCTCGGGGCCGCCGGCGTGAGGACATGTGCATGATTGTCCTGCCGGCGATTGCTGCGACCATATCCCTGCCCGCTCCCCCCGGCGTGGCGCCCTGGTGGTTCCTGGCCTTCGGCTGCCTCTCGGCGATCATCTTCGGCATGGGAAAGGTGGGCTTCGGGGGCGGGGTGGGCATCCTCGCCGTCCCGGTCATGATCATCGCCTGCGACGACGCCGCGCTGGCCGTCGGCCTGATGCTTCCGCTGCTGATCGCCGCCGATTACATCGGGGTGGCGGCCTGGTGGAGAACGTGGGAACGCACACCGCTTCTGCTGATGGCCCCGGGGGCCGCGGCCGGCATCGCCGCGGGCGGGGTGTGTTTGTGGTGGTTCGGCGAGCTGCCGGCGGGCGAGGCGGTCCTCAAGCTCTGTGTCGGCCTGATCGCGGGCGGGTTCGTGATCCTGCGTATCGCCCGGCGCCGCGCGGCGACGACGCCCTTTCGCCCGGGCATCCGCCACGGTACCGTCGCCGGGCTGATCCTGGGGATCAGTTCCACCCTGGCCCACGCCGCCGGCCCCGTCGCCGTGATGTACCTGCTGAGCCAGCAACTCGGCAAGAAACGATTCGTGGCCACCAGCGTCCTTCTCTTCTGGGCGGTCAACCAGGCCAAGCTGATCCCCTACGGCCTGCTCGGCATGATCAACACCGGCTCGCTGGCCCTGGGTCTGTGGCTCGTTCCGGCCGTCCTGCTGGGCGCGGGCCTCGGCAAGTACCTGAACCGGCGGCTGGGCGAGAGAAACTTTACCGGGGTGATCTACGCGCTGCTGGCCCTGACGGCCGCCGGCCTCGCCGGCGACGCGATCGCCGAAATCGCCGGCGGGTAATCGCCGTTCTCACGACGCTTCCCGCAGCGTCTCCAGCATCGCCGTGAAATTCTCCGGCTTGACCCCCCGGTGGATCGTGTTGCTCGAGGAGAGTATGTAGCCGGACGGCCCGCCGATCCGCAAACACTCCCGCGTTTCGGCGGCGACCTCCTCCGGCGTGCCGTGCTGCAGCGCGCCCATGCAGTCGACGTTTCCCTTCAGGCAGATCCGGTCGCCGCAGGCCTCCTTCATCCCCGCCAGCGTCAGCCCGGCGCTCGGATCGATCGGATCGATGCAGTCGATCCCGCAGTCGATCCAGAATTCCAGCAGCGGCATGATGTCCCCGTCGCAGTGCTTGATGACCTTGCAGCCGCACTCCTTGAAACCGGCGATGACCTTGCGAAAGCAGGGGCCGATGATCTCGTCGTACACCGCGGGCGGAAAAAGGAGGCCGGTGCGGGTGGCCACGTCGTCGGTGGTGGCGACGACGTCGATGCCGCACCGCTCGACGGCGGCCGCCACCAGCGCGATGTTGTAATCGGCAATCCGGTCGAGCAGACCGGCGCACGCCGCGGGGGCCAGCAGCGGCTGCATCAGTGCCTCCTCGTACCCGAGCAGGTCACGCAGGTCGGAAAACCCGTCGCGGACATTGAAGATCACGGCCCGCCGGTCGCCGATCCGCTCGACGGCGCCGGCGAGGGAGGCAAGGCGGTTGTCGGCGCGCGGGTCGGGAAACGTGTAGTCCTCCCACCGCGCGATATCGGTTATGGGACTCCGGATAACGGCGGGTATGCAGTCGCCGGTGAGCTGCTTGGTGATGCCCCACTCGTCGGTGTAGGTGTCGTCGCTGCTGAACTGTTTCTCGTAGTCGGCGCGAATGTTTACCGCGTCGAGGTCCAGCGCCGCGGCGACCTCCACGATATCAGCGCTCCCGGTCAGTGCCCGGCAGACCGATTCGTCCACGAACCACTCAAAGACGGGTACCCGGTCGGGTTTCTCCAGTTCGAGCGCGAGATGGATCCGTTCCTTGCCCGTCATCATCTGGCCTTTCTTCTCTCGACGGTACGCGGGCGCGTCGACAGCGGCTGCGATTCTACACCATATCGCTTGAGAAAACAGGGGTCGAAAAAGGGGTCAGGTACCTTTTTTGCAACAACGGCATGACGGCGCCCCCCTGCTTTCCCGGAAAAAGGGGTCAGGTACCTTTTTTGGGAAAAAGGGGTCAGGTACCTTTTTTGCAACAACGGCATGACGGCGCCCCCCTGC
>CAZLBC010000005.1:64259-69510 GCA_964557575.1 uncultured Planctomycetaceae bacterium
GGAAAAAGGGGTCAGGTACCTTTTTTGCAACAACGGCATGACGGCGCCCCCCTGCTTTCCCGAGCCGATTCATGGCCATAGACCCTGTAACAAAGCGGCCGGCCTTACCGGCCGGCTACTGCTCGACTCGTGCGTTTTGCCGGTGCGAGCTGCTCTTGAAGTTCCCCCTGGTTTCGAACATCGGACACTCATATACCTATCCCGTTTTTATCGCCGTAACACGCTCTCACGAGCAGTGCGCTATCGCTTCGCGTATGTCGAGATGGATATGAATAGCATGCGATTCGGCAGTGGGGTAATGATCACTATTGATCTCAACAGTCCCGGACGACGCGTTGTGAGAAAACACCCGTTGCGGCACTCGCGAAGCGAATGTATACCGCTCGCGGAGCTGCTGATGCGCGTGAAGCGATTGCATCGCTGCGAATGATGTATCCACCCATTGTATCCCGGCATATTCTGATTCGAGGATATCGTGAGCACATCGGCCGGAGCGAGCGGTTGCCGGGCGGTAGGCCGGCGGCCTGCAGACCGGCGCGTTGTGACGAGCCACCATGTTTAATTAACAGGGCGACGGGTAGAGAGGTTCGTTGTTTTTTCAAAAAAGGTACCTGACCCCTTTTTCTGACCCCTTTTTCTTCACGCTATTGGGCACATGTCTATCGCGGCATAAGAAATGTTTCTGAGGGAGGCGTCTTTAAATAAAGGCTTAAATGAAAATCAGTCATTATTATCTTGTAACGTCACGCTAGACGCCCGCGAGGGTGTCGTTGGTGTCGCGGAGGCGGACGCTCATGACCCGGCAGAACGACCAGAGGACCTTCTGGGAAAGCTGCATCTGGTCGTACATCAGGGAATTGAAGTCCTCCCGGCGGATGACGAGCAGGGAGGTCGGTTCGACAGCGACCACGTCCGCCGACCGCGGGGCGTCGTCGATCAGTCCCATTTCGCCGAAAAAGTCGCCGGGCGCCATTTCCGCGATGGTGCGGTTGCCCTTGCGCACCGCCGCAAGACCGTCGAGGATGATGTACAGGTTCCTGCTCTCGTCGCCTTCCCGGAACACGGCCTCCCCGGCGTCCACCTTGCTCATGGCGATGATGTTGAGAACCTTGGTCATCTCCACGAACCCGAGGGACTCGAACAGCGGGATCTGCCGGAGCGCCTTGATTTTCTGCTCGGCGTCGAAATTGCCCGCCAGCGTGCCGGTCACTTCAACGGCGACGCAGGTAATGTTGTCCTTGCCGCCCTTTTTGTTCGCCCGGTCGACCAGCTTTCGCGGGAGACGCGCGATCGACGTCTTGCCCGACAGTTTCGTCAGCTCCTTGGTGGTCAGGTAATCGCTGAGCCCGTCGGTGCACATGACGAACCGGTCGTCGGGCATCATTTCCACGTTGAGGACGTCGACATCCACGGACGGATAGTACCCCAGGCAGCGGGTCATGACCGAACCGTAGACGTCCTTGCCGACCTCGTCGGGGGTAATCAGGCCCTCCCGCAGGTGTTCGAGCCCGAGCGAGTGGTCCTCGGTCATCTGCCAGGCCTTCCCCCTGCGTACGAGGTAGGCGCGGCTGTCGCCGACGTGCGCGATAATCGCG
This sequence comes from uncultured Planctomycetaceae bacterium, assembly GCA_964557575.1. Classification (GTDB taxonomy): domain Bacteria; phylum Planctomycetota; class Phycisphaerae; order SM23-33; family SM23-33; genus CAZLBC01. The sequence continues at coordinate 65,855 of CAZLBC010000005.1, forward strand.
TTTTCACCGGCAATCACCAGCAGGATGCAGGTGGTCGACATGCCCTCGTACTGCGGGTCCGTCCGCGACATGTCGTACACCAGCTTGCACGCCGCCTGGAGGGCGGACTTGCAGAGGCTCAGCGCCTGGTGGCGATTTTCGGGAAGGGACGATTCGGCATACTTCTTCAAAACGTCTCCGTGCTCGGCCAGGTCGTTGTGGACCGCCTCGGCCGCCAGGTGGCTGGCGACATCCCCCGAGGCGTGGCCTCCGAGCCCGTCGCAGACGATGTACACCCCGAGGTCGTCGTCGACGATCAGGTGATCCTCGTTTTTCTTACGGACACGTCCGACGTCCGTCACTCCGCTGGCATTTTGTTCCATATTCCCTCTCCGGCGCATAAAAAAAGCACATCCTGATCAACTATCACTTATATTATAGACACGCGCTCGCGGTATGACTACCTCGAGACCGGATATAATCGGGCCGCGTGCGCCGCGGTGACAACGGGAAAACAACACCAACGACAGGAGAAGCGAAATGAAATACGCCATCTGCGCCACCGCCGCCGCCATGCTGGTGTTCGGGGGAATCGCCGCCGCGAAGGACAAAAACACCTGGATCGATCCCGCAAAGGCGAAGGCCGAGGATCCCGATTTCTCCGTCCAGGGCGAGTACGGCAGCCCGACGGCGGATGAAAAGACGCCCGTCGGCGTCCAGGTCATCGCCCGCGGCGGGGGGGTATTCGAGGCCTATATCCTCGCGGACGGCCTGCCGGGGGCGGGAGGGGACAAGAAGAAAAAACGGACGAAGATAACCGGAACCCGTGAGGGAGATGTCGTGAAACTCGCCGGCGGCGGGTACACGGCCGCAATCGCGTCCGGCGCGATCACCGTCAAAAAGGACGGAGCCGTGATCGCCTCCCTCGACCGGATCGTCCGGAAAAGTCCGACCCTGGGCAAAAAACCGCCCGCGGGGGCGGTGGTCCTCTTCGACGGCTCCGGCGTCAAACAGTGGAAAAAGGGCCGCATGACCGAAGACAAGCTCCTGATGGAGGGGACCACGAGCGTGCCTGAGTTCCGGGATCACACGATCCACATCGAGTTCCGCCTGCCCTACAAACCCCACGCGAAGGGACAGAAGCGGGGCAACAGCGGCATTTACGTCCAGGCCCGCTACGAGGCCCAGATGCTCGACTCTTTCGGCCTCGAGGGCAAGATGAACGAGACCGGCGGCATATACTCGATCAAGGACCCCGACCTGAACATGTGCTTTCCCCCACTGACCTGGCAGACCTACGATATCGACTTTACCGCCGCGACATTCGAGAACGGTAAAAAGGTCAAGGACGCGCGGATGACCGTCAGGCTCAACGGCGTGGTGGTCCAGGACGACGTGAAGTGTCCCCACAAGACGACGGCCGCCCGGAAAAAGGAGGATCCCGAACCCGGTCCCGTCTACCTGCAGAACCACGGCAACCCGGTCAGGTACCGGAACATCTGGGTGGTGGAAAAGAAATAGCGCGCGGCGCGTTCCCGCAGGATACGCTTCCCTATTTTTCGTCGGTGTCCTCGTAGGCGTGGGCGAAGCGCTTCTCGCAGTAGGACCCCCACGCGGCCTTCTGGTCTTCGTCGAGTATCGCGGCCATGTCCGCCCGAAGACGGTCGACGACCCGGCGCATCTGGGGCCGGACAATCTCGCGAAACCGCGTGATACAATCTGCCATGATCTTCTCGGCCGCGGCTTCCTGGTCCTCGTCAAGATCGAATTCGCGGGCGTAAAAGTCGGCGTACTCGGCGGCCCGCTCCGCGGCGGTCCGGTAACGGCCCACGGACAAGTCCCCTCCCGGACACAGCAGGATGGTCAGCCCGCTTCCGATGACACCGCCGGAGATAAAAACAATGAGCATCGCCAGCATCGTCGGCCACTTACGCGCGCGTAGCACGGCGGGCGTCACCGCCGTTTCCCCGTCCGGTCCGGCGGTCATAACCCGCCTCCCGTCATACCGCCGATCATTCTCATAAACGGGTCGGGCTCCTGCGGGAGGGCCCGCACGGCAAATACCGCGATGGCGGCGGCCGCAGCGGCCGACGCGACGGTAAATGCCCAGATATAGCCACCGCCCCGCGGGGCGGCGATGTCGCCGAGGACTCGCGCGGTCACGTCGATCCGCGGCGACGATGCGCCGCGGGCGACCCGCGACAGCTCCGTGAGTATCTTTTCTTCGTTCATCGTTCTGTCTCCCAAAAAACGACGCCCGTCAGGTTCCCGGGGTACTTGTTATGTATCTGCGCTTTGCAGCACTTTTCTCAACTTCTTTCGGGCACGGTAGGCCTGCACCTTCACCATCGTTTCCGACCAGCCGGTGTACGCGGCGATCCGCGCCACCGGCAGCTGCTCGAGGTACATCAGCGTCAGCACCAGGCGGTCCCGCGGCGGGATTTGCGACAGGAGGTCGTGGACCAGTTCGGCGGCCTCCGATGCCGCCATCCCGTCGGCCCCGCCGGCCGCGATGCCCTGCCAGTCTTCCAGGTTGATCTCCCGCGCGGCCCGCCGCCGGTTTTTCCGCCAGAAGCGGTACCCGACGCGGGTCGCTATGCGGTGCAGCCAGTGCGCGAAAGGCCCGCTGCCGCGGTAACCGCCGAGGCTCTTGTAGGCCTCGACGAACACGTCGCTGACCAATTCCTCGAGCAGGCCGCGGTCGCGCGTAAAACGCCACATCCGGCCGGTTATTTCGTCCTGGTATTTCCTGACGATTCGGGCGTATGCTTCGCCGTCGCCGTCGAGGGAAGCCCGGATATTGCGGTCGATGTCCGTCTCCATGCAACCACTATGCGCCCGCGGGGCCCCGATGTCCACCCCCAATGCTATCAACACGTGCTCCCACGGCCGCCGGGCCGGGGAGCGGCACACCGCAGAAACGGCCGATTGCGGCATCGGCATGGTCGATGGCTCCTTGACTACGGACACACTGCTTCCGCCCTGTACGTGACGGATCGATCCGGGGGGGTTACAGCTTTTTTGAAATTATTTCATGGGTCGACTCGGGCGTTTTACAACAACGGCATGCCTGCAGTTTCACTGTTTTCCGACCCCCGTCCGCCCCCCGCGCCCTGTCGCAAACCGTTCGGCTTTACCGGCCGGATCCTGCTCTTCCCGGGTGTTCCACCGGCAACTGACCGGTTTCAGAGGTTTCGCATGAAAATCGATAATCGATTATTCGTTTTACCGTCCCGCTTCTTCCGCCGTGAAACCCTCATCCCGAGCAGGGCGCATTTGCTTCGCGTCAGTTACCGGTGATACGAACTCAATTCGATGAGAAAAGTAATGATGATCATTATTGATCGCAACAGTATCAAACGGCGCCCACTTGAATGGCCGACGGTCAAGACACTCGCAAATTAACATTGAACCGCTCGCGCAGCCGATCATTTGCGTGAAGGTCTTTTTGAGCTTCAACAACATACGCGATCAATGATGCAGACAGGTCGATCCCGGTTCGCTGCTTCACCAGCAGATGATCCGGAGCAAGCGGAAGGCGGCCGGCAGGCCGACGGCTTACGGGCAAAATCGCGTGCGACGAGTGACGGGTTTTTCGGCCGGGGCGATAACCATCGACCGCTACTCCTTTTTAACGTGAAGAAAAAGGAAAGGTACCTGACCCCTTTTCCACCCTT
>CAZLBC010000005.1:69610-117519 GCA_964557575.1 uncultured Planctomycetaceae bacterium
TTAACGTGAAGAAAAAGGAAAGGTACCTGACCCCTTTTCCACCCTTTTCCAATTGAAGAATTAGGTATGGTGTCCCCATAATTCGGTCACCGGATCGGTTCGAGGAGGGCGGCGACGAAATCGCAGACGGTCTCCACGATCTTCTCTGTCGGCAGGCCCGCGGCGATGCCGTCGTTGATCCGGTGAATGATGGCCGAGCCCACGATGGCCCCGTCCCCGGCGGCCGCGGCCTGCCGGACCATCGCCGGCTCGCTGATGCCGAACCCGATGCAGACCGGGGTGTCTGTGTGTTGTTTCAGCTCGCGGACGGCGTCGAACACGGAATCCGGGAGCTCTTTACGCTCGCCGGTGATGCCCGCGACGGACATGAAGTAGACGAACCCGGTGGACTGTCCGGCCAGCGCGACGCGGCGGGCGGGGGGCGTGGTCGGCGCGATCAGGCAAACTGCGCAGAGGCCGGCCGACCGGGCGGTATCCGCGAGGGCCGCGGACTCCTCGACGGGCAGGTCGGGGACGATCAGCCCGTCGAACCCCGCCGCGGCGGCGTCCCGGCAGAACGCCGCGACGCCCCGGCGCCAGACGATCGAGTAACTGACCATGGCCAGGAGGGCCATCGCGCCGCCGGCGGCGCGGTAGGAGGAGACCGTCGCGAAGATTCCGTCGACGGTGATGCCGTTTTCGAGGGCGGCGGTATAGCTGGACTGTATGGTCGGACCGTCGGCGATCGGGTCGCTGAAGGGGATGCCCAGCTCGCAGACGCGGACGCCCCGGTTCTCGATGCCGGCCAGCAGCGCGGCCGTCGCGTCCCGGTCCGGGTAGCCGGCCGTCAGGAACGGCACCAGCGCCTTTTTTCCGGCGGCCTGCAGGTCGGCGAAGGCGCGTATGACCCGGTTCTCGTTCATCGGCATGCTCATCGGCGGGCTACGGCGCTTCCGCGCCGCCGCCGGCCTCCGCATCCGGCTGCTGTTGCTGCTGCCGGGCGAAGCCGAGGAACCCCATGCGGAGTTCGTGGAGGGCCTGCTCGAGCATCTTCTGCTCGTTCCCGTCGAGGTTTCCCTTCGTCTTCTCCGCGAGGACGCCGAGCATGTCGATGTGAAACTTCGCCAGGTTCAGGTCGATCACCCGCTTGCCGGTGTTCGGGTCCTCGATGCCGCCCATGGCCATCAGGGCCTGCATCATCAGGGAATTCACGAGGGTGGGAAACCCGGCCTCGGGAAGCTCGCCGGCGCCCGGTTCCCGGCCCGCGGGTTTCTCTTCCGCGGACCCCTCGGCCAGCCGCTCCTTCTCGGCCTTCGCCTGGGCCTTCCAGTCCTCGTCGACGTGAATTGTCGGCTCTTCGGCCGCGCCGTTGTTGTTTTCTTCTTCTGCCATCGTTCCTCGTTCCTCGAAAAAGACGGTGTCACTCGACGCCGTCAGGACAGTAGCCTGCGGGACCGGCCTATGACAAGTCCCGGTTGATGATATCGGGCCCGGTGCGCGCGGAGTGCCGCCCGTCCCACCGGTGCTGTTCGATCGTCTCGACGATCCGGTTCGCCAACTGCACCGCCGCAAGGCCGTCGGCGGCCGAACAGGGCGGCGCCATCCCCTCCGCGACCACCTTCCGGAAGTCGGCCGCCTGCATCGTCAGGGGATCGGCCGCGTCGCCGGGCTGGAGCTGCTCGACCGCCAGCAGGTCGGTGTAGTCGACGCTCGCGGCCAGCTCGGCGATGTCTTCGACCGCCATTGCGCGGGCCATGTTGATCAAGTCCAGGTTCTTCTTCTTCTCGATGACGATCCCGACCTTTTGGCCGAAATCGACCGAGAGGTAGTGGGTCTCCGAAAAAATCCGCATCTTCCGCTCGGTCTTGATCGCGAGCCGGCTGGCGGTGATGTTCGCCACGCACCCGTTTTCGAACGCCAGGCGGGCGTTGCAGATATCCTCGGTATCACCGATGACGCAGACCCCGATCGCGCGGACATCCTCGACCGCCGCCGTCCCCGCGTACATCAGCACCAGGTCCAGGTCGTGGATCATCATGTCCATCACCACCCCCACGTCGGCCGACCGGAAGGTATACGGACTGATCCGGTGGGCCTCGATGAACTTGGGGTGTATCTCATACCGGCCGATGGCCAGGCTCGCGGGGTTGTAGCGCTCGGTGTGCCCGATCTGGATCGCCGCCCCCTTCTCGCGGGCGGCCGCGGCGAAGGCCTCTCCCGCCGCGACATCGGCGGTGAATGGTTTCTCGATGAGCACCGGCTTGCCGCGCTCGATGAACGGCGCCGCCGCCGCGAGGTGGCTGGAGGTGGGCGTGGCGATGATCCCGCAGTCGGCCAGATCCGCGGCGGCCGCGCTGTCGGTGACCGCCCGGCAACCCCGCCGGCGGGCAAGGGCGTCGGCGGCGGCCGGATCGGTGTCCGCGACGCAGACCAGCTCGGCGCCGTCCATCCCGGCGATGGTCCGCGCGTGGTGTTTTCCCATCTTGCCCGCGCCGATAACCGCTACCGTCCAGTTCACCCCGTTACTCCCTGCTTATGGTGCGTTCTATCTCCGCCAGTTTTTCCGGCGGCAGCCACTGCCGCGACTCCGGGGGCACCTTTCCCCGGAGCGTCTCGCGGATCCTCCCGAACTTGCCCCGGAGGCTCGCCTGGCAGAACTCGCACAGCATCGCCGCCGCTCCCTCGACCCCGAGGTTCAGCAGTTGCTCGATCTTCGTCTGAAGGGCCGTTTCGTCCGTGAAGAGCTCGTTGAGCGTCCGGCGGAGCTCGGCCTCCTCGGCTTCCGATCCGAGTCCCGCGGCCGCGATGCCCTCCTCGTGCACGCCCCGCACCGAGGGGGGCGACCACCCGTAGTCCTCGCTGAAAAAGAGCGTGTAGGGCGGGACGTCCCGGCGGACGGGGGTCCGCGGCCCGACCCGGGCGCGGGTGCCGATCGTGACGAAATGGTGGACCCCCGACAGGTCCTCCAGGATCGCGCCCTCCTGGACCCGGATGTGCCCGGCGAGCTGGATGCAGCGACCGAGGTGCACCCGGTCGTCGACGAAACAGTCGTGGGCGACGTGGGCCCCCTCCAGGATCGTGTTCCGGTCTCCCACCCGCGTCAGGCCGCCGCCGCTCTCGGTGCCGATGTGCATGGTGACGTTGCGCCCGATGCGGTTCTCGTGGCCCACGAGGAGTATCGTGTCCGATCCCTTGTACTTCAGGTCCTGGGGGATGGCCCCGAGGACGCACCCGTCGCCGATGACGTTGCCCGAGCCGATCTTGGTGGCGTTCAGGACGGTCACGTGCCGCCCGAGCACGGTGCCGGGGCCCACCGTGACCCGCGGCCCGATCACGCAGAAGTCGCCGACCCGGGCATCGGGCGCGATGACGGCGGAGGGATCGATCTCGGCAATAACCCTGACCGCGGGCACGGCTCAGGACTCCTCTCCCGCGCCGCCGGAAAGGGACTTGACCAGCGACGCGACGTAGTGGTTGAGGCCCCGGGCCTTCCGCATCCGCGCGAGGACATCCGGGTTCAGGGCGCTCTTGCCGTTGAACAACTCGCGAAACGCCTGCTTGATCTCGCGGATATCGTCCTCGCCGAACCCGCAGGCCTTGAGGTTGTGGCTGTTGGCTCCCCGGACGCGGTAGGGAGACCCCTGCAGCATGGCGAACGGCGGGGCGTCGACGTTCACGTGGGTGTAGCCGGCGGTGAAGCTGTAGGCCCCGAGCCTGATCCCGGCGTCGATGAAGCTGAACGCGCTGGTCCTGACGTAGTCTTCGATCTCGCTGCCGGGGCCGATGTGCGTGGTGTTGGCGAAGATCCCGTGGTCGCCGATGCTCGCCCCCGCCCCCACCTGGCAGGCGATCATGATCAGGTTGTCGCGGCCGACGGTGGTCGGATTCGCCGGCGTCCCGGCGTAGATCGTCACGTGCTCCCGGATCGCGTTGGCGTTGCCGATCACGCAGACGCCCTCGTCGCCGGCGGCAAACGACGTGCCGACCACGGCCGCGGGGAAAAACCGGTTCTGCTCGCCGGCGATGGTGTTGCCGACGATCGTCACGTTGTTGTCGAGGCGGCAGCCGGGGCCGATCTTGACCCCGGGACCGATGTAGCAGAAGGGACCGATGGTCACGTCGCCGGCGATGTCGGCGGCCGGATCGACGATTGCTTTTTCCGATATCTGCGGCATACACTACCCTCGAAATATGGTTCCGGCGGCCTCCGGGCTACGCGCTCTCCGAATCGACCAGCATAAACTTGATTTCCGCCTCGGCCGCCACCTCGTCGCCCACCCGCGCCGTGCAGCGGCTGTGGCCGGTGCGGGCCCGGGCACGGATCGCCTCGGATTCGAGGATGAGCTGATCCCCGGGGCGGACCGGCCGCCGGAGCTTGACCCGGTCCATGCTCAGCAGCACGGCCGTCTTGCCGGTGTGCTCCATGCGGCTGGAAAAGAGGATCCCCGAGAGCTGGGCCATCGCCTCGACGATCATCACGCCGGGCATCAGGGGCAGGTGGGGATAGTGCCCCGTGAAAAAGGGCTCGTTGATGGTGACGTTCTTGATCCCCACGGCCCGTTTCTCGTCGATCGAGACGATGCGGTCGATCATCAGGAAGGGATACCGGTGGGGCAGCCGCCGCATGATCTTGCGCACGTCCATCACCGGCTCGCCGCCGCGCCCCTCCCCCGTCCGCGCGGCCGCGCGGGCCAGTTCGGCGACCAGTTTGTGGTTCAGCTCGTGGCCGCTCCGGGCGGCGACGATCCGTCCCGCGACCGGGCGGCCGAGGAGGGCGAGGTCGCCGGCGAGGTCGAGTATCTTGTGGCGCACGTGCTCGTCGGGAAAACGGAGTTCGTTTTCTATCGGCCCCGCGTCGGACATCACCAGCACGTCGGCATACCCCAGGTGCGTTCCCAGCCCCATGGAGCGGAACTCCTGGGCCTCGCTCTCCAGCAGGAAGGTCCGGGCCGGGGCGATCTGAGAGGCGAAGTCGTCCCGGCCGAAGACGAACGACAGGAGTTGCCGGCCGATGCTCGGCGTCTCGTACTCCAGCTCGTAGACGATCTCCAGGCGGTCGCGCGCGCCCGGCAGGGCCGCAATGGACTGGTTGCCCTCGGCGACAAAGATGGGCTCCTCGATCACGAAGAGGTCCCGGTCGAGGTCCTGGTCCTGGATGCCGGCCTCCTCGAGCAGCTTCACGAAAGGCAGCGCCGAGCCGTCGACGCCGGCCGCCTCATCGGCGTCCAGCTCGACGCGGAGGTTGTCCAGCCCGAGCCCCCACGCCGCCGCCAGTACGTGCTCGACGGTATCCACGAAGACGTTGCCCTTCGCGAGGCTGGAAGTGCGGCGGGGCCGGCTGACGATGTTATCCGGCACGGCGGAAATCTCAACCGGGGACAGCGAGTCGGTCCGCACAAAGACCAGGCCGGTGTCCTCCGGCGCGGGGCAGAACCGCATACGGCACTGCTCGCCGCTGAACAATCCCGCGCCGTCGATCTCCACCGGCCGGGCCGTGGTTCTCTGTTTCTGCGCCATCATTGTTCCTCACCTCCCGCCGGGACGGGCCCGCCGTCGCCGCCGGTATCCAGTGTCTTTTCCAGCCGCTTGACCCGCTTCAGCAATTCCGGGAGTTTCCCGAGGGCGCTGAGTTCCCGCATTTTCGTCCGCGCGTCCTTGGCCGGTATGCCGAAGAGGGTCTCGCCGGGACCGGCGGCGGCGGCCAGGCACGAGCAGGCCCCGATCCGCGTCCCGTCGCCGACGGCGATGTTGTCGCGGATCCCGACGTGGCCGCCGAGCACGACGAATTCGCCCAGTGCGGCGCTGCCGGCGACCCCCGCCAGGGCCGCCAGCAGGCTGCCCGGGCCGATCGTCACGTTGTGCGCGACCTGGACGAGGTTGTCCAGCTTCGCCCCCGCCCCGATGACGGTCGCGCCCCACTTGGCGCGGTCCACGCAGCAGCAGGCCCCCAGCTCGACGTCATCCTCGATGACGACGTTCCCGGCGTGGGGCACCTTCCGGTGCCGCCGGCCGTCGAAGACGTAGCCGAAGCCGTCGTGGCCGACGACGCTGTTGGGGCCGATCCTGACCCGCGCCCCGATCCGGCAGCCCCGCCGGACGACGGCGCCGGGCGCCAGGACGCAATCGGCGCCGATGGTCGTGCCCCGGCCGACGTACACGCCGTGACAGAGGACCGACCCCCGCCCGATCGAGACGGCGGCCTCCACGGTCGCGTGGGGACCGACGGCGACGTGGGCGCCGATCTCGGTGGCCGCGTCGACGGCGGCCGTCGGGTGGACGCCGGGTTCGGGGATATCCTCGCCGGGTGCCATCGCGCCCAGGAGTCGCGCGACCGCGAGCTGTACGTTCGCGACCCGGATCAGCGGCATCGGCGTCTCGATCGCGGCCTCTTCCGGGACGATCGCCGCGCCGGCCGAGGCCTCCCGGAGCCGGGCGAGGTTCTTCTCGTCGCCGGCGAAGGTAAGCAGGCCGGGCGCCGCCTCCGCGACGGCGGCCAGGCCCGTCAGCTCCACGGCGCCGTCTCCCTCGAGCCGGCCGCCGACAATGTCGGCGACCTCCGCGGTTATCAGGGGTGTCTCAAACACGTTCGCTTCGCTCTCCGCCCGGCGGGCCTTATTCCTCGGCCACGAACCGCTCGTTGACCCGGCGCAACACGTCGCCGGTGATATCGATGGTGTCGGCGTTGTACAGCACCTTGCGGTTCGTCAGTTGCGATATCAGCTCCTGGGAATTCTTGGCCTGCAGGTCCCGGGGCTCAAGCTGCACCACGAGGCCGATGCCCTTCTTCCTGGCGACCGCGGCGATGGCGTCGGAGATCTCCTTGAACATCTCCTTGGTCAGACGGAGGTGGTCCCGCAGCAGCGACTGCTCCTGGATCTGGCTCCAGACCTGCAGCTCGACCTGCTGGCTCTGGGCCTTCTTGAGAACACCCTCGAAGGCCTCCCCGCCCTCCCGCAGGCCCTTGAGCTGCTGGCGGGTGGTCTCGAGGGCCTTCTTGCGGGACTCGATCTCGGCCTTGATCTTCCGCCGCCGCTCGTTCAGCTCGGCGTTGAGCTTGTCGGCCCGCTTGTAGTCGTCGAAGATCTTCGAGAGGTTGCAGACCGCCACCGCCCCGCCGCCCGCCGGCGCCCGCTGCGCCCGCGACGGCGGAGAGCAGACCAGCAGCAGCCCCGCCGCCGTCACGACCGCGGCCGCGATTACCATATACGTTGCTTTCGTACGTACTGTTCTCATACTGTCCTTCCTCCGCGGCCGCCCCGCCGGGCGGCCCGTCTCTGTTGTCGTGGTTTTCGTTTGCCGGTGTTTCCGGCACGCATCCGTCCCGCATTACCGGTTGCGAGTCCGACAGTGTAACCGTGCCGGCCGGTCTTATCAACAGCCGTTATGGTATTTACGGTGCGGGTTTTTGGAAAAGGCGGCACGCTTTGCTGAAAAAACGAAATGGCGCTGCGCGCCACGACCAGGCCGCCCGGTTAACGCCAAGGCAATAATTGCAATGATGGGAAATACCTCGCAGGCACCCCAGTCCCTTTAGTTCCCTTAGTTTTTTTTTATTTTTCATTTTTTCCTTGCCAACAACCAGGCTGCACACTATTATTGAATAGATTGCGGGAGGGGCGCAATGGCCTCTCCAGGTATGGATTGCCGTTGAAAACAGAATAGAATACATATGCTTGACGGCCGGTATTTTTTCGCCGGTATCTTTTGACCCTTTCCTTTCCTCTTCCTTTCCAAACCGTTATTATATTACATTATACTAATCATACGATTGAAAGGAAATGGGCATGTATTCGTTTAACACCTGTCACACCCACCGGAAGGGGACTGCGCTCCTGCTTGCCATTATCGCGCTGGGCATCCTTGCGTCGTTCGCCCTCTCGATCTCCTACGTCTCCATGCAGGAGGTCAACAAGAGCATGAACTACCGGCACAACGCCCAGGCCGTGCTGAACGCCCAGAGCGGCCTCGATTACATGATCTACACGCTGCAGAACTGCACCATAGCCCGCGCCGGCAACCAGCTCCGGCAGATGGAGAACATCGCCACGGCGATAACCGATCGCGCCACCTGCACGGCTTCTTACGACGAATGGGGTGTCTATATATCCTCTTTCGATCAAACGTCCGGCGGAACGTTCGAGTGTGCATTGCTGAAAGATCCGGTGGAAAGCAAAAAATACAAGCTCTATGCCAAGGGTGAGTTCCAGGACGCGCCGCACATGGTCAGCGTCGACTGTTTTATACAGGCATCGACGCTGTTCGACTGCGCGGGCTTCGGCGATGCCGGGGTGGAACTCGACAGCGGGGCGGTGACCGACAGCTACGATTCCAGCCTCGGTACCTGGGCCAGCCAGGCGACGAACAGCCACGACGGCATATCCTACGCCCAGGCCGACGGCAGCCTCGGCAGCAACCAGGATATTCTCGTCGGCGGCGGCGCGGCGGTCTTCGGCAGCGCCACGCCCGGTCCCGAGGGGACGCTCACCAACAACGGCTACGTGGACGGCTCGACGAACAATTCCTCCAGTCTCAAAGAGCTTCCCCCCATCGAGATACCCGAACCGGAGTGGTATCACGGGACGGTGAAATACGAGGAAGATGATGTCACGATCAACCCGGGCGTACACCACTACGATTCCTTTTACGCCGAAGAGTGCACGGTCACCATGATCGGGCCCTGCTCCCTCGTGGCCGATTCGTTCGAACTGGACGCCGACGTGCAACTCGTCATAGACGATACGAACGGCCCGGTCAATATCTACGGCACCGGCTACTTCAACCTCGACCGGGAGACCGACCTCGGCAACCCGGACAACCCCTCCGGCCTGCGAATCTGGGTGACCACCGACACCGACGATGACAGGGTCATTTTCGACGCGGAGGCGAACACGTGGGCAACATTTTACGCCCCGAACGCGGACCTGAACCTCGACGCCGAGGGGGCCATCTTCGGCTCGGTCATCGGCCGGAGCATCTACATGGACCGCGGGTTCCGCCTCCACTACGACGAGGATCTGCTTAACAGCGGGAACAACATCAACTTCGTCTTCGACCAGACCGGCTACGCCGAGTACCAGAACAAGTACTCGATGAATATGGTCTTCGGGTCCGATTACGGTAATATGGAAGACGATTAGAGGTCGATGCTCGCAGAAACATCTTCCCCGACCGTCCTAACGAGAGGGTTTTTCCGAGGTCGACAGGAAGAATGTAAACGTTTTGAATAAAGATGTTTAAAAAAGAAGCTCCGGCAATATTCCTGCCGCAGGAGCATTGCCGGGAAAAGGACGCGGGTGTGTTGAACGCGCAAAAAAGGGGATTAAAGTGGTCTCTCTGTGCGCGCCGTTCCTATAATTAAAGTACACAAGGAGCGTTTGGCGCAATCACCGAGACGGATCCGTCCGAACCTGTGTCAGGAGAGAACTCATGTCTATGTCGAGAGTGAAACGAGGAAGAAAAGGCGTGGCGCTGCTGCTGGCGATCATCGCCCTGGGCCTGCTGGTATCGATCGGGCTGTCGATGTCTTACGTCTCCATGAGCGAAGTCCAGAAGAGCACCAACTACCGGCATAACGCCCAGGCGGTGCTGAACGCCCAGAGCGGCCTCGATTACATGATCTACACGCTGCAGAACACCGAGCCCCTCCGCGCCAATACCCAGCTCCAGCAGATGGCGAACATCGCCGACGCCATCACCAACCGCGCCACCTGCTCGGTCACCTATGACGAGTGGGGCCTCTACGTTTCCTCGTTCGACCAGACGGCAGGCGGCTCGTTCGAATGCGCGCTCCTGAAGGACCCGGTTGAAGAAAAGAAATACACGCTCTATGCCAAGGGTGAGTTCCAGGGCGCGCCCCACATGGTGAGCGTCGACTGTTACATCCAGGCCGCGACCCTTTTCGACTGCGGCGGATTCGGCGACGCCGGGGTCGAACTCGACAGCGGGGCGGTTACCGACAGCTACAACTCCAGCCTCGGAACCTACGCCAGCCAGGCGGTGAATACCCATGACGGCTTCACGTTCGCCAATACCGACGGCAGCCTGGGAAGCAACCAGGATATTCTCGTCGGCGCCGGGGCGGTGGTCTTCGGCAGCGCCACGCCCGGCCCCGCCGGTACAATTACCAACAACGGGTACGTCTCCGGCTCGACCGACAATGCGAATGAAACGATGGAGATGGAAACCATCGAGATTCCCACGCCCGACTGGTACCATGGAAGCCTGAACCACGAGGGCGACCTGGCGATCGGGCCGGGCGTACACCACTACGACTCGTTCTACGTCGAGGGCGGTGAAATCACCATTACCGGGCCGGCCGCGATCATCGCCGACTCGTTTGAGATCGACGCGGACGTGCAGATAACCATCGACGACGCGAACGGGCCGGTGGACATTTACGGCACCGGGTACTTCAACCTCGACCGCGAGACCGACCTCGGCAACCCCGACGCCCCGCACAACCTGCGGATCTGGATCACCACGGACACCGACGATCACGCGGTGATCATCGACGCCGAGGCGAACACCTGGGGCACGATCTACGCCCCGAACGCGGACCTCAATCTCGACGCCTCCGGGGCGATATTCGGCTCGGTGATCGGCCGGAGCATCTACATGGACCGCGGGTTCCGCCTCCACTACGACGAGGACCTGCTCAACCACGGGAAGAATATCCTGTTCGTCTTCGACCAAAGCGGTTACACCGAGTACCAGAACAAGTACTCGATGTTCAATGTCTTCGGCGGTTATGACGAGGGGTAGACCGGCGGGAATTATTGACGAAACAGCAAGCCCGGATGCGGCAGACGAACGGGATGTTTCTTCAATCGCAGTTTTTTAAAAAGTCGTCGCCTGTTACGGTGGGTCCATCGCTGCACCCGCGCGTATAATTCAATAGACACCTCCCCGCCCCTCTGCGGCGTTACGGTATTGTGTTTGAAACGTGTTGCTGTTTTTTGTCTGCGTACTATGGAGACAGTGCTATGTTTACTTCGTACACCCCCCCGGCGCCCCCCCGCAAAGACGGCTACGCGCTCCTCCTCGCCGTCATCGCCCTCGGCATCCTGGTGTCCCTGAGCCTGGCGGCTTCCTACGTCTCGCTGCAGGAGGTCCGCAAGACCGGCAACTTCACCCGCGACACGCAGGCCCTCTGGAACGCCCAGAGCGGGCTGGCGTTCATGAGCTACACGCTGCAGAACATCGAGCCCGCCCGCGCGGGCGATCCGTTCTTGCATACGGCACCGGCTACTTCAACCTCGACCGGGAGACCGACCTGGGCAACCCCGACGCCCCCCACAATCTCCGCATCTGGATCACCACGGACACCGACGTTCACCCGGTCATCGTCGACGCCGAGGCGAACACGTACGGCACGATCTACGCCCCGAACGCGGACCTGAACCTCGACGCCACCGGGGCGATATACGGCGCGGTGATCGGCCGGAGCATCTACATGGACCGCGGTTTCAATCTGCATTACGACGAGGACCTGGTCAACCACACCGACCTGATGGAATTCCTCTTCAACAACAACGGGTACGGCGAACTGCACAGCAACGAGGCGATTTTCCAGGTATTCGGTGCGAGCGCGGGTTGACAGCAAGCACCACGGGGACGGCCACCGGTTAAGCGACGAACGACGCGGCACGGACGGTTTCCGGGGGGCCGCCCGTGCCGTTTTTTTGCGCATAAGGCGGCCGGTGTCCTCGGCAAAACCTTTATTAAAACGTGCGATTGCCGTATCATGCGGGGAGTATACCCCGGGAACAGCCGCATGACAGAGAAACACATCATACAACAGTGCAAGGCGATACTGAAGGACCACTACGGGACCGCGTTTCGCGGCATGTACCTGTACGGCTCGACGGCATCGGGACGCGGAGAGGCCGAGAGTGATATAGACCTGCTCGTGCTCCTGGCAAAGCCGTTCGATTATTTCAGGGAATTGAAAACGATCGTGGACATTCTCTACCCCGTTCAGCTCGAATCCGAACGCCTCATTTCGGCCAAGCCGGCGGCGGAGGATGATTTCGCCGCCGGCACAATACACCTGTACCGTGTCGCCGGGTCGGAAGGGACTGCCGCGTGACAGGTCGACGTGGCCCGCGCGTTCATACAACGCTGCAGAACATAGGGGTACGGCGCGCACAACACGGCAGTTGTTCTGTTCCTGCGGGTGGAAGGGAATGTCTCAGAACCGGGCGCCGATGGTGAAACTGAAGATCTCGGTGTCGTCGCTGCCGTCCTTGATCAGCGGGATGCCGATGTTCAGGGACATGGGGACCGGGCCGAGCAGCGGGATCTTCCACCGGACGCCGAAGCCGGTCGAGACGCGGTAGGTCGTCAGCTCGAAGTCCGACTCCACGGTGCCGGAGTCGATGAAGACCACGCCGCGGAGCGTGTCGGAGACGATCGGGAAGGTGTACTCGCCGCCGAGGAAGAACATCATGTCGCCGCCGATCGGGTCGTCGTGGGGCAGGCCGCCGGGATAGGTGCCGCGGGGGCTGATGCCGCGGAACTCGAAGCCCCTGATCGACCCGATGCCGCCGCCGTAGAACCGCTCGAAGGTCGGGGCGTCCCCGAAGATCTGCCCGAACTTCGCCCGGCCCGCGAGGATATGCTTGCGGTTGAGGGCGTCGCGGTGGATGGTGTGGTAGATCGTGTAGGAGGTCCGGAACGTCCCGAAGCTGTAGTCGCCCATGACGTGCTCGTAGCTGAAGCTGAGCCGGTCGCCCGCGGAGGGCAGCAGGCGGTTGTCGGTGCGGTCCCTGATGAGCGTGCCGCTGAGACCGAGGAGGTTGTGGCTGCCGCGGTCGTTGTAAATCTCCACCGGCACATCGAGCTGCCGGTCCATGTCCGCCTCGATGTTCTCCAGCCGCGCGCCGAGGCGGCCCTGCCAGCGGTTCTCGAACCGGTGGCCGACGTGCATCCGCACGCCGGCGCGGCTCAGGTCGTAGCTCTCGTAATCGCGGTCGAAGTAGTAGAAATCGGTGCCGAACGAATAGGGCTTGTCGAAGATGTACGGGGTCGACCACGCCAGGGAGAACCGCGAGACCTCCGTACCGGGCTGGGCGGTGATGTTCAGCCGCTGGCCGGCGCCCTTGAAGGTCCCCGGCTTGAAGAGGTCGCCGAAGCTGCCGGGCCAGTTGAGGATGTCGAAGTTCCGCTCGGTCAGCGAGAACGTCCCGATGAGGCCGTCGTTGCTGTTGATGCCCGCCCCGACCATCAGCTCGGCGGTCCGGCCCTCCGCGACCTCGACCAGGATGTCCTTGACGCCCGGGCGGCCGGAATCCACGGGGCTGACCGAGACGGTCTCGAAGAGTTGCATGGACTTCAGCGTGGTCTCCGAGCGGTCCATGGCCTTCGTGTTGCAGATATTTTCCTCGTCCGCCTCGGGGAAGAGCCTGATTTCCCGCCGGATCACCCGGTCCTGGGTGATCGTGTTGCCCTTGATGAACACGTCGCCGACGGTGTACCGATCGTTCTCGTCGATTTCGTAGACGAGGTTGACCAGCGAGGGCCGGCCGCCGTCGAGGCCCTCGGCCCAGTCCGGGAGGGGGGCATCGGGGCTGACGAACCGCTTGTCGGCCTTCACGGCGGCGTCGACGTACCCCAACTCGCCGTACGACGACTCGACGGCCTCCACGTCGGTGCGGTGGGCGTCGGCGGTGAAAAACCGGCTCTGCCGGAGCTGGAGCCGCTCCCGGAGTTCCGCGTCGGCGAACACCGTGTTGCCCGCGAAGGAGACGGCGTTGACCCGGTACCGCCCTCCCTCGTTGATGATGAAGGTAACCGTCATCTCCGACTTGTCGGCCGACGGGTCCAGCCGCCGCGATACCTCCACGTCGAGGAAGCCCTCGGCGAGGTATATCTTCCGGATCGTGGCGACGTCGTTGTCGATCTCCTCCTCGTTGAAGTCGCCGGCGATGAAGGGCCAGAGCTTCGCCCGGGTCTTCGTCTTGAGCTGCAGCTCGAGGTCGTTGTAGTAGTAGTTGCCCTCGAAGTCGACGTCGTCGATGACGACCGCCGGCCCCTCGACGATGGTCACGACGACCCGGCGGTCGGCGTCGAGGGCCGTCCGGTCGACGGCGACCTCGGCGTAGGGGTAGCCCTCGGTTGTATACCGGTCGGCGATGGTCTGCTTAAGCGACGCGATGGCCGCCTCGTCGAGCGGTTCCCCGGCGGCCACCCCGGTGCCCGCCAGCAGTTCGTCGGTGGTAAACTTCTTGTTCCCCGTGACTTCCACGGCCTTGATCAGGGATCGCTCCTCGAGCCTGAACGTGACGACGACCCCCGCGGGGGTCTTTTTGGCGGTGCCCACGACGGTCTTGAAACGCCCGCTCTCCCGCAGGCGGTTGCAGTCCTCGCGGACCACCTCCTCGTTGTACGACCTGCCGGGGCGGGTCTTTACGTAACTGAGAACCCCGCTGCGGGAGATGTTCTCGTTGCCCTCGATGACGATCTCCGCAACGGTATCGCCGCCCTCGGCGGCCGCCGCCGCCAGCGGGAACAACAGGATCATTACCAGGATGACGTTGCTTTTCACGATGCTCCTCACGGGGCTGAAACGGCCGCCCGCGGCCGCCGCCGCCCGTATTCGGACTACGTGAAGGTACCGGCCCGCCGACCGCAAGTCAATGGCGTTTTGCCGGTCTTTTTTCCGGCCCGCGCGGCGGGACGGAAATCGCGATCGATCGTCCCGCGCGGCGGGGGGGCATAAGAAAAGACGGAGGGGCGATTTGGAAAGGTGGTCCTGCGGGGAACGCGAAATTGTCAACAGGCCTCAACAGGACCGAAAAAAAACAGGCAAATATCCCTTTTTTTCACTGCCGGGGGCGGCCGCGGCGGCCGCGGGGCGGTTACTGGTTGGCCTTGACGGCCGACGAGGCGGTGATCGTGCGGTACTGGGCGTCGCCGCCCTTGCCCGACTTGAACGTCACGTTCATATTGACCTGGATGGGGACCCCCCCGTCCTGGAGGACCTGGGCCTCGAAATCGGTGACGGTCAACTGCTCGTCGGCCTCGAGGACGGCGTAGGTGTCGTCGTAGCCGTTGCCCTGCCGCCGGCAGTAGAACTGGCCGCCGGAGAGGTAGTAGCTGATCTGGGTCGGGCCCGCGGTGTCGGTCGGAAAGATATTCACCCGGTCGGTCGATGTCGTCACGTCCTGCGCGGTCCGGATCTCGTCGGTGATCCGGCTCATCAGGGCCCGGCCGGCCTGCGTGGAATCGGCCAGTTTCGTGTTGAACTGGTAATTCTCGACGCCGCCCCGCATGGCGAAGGCGATGGCGGTCATGATCATGCCGACGATGGCCATGGCGACGATCAACTCGACCAGCGTGAAACCCGCCGATTGATGCTTCCTGTCACAGTACATACGAAACCTCCGTTCGGCCGTTGCCGGCTACTCTTCGTAACGCGCGCAGAGCCACCCCGTGGTCAGGAGCCCCTCGCCGTCCGGGGCGATGACGGTCACCTGGATGTGCGCGAGGTTTCCGTCGATCGCCTGCGCGGGCTCGGCGATCGATACGCTCGGGTCGGCGTCGGACCGCCAGTCCATGCTGATGTTCACCGTCCAGCCGGCCAGCCGGTTGATCGGATTCCCCAGGCTGTTCCGCGGGGGCGTGAAGCCGGCGTTCATGAGGTCGTCGAGGTCGTCGACGTAGGGGCTGCCGTCGGCCTGGTAGTTGTCGGGACCGGGCGCGTTGAGCAGGTCCCCGGTATCCTGGTCGCTGAAGGGCAGGTTCTCGGTCCAGGTACGGATCTCCTGGGCCAGGAAGACGGCCTCGGTCCACCGGGAACTGCGGTTGTTGCTGATGGTGCTGTACTTCATGCTGTTGAGGGTCGCCACGATCCCCATGCCCATGATGATAACGGCGAGCAGGACTTCCAGGAGCGTGAATGCTCCCCTCCCGCCGCCGCGTGTGCCGGCGCTGGTATTCGATGCATGCATCGCTGCCTTCCTTTCGAGCGCGCGGCACGACCTCTTTTCCGCGCCCGCGTTCGTCTGAAATGAAAGGTTACAGATCACGTACCCACTCCGTTACGAAAGAGGAAGGAAACAGTCCGATTTGTTTCCTGTCTACCTTTATTCTACACGTGCTGAAATAGTTAAAACACGCCTTTTTTTTAATTTTTCGCCGCGGGGGCGCCAAGACGGCGGCACCCGGGACCGCCTCGGTCGTTTCCTACTTCGCCAGCATCTGCGACATCTTGAAGATCGGGACGATGATGCTGATGGCGATAAAGCCCACGATGACACCCATGAACAGGATCATGGCCGGTTCGATCAGGGCCGTGGTGGTCTTGATCTTGTCGGTCAGTTCCTTCTGGTAGAATTCCGAGACGTCCTCGAGGACCTCCCCGAGGCGGCCGGCCTCCTCGCCGGCCCCGATCATCAGCACCACGTTCCGGGGCATCAGCACGGTGTCGTACAGCTCGGCCACGAGCTTCTCGCCGCCCTTGACCCGGTCGGCGACCCGCTGCCACATCTGCCGGTAGTAGGTGTTCCGGGCGATGTCGGCGGTGATCCCCAGGGAGTCCAGTATCGGCACGCCGCCGTTGACCAGTTCGCCGAGGGCCTGCAGGCTCCGGGTGATGTAGAGGGCGTGGGTCATGCCCTTGATCACCGGCACCTTCAGCAGCACCTTGTCCCAGAACCGGATCCCGCCCGCGGTCTTCAGCGACACGATCAGGCCGACCACGGCGGCCACGAAACCGGCGATGATGAACTGCCACTTGGTCTGGAAAAACCAACTGATGGCCAGGAGGGCCCGCGTCGCCCCGGGCAGTTCGTCCTCGTGGCCCTCGAAGACGATCATGAACCGGGGAAGCACCCAGGTCATCAGGAAGACCACCGCCCCGATCGAGGCCATGAACAGGACGGCCGGGTAGGTGGAGGCCCCGATGACCATCTTTCTCGTTTCGTACTGCTGCTGGAGGTAGTCGACCATCTTTTCCAGCGTCTCGGAGAAGGTGCCGGTGACCTCGGAGGCCTTCATCATGTTCACGTAGAGCGGGCTGAAGATCCTGGCGTGTCTCTCGATGGCCGCGGAAAAAGACTGGCCGGCCTCGACGTCGTTGCATATCTCCCGCAGGGCCGCCTCGAATTTCTGGTTCGTGACCTGCTCCCGGATCGCGTCGGTGGCGTCGTGGACCGCGATGCCCGCCTTGATCATGACCGCGAGCTGCCGGGAGAAGGCGATCACGTCCTTCAGGCCGGGATTCATTTCCACCCGGTAGTTCCTGATCTTGTCGATGATGCCTTCGCCCCCCTCCGATTCCCGAATATTCAACACGTAATCGCCGCCGGCCCGAACCTGCGCGGAGGCGGCGTCCAGCGACGCCGCGCTGATGACCTTCCGGGTCACTTGACCGTCGGGCGTCTGGATCTCGCACGTGAACTTCGGCATTGCTTTCGTTCCTTTCGGACTACGCGCTGATGGCCTTCCTGAGCGACTGCGGGTCGGCAGCCTTGTCGATCGCCTGCTGGGCGGTGATGAACCCGTTCAGGTAGAGCCCGCGGATCGATTCGTCCATCGGGCACATGCCGGATGCGCGGTTGGTCTTGATGATGTTGGGAATCTCGTGGATGCGGTTCTCGCGGATACAGTTGCGGACCGCGGAATTGCACAGGAGGATCTCGAGGGCGGGGATCATGCCCGGCTGGTCGTTCCGCCGGAACAGGGTCTGGGTGATCGCCGCCCGGAGCGTGTTCGAGAGCATACTCAGGATGTAGCGCTGCTGGTCGCCGGGGTAGATATCGACGATACGCTCGATGGTCTGCGCGGTCGACTGGGTGTGCAGCGTGGAAAGGACGAGGTGGCCGGTCTCGGCGGCCGTGAGGGCGGCCGAGGTGGTCTCCAGGTCGCGCATTTCGCCGACGAGGATCACGTCCGGCGCCTGCCGCAGGGCGTGCCGGAGACCGCTGGCGAAGGTGGGCACGTCGGCCCCCAGCTCCCGCTGCTCGATGAGGCACTTCTTGCTGGTCAGGAGGTACTCGATGGGGTCCTCGACCGTGATCACGTGCTTGTCGAACTTCTCGTTCATGGCGTCGATCATCGACGCCAGCGTGGTGCTCTTGCCGGAGCCCGTCGGGCCGGTGACCAGGACCAGGCCGCGGGGGAGGTTCGCCAGTTGCTGGACGACCGCGGGCAGGTAGAGGGAGTCGATGGGGGGCACGCTCGACTTGATGACCCGGAAGGCGATGCCGATGCAGTCTTTCTGGAAGTGGGCGTTGACGCGGAACCGGCCGAGTTCCCCGAGGGACGTGGAGAAGTCGAGGTCCTTGCGCTGCAGGAGGGTCTGGTGGCGCTTCTCACCGACCATCTCCTTGACCATCCGGTCGGTGTCCTCGGGTTCGATCACCGCGAACTCCTCAACGGGCGCCAGGTCGGTGTCGACGACCATCATCGGCCGGTGGGCGGGAACCAGGTGAATGTCGCTGGCATCGCTCTCGATGCCCACGGTGAGAATTTCCTTCAGGTCCAGCACTGTGGTACTCCTTGATGATCAACTCTGGGTGATACGCAACACTTCCTCGATCGTGCTCAGACCCCGCCGGACCTTGTCCATGCCGTCGTCCATGAGGGAGGCGACGCCCTTTTTCTCGAAGGCGAACCGCCGCAGGTCGGTCAGTTCCGGCGTGGAAGTGATCAGGTCCCGCATGTCGTCACCGAGTTCCATGAACTCGTAGACGCCGACCCGCCCCTTGTAGCCGGTGTTGCGGCAGGCCGGGCAGCCCGTGCCCTTGAACGCGGCCCGCCGGTCTTCCGGGATACCGGCCCGCTCGAACAGTGCGTGCGCCCGCTTGGTGATCTCCGGCGCCTCCTCCTTGCACTGCCCGCAGATCCGCCTGATCAGCCGCTGGGCGAGCACGGCGTTGACCGCCGCGCTGATCAGGAAGCTCTCGACGCCGATATTGATCAGCCGGGTGATCGCCGAGGGCGCGTCGTTGGTGTGGAGGGTCGAGAACACCATGTGGCCGGTGAGGGCGGCCTGGATGGCGATGGTGGCCGTCTCCAGGTCCCGGATCTCGCCGAGGAGAATCACGTCGGGGTCCTGCCGGAGGAGGCTCCGGAGGGCGGCCGCGAAGGTCATGCCGATCCGCTCCCGGACGTGGACCTGGTTGATCCCGTCCAACTCGTACTCGACGGGATCCTCGACCGTCGCGATGTTGAACTTGTCGCGGTCGAGGATCTGCAGGGCCGAGTAGAGGGTGGTGCTCTTGCCCGAGCCGGTCGGCCCCGTCACCAGGACGATCCCGTGGGGGCGGTGGACCTGCCGGACGAACCGCTCGAGGGTGTTCTCCGGGAAGCCGAGCTGCTCCATGCCGAGCGAGATCGACCGCTTGTCCAGGATACGCAGCACGCACTTCTCGCCGTACACCGTCGGCAGGGTGCTGACGCGGAGGTCGATCTTCCGCCCGGCGACCGTGGCCCTGATCTTGCCGTCCTGCGGCAGGCGGGTCTCGGCGATGTCGAGGTTCGCCATGATCTTGATGCGCGACACGATCGCCGCGTACATCTGCCGGGGCGGCGGGGACTGCTCGAAGAGGATGCCGTCGAGACGGTACCGCACGCGGACCCGCTTCTGGCAGGGCTCGATGTGGATATCGCTGGCCTCCTCGCGGACGGCGAGGGTAATCAGGTAGTTGACGTAGCGGATGACGGGGTTCTGCCCCGCCTGGTGCTCGAGGTTCTCGTCGACGTCGTCTTTTTCCTCGATGACCTCCACGCTGTCCTCGTCGACGTCGAGATCGCCGAGGATCTCCTCGACCTGCTGGGAGGGGGCGGCGGACAGCTCGCCGATCGCCGACTGGATGTCTTCCGGCGGGCAGACGAGGAGTTCGACGGGTTTGTCGATCTTCCGGCGGAAATCGTCGATGAGGAAGATATCCTCCGGTGCGCTGATCGCCACCACGATCTTGTCGCCCTTGTGATAGAGGGGCAGGACCCCCTTCTTGCGTATGTAGTCGAGGGGGAGGACCTCGAAGACCTCCTCGTCGACGTCGTCGGCGGATATCCGCTCGAAGGGCAGCTTGAAGTGCTCGGCGCTGGTTCTGAGGGCCTGTTCGGCGCTGATGGCGCCGGTCATCACCAGGGCGCCGAGGAGGTTCAGCCGGGCATCCTCTGCCTGCTTTTCCCGCGCGGCGAGCAACTGGTCGTCGTTGATGATCCCCCGGGCCAGCAGTATCTCCTCGGGGCCGGTCTTTTTGCGGCGCTTTTTCTGCGTGGGGGCCCAGATCTCACCCGGTGTGCCGAGCCCTCCCGCCTGCCCCGGCGCGTCCTGTTCGGCATCGACGTTTTTATCGACCTGGCTCAATAACCGCCTCCGGCCGCTACGGCCCGTACTTCAGCGTCCTGACCTCGTTTGTGTCTTTCTTCCACTCGACGACGACCGCGTCGCGGCGAATGGTCCTGACCCGCCACTCGCCGAGACTGTCGCCGGCCTTGACCATGCGGGAGCCGACAAACGCCCGTGGGTTCGGGCCGTATATGATCATCCTGACGGCGCCCGGGCCTTCCGGCTTTACCTCGACGGCCTCGGGGCGCGTTTCCGGCTTCTTTTCGCCGTTTTCTTTCGCGGCGCCACCTTTATTATTATCTTCCGCGGGCGTTTCGACAAATCCCAATCGGAAAATATTTTGTTTTATCTGCTCTTTCTGGAAATCCTCCCGCTGCAGGGACGCCTTCCGGAGCAGTGCCCCGTATTTCTTCTCGGGCCGGGCCGACCGCGCGGCGAGCTGCATCTGCATGATCCCCGCGTCCGCGACGGGGTCCTCGCCCTTGTCGGCGCCCTGGGTAGCCGTATCGATCGCGCTGTTGCGGAAGTATATCCAGGCCACCCCCGCCAGGAACATCAGGATCATCAGCACCGACGTCCGCGACAGGGTGCGGAGCATGCCGGCCGCGCCGCCCGTTCCGCTCGATTTACTTTGCTGTGCCATCGGCCTGTGCCTCCTGCTTTTTGCGGTAGTAGTAATCCATGATCAGCGTCACGTCGACGTTCCCCCGGTTTTCCCCGGAGAGCCGCTGGACCCGCAGGGTCACCGGGTAGAGCATCCGGTTGCGGCTCTCGAGTCCCAGGAGGAAGGCGTAGAAATCCGCGAACCGTCCCTTGAGCCTGAGCGGCGCGAGGTGCTCGCGGTCGAAGGATTCCGAGGCGAACGCCTCTTCCTCCTTCGCGCCCGTACCGCCCCGCGCGCTGACGACGTCCGCATCGAGGTCCCAGGCCCTGGCCCGGCGCTCGAGCTCCTTGTAGACGTCGTTGACGTCCTCCCGGGCCGGCAGGCGGTCGGCGATCTCGGTCAGCTTTGCGCGGAGGGCCGCCCGGTCCCGCTCGACGGCGATGAAGGCCGGCGTCTCGACCTGCTCGAGCCGCGCGAGCTTTTCCTCTATCTTCGCCGCGTCCGCCTTCAGCGCGGTGGTCGCCGCGTTGCGCGGCTTGAAGATGAACATCCAGGCAGCCGCCGGCAAAAGCAGGATCAGCGCGATGAATACCAGTTCCTTTATACGCAGACCGCTCATGTCTCCGACCTCCCCGTCTCTTCCGCCGCGGCGCCGTCGTCGAGCTGCTCGAGCCACTTCGACGTGTCGACGTACAGCGTCATGCGGAAGAAAACGCATTTGGTGTCTTCGATCTCCCGGCCGTGCTCGACCAGGGCCCACGGCAGATCCACCTGCTGGAATATATCGTTGACCTCGAGCCGGGCTTCGAAATCGATGATGGCCTGGTCGTCACGCGCGGCGCCCTGGATCTCCACCCGGAAGATGTTGCTGAGTTTCAGGGGCTTCGCCGGCGGCTTCTGCCCCGGCTTCCGCTTGCTGGAAACCACCTTCCGCTTTTTCTTCAGGCCCGCGTCCTCGGCCGGGGCGACCGCCGGTTGCGGCATCTCGTCGAGCCGGGTCAGTGACCACTCGACCACCGCGACGTCGTCGTCGGCCGCCTGGGCGACCTCGTGGAAGATCCGGCTGGTCGGCAGCGACCCGGTGACGTCCGCCGCCTGGGTGAGTCCCTTCGCCGCCGCGTTCCGCGCGGCCGCGATCGCGCTGAAGTCCTCGAGGCGGCCGGTGGCCGCCGCGAAGCGGCCGGCCGCCGTCGCGTGCCGGGATTCGGCCGCGTTGTATCCCTGCGCGGTCCAGATCTCGGCGCCGACCAGTATCACCATGACGACCGCGAAGATCACCACGCAGATCAGGTCGATCCGGTATTCGCGTTTCTGCTCCACGTACTCCCGCGGAGTCATGTCTATGTTGCCCATAGCAGTTTCCTCTCCCTAGTCACTCTCGCCGAGACACAGTCCGATGCCCACCGCCAGGTCGGTACGGACCTCCTGGCCGGCGGGCATGTCTTTCCCGGCGGCAATGACGGTCATGGGGTCGCCGATCTGCGCGGGCAGCTCGAGCATCTCGGCGAGCATCCGGCACAGCCCGGTGTCGCGGGCCTGTCCGCCCGTGAAGATCAGCCGGGTCAGTTCCTTGTCCCGGAACATGGATTCGAAGTAGCGCAGGCAGTTGTCGATGTCGCGGGCCGCGGCGTCCGCCCAGAGCTTCAGCCACCGGTCGATCTCGTCGGCCCGCTCGCCGAGGTCCTGGCCCTGCTGGATCGCTATCCGCATGAGCCTGACCTCCTCGGCGCTGCTCTTGAGCCCCTGGGCGATGGCCCGGTTGACCTGGTCGCCGCCGCCGGGGATCGACCGGTAGAACACCAGCCGGCTCCCGATGCCGATGGTCACCTGCACGTTCGCCGAGCCGAGGTCGAGGACCACGAAGGCCGCCTCCGGGTCATCCATGAAGCGGCTGTAGCAGTTGATGATGGCCATCGGCTCGACGCTGATGCCGCCGATCTCCAGCCGGGCATCGGTGATGGTCTTGATGTAGGCGTCGAGCGTGGCCTTCTGTATCGCCACGAGTATCACTTCCTGTTGCCGCCGCCCCTCAACGTAGACGTCCCCGACCATGATATGCCGGACCACGGCGTCGTCGACGGGGTAGGGCAGCTCGGTGTCGGCCGCGCTTTTGACCGCGCTGTCCACCCGGTCGGGGCTGCCGGGCGGAATGTGCACGTGCCGGACGAACGCGCAGGAGGCCGGCAGGGCGATACGGCACCGCCGGCCGCGGAAGGGCTTTTCGCGTATAAGGTCGGGTATCCGGCGGCCGAGGTGGTTCAGCAGGCCGATCTGGTCGCTGCGGAGGTGTTCGGGTATCGACACCTCGGCCGCCGCCAGGAGTTCATACCCGCCGGCAGTCTCCTGAAGCTGCACGAACTTCGCCGCGCTGAACCCGAGGTCAACGCCGATCGGTAGCTGTCTTTTACGCGCCATTGATACGGATCTCTCTTACACAACTATCGGCAAAACAGTCTACTAAGCCTTAACCCGGATAGTATAAGATTATTCCGGTCCCGAAGGCAAGTGCCGGGCTGGGGCCGGCGGCGGCGTCTGCGGTGGAAATTGCGTGACGCATATCCCCCTCCCCGGGTCAGCCCGCCCCCGATCCGCACGCGTACGGAATATGCGCGCAAAAAAAAGGCCGGGAGGCGTTCGCCGCCTTCCGGCCCGGTGGATCCTTGCTGCAGAACTGCGGAACTCAACCGCGGGGAAACGCGATTTAGTACACGGTCCCCGTCGTGGAGTCGTAAGCGTAGGCGGTGCCGTCGGACTTCGTCGGGATCTCGTCGACCCAGGGACCGCAGGTGTCGGCCGCGGTGACCTGGCCGTCGCCGTTCTTGTCGATCACGGACTGCACGCCGGTGTCGTCCAACTCGTTCATGTTTGCGCTGGGGCGGCTGCCCGCCTCGGCGTAGTAGAGCTGGCAGGCGGACTTGAGCGTGGCGATGTCCGTCGCCTCCTTCGAGTTCTGCGCGTCGCTCGTCACGTCGGAGAACATCTGTACGACGATCGTTGCGAGGATCGCCAACAGGATCACCACGATCAGAATTTCGATCAGCGTAAATGCCTTTCTCATGGTACTGCTCCTTGAATGAAGATATAAATGATTTCCGTCCCGGCCACTCGCCGGAACAACCGATAAAAAATAGAATGTATGTGGTGCTTCACACCGGTATATGCATATTCTCGCCGGGGACATGCCTTTCGGCGTCCCGGTATAGTATATTATACCGCCTGTCCCGGCCCCGGACTACGAATTCTTGAAAAAACCAGTTATTTCTGTATGTCACCTTCCGGCCCTGCCGCCCGGATAGTGCGGCTCGGGTACATGAGATAATATAACCATCTTTTATAGCTTATGTTACATTTATCTCCCGACCTTACGGGTTTCTCCACATTCAGGTGTTTCCCGTAATCTGCGCAAAAAATTTTCGCCGCCCCCCTTTTTTGTGGACACCCTATACCGCCTCCCCCGCATGTCCCCCCCCGCCGCCGGCGCTACCCACCGATAGAGCAACCGAAGCCGGGGCCCGCTGTTGTTTCGCAGGGGCACCGCCGTATAATAACCGCGGCCGACGGGAACGCGCGCCGCGAACCGGCCGGGAGACGGAATCATCTCACCTGACAATTCCGACCAGCATGCCCCCCGCCCGCAGGACGGACGCCGCCTTCCGCGGAAAACGGCGGCCCCCTCCCGCGCAGCCCGCTTCCTGCCGGCACTGCTGGTTGTCGTCGCCGCGACGGGCGCTTACGGAAACATCTTCGGCGGGCGCTTCGTCTTCGACGACCGGTACGTGGTGTCGCCGGCGCTGAACCCGGCACTGGAGAATCCGCTGCAGGCCTTCACGATGCACCGCGGCCGGGAGGCCGCCAACCCCGCCGCCGGGCGCCCGCTGGCGAACCTGACCTTCGCCCTCTGCCACCGCCTCGCCGGCGCGGGAGAGACGTTCTGGTACCACCTCGCCGACCTGCTGATACACCTCCTGGCGGCACTCGCCCTGCTCGGCGTCGTCAACCAAGCCCTGCGCCGCGACGGGATCCCCCGCGTCCTCTCGCGCCGCGCCCCGTGGTGTGCCGCGGCGGCTGCCTGCATATGGGCGGTCCACCCCCTGACCACCGCCACCGTCACCTACGTCTCCCAGCGGTCCGAGTCGCTGATGGCCCTCTTCTACCTCCTGACGATCTACTGCTTTCTCCGCGCCGCGGCGGCCGCCCGCCCCGGTCTCTGGCTGGCGGCCTCGGTCGCCGCCTGCGGCCTGGGCGCCGGCTGCAAGGAGGTCATCGCCACCGCGCCGGCGGCGGTCCTGCTGCTGGACCGCTGCTTCGTCGCCGGCGGCTTCCGCCGCGCGCTCAAAAGCCGGTGGCCCTACTACCTCCTGCTGGCGGCGGTCTGCTGGGGCCTGCTGGCGGCCCTGGTCGGCAGCCGCCACGGGACGGCCGGGTTCCGTGACGCCGCCGCGTCGCTGCAGTACGCCGGGACGCAGTGCTACGCGATTACCCGCTACCTGCTTCTCTGCGTCTGGCCGGCGGGGCTGGTATTCGATTACGGCATGTATACCGCGGACGATCCGGCGGTAATCATACCCCGCGCGGTCATCGTGCTCTGCCTGCTGGTCCTGGCGGTCCGCCTGCTGTGGTCTCATCCCCGGCTCGGTTTCCTGTTGTTTTTTCCCTTCCTGGTCCTGGCCCCGACGTCGACGGTCCTTCCCGTCTACACCCAGACGATCGGCGAGCACCGGATGTACCTGCCGCTGGCGGCGGCGGTCGTCCTGCTCGTGCCGGCCGGCTGGTGGGCCCTCCTGCGAGTGCGGCGGGAAGCCCCGTTCAACGTCCCGAAGACGGCGGCCGCGGCGGCCACCGTCCTGGTCGTCGTGCTGGGGATCATCACCGGGGACCGGAACCGCGACTACCGCGACCCGCTCCTGCTCTGGGCGGAAAACGTGCGGGCGTTTCCCGCTAATTTCCGGGGCTGGCTGCTGTACGGCAACGCCCTGCGGGACGCCGGGCGGCTCGGGGCGGCCCGCGACGCGCAGATGACGGCCCTGCAGACCATGGAGGCAGACGGCAAGCAGTATGACGGCGTCTACCTGCACCTCGGCCTGACCTGCCTGCATTTGCAGCGATACGCGGAGGCCGCGGCGTGTTTCCGGGAGTCCGCCGCGCTGACCGGTGACGACCCCATGCACCTGTTCCGGCTCGGGAAGGCCCTGATCGGCACGCGGGAATATGACGCGGCCGCCGCGGTCCTCACCAGGGCGATCGACCGTAAAGAAGACCCCGACTTCTTCCATGCCCGGGCCGTCGCGCACCTGGCGGCCGGGGATCCCGACAAGGCCCTGGCGGACGCGACGCGGGCGGTGACGTTGTCGGGGGACCCGAATCGCCTGCTCTTTCGAGCGCGGGTGCACGCGGCGGCGGGAAACGACCGGGCGGCCCGCGCCGACCTTCAGGCGTACCGGGACACGGGCCGGCGGCTTCCGCCCCGCTCCGAAGCACTGCTGAAGAAACTGCAAAACGGGCAGGAGGGGCCGGCGGCGCCGAACCGCTGACGGCCGAAGAAGCCGGGCGCGGTTGTGCTCGACCCGCCGGGCCGTATAATAATCTCGATTGCCGTGAACGCCCGCCACCCGTCGCGGATCGCAGGAGACATGACCATCCGACCGCAGAGACCCGACCATCGCGCAGCCCGCTTCCTGCCGTTCCTGCTGGTCGTGCTTGCCGCAGCGGGGGCCTACGCGAACATCTTCGGCGGCCAGTTTGTCTTCGACGACGTGGAAGTCGTCTCCCCGGCGAACAATCCCGCCCTCGAGGACCCCGCGGCGGCCTTCACGATGCACCGCGGCGAGCGGGCCGCCATCCCCGCCGCCGGCCGGCCGCTGGCGAACCTCACCTTTGTCCTCTGTCATCACCTCGCCGGCGCGGAAGAGCCGTTCTGGTACCACCTCGCCGACCTGCTGATACACATCCTCGCGGCGCTTGCCCTGCTGGGCGTCGTCAACCGGGCACTCCGCCGCGACGGCATACCCCGCGTCCTCTCGCGCCGCGCCCCGTGGTGCGCCGCGGCGGTCGCCTGTCTCTGGGCGGTCCATCCCCTGACCACCGCCACCGTCACCTACGTCTCCCAGCGATCCGAATCGCTGATGGCCCTCTTCTACCTCCTGACGATCTACTGCTTTCTCCGCGCCGCCGCGGCCGGCCGTCCCGCGTTCTGGCTGGCGGCCTCGGTCGCCGCCTGCGGTCTGGGCGCCGGCTGCAAGGAGGTCATCGCTACCGCGCCGGTGGCGGTCCTGCTGCTGGACCGCTGCTTCGTCGCCGGCGGCTTCCGCCGGGCCCTGAAGGTTCGGTGGCCCTACTACCTCCTGCTGGCGGCGGTCTGCTGGGGCATCCTGGCGGCCCTGGTCGGCAGCCGCCACGGGACGGTCGGCTACGGCAGCCCGATCGGGCCGCTGGCGTACGCGGCGACGCAGTGCTACGCGGTCTCGCGCTACCTGCTCCTCTGCGCCTGGCCGGCGGGGCTGGTCTTCGACTACGGTGTCTACATCGAGGACGATCCGGCGGTGATCATTCCGCGCCTGATCATCGTCGCCTCTCTTTTGGCGCTGGCGGTCCGCCTGCTGTGGTCCCACCCGCGGCTCGGTTTCCTCTGTTTGTTTCCCTTCCTAGCCCTGGCGCCGACGTCGACCGTCGTCCCGGTTCACTCCCAGACGATCGGCGAGCACCGGATGTACCTGCCGCTGGCGGCGGTGGTCGCCCTGCTGGTGCCGGCCGGCTGGTGGGCCCTGCTGCGGCTGCGAAAGGAAGCCCCGTTCAACGTCCCGAAGACGGCGGTCGCGGTGGCCGCCTGCCTGGTGGTCATACTGGGAATCAGGACCTGGGACCGGAACCGCGATTACCATGACCCGCTCGCGCTGTGGGAGGAGACGGTCCGCACCTTCCCGGCAAGCTTCCGGCCGTGGCTGCTCTACGGCAACGAGCTGCGGGAGGCCGGGCGACCCGGGGAGGCCCTGGCGGCGCAAATGAAGGCCCTGCGCATCATGCAGGAGAAAGGCTGGGACTCGCCGGTCCACCTCCACGTCGGCCTGACGTTTCTGCAGTTGAAGCGATACGCGGAGGCCGCGGCCTGTTTCCGGCGGGCACTGGAGGACACCGGCCGGGAACCGGTGCCGCTCTTCTGGCTCGGCCGGTCGCTGATCGGGACGCGGGAATACGACGCGGCGGCCGCGGTCCTCACCGAGGCGATCGACCAAAAGAACGATCCCGACTTCTTCCACGCCCGGGCGATCGCGCGGATGGGCGGCGGCGAACACGAGGGGGCCCTGCGGGACATCGCGCGGGTCATCGATTTGACGGGAAACCCGGCCTGCCTCCTGCTGAGGGCAAAGATTTGCGCCGACCTCGGCCGCGACCGGGAGGCCCGCGCCGACCTGCGGGCCTACCGGGAAACCGGGCGCCCCCTGCCGCCCCGCGCCCGGAAACTCCTTGAAACACTCCGGACACCCGGCGACGCCGAAAAACCGAAACCGGGCACGCAATAACCGAAACGTGGCCATAACCGGACACCCAATCACCAACACCGCACCAACACCGGACACCCAATCGCACCATAACCGGACACCCACCTTTCCGAACCGCGCCGGAACACTGCCTGCCGATAACGCTTCCTTATGACATCCTAAACAAAGGTAATCCCTGCGGGCCACCTCGGGTATAGGGTGTCCGGTTTCTCCCCCCGGGTATAGGGTGTCCGGTTTCTCCCGCCTTGCCGCGGCACCCGGCAGGGGCTACAATGTCCCGCGGAGTCTGCCTATGAACGCTTCCGATCGGTCCGACACGTCACTCCGGGCATACCTGGCCCGGCGGCCGCTGCTGTGCTGCCATATCCTGATGCTGATCGCGGCGGTTCTCATGCTGGCGGTCACCACCCGTCATCTCGGCCTGCCCGTGCCGCGCATCCACGACGAGTTCGCCTACCTCCTCCAGGCGGAGACCTTCGCGTCGGGCCGGCTGACGAATCCCACCCCGCCCCACCACGCGTTTATCGAGACCTTCCACGTGATCATGGAGCCGACTTACACCGCCAAGTACTTTCCCGGCCAGGCCCTCCCCCTGGCCCTCGGCTTCCTGCTGGGCCTGCCGATCGCCGGCATCTGGCTGACCGGCCTGGCCCTGGTGCCGCTGGGAATCGAGATCTTCCGGCGGTTCGGAAACCTCTTCTGCACGTGCATCGTCACGCTGTTCGTGTACGTGCAGTTTTTCCTCCTGATGTATTTCGGGCATACCTACTGGGGCGGGAGCTTCTTCATGCTGTGCGGGGGGCTGATGCTGCTGGCCGTCCTGCTCTGGCGCGAGCGGCGGCACACGGCGGCCGGGATTCTCTTCGGGATCGGTGCCGGTTTCTGCCTGCTGACCAGGCCCTACGAGGGGTTCTTCTGGGGGGCGGCATGCCTGGCGTACCTGGCGATCAGCTCGTGGATGAACCGACGGGAGACGGTACGACCGATCGCGCGCGGCGCGGGGGCATCCGCCCTGATCGCCCTCGGGTTTTTCGCCGTGTTCGCCGCCGGGCTGCTGTTGTACAACCGGGCGGTCACGGAGAACTGTTTTTCCCTGCCCTATACTACATACGGCGAGGAATACTGGCCGTCGCACCGGGACTTCATATGGCAGGATCCGCCGATTAAAACGGTGGACAAGCCGCAGCGATTCAACGATTTCAACAGCACGTATCTGCACTTCAACCGCATGACGACGCTCGAATTCATCGGCAACGGTCTGTTCCACTGCTCCAGGATGATCCGCTGGATACTGCCGTACGGCACGTGGGTACTGTTTCTGCCCTTTGTCGCCGTCCGCGCGTATCGGGGTGATTACCGGGGACTGCGCCTCCTTGTCTTCATCGGCATACTGCCGCTGCCGTGCATTCTGACGTCCAACAACTACTTCATGCACTACTACGCCCCGTGGGTGTGGATCGGCGGCATTTTTTGCGCGCTGTTGTTGTCGTGGTGCCTCGGCATCGAGACCCGGAAGCGGTACGGGTGGGGCTTCGTCAAGCGGGCGGTTCCCGTCATCCTGCTGCTGGCCGCCGCGGCGCACGCGGCTTCCGGAATGTCCCGAAACGATCCCCGCGTACACGGCCGCTGGTTCGATGCCCTCCCCGTCCTGAGAGAAAAGATACAGAATGATCTGGCTGACCGATACCGGAAAACGGGCCGGCGGCAACTGGTCTTCGTCGACTACGCCGGCGGGTACCGTTCCGACTTCGAATTCGTCTACAACGGGCCGGCGCCCTGGGCATCGCCGGTCACCTGGGCCCGAAACCGGGGGCCGGAGAAGAACCGCGCACTGATCGACGACCTCGTCGACCATCGCGCCTGGCTTCTCGACGTCGGCAAAGAAATCCGGCTGCTGCCGTACGGCGAGGAAAACGCGCAGCCGTAAAAGAGGAATACCCTGCCGGCTATCAGTCCTTCAGCCGCACGATTCGCCACTTCTCGCGAACCCACGAGTCCCCGTCCAGCAGCCACTTGGTCCTGCCCTCGAAATAGTTGATGAGGGCCCGATCGCGGGCGCCGCCCAGTTCCCGGGCCCACACGATGTCGGCGCCGTCTATGTCCGCCCGGTTGTACACCAGCTCGAAGTCGGTCACGTGATCGGATCCGTACCGCACGATGACGAGATCCTTGCCGGGAAACTCCCTCAGACTCTCGACCAGGGCGGCCCGCCGGGCCGCGAACCGAACGGGCGGCGCCTGCGTCACCGGCGTGCACGAAAGCGCCACCGACACCGCGCAGACCGCCAGGACCGCCGCCGCGGCCGCCGGGCCGAACCGTAGCCGGTGCCATCGCATCAGCGATATCCGGCGGAGGCCCGCCGCGACCAGGAAGACGATGCAGCCGGTGGCGGGGGCGAACTTCCTGGTGGCCGTCTGGTTTTCCATCAGGGCCGCCACGGTGACGAGGCCGACGACGACCAGGGCGAGCCGCACGCGGCGGTCGCGCCACAGCGAGAGGGAAACGAGGAACGGGACCAGGAGTATGAATCGCAGGAAAAAGGGGACGACGTACGTCATGGACCGGGCCTTGCTTCGGAGGAATCCGCCCGGCGTGGACTGCGACCGGTAGTTTTCTACCTGTTTTTTTCTGTGCTCACGGAATACCCCCCGGCACCGGGCTGTCGACTCAGCGGGTTTCAAACCCAGAAATACCGGTACCGAGCCATACTGCTTCTGATACACCTGGTAGGGCATGCGAAATGCGTCGCCCGTCACGCGGTAATTGTAATAGCCCATCCACGCGGCCCCGGCAGCGATGACTCCGGCGGCCGGCAGGAACACGCGCACACCGACCGTTTTCAACCGCTGCCGGTCCGCTTGAAAGACCCTCCTCAAAAGAACGGCCAGGACGGGTATACTGACGATCAGTCCCTCGAACGGCCGGCTGTTGGCCAGGACAACCAGGCCGGCCGCCAGGGCGACGGCGACGCCGACGGACCCCCTCTTCCTGAGTCGCGGCAGCGCACCGAAGACCAGCGCACCGCCTGCGGCAGCCACCGATCCCCCCCAGTAGCTCTGGCTCCAGTACCCGAAAAAGCCGAAGTTCAGCGCGGCGAGCACCCCGCCGGCCAGCGCCCACTTCGGCGGCAGCCACCCCTGGAGCATCCACGTGATGCACCCGCACATCAGCGCGCTCGCCAGCCATACTCCGACAGCGGGATGGGCGATCGACTGCCCGATGGCCAGGATCAGGCCGCGGGCAGGGGGATATTTCGACGCGCAGGTCGGCTTCTGCAGCACGTGAAAGGTCTCGAAGTGCTCCCAGAGCGGGTGCGCGGGATTCGTCAACCTCCCGTCGGAGAACGTATCCGCCGCCAGGAGGTTGCTGAACTCGTCGTGGATAAACGGCTCGGGAAACCGCACCAGCAAGCCGACCGCGGCGCTGCCCGCGAAGGCGAGGATGCCGACCAGCAGCACCACCGCCGCCCGGCGCCGGGCGAGATCGTGTATGAGAATCCCCACCCGCCGCCGGGTATCCTCACCCGTCTTCCGGTAGACAATAAAAACGATGGCGAAAACCGGGAGCGTTATCGCGGCCTCAAATTCAAACAGCTTCAACAGGTCCTGGATCACAACGCCTGCTCCTTTCCGTCAATCGCTCCATGGTGCCTGCGAACTGTTGTCAACGCAACCGTGACAGCCGGAGAGATCAGCGGGTAATATAACGTCCCTGCGGGATTATGAGAACGCAGAGCATTTCTTTGTCGACGTTACTCCTCGGCTCGCGGGCCCGGAGTCGTCGTTTCGATGTTTTGATCTTCATCATTCCTCGACACCAAGGTAAAGACGTGCGGCGCCCCCCAGAGCACGGCAATGACGAGAGTACTAAAGACACGCAGGCCTACGGCAAAGGCTACTGTATCCGCCGGTGAAACGGAAGCAAGGCGAAGCACGAGGTACCAGCCCATCTCGTGTATACCCAGGCCGCCGGGGGTAAACGCGACGAGGTAGCTTAACTGGGCCACGGGCAACCCCACCACCAAGTAGACAGGTGATATCGACAGGCAGAAAGCCGCAGCAACCAGGACCACCCGCGCAGCGCTGAATACGAATTTACACAATGTCAACAGGTATATGTTCATCAGCGACGAACGGGAAAAAACATATTCGGCTCCCGCATAGCGCGCGGATTTTCCGAACAGCATCCTGAAAAAATCGAGCAGGCGGGCCGGAATCCCGAACGCGGCATTTCCTGCGCACACGAATAACGCGCCGCCGGCAACGCCGAAGGCCACCATACACCCCAGCGAAAAATACACATCGTGTATCAGGCCGCTCCAGAACATTACCGCCGGCACAGCAAACACCAGGCAGACGAAAATATCGGCTATGCGATCCGCGAAAACAGAGGATGCCGCATCAATAAGGCGGTGATCGTGTTCAGCCTTCAGATAGAACGTCCTGAGCCCGATGTCGGAGAGATCCTTCGGTATGACCAGCCCCAGTACCCGGCCGGACAGTACATACCGCGCCAGGAGGGTAAGGCGCGGCGCCGGAGCGCCGGTCATACCGGCTATCGCAATCTTCCACCGCAGCGCCATTAACACTATGAGCAAGAACGTGCATACTGCGGCCCCTAGGAACGGCAGTACCCGGATATTCAACAGCAGCGCGAGCCGGTCGCCACCACCGACGCCGACCAGGGCGGCTATCAGAACGATACCGCACGCGGTCGATGCCGCGTACTTTATTCTCGCTGTCGTTCTGCCGTTATTTGCCGTCATCAGAAAACCACTGTACACCGTGCCGCCGGGAACCGCAAAGCCCGGACACTGTCCGCTCGCGGGCAGGCGCGATAAAAAACGCAGCCAGCGCCCGGCACTCGTAATCCATACATACTTATCGGACAATGAGATTGAAACCGTCGAGTGCTGCGGTAATCGATCCTGCTGCGCAGAGAAACCCGCTTGACTGTACCGATTGCGGTTATTACGATTACAATCGAAGCGCTGAATATAATGAATGACGTCACGAAAAACCCTGATGACGCTCCCTCGCTGCCGGTCCCCGCTCCGCGGATATCCGTGGTTGTCCCGGTGTATAACGAGGAGGAATACCTCGCCGAGTTCCTCGACAAATCAACGGCACTCGGGCAGGAGCTAAAAAATGCGGGCGGCGCTTTGGAGGTCGTTCTCGTCGACGACGGTTCGTCGGATGATTCGGTGCAGATAATGAACCGGTTCGTAGAACGCCATCCCGACGACTTTGTCCTCCTCGTCAATCAAACCAACCGGGGATACGGCGCGACTCTCAAGAGAGGTTTTCACAGCGCTTCCCACGATCTGATCGGCATCATCGATGCCGACGGTACCTATGATATCGAACAGTTTTCCTCGTTCATTAACTGCATCAGTGATACCCCGCAGTGCGCGATGATCGTGGGCAACCGACACATGAAAGGCAACAAGATTCCCTTCATCCGACGGCCGCCGAAATGGATGCTCAGAAAACTCTCGGAGTACCTGGTGGCCCGGCGGATACCCGACTTGAATTCCGGCATGCGACTGATGCGGACAGATGTCCTTATGCGTTACATCACACTGTTGCCGGACCGCTTCTCCCTCACCACTACCGTCACGCTCGCGATGATGGCGGACAACTTCGAGGTCGAATACCTCCCTATCGAGTACCACAAGCGAAAGGGGAAATCGAGCATTCGACCGGTGCGTGACGTCGTTGAATTTTTCCAGCTTATCATCCGCACCACCCTCTACTTCAATCCCCTGAAGGTCTTTTTCCCGCTGAGCATGCTTTTTGTTTTACTGTCCTTCGCTGTGGCAATACTGAGTTATCTCTACACGCCTAAGGTGATGGACATAACGACCA
This sequence comes from uncultured Planctomycetaceae bacterium, assembly GCA_964557575.1. Taxonomy (GTDB): domain Bacteria; phylum Planctomycetota; class Phycisphaerae; order SM23-33; family SM23-33; genus CAZLBC01. The sequence continues at coordinate 103,859 of CAZLBC010000005.1, forward strand.
TCGTCCTGTTCCTCGCCGGAGTTCAAATTCTGGGCATCGGCATGCTCGCCGATCTCATAGTTAAACGGTTCAAGAATTCGGGGTAACGGAAAACGAACGGTGTGCCGTTCTCATCTGCCGGTTCGTTCTTCCGCGCATTGCCGGATAATCTCAGCATGGCGGCGGGCGGAGGCAATAGCCCGTGGGAGGTTTGCTGCTATTCTTTCGCGGACCTCGTCCCTCGACTCAATGAGAATGTCAACATTCTCCAGCATGACCTGCGGGTCGAGGGAACGGTAATCGAACACATAATCGAGCAGTTCGAATTCCGACATCACCTCGGTGTACTTGTGATATCCCCAGCCGTACACGTTCAGCGGAACCTCCGTTGCCAGGGCTGAAATCATGGAATGGAACCGCGACGCGATGAAGAAGTCGGTATGGCCGATCAGCGATCTGAGTTCGGCCGGAGAGTGGTTCATTTCCACCTTTAGACAATGTTCTCTGTTTTTCAGTTGCCGGTATATGTTATGCACGGTAAACAGGTCATTGTTGTGTCGCGAGCCGCTGCCCGGCCGCATACTGTGGGGAATCAGCAGCACGAAAAATCCCCGGTCGATTACGGCGTCGATGAACGTCGCGAAAACCGCCGCGTGGTCTTTGCCCCGGCGAATGCAATAGCCGTCCACGATGGAATTAGGGGCAACGCCGACCACGGTTGTATCGCGAAGGGAAGGAAGATACCGTTCTTCTATATTCGTTTTCACCGCATCGGATATTTCCATGGCGAATGACGTGTCGGGCAGGAACGTTGCCTGCCGGATGCCGAGTTCCTTTAAACACCGTTCGCTTTCCCGGCCCCTGCCGATAACGTGATCGAGCCCGGGGAGAACAAGCTTGGCAAGTCGTCGGTTGAGTTTTTTGCGAAACGGCCCCATGGTCTGCGACACCTTTATCTGTTTTTTTCCGAGCAATACGCCCGGAAGCAGGCACAAAACGCTGAAGATCGCCTTGATCTGCTTGGCGTCCGTAAAAGTGGTACCGCCGACATCGAGCACGACATCCGCATCGTCGATGCTGCGTATTTCCCGCGAAAGGAGGAAACCCGGAATCGGCAAACCACACCGGCGCAGAAGGCCCACCAGCAAACAGCGTGGAAGTATATTCAGCAACAGGTTCAGCGGCGTTCCGGACAAGACGCGCAGGTTCGCACGGGTGTTGTCGGCAGCGTCTCTGCGGGGGTAATACGAAAATACGCTGAACCGGACGTCACCCGGTTCGTCGTCGAAAAGATCCACCAATCCGCAAAGCATCGAAGCGGATCCTTTATTTCCGGAGAGCGGTACGCCGAATATCGCTATGTTCATCATGCCACGCTTTCTAGAAGTTGCACAGCAATTTCAACTTCAAGACCTGGAGGAAAAGCAGGAACCGGGGGAATCTCAGCATGAGTTCGCGGTACCATCTCCTCTTTGAGAGGATGGTATTCATCAAAATCATCGCGGAAACCAAACAGTCGTTCCACCGTACTTTCATATCGGCTGACGCGGGAATAGTGTAACCGAACAACCGGCCGACCAGTGAGCGAGAGGCAAGATTTTTATGCAATATCAGAGCTCGCTTCTGACTTTTAAAAATGGTGTCCCGCTCGATCCTTTTCAAGGCAACAACCCGCTCAGACGCCATTTCCTCCAGGAGCGATTCCGTTTCCGCCGTGCGGCAGATAACGGCCGAGTGCCTGATCGGTTCCCTTTTGAATTCCCTGGTAAAGATATCGCCGACGCTTATGTCCGCCCTCTCGGCCGTATGGTCGGGGCAGTACACGCACTGCGGCTTGGAATCGATCCACAACATCCTGAGAAGATTGAAATCGCGGAATGGCAGAGAGCACCGACCACCGCCGGCGAATGCAACTTCGATCACGCCCCCCACGTGTCCCCTGCGCACCTTCAACTGTTTAACCGCCTCGGACCCGTGGGACAGAATTCCCCGGACAATCACCCGCTGCAACAGCCGAATCCGTGTATTACCTCCACAGAAAAGCCCGATGGTATAGCGTATCCTGGAACGCAGCGAGGCATCTCGCCGGCAGATCTGTCTCAGGGCGGCGATGTGGCAGGGTAGGCCGACTACCGCCAGCGCCCCGCGAAATACACGCATCCTGCCGAGTATCTCAAGCACGGGTATATCCGCGTAAAAACTCGATGAATAGCGAGCAACGTCATGCGGATCCGTCACGATAGCCGTCACCGGTTGGAGGCGACCGCCGCTTGCTTCAAGCCGGGAAACCACGGCTCCTTGCACCTTCCCGGTACGAAGCAGGTACACCAGCAGCGCGCTGACGATTCCGCCGCTTGCGCACTGACCCCGTAGATCCTCGTCCAGTGAATAACCGGCAAAGCATGCCCTCGTTTCGCCCAGATAGCGAGCGAGATCGAAACCCCCCGCGAATTGTGAGCCGGCAAACATCAGCCTAGCGACCGCCTCTCTTAAGCCGGCGCAAACAGAGGAACGCCAGGGAACGGACTAACCTGAAAACAATCCTGATTTTGGCCGGATCCAGCAATACCTTTACCAGGTAAATCGGCCGCAGGTAGAAACCGCGATACATCCGTTTCTGAAAAGATTCCAGTTTCCGGGCCGAAAGCTCCCGACTCACGAGCTGGGGAGCGGGGTCAAGGGGCTCTCCCGCTGAGTATCGCAGCCAGTAGTCAGGATCTATAAAGCCTTCATCGGCAGCCCACTGAAACAACTCGCTACCCGGAGGGCGGATGGCGAGAATGTTGACGTTGACGTAATCGAAATCCAATCTACGGATCAAGCCGGCGGTCTTTTCTACCGTATCGCGTGTTTCGCCCGGGCATCCTATCATGAAGTATCCGAATGCCTCGATGCCGTTATCCACCGTCATCGAAACAGCCTCCTCGGTCCGTTCAACCGTAATCCCCTTCCGGAGGCGACGCAGAATACGATCGGAACCGGATTCGACGCCGTACCGTATGCGAAAGCAGCCGGCGCGGGACATATTCGCGAGCATTTCCCGGTCAACGAGGTCAACTCTGGTTCTGCACTCCCATTCGATGTCGGCATCACGCTCGATGAGCAAAGCGCAGAGGGCCGCTATCCGATCCTTTCTCACGGTGAACGTGTCATCGTAAAAGCAGATTTCCCGTACCCCAAACGTGTCTCGCAGATAGAGCATCTCTTCCAGGATATTGTCAGGGCTGCGGTAGCGGAATTTCCTGCCGAGACGGCATTCCGCCGAACAGTAGATACACCGAAAGGGACACCCACGGCTCGTAATCATGGTCGCACTTCTGCCCGGCCGGCGGGTCAATATATCCCTGTACTTCGAAACCGGGAGGAGGTGCCACGCCGGAAATGGCAGCGCGTCCAGATCGGTGACGTATTCCCGCGGTTCGGTCTTGATTGTTTTCTCCCCTTTTTTGAACGCTATCCCCTTCACCTTTGTCAGATCACCTCCGGACTCCAGAGCCGTCGCGAGTTCGCGAACAGTGTTTTCCCCCTCGCCGATCACCCCGATATCGAACTCGGAAAAAGCCATGGTGGCGTCTGGAAAAACGGCCAAGTGCGGTCCGCCGACGATTGTGGTGATTCCGGGATTGACCTCCCTGACCGCGCGGGCGACCGATCGCACTTCGTTGATCATCAGCGTCGCGCAATACAAACCCGCAACATTCGGCTGTAAGGTGACTATCCGATCTCTGATTTCGGACAGGGTAAGGCACTCTGCGTTTGCGTCCAGAAACGCCATCTCGTGCCCGTCTTCTTCAAGAATCGACGCAATATACGCGAGACCGAGTGGGGGATATATCCCACGGATCTCGAATTTCACACGGTCAATCATCCGCCGGTCGATCGAGGTGTCTGAAAGATTCGGGAATATAAGCGCTATTTTCATTTGCCGGCGATCCTCGCGGGAATTGTTTATCCGTAACAAATCAGGATACCCCGATCATATAGACTATTTCAATCCTCCCCTCTGTATTGAACGTGTTATATTACTCGTGCCGAGTACGTATACGCGCTCGTCCCCCAATGCAAACATCGCCGTCATGTGCGGCGCTAAAACGTTCCCCCATGAATCCCGTTATTTCTCGTCGATCATCGCGAGGTTCCGGGCCACGGCGTAATTGCGGCGGGCGCCGGCCCGGTCGCCGCTCTTCTCGCAGATCTTGCCCTTCAGCTTGTACAACACGTGGTGCTGGGGATGCCGGCGGGCGGCGGCGTCGAGGACCCGCTGTGCCTCCGGATACCGCTCCTGGCGGATCAGGGCGGCGGTCAGCAGGAGGGCGGCGTCGGCGTTCTGCGGCTCGATCGCGCGGCTCTTGTTGGCGGCGCGGATGACCTCCGGGTAGTCGCCGACGATAAGCATCGCCTTGGCGACACCGTTCCAGCCGCGGGGATTGTCGGCGTCGGCGGCGAGCGCGTCGCGAAACGCGGCCGCGGCCGGGCGGGGCTGCCCGAGGGCGAGCAGGCACTCGGCCCGCATGGATTCGGTCGCGAAATCGGGGGCGTATTCCTCGTGCTTCCGGACGATTTCAATCCACCGCAGGGCCTCTTCGAGGCGGCCGGCGTAGTACTCGGCCTCGGCGATCATCTTCGAGTACCCCGGGTTCTTGATGTCGAGCAGCCGGGCTTCCTGGAAGTATTCCGCGGCCTTGCGATATCTCTTCACCCGCATGCCGATCCGCCCGGCGATCTCGAACTTCGCGGCCTCGTCGTCGCCGCGGTCCATGCGGGCGGCGAGGTACTCCCACGCCTCCTCCGTTCGTCCCAGCGAGACCAGGACCTCGGCCGCGGCGGTCACCGGGGTGATTGCCGCTTCGTCGAGTCGGGCGGCGAGGCGGTAGTGCTCGATGGCCTCCGCGAGGCGGTTCTGCTTTTCGGCCACGACCCCGAGCAGGTAGGCGACGTCCGCCGAGCGGGGATCATCTTCGTGGAGCTTGCGGAGGACCCGCCGGGCGGAATCGAATTTCCCCTGCTCGCTGTAAACCCGCGCGAGGAACGCGCGGTACGCGCGATTGTCGGGATCGATCTTCACCGCCTCGGTGAGTTTCTTCTCGGCGGCGGGGAGCTTGCCGACCTGGTGGTCCTGGACGGCGAGTTCGTGAAGGAGCTTGGCCCGGTCGGCGCTCCACCGCTCCATGGATATTTCGCGGGATTCGTCCACGCTCTTGAGACCACAGCCGCAGACCAGGGTGAAGGCGAGCAGGGAGAGTGCCGTCTTTCTCATGATTCGCTCCGTCAAATCTATGTACCGATCGTCCATGATCGGGTAGTTTATCCGCGGCGGCCGTCCCGCCGTCAGTCATCTCAGTCAAGCACGAAGTAGAACTCTTCCTTGTCGCCCGCGGCGGCGGCCGACACGGCGTCCTCTTCTTCGATCACCGCCGGCTCGGGGAGGGCGGAAGTCTCCGGCGTCAGGACCGGCGGCGGATCCGGGGCCTCGGCCTTGCCGAAGGGATCCCCGTCGTCGGCGGCATCGCCGGTCTTTTTCTTCTCTTCTTCCGCCGCGTCCTCTGTCTCTTCGGCCGCCTTGTCTGCCGCGCCGGCCGCGTCTTCGACGGCCTTTTTCGCGCTGCCGTCGTCGACGGCGGGCGGGGAGGGAACCGTTTCGTCGAGTCCGGGCACCGGGGCGTCACCGTCTTGCTCCGGGGCCGTGCCGTCCTCAGCGCCGTCCGCGGCCGGCTCGCCGGCGATCGCGCGGACGAAGGAGGTCACCGGGCCGCCCTCGCGGGCCGCCGCGACGGCATCCGCGTCGGCTTTCTCAACTCGCTCGCCGTCGTCCTCGACGGGTTCGGGGCCGGGTCCCGCGGGCGGGGCGACGACCTCCTCGCCGGGCTTCAGGAGCGACTCGCCCTCCATCAGGAGCTTCTGCTTTTTCTGCCGCTTCGCCCGGATCTCCTCGACGTAGGCCCGGGTGCCTTCGGCGTGCTCGGCCGCGCCGTTCGGCGGCACGGCGGTGGGGATGAGGGACTCGTCGGCGTGGATCATGTTGTTGACGAGTTCCCGCGTGTCGATGTGCTCGGGGGGGCTTACCCAGCTCGCCTTCGGCTGGAGGCGGTTCCTGAGGTCGATCGCCTCGGCCCGCGTCGGCTCGAAGGCGACGGCCATGTCGAGGTACCATATCGCGGCGTCGACGTTGCCGCCCGCGAGCTGCCGGCGGGCCCGCAGCATCGACCGGTCGGCGAGGCGGGTGTGCGACCACCAGTACATGCCCTTCCGCGCGCCGAGACGAAACCGCCTGACCCTGCCTTCGAGTTCCTTGCTGATGATCTCGTCGTCACGGTGCCTGACCACGTGCGGCGTGATCAGGACGATCACTTCTTCCCGCTCGTGCTGGTCGGTCTTCCCGCGGAAGAGCTGGCCGAACACGGGGATGTCGCCGAGGAGGGGCACCTGGCCCCGGTCCCGCTGGGTGTTCTCGCGGAACAGGCCGCCGATGACGAGGGTGTGCCCGTCCCGGACCATCATGTTCGTGGTCACCATCGTGACCCGCTCGTTGGGCAGGACCGCGGTCCCGAAGGTGTCGAGCCGCCCGGTGGAGTCCTTGGGCTGCAGTTCGAGGCGGATGAACCCGTCTTTGCAGATGTAGGGCCGGACCAGGAGGATGGTGCCGACGTTCAGGAATTCGACTTCCTGCGTCGACGACGTCGACGTGGTCGTCGTCGAGGCGACGTAACCGATCTTCTCGCCGACGTGGATGGAGCCCTGCATCTTGTTGAGGACCACCATCTTGGGGTTGGCCGTGATCGTTATGTCGGTGATGGCCTCCGCGGCCCGCACAAACGCCACGATATTCTCGGCGATCACGCCGAGCGTCATCGACCCGAACCGCGTGACGTCCGTGGCCGCGCCGACGACACCGGCCCCTATGTTGTTGTCGAAGACCTGCGTCTTGTCAAAGAGGTTGTTCGTCGTCGGTTCCGTCAGGGAACCGGACATCAGACCCACCGTGGAGCCGCTGGTGTTCCCGGTGCCGTGGATGGCCGTCAGGTTCACGCCGAGGCCGGCGTCGTCGTTGAGGCGGGCCCGCAGGATAGTACACTCGATGAGGACCTCCCGGGGCCGGATGTCGAGCTTGTCGAGAACCCTGGCGATCTCCAGGAGGTTCTCCTCGTAGTCGGTGATCACCAGGACTTCCTTTTCGGCGTACTTGTCGCCGCCGGTGGCGTACTTCTCGCCGCCGCCACCGCCTTCGTCGGCGGACAGGCTGGTGTAGCTCTCGAGGTTCTGGTCGGCCTCGGGGGTGACGCCGACCTTGCCGATCTCCGAGAGCAGGGAGGACTCCTTGATGATCGTCTGGGCGTCCTTGGCCTTCATGTAGGAGAGGCGGAAGATCCTGGTCATCGGCTTCTTGAGGGCCGCCATCATGGCTTCGAACTCTTCCTTCGTGTAGACGAAGATGATGTTGTCTTTCCGCTCGTATTCCAGGGCCGCGGCGTGCTTGAGGGCCTTCAGGGCGTTCTCGGGGGATATCCCGGGGATCTCCAGGGTCACCGTTCCCGTGACGTTCATCGAGGGAATGATGCTGACCTTGGGGAGCTGGCCGTCGATCGCCGCGAGGACGTACCGGACGTCCATATCCTGGGCCGAGAGGGAGATGGTGTCTTTCCCGGCCGACGCTACCGAGCCGATGCCGCCGGCCTGGTCGCCGGTCGCCCCGCCGTCCCCCGCCCCGGTTGCCGGCGCGGCGTCGGCGGGCGCCATCATATCCATGGGATCTTTCTCTTCTTCCGCCGTCGGCGGCACGGGTTCCGGCGGCGCAGGGATCGAGCCGGAATCGTCGTCCGCCAGGAGATTATCCCCTGCGTCCGGCGCCTGCGCCGGGCAGATCGTGGCGGCGGCCGCGAGGGCCGCAGCAATCGTCAAAGCACTCACTATGTGAAAAACGAGTCCGTTGAACAAGTAAACAGTCTTTCTCATTTTTCCGTTCCATCCGTTGTCCCGAACCCGAGACAACCGAGAAGACCGTTCCCAGATTACAGCATGTTGCTCTGTTACTGTTGCTGTTTCTATCGTCAGCCTACGGGATGGCTACCGTACCCGTTATCGGGTCGATCTCCACCCGGCAGGAGTCTGTTCCGTTTCCGACCGTCACGTAGCTGCTGCCGGACAACTGGCCCCACGAGCCGTTCAGCACGGTCCCGTCTGCCTGGAACACGATGCCCGAACCGTCCAGGCCCACGTCTTCGACCGTGATGCCGCCGACGCCGGATTCCCGGTAGAGGTCCACGGACTCCAGCGTCTCGTCGCCGCTCATGCGGTGGGCGGTCACCGTGAACACCGCGCTGCCGGCCGTAAAGCTCACGCTCACGTCGTCTCCGCTGCGCAGGGCCTCGCTCTGGGCCCGCTCCAGTGCCGACTTGACCACCCGGGCGGCGGCCTGGGGCTTTATGGCGCTGCCACCTGTTACCATCGGCACAACGACGGTTGCGACTATACCCAGAATGACGATGACCAGTATTAATTCGATCAGTGTAAAGCCGCCGCGGGAAACCGGACCGGGGTGTTTACCTGCGCGTTTCATCGGTCCGACTCCTGCCCGAGGTGCCGCGGCTGCTCTTGGCCCTGACGGGCACTACCTGGGCCTCGCCGTTCTTGAACAGCGCAATAAGCGCATCGAGCTTGCCGCTTATCTCCTGCAGTTCCTTGTTGGTCTTCTGCTGTTCCTTGAGCACCTTCTCCCGGGGAACGCTTTCATCCCGGATGATGGCGGCACGTGCCTCGTCTCCGGAAAGCGTCTCCCAGAGCGCGATCGACAGGACGGCGACCAGTACCGCGCCGAGAAACAGCGCCGTCACCGGTTTCCAGTCCCTGTGTCCGTAGGTCTTATCACTATTCATCTCGCACCTCTTTTTGATAATCCTGCGGCGTAGACACTCCGCGCAAAACACGTACCAGAAGTGTTTTCGGCAATCCGCGAAGTTTTACGCCAGTGAAATTTCGGATTTTTCCGGCCTGAAACAACGCCGGAAAAAAAACGTCACGCAGCTAATTATACGTGCGCCGGGTGTGCATTTTGTAGTCAAATGGTCAGCCGGAGAGGAATTAACACCGGCCTCACGGACCGGAGACCGGGACGGCGAATATGTCCGATAACTCTTCACGTCCCAGCCGGTAGATGAGAATGGAGTACCCCGCCGCGGCATCGGGCGTTCGGCGGCGCAGACGGCTGAGCAGCCGGCCGGCCCGCAACAGCGCGAACTGACGGCAGGCGGGCTCCCGGGCGACGAGGCGCCGGGCCACCTCTTGTACCACCTGTTTTTCATGGTCGGGCGGGTCCGGCTCGTCCCAGGGACGCCCGTGATTGCCGAGCATGACCGGGTGCGTGTCGGCCAGGCCGGCGCGGAGACGCCGGTAGGTCGCCTCTTTTTCTTCGTCCCACCGGGCGGGGGGAAAATACGCCCCCTGCAGGATCGTCGCGCTGACGCAGTAGATGCCCGGTCCCGGTGGGGGGAGCCGGTCGGGGCCGACGCCGCGGATCCCGTCGAAGCCCCCGATCTGTGCTGCGCGGACGCCGTAAAACGAGGGCGGTGCGGACCCGAAATAGGTCAGGTATATTGTTTCTTCCCCGCCGTTATTGTTCAGCCACTCCCGCAGGGCCGGCAGGTCCTGTCCCCAGTCGAGGCTGCTGTCGACCACCTTTTCCCGTGCGGCGGCCGGGCCCCCCGACAGGATGTTGAAAAAGGAGAGGTGGTGGGGGTAGATCGCCGCGGACGCGAGTGCCGTGGCCGCCACCGCCGCCGCGCAGGCGGCCGCCGCCCGGCCGTTCCGGGAAAAAAGCCGGCCGGCCGCACCCGCGAGCACGAGAAGGGCAGCAACCGCCGGCAGGATGTGCCGGTGGCCGATATTGATGTCGGCGGCGAGGGCGAAACCGCCGTACACCAGCGCGATCGTCCAGAGCGGCGCGGTACGGTAGAGGCCCCCGGCCAGCCGCCGGGCGGCGGACCCCGGCCCGCGGCGGCGCAGACCCGCCAGCGCCGCCCACGCCGCCAGACCCAGCGCCGCCAGCGTCCCCGCCGGCGTCTTGGCGGCGACCGTGAAGGGAAAAAACCACGGGCTCCCCTCGTCGCTGACGTCGCCGAAAAAGTAGTTCTCCCACCCGCCGCTGCGCTTCAGGACGCGGGAAAGGCTGTAGAGGTACGACGCCGGGAGCAGGCGGTGGTCGCGGGCGAACGCCACCGCGGCCCCCGCCGGGGTGTCGGCCGCGAGAAGGTTGGCCCGCCCCCCGGGAAACTGCTCGCCGGGGCCCCGGCCGGCATGGAAGGCCTCGTAGCGGAATCCGAAAAAGGCCCAGATCACGACGACCGCCGCGGCGGCGTGGACCGCCGCGATGCCGGCGAAAACGAGCGCCTTCTTCGCCTTCGAGCGTACGGTCAACACGCTCCACGTTCCGATCGCCAGCGGCCGGCCTCCGCAGACGGCCGTAACAAGGAGCAGCAGGGCGATCGGCAGAAAAATCAGCGAGGACGTCTTGGTGACCATCAGCCCCCCCGTCGCCAGGCAACTGCACAGGAGGGTAAGCGGGGTCAGCCGGTGAACGACCCGCCACAGCGACGACGACGCGAGCAGGAAGAACAGGCAGGTCGCGATATCCGCGGCCGCGCAGCGGGAGTAGCCGACCAGCGAGGGGCTGAAGGCGGCCAGGGCGAGCGAGACAAGGCCGCCGGCGAATCCGAACAGCCGGCGGGACCAGAGCCAAACGACCGCGCACAGCAGGACCCCGCACATGATGACGGTCATCCTGCCGTACCACAGCATCCGCGTGAAGTCGTTTCCGCACCCGAAACAAAATGCCCGTGATATATCCCCGAGCTTCGCCGTTCGCCACGAGATCGAATCGAGGGACGGAAACGAGAGATCCAGAAACACCGCCGGCAGGGCCATCAGCCGGTCGGGAAGGTTGCCGTTGTCCTGGAAGCGGTAGTCGTTCAGCCGCCAGTAGACGTATCCCCTCGTCAGGTGGGCGGGCGCGTCGAAGGTGGCCGACTTCCGCGCGGCGCTGCCGGCGGCCAGGATGGCGAATACCGCCAGCAGCAATATCCCGCAGGCCGTTCGCGCCGCGCGAACGACGGGCGGCCGGGCTTCCTTGTTATGTTCATCCTTTTCCATGGGTTCACCGTTCCCGTGCGCCCCGGCATCGATCCGGCGCGGGGCCCGACAGGCCGGATTGAATATATCGACCATCCGGCCGGTATTCAACGGTAATAACTCAAACTGACCGATTCGGCCTCACCTATGATAGTGCTACTGGATATGCAGCGCCGAAAAGCAAGGACGGTCCCTGAAGGGACAGTCCCTGTTTTTCGGCTTACCTCTTTATGCATCTGCAGTTGCAATCTCTCATCGGTCAGTTTGAGTAATAATTCCGCGCGACGGCGCGGGCCGGCCTATAACCACGGCCACTGCGTGTGAAAATGCCGCTGAATATTTGTAAATTATTTATATATAATGATTTGCATTTATATTTGCGGGGTGTTCCACGTGGAACAATACACCTGGCGAAAGCCACAGGCACTTCGGTACAGCGGTGAATTGCGGGAAATGACCCCGTTACGGCCTGCACTGAATAATTCTCCATTATTCGGCACAAAAACACTTTTTCTTCTCACCTGCAGCGGTTACCATGTTCCACGTGGAACATGGTTCAATGATGCCGTCATGTTCGTTCAGACCGTCTATTTCACGAAGGCCCGGGCGAAATCGCGCGGGCCGGTGAAAGGAACCTCATATGAATACCGAAAACAATTCAGCAGAAGAAAAAGGTAAACCGTCAGGATCACAAAAGAAACGTCTCGGCAGGGGTCTGCAGGGATTGCTGAGAGGTTCGGGAGGGTCGCCCGCGACTGCCGCGGCCGATGCGCAACCGACGGGCGATCCCCTCGCAAGAGAGCTTCCGATCGACCTGATCGACAACAACCCATACCAGCCGAGAAAAGATTTCGACCGGGAAAAACTCGAAGAACTGAGCAGATCAATAGAGAGCGAGGGCATCCTGCAACCCTTGATCGTGACCGAGTCAATACGAAAAGAAAGCGATCGGTACACGCTGGTTGCCGGCCAGCGGCGACTGAAGGCCGCAACCATGGCGGGGCTTCGGGTCGTTCCCTGCATGATCAGGGCGGCCGGCGAAAGGCAGTTGCGGGAATGGGCACTCGTCGAGAATATACAACGGGCGGATCTCAATCCCATAGAGAGAGCCGAGGCCTACCGGGAATACATCAACCGGTTTGACGCCACGCAGGAAGAGATCTCCGCCAAGCTCGGTGTTCCCCGGTCATCGGTCGCCAACTACCTCCGCCTGCTGGAGCTGGCAGAAGAGTGCAGAAAGCTGGTTGCAGAGGGAACACTGAGTTTCGGACACGCCAAGGTACTCGCGTCCCTGGCGGGTCCGGAGCAGGTCGACAGACAGGTTGCCCTGGCAAAGCGGGCGGTGGGGGAAGAGCTGAGTGTCAGGGCGCTCGAGACGCTCGTCGCGGAAGGCGCGGAAAAGAAAGGGGAGGCAAAGAAAGACCGCGATGGTCAAAAGAAGAAACCCCCCTACGTGCTGGACATGGAAAACCGGTTGACCGAGCTGCTCGGGACCCGTGTCTCCCTGAGGCCGGGAAAGAAAAACAACACCGGAAAGATCGTTATAGAATACTACAGCCTCGATGACTTCGACCGGATAGCGGCCGCACTCGGATTGGATCCGGAATAGCCCGGCGACTATCGGCGGGCAGGCGAGGGAGATATGACATGACCAGAAGCGATTGTGCGATATGCAGCATAGATCCCTCGGAGATCGTCCTTGAAAAGCGTTTTGCCGCCGCCGCAGAGGCAACGGAAAAGGTCACTCCGGGACACATGATCGTGTTTCCCTGGCGCCACGTGGCCTCGTGGTTTGATCTGACCACCGAGGAAATCGTGGAAATCAACATGATCCTCCGCGAACTGAAGGATATCTGCGACGGATCCCATCAGCCCGACGGGTATAACATCGGGATCGATTGCGGTATCTCTGCCGGTCAACGCAGCCGGCACGCCGTTGTCAACCTGATACCCCGCTATTCACAAACCGGGGGACGCGAAACGGGGGGAATCAGGGAGATCCTGAAACCGGGGGACGATAATTTGTGCTGATCACGCCGGCATTAATAATTCGTAACCGTTCACGGCGGGAAGATCAGACTCGTGCGTTTAACGACAACCTTGATGAACGTATATGCTGCGATTGAATGCGCCGTCAGCACGTGACCGACAAAGCGAGCGGTCGCCGGGCGGCAGGCCGGCCGCTTGCAGACCGGCGATCCGTGACGAGCCACCATGCTCGAGATGCAGGGCGACGGGTGACACCAGCCGTTTTTTCCGTCTTGTTTCTCGAAAAAGATGAGCGTTCATGGTTTACCCGTACGTACATGCTTCAAGTAAAGGTACTCAAACTGACCGATGGGAGATTGCAACTGCAGATGAATAAAGAGGTAAGCCGAAAAACAGGGACTGTCCCTTCAGGGACCGTCCCTGCTTTTCGGCGCTGCATATCCAGCAGCAATATCATAGGTGAGGCCGAATCGGTCAGTTTGAAGTAAAGGTACTGACACCTTTTTCATTCCTGACCCCTTTTTCAGGACCATCCGCACGTACATGCTGCAGGAAAAGGTACCTGACCCCTTTTT
>CAZLBC010000006.1:0-72275 GCA_964557575.1 uncultured Planctomycetaceae bacterium
TCCGTTATGGTACGCCGGCTCTAAATTAATCTACAGCATATCGAGCGAGCACCCTGCAGGCGGCCGATAGCGCCGCCCCGCTCGGCCAGCAGCGAGCCCAGTCGCTCGAGATTGCTCGGGTAGGACAGGAGGTAGTCCGGGTTCGCCCGGCGCAGCAACGCGAGTTGTTTGTCAAGGTCAACGCCCACGTCCATCAGGAAACACGGCCCGGTATTGAACAGGAGCGACATGGGTTCGCCCCAGCCGGCTCGTTCGACGCCGTCGACGGTCCGGGTCGCGGAGGATGATTCCGAAAAGTGACGCAGGGAAAGAAGCGTCCCCCCCGGGTCCAGGTCCGCCCAGATGTAGTCCCGGACGCAGCAGGCGTGCCAGACCGCGGCGCTGGCGGTGGTGGGCTGGACGTGGACCGGCGAACCGCTGGATCCCGACGTGCTGAGTTGCCGGGCGTTCTGCGTGCCGGCGGGGAGGGCCCGCGCCCGCATGGCGTCTGAATGGTCCTGGATGTCCCGGCGGGTCACCGGCGGCAGCCGCCGAAAATCATCGAGGCTGCGCATCCCGGCGGGGTCCAGGCCGCAGGATCGCATGCGGTCGGCGTAGAACGGACAGTTCTTGGCGGCAAAGTTCAGCAGCGTGCGGAGTTGCCCGAACTGCCCGGCCGCGATCTCGTCCCGGCTGCGCCATTCGTTGCCCAGGAGCTGGTTGACCAGCAGGTAGGTGGTCACGATGGGGGGGGTCGGGATGCCGGGGAAGGAGTATCCCGGCAGGCCCCTGAGCTGGAACTTTTCCGGCAGCGACCGCCACTTCCTGTCGCGGCCGATTTTCGGTGACGCCATCGATACTGCTCCTCAAAACGAATAGTTCGGTCGCGACTCGCGGAAACCGCCGCGCGATTTGCGTCCGTCCGATTACAGGTGCCCTATAGTACCGATGCGGCGGCGGGGGGGCAAGGCGCCGCGCCGCCGGAACGTGCGGTTGCGGGCGTTCGCCCCGTTGGGAGTTGACAGAAACGGAGCGGTCTGGCACTATTATTCCGCCCGGGATAGTTCGCCCGGGTCAAAACAACCCCGCACGCGGAGGGTAATAGTGAGCAAGAAAAAGAAGGCCGGCAGCCCGGACGTGGGGTTTCCCCACCCCGTCGAACCCTATCCCAAGCTCATCATCAACGCTGCCCTGACCGGTGTCATACCCACGCGCGACATGACGCCGCACGTCCCCGTTCAGCCCGACGAGGTTATCGAGGACGCCGTGAAGTGCATTGACGCCGGCGCGGCCGTCGTGCACGTCCACGCCCGCGACACCGCGGGGCGGTCCACCTTCCACCGGCGGATCTTCGGGCGGATGATCCGGGGTATCCGGCGGGAGCGGCCCGGCGCAATCATCTGCGCGACGACCAGCGGACGGCGGTACCGCGCATTTCGCCAGCGGTCGTCGGTGCTCGATCTTACCGGGAAGGGCAGGCCGGACATGGGGAGCCTGACCACCGGCTCGCTGAACTTTCCGGACGGTCCGTCGATCAATCATCCCGACATGATAGAGCGCCTGGCCGCCCGGATGAAGCAGCGCGGCATCAAGCAGGAGATCGAGGTGCTCGAACTGGGGATGGTCAACACGGCCAAGATGCTGATCAAAAAGGGCATCATCACCCCGCCGTACTATTTCAATATACTCCTGGGTTCCATGCACACGGCACCGGCGACGGTGCTCAACCTGTGCGCCTTTGTCCAGGGACTCCCGCCGAACGCGGTATGGTCGGCGACGGGTCTCGGCAAGTTCCAGTTACCCATCAACACGGCGGCGATCGCGATGGGCGGCCACGTGCGGGTCGGCATCGAGGACAACCTCTTCTACGACACGGCGCGGACCCGCCTGGCCACCAACGTGGAAATGGTCGAGCGGGTGGTCCGCATCGCCGGCGAACTCGAGCGGGAGATCGCCGCGCCCGCCGAGGCCCGCGCGATGATGGGCCTGGGCCCGGCGCCCTGACCGCGCGGCTGCGCCGTCCGGGAAGGAGCGGCCATGAGCGACATGCCCATCAAACCGGCGCGCGAGGAGGATCTCCCCGCCATGATGGCGCTGCTGGAGATTGCGAACATGCACCGCATCCCCTCCGCGGAGATGCCGGACCTGGATATCCGCTGCTACTTCGTGGCCCGCGACGGGGACCGGGTCGCCGGGCTGAGCGGCTACAAGATCGTTTCGCCGACCGAGGGCAAGACGCAGTTGATGGTCGTGCATCCGGATTACCGGGGGCGGGGCCTCGGTATCAGGCTGCAGGCGGCGCGGGTGGAGGCCATGGCCGCCCGCGGCGTGAAGACCGTCATCACGAATGCCGACCTGCCGAAGACGATCGCCTGGTACAAGAAGCATTTCGGCTACCGCGAGATCGGTACGCTGGCAAAGGAACACGAGTTCGGGGACCCGGCTATCGATCACTGGACAACGCTCGCGATGGACGTCGCGGCCTGGCAGGCCCGGCGAAAGAAGCGAAACGCGGAAAAGGGATAGTAGATGCACGGAAAAAACAATACATCGTCACGACGCGCATGTATGAAGGCGGCCGCTTTCGGCGGCGGCCCCGGCCGCCGCCGGCAGCAGGATGGTTGCGGCGACAGTCAGGTTGAACGCCACACGCATTGACATATGACGGAACCTTTACAAAAAACGATCAGGTTGATTTCTTGAGGTCCCGGCGGAAGCCGTCGCCGACGGCCTGCCACTGCTTTGCCATGGCCGCGACCTTCTCCGGGTATTTCGCCGACAGGTCGTTCTGCTCGCAGCGGTCGTCCGAGAGGTTGTACAGTTCCCACGCGTTATCGTTGTGACTCCGGGAGACCAGTTTCCAGTCGCCGATACGGATCGCCTTGTTGCCCTGGTGGGCCCACCACAGCGTCCGCTTCCCGAGGGCGCCGTCGGTCGCAAATGCCGGTACCAGGCTCGTGCCCGGGTGGCGGGGGACGGCCTTGTCCCGGCAGGTTTCCGGCCACGATCCGCCGGCGAGGTCCAGTATGGTCGGGGCGATGTCGATAAAGTGCGAGGGATCGTGCCGCAGCCCGCCGCCGGATGCGATCCCCGCCGGCCAGTGCGCAATGAGCGGCGACGCGGTCCCGCCCTCGTGGTTCCAGTGCTTGTGGAGGCGGAAGGGGGTGTTCGCGCAGGTCGACCAGCCGGGACCCAGGCAGAGGTAGCTCTTCGCCGAGCCGGGCGGGGCGGACGTGTCGTGCCCGTCGCCCCGGATGATCTGCTCGGCGCTGGCCCCGTTGTCCGAGGCGAAGAGTATCAGCGTGTTCTCGTACGCACCCATGTCCTTGAGCTGTTGGACGATCCTCCCGATTTCCGCGTCCATACGGGAGATCATGGCCGCGTGGATGGCCATCTTGCGGGCCTGGAACCGTTTCTGCTCGTCGGTCAGCGACTCCCAGGCCACCGCCCGCGCCGCCTCCCCGGGACCGATGCGCTGTTTCAGTTTCTCCGCCGGGAGGTTCCAGTGTGGTGTGATCTCCGGGTGGCGGGCAGAGAGCCCGCAGTCGACGATGCCCATCTCTTTCATCCGCGCCAGTCGCTTTTCGCGCATGGCGTCCCAGCCGGGGCGGTAGTATCCCTCGTACGCTTCGATGTCCTTTTTCAGGGCATGGAGGGGGAAGTGGGGCGCGTAAAAGGCCACGTACTGGAAAAAGGGATCCCCCGCGTGATCTTTCTTGTGGAGTTTGAGGCACCGGATCGCGTGGTCGGCGATGGCCACCGTCGAATAGTAGGGTTCGTTCTGTTTGACCGGGGCGGTGACGCCGTCTTCTTTCCACCTTTTTGAGGAGAAAAAGCGGTCCCAGTCGCAGCCGCGGCGGTGCCGGCCCCAGGACCGCGCGAAACCGTTGTCCTCCGGCTTCCCGTCGATGTGCCACTTGCCGGAGTGGTAGGAACGGTACCCCAGGGGTTTCAGCAGTGCCGGCAGCAGCGGCGCCCAGGCGGGCCGCGTTCCCCTCTTTATGCCCGGCAGGCCGTCGCGGCGGACGTGCTGGGCGTAGTAGCCGGTCAGCAGGCAGGCCCGGGAGGGCCAGCACCGCCCGGTGGAGTAGTGCCGGGTGAACCGCAGGCCCCGGGCCGCCAGGGCGTCGAGGGTGGGCGTGCGGACGTCGCCGCCGTAGCAGCCGGCGTCGGAGAAGCCCATGTCGTCGGCGAGAATGAGTACAACGTTGGGCCGCCGTGTCGAATCGCGGGTGCCGGCCCGCAGGGTCTGCTGCCCCGTCCCGCATCCCGCGGCGACGAGGCCGAGGCCGCCGAGCCCCATTGTTCTCGTGAAGTCGCGTCTGTTCGTCGTTGCCATCGGGTGTCCTTTCCGTTTTGCGTTGTGTCACAGCCAGTGTTTTCGCTTGAAATAGAGAAGCATCACCGCGACGACAAGGAGCATCACTCCCAGCGCCGCGGGGTAGGCCCAGGGGAATTTCAACTCGGGCATGTATTCGAAGTTCATCCCGTAGATACCCGCGATGAATGTCACGGGAATGAAAATGGTCGCGATAATCGTCAGGACCTTCATCACCTCGTTCATCCGGTTGCTGACGCTGGAGAGGTACAGGTCCTGCATGCCCGCGAGCGTGTCGCGAATCGATTCGAGCGTATCGATCACCTGGACCGTGTGCTCGTAGACGTCCCTGATATACGGCCCGGTGGTGTCAGCCACCAGCGTGTTGTCGGTTTTCTCCAGGGAGGAGACCAGTTCGCGGAGGGGCCAGAGGGCCTTTCTGATCGCAATCATCTCCTTCTTGAGGAATTGGATCTTCTGCAGCGTGTCGGGGACCGGCCGTTCCAGGATCAGCCCGTGGAGATCGTCGATCCGGTCTCCGTAGCGTTCCAGGACGAGGAAGTAATTGTCCACGACGGCGTCGAGAAGGGCGTAGGCCAGGTAATCGGCCCCGCCGGTCCGGATCCGGCCCTTGGCCGACCGCAGCCGGTCGCGGATAAGATCGAAGACGTCCTGCGGGCGCTCCTGGAAGCTCAGGACGTATCCGCGACCGAAGATCAGACTGACCTGTTCGGTGGTGATTCCGCCGGTATCCCGGTCCGCGTACAGCATCTTGAACACGAGGAAGAGGTAGTCGCCGTAATCTTCGGTTTTCGGCCGCTGGCGTGCGTTCAGGACGTCTTCGAGGACCAGGGGATGAAGGCCGAAGACCGCGCCGGTGTTGCGGATCATGCCGGTGTCGTTGAGGCCGGTGATGTTGATCCACGAGACGGACGGTTTCTCCAGGTATTCACGGCACGCCGCGATGTCTTCGAGGGTCCGCTCCGTAAAGCGTTCCCGGTCGTAGTCGATCAGCGTGATCCTGGCCTCTTCCGCCGTGTGCCGGCCCGTATACACCAGGCTGCCGGGAGGGAGGCCGATTTTGCTGACGCCGTTTTTATGCCTGTTCTTTTTCTTCATAATGGGTTTCCGCGGCGGGTGCCGGAGCCGTGTCCGCGGCCTGCGGCCCGCCGGTTTTTTCGAATGCCGCCCTGACCTTCGGCAGCGAGCCGGGATAGCGGGTCCGGATGAACGCGACGAGCTGTTCCCTGACCAGGCACCGGAGGTTCCAGGCGGCGGAGGCGTCGGGGGCGCTGATAAGCCCCCGCAGCTCGACCGTCCGCTCGGAGGCGCCGGTTACCTGCAGGCCGCAGACTTTCCCGTCCCATTCGCCGCTGTTCCGGAGGATCCGCTCAAGCTCCTGCCGGAGCGGCTCGACCGGGATACTGTAATCCGCGTAGATGTAGACGGTGCCGAGCAGGTCGGCCGTGGTGCGGGTCCAGTTCTGAAACGGCTTTTCCAGGAAGTACGTCGCCGGCAGTATCAGCCGCCTGAGATCCCAGATCTTCACCACCACGTAGGTCAGGGTGATTTCCTCGATCCGCCCCCACTCGTTCTCGACGATCACCACGTCGTCGACCCTGATAGGCTGGGTGAATGCCAACTGGATGCCGGCGATGAAGGTCCCGATCGTCTTCTGTGCGGCGAGGCCCACGATAATCCCGATGATCCCCACGGATGCCAGGAGCGTGGAGCCCAGCCGCCGGATGTTTTCGAAGGTCATCAGGGCCAGGCAGATCGCGACCGTCACCACCAGCGCAATGGCGATGCGTTTCAGTATGTCGTGCATGTCCCTCTCCCGGCCGGCGGCGCAGCGCCCCGGCATGTTTCTACTGTGTCGGCACCGGCGCGCCCGCCAGCCACTTTCGCACCAGGCCGTCGTCGGCGGTTATGTGCCCGTAGACCCGGTAGCGGGAATCGGCAATCGCCCTGCTGTCCGACGCCGGTTCGCTGATGACCCGCCCGGGGCCGAGGCGGGTGGCGTGCACGAACGAAACCTGTCCGCCGTCGCAGACGGCAAGCCCGACGTGGTAGTCAAGCCCGACCACGTAGATCCCGTCGCCGTCTTTTCGTATCGATTCCACGAACCGGCGGACGGAGGTATTGCTGAAGCGGCGAATGTATGCCTCGCCGACGAGTGTCTTGATAATCTTCTCCGAGGCCTGCCGGGCCAGTGACACCCGTTCCACCTTCAATCCCGCGTCGCGCAGGACCGTTGAGACGAAGTACCCGCACGCGATCGCGCCCTCGCCGGGCGTCTGGCTCGTGCCGTTGAAGTCCCATTTCGTACCGTACCAGAAGGGGATGATCGTCCTGACGGCATGCGCGAGGGCGCGGCGCGCCGACGCGACGATCGCGCGGTTTTTATCGCGCGAAACGGCCTGCAGTTTCGACGCGAGGGTGGCACGCTGCCGTTCGATCCCCGCGATCACTTCCGGGTAGGTCCGCGGCGGATTTTCGGGGGGGCGATCGACCCGTGGCGGCGGGCGCGGGATATCATCCCGGAACGTGCGCGGGGGCAGGACGCGGGTAATGATCAACCAGGCTGCCAGCAGGCCCGGCCCGGCCGTGAGCAGGGCCGCGAGGCCGATCCTCAGGAGACGTTTTCGGCTCCCTGTCGACGTTGGTTCCGGTTCGACCCGCATGGTTAACCACCCAGCCGCTCACGGTGGCGTTTACGGCTGTCGCTCCCTGCGATTGAGAATCTCCTGGATTTCGTTGCAGTCCTTGTCCCCGCGGCCCGAGAGATTGATCAGGACGATGTCGTCCGCGTCGCGTTCCGGGGCGATCTTCATGGCTTCCGCCACCGCGTGTGAGGATTCGATTGCCGGGATGATACCCTCGGCCCTGCTCAGTTCGAGCAGGGCGTCCAGGGCCTGCTCGTCGCTGCAGTTGGTGTACCGCACGCGGCCGGCATCTTTCCAGAAACTGTGTTCCGGGCCGACGCCGGGATAATCCAGTCCCGCCGAGACGCTGTGCACTTCCGCGGTCTGGCCGTCTTCGTTCTGCAGGACGTAGCTGTAGGAACCGTGCAGGACGCCGGTGCCGCCCACGCAGAGCGGGGCGGCGTGATGACCGAGTTCCAGGCTTGTCCCGCCGGCCTCCACGCCGACCATTTCGACGCTGTCGTCGTCGATCATGGGGGCGAATATACCCGCCGCGTTGCTGCCGCCGCCCACACAGGCGACGACGACGTCCGGAAGCCGTCCTTCCGCCGCCAGCATCTGCCGTTTCGCCTCGATGCCGATACACGACTGGAACTCCCTGACCATCAGGGGGAAGGGGTGGGGTCCGCAGACCGATCCGAGGATATAGTGGGTATGCTCGGAACTGCCCATCCAGTCCCGGAGCGCCTCGTTGGTTGCATCCTTCAGGGTCTTCTGGCCGGTCTCTACCGGAATGACGCGCGTCCCCAGGAGTTCCATTCTGAAGACGTTGAGGGCCTGGCGGCGCATGTCCTCGGTACCCATGTACACGTCGCAATCGAGTCCGAATACCGCTGCCGCCGTGGCGGTGGCCACGCCGTGCTGGCCGGCGCCGGTTTCCGCGATGACGCGTTTCTTGCCCATGCGGATGGCGAGCAGGGCCTGTCCGAGGGTGTTGTTGATCTTGTGCGCCCCGGTGTGGTTCATATCCTCCCGCTTCAGGTATATTTTCGCCCCGCCCTGTTTTTCGGTCAGCCGCTTGCAGAAATACAGCTCGCTCGGGCGGCCGGCGATGTCACGCAGGCAGCGGTCGAACTTGTTTCTGAAATCCTCGTCGGTCCATGCCGTTTCGAATTCTTCGGCAAGCTGATCCAGGGCCCGCACGAGGGTCTCCGGGACGAACCTGCCGCCGTATCGGCCGAAGTATCCTTCTTGTTCCCGTACTGCTTGTTTTTCCGCCATCGCGCGATTCCTTCTCGATCACTGCCGCCAGCTATACTACGGCATGGCACAGGATTTTCCAAGCCGCCGGCGCGAGGATTGAGTGAATTGGGGATTTTCTTTGCCGCGTGTGCCGGTATAATCCCCCGTTTCAATGCGCACGCATTCGCGAACTACTGATATGAACGGCGGACCGTATATCCTGCTGGGAGTGGGGGTGCTTGCCTGCTCGACCGCGGCCATCATGATAAAGTCGTGCGCGTGTGACGATGTGCTGCTGGCCTCCTACCGGCTCCTCGCCGCGACCGTTATTCTTCTGCCGCTTTTTTGCAGGGATCTGGCCCGGCACCGGGGTGCCTTTACGCCCGGCCACCTGTTGAAGGCGGCGATACCGGGATTGTTCATGGGCGCACACTTTGTTCTCTGGATCCTCGGAACGCGGCGCACCGCCGCCGCGAACGCCACGCTGATCGTGACGATGGTTCCGGTCGTCACGCCGTTTCTTCTGGTGATCCTCGCGCGGGAGCGGCTGAACGTCGGGGAGCTGGTCGGTACCGCCGCGGCCCTGGCGGGCGTGGGGGTACTGGGGATTGCGGATTTCCATTTCGATGTCGCCGCCCTGACGGGGGATCTTCTGTGTTTCCTCTCCATGCTCTTTCTTGCCGTCTACCTGGTCATGGCCAAGAGAAACCACGATTTTCCGTCGATATGGCTGTACGTGGTACCCCTGTACGGTGCGGGAGGAATCGGCTGCCTGTGCCTGGCCCTGGCGATGGGAACCAATCCCGCCGCCGTCGGGGGTACACGGGGCCTGTACATGATTCTCGGACTGGCGATCATACCCACCGTCCTGGGGCACTCGATATTCAACTATTGCATGAAAAAACTCCGCGGTCAGGTCGTGGCCGTCGCCGGCCTGGGGCAGTTTATTTTCGCGGGGATTCTCGCCTATTTCATACTTGAAGAGGTCCCTGCTTTGGCGTTGTATCCCGCCGGCCTGCTGGTGGTCGTCGGTTCCGTTATCGCCATTCGTGCGACGCCCCGTTCGGGCCTGCCGGGGAAATGATTTAGGGATGCTATATGACAAAATACTTTTTCCATCCCCGGGATTGGCAATTTCCGGCCGCATGCCATTCGACTATTGCTTCTTGAGCAGGGCGGGTTTGCGCCGGTATTGTCTTTTTATTATTTTCACCGGGGGCGGGCCTTTTAATTTCCACTTGACAGCCCCGCCCATTGAGGCTATTTTTCGCCAAACCGTTCGAAACCTGTGGACAGTGGAGATGCGCGTACCTGTGTCGTGGTGTATGTGTGGCCCCTGTCCGCGATACTTTCCAGTGGATATTATACCATGCTGCCGAAACAGAAATTGAGTCGTTCGCGAACACGCCGTCGCAGGAGCCACCAGGCGCTGTGTCCGGTCAACTATGCGGATTGCCCCCGCTGTAACCAACCGAAGTTGCCGCACGCCGCGTGCAGTAATTGCGGGTATGTACGGCCCGGACTGAGCTTGAAGGTGGGCGAAGAAAGCTGAGGATGGTACCATAATGCGTATCGGTGTCGATGTAATGGGCGGTGACGGCGGACCCGGTATTGTCGTGGCCGGGGCGGTTGATTCCTGCCGGAACCTGGGGGATGATGATCAACTGATACTGGTGGGGGACCGGGAAGAAATAGAAAAAAATCTCGGGGAGTATGAGGGATACCCGGAAGATAAAATCGACGTCTGCCACAGCGAACAGGTTATCGGAATGGGGGAATCCCCGGTTGTCGCCTTGAAAAAGAAGCCGGCGAGTTCTATCGCCCTGCTTGCGGACATGCAGAAGGAGGGCAAGGTCGATGCCTGCGTTTCGGCCGGAAATACCGGCGCATGCGTGGCGGCGGCCCATATGAAACTCGGCATGCTGGAGTGCGTGCAGCGGCCGGGGATTGCCGTTACCTCCCCCGCCTTCGGCAACCCTGTTTCCATCTGCGATGTCGGGGCGAACGTCAATTGCCGGCCGCAGAATCTGTACGAATACGCCGTTATGACCTCGATTTATTTCGAGAGAATCTTCCAAAACGAGGCCCCCCGGGTCGGATTGCTGTCAGTGGGCAAAGAAGAGGGCAAGGGCAATGAACTCGTGAAGGCCACCGGTGAGCTGTTGCGGGCAGATGCCGATTTGAACTTCGTCGGCAACGTCGAGAGCCGCGATATTCTTCGCGGCGTGTGTGATGTGCTGATATGCGAGGGGTTCGTCGGTAACGTGATACTGAAACTCATGGAAGGCCTCGGCGAGGATATCGTCGGTTTTTTCCTGGACAAGGTGGCCGCCGCCGCGCCGCGGCACTTTGAGAAGTTCAAGCAGCTTGTTGATCAGATACATTCCACGTACGATTTTAACGATTACGGGGGCGCGCCGCTGCTCGGCGTGGACGGTATCTGGCTTATCTGTCATGGTGCCAGTATGGCCCGGGGCATCAAGAATGCAATTACCACCGCCACGGATTTCTCTCATCATCATGTAAACCAGTTGATTGCCCAGCGGCTCGGGAGAAAGTGACAAGGAATGTGGATATGAAAGAATCTCCCCGGGCAGCCCTGACGGGATACGGGTCGGCCATTCCCGAACGTGTGATGACCAACCGGGACTTCGAGCAGATCCTGGACACCTCCGACGAATGGATCACCAAGCGGACCGGCATAAAACAGCGACACCTCCTTTCCGACGGCGAGTGTACCAGCATGCTTGCCGTCGATGCCGCGCGCGAGGCCCTCGAGAAATCGGGGGTTTCTCCTGAACAGCTCGACCTGATCATCTGCGGCACGATATCGCCCGACATGCCGTTTCCGGCTACCGCCTGTTTCATCCAGGAGGCCCTCGGGGCCCGAAACGCGGCCGCGTTCGATGTCTCTGCGGCATGCAGCGGCTTTGTCTATAGCCTGTCGATTGCCAGCCAGTTTATCGAAACCGGGAAGTATTCGCGCATACTGGTGATCGGGGCCGACGCCCTGTCCCGCCACGCGGATTTTACCGATCGTGGCAGTTGCATCCTGTTCGGCGACGGTGCCGGCGCGGTCGTCCTGGAACCCGCGCAGGATCCCGACACCGGCATCATGTACACGGTTATGCAGTCCGACGGAAGCGGCTGGGATTTCATCCATATTCCCGGCGGCGGCACACGGACCCCCGTATCCCACGAAGTCATCGACAACAAGGAACACCTGGTGAAGATGAGGGGCAGGGATGTGTACAAGTTCGCCGTTGAAAAGATGCAGTGGGTCCTCGGCGACTGCATGAGTCACTGCGGGCTTTCGACGGACGACGTCGACCTGATTATTCCCCACCAGGTTAATATAAGAATCATTAAATCGGCGATCAAAAAGTACGACTTTCCGCTTGAGAAGGTCTATATCAACATCGACCGCCGGGGGAACACGTCCGGGGCTTCTGTCCCGCTGGCGCTCGATGAGGCCGTCACGGACGGTTCGATCGGCCCCGGTTCACTGATTATACTGGCCGCGTTTGGTGCGGGATTGACCTGGGGCGGCGCGGTGATCAGGTTGTGACAGGACGCGGTGTACGGGTTCTCTCTGCGTATTCACATGGCTGAAACGAGGAACTGATCCACAATGTCGAAGACGCTATATCTTTTTCCCGGACAGGGCGCGCAGCACATCGGCATGGGTGAAGAATTGCCCCGGGTATACCCGGCCGCCGACGAGATCTTCGACAGGGCCGAGGCTGCTACCGGCCTGCCCGTCCGGCAGCTGTGTTTCGAGGGGCCGGAGGAAGAACTGACGCGTACCAGCAACGCGCAACCCTGTATATTTACCGTGTCGGCGGCACTGCTCGCTGCCCTGAGCGAGACTGCTCCCCGGCCGGACGCCTGTGCGGGCCTGAGCTTGGGTGAATATACCGCCTTTTACGCCGCGGGCGCCATGGATTTCGAGACCGCGGTGACGCTGGTCGCCGAACGGGGACGACTGATGCAGGCTGCAGCCGAGGCCCGCCCCAGCGGGATGGTGGCGGTGATGGGCCTCGACGAAGAGCGGGTCGACGATCTCTGCGACCGGGCGCGCGGCGACGGTGTGCTGACGCCGGCCAATTTCAATTGCCCGGGCCAGATTGTGATCTCCGGGGACAGCGATGCCTGCGAAAGGGCTGTCGCGCTGGCGGAGGAAGAGTTCGAAGCCAGGGCGACCGCGTTAAACGTCGCCGGCGCCTTTCACAGCGACATCATGGCACCCGCGGCCGACGAGTTCCGCACCATGCTCGACGGGGTGTCTTTTGCAGCCCCTGCCTGCCCCGTCGTCACCAATGTCGACGCCCTGCCGTGCACCGGGGCTGCCGACATTGCCGATCGGCTGATCAGGCAGTTGACCGGGGCGATCCGGTGGCATCAGTCAATGGTGTATTTCATTTCGCGCGGGATGGAATCGGCGTATGAAATAGGTCCCGGCAAGACGCTGAAGGGCTTGATGAGACGGATTGACAGGAAGGTAACGGTAATCCCGGTCAATACGGCGTCCGCCGTTGCGGAATTGGCCGCGGGACAATCCGGGAACTGAAACAGCAACAACAACATATGGAAACGGGAGACAGGCCGTTATGGTGAAATCAAAATCGGTACCGGACAACGAGAAAGTGGCAATTGTCACCGGCGGGGCCCGCGGAATAGGGCTGGCGATCTGCCGCCGGCTGCTGGACGGGGGAATGACCGTGACCGCGGTCGATATCAACGCCGAGACGCTGGCACGCGCTCCGGGGGAACTGGGCGACCCCGACGGTTTCGACACCGCGGAAGTCGATGTAACCGATTCCGAGGCCTTCGCGTCCCTGGTCGGTAGTGTCGTTGATGCCCATGGCCGGCTTGACGTGATGGTCAATAATGCCGGGATCACCCGTGATAACATAACGGTGATGCTGTCTGATGAAGACTGGGATCTGGTGTTGAAGGTAAACCTCCGCAGTGCTTTCATCGGGACCAGGGAAGCCGCGAAAGTAATGATGCGACAACGGTGCGGTTCGATCATAAATATGTCAAGTTACAGCGGTCTGGAGGGAAACCGGGGTCAGCCGAACTACGCGGCGAGCAAGGCGGGCATGATCGGCCTGAGTAAGTCCGCGGCGAAGGAACTGGCCAAGAGAAATGTCAGGATAAACTGCATTTGTCCCGGGTTCATCCAGACCGAGATGACGGAGGTGCTGCCGCAGGAGGCCAAGGACATGGCGATGCAGCAGATTCCCATGAATTGCTTCGGTACACCGGGAGATATTGCCGACGGCGTGGCCTTCCTTGCGAGCGATGCCTCCAGGTACATTACCGGACAGACGCTGAGTATCGACGGTGGCATGCACATGTAGTTCACGGAAAAACAGGTTTGAAAACTATTGACACAATGGCTTTTGGCCTGTACAGACATGTATCAAATCCGGCGAATATCCGTTGCCGCGGTGGCATACGGAGGCGAAGAACGGCGCTGTACGGTGCCGGTTGCCGGTGGAAACATACACTTAAGCTGGCTGTATCAAGATATTTGGAGATTGAGAAGTGTCAGTAGAAGATATCGAAAACAAGGTGATAGAGATTGTTTCCGAACAGATGAACGTGGACAAAAGCGAGATTACCCGCGAAACGTCTTTTGTCAACGACCTGAACGCCGATTCCCTGGATACGGTGGAACTCGTCATGGAATTCGAAGATGAATTCGAATTGAGCATACCGGACGAGGTCGCGGAAAAGATCCAGACGGTCGGGCAGGCTATCGACCATATCGTGGAAAACGCGAACAAGGATTAAGCATCCGATTTCGTGGTTTTTCCGCCTTGTTGACGCACGCCAGTTACAGTGTGGGGCTGAATTACTGAGATGGCCGAAAGACGAGTCGTAATAACAGGTCTCGGTACCGTGAATCCGGTGGCCTGCGGTGTTAAAGCCTACTGGCCGGCACTGCTTGAGGGAAAGAGCGGTATCGCCGATATAACCCTTTTTGACGCCTCGCCGTTCGCAAGCAAAATAGGGGGAGAGGTAAAAAACTGGGAGGGACCCGACGAGAAGTACATATCGGCCAAGGAGAGCAAGCGGATGGACCGCTATGCCCAGTTCGCCGTCCAGGCCGGCGGCGAGGCCGTCGATGACAGCGGGATTGATTTCGAAAAGGAAGATTTGTCGCGGTGCGCGGTGATACTGGGCAGCGGGATCGGCGGCTTGCTGACCCTTGAAGAGCAGCACGTCCGGCTGTTGGAAAAAGGGGCGCGCAAGGTCAGCCCGTTCACGATACCCCGCATGATGATAAACGCCGCCGGCGGGCATCTGGCCATCATGTACGGCCTCAGCGGACCGAATTTCTCAGTTGTCACCGCGTGCGCGTCCGCGGCGCACGCCATGGGTGAATCGTTGAATATGATCCGGTCCGGAGAGGCCGACATCGTCATTACCGGCGGCAGCGAGGCGGCGCTGACCACTATCGGCCTGGGCAGTTTCTGCGCCCTGAAGGGCTTGAGCACCAGGAACGACGATCCCCAGGGGGCTTCACGACCGTGGGACAGGGATCGCGACGGCTTCCTCCTGGCGGAGGGCGCCGGCTGCGTCGTCTTCGAAGAACTGGAACACGCGAAAAAACGCGGTGCAGAAATCTACGCGGAACTCACCGGCTACGGCGCCACGTGCGATGCGCATCACATCACCGCGCCCGATCCGGAGGGGACGTGGGCCGCGGCGGCGATGGCGAAGGCGATCAAGAGCGCCGGGTTGAACCGGGATGATATCGGGTATATCAACGCCCACGGCACGAGCACGATCCTGGGAGACCTCGGTGAAACCGAGGCCATCAAGAAGGTTTTTGGTGAATACGCCTACAACGGGCTGGCGGTGTCTTCGACGAAGAGTTGCACGGGGCACATGCTCGGGGCTACCGGGGGGGTGGAACTGCTTACCTGCTCGCTGGCGATACGTGACTGCGTCTTGCCGGCCACGATGAACCTGGAACATCCCGACGAGAAATGCGACCTGGACTTCATACCCCTGAACCCGCGGGAACAGACGGTCGATCACGTCCTGTCCAACAGCTTCGGCTTCGGGGGCCACAACGGGTGCCTGGCACTTTCGCGATTCACGGGCTGAGGACATGCCGCCCTATCGGCTGTCCCTGATCATCGTTTTTGCCTTCTTCAGGGCTGCTTTTCGGCTTTTCAGGGTTTCGTTCAACTGCGCGTCATAGAGTTCCCGAAGAATCCTCCCCAGCTTTTTTCCCTCCGTGAGTCCCAGCGACTTCAGGTCGTCGCCGGTGACGAGCGGCCGCGGCCGTATGGCAGCCGGATCGAGGGCGTCGGCCCGTCTGATCACCCGTCGCGTTCTTGTTGTCGAACCGGTTTGTTTCTTTTCCCGAATCTTCCACAGGGTAAACAGTTCCCGCCGGTTTTCCACGCCCACGAGACGCTTGAAATCGCACAGCGGCCTGTCCGCCGCTTCCCGCCAGGTGTCGCGGTTGCGTGCATAGAAGATCATCGTATCCCGCCAGCGGTTGGCTGCGCCCCAGCGGCGGGCGATACCGCGCAGCGCCGCGGTCGAGAGCTCCAGGAGCAGTGCCCCGAACACCGTCTCCGCGCGGCTGTTTCGGGGAAGCATGCCGACCCGCTCGACACCCGCGGTCCAGAGCGCGTCCGGATCGAACAACTCGGGCAGGATGGGACGGGCCAGGGAAAACTGTTGGAGCCGGGCAAGTCCCGCCGCCCGGTTTTTTGCGGCCAGGATCATGCGGAGTTCCTCGAAGATTCTTTCGCCGCTGATGGCGGCGATCTTCGGGGCGTGCGCCGTTATGGCCCGGGCGGTGGCGGGATCGATGCGAAAACCGAGGCGGGAAGAGAATCTCACCGCGCGGAGCATTCGCAGGTAGTCTTCGCCGAACCGTTTTTCAGGACGGCCGATGGTCCTGATCACGCCTTTTTCCAGGTCTGCTCTTCCGCCCACGTAGTCGATCACTTCTTGCGTTTCGGGGTCGTAGAACATTCCGTTTATGGTGAAATCCCTCCGTCGGGCGTCCTCCTCCGGCGAGGCGAACGTCACGCCGTCCGGGCGGCGCCCGTCACTGTAGGACAGGTCGCTGCGGAACGTCGCCACCTCTACGGACCGGCGCTTGCTGCGGCGGTCATGTTCAAGAACGACGACGACACCGAATTGCTCGCCCACCATGAGCGTGCGGCGAAACAGGCGGCGCACCTCCTGCGGCGCGGCGTCGGTGGCGATGTCGTAGTCCCTGCTGCGGGCCCCCCGCAGCATGTCCCTGACGCATCCGCCGGCAAAGTACGCCGTGTACCCCGCGGCGCGCAGTGTTTTGAGCACGCGTGTCGCCGTCGCCTTGTCCGCGTTGCCGGCCATGGATTATCGTTGCCGAAGTTCGGCGCCGAGTTCCTTGTGAAAGGCTGCGATGATCTCTTCGATGCCCGCGTCGGCCTCTTCGCCGGTGAGGGTGCCCTCGTCGGAACGGTATTGCAGGGCGAAGGTAACGGATTTTCTTCCGGCGGGTATGGGATTTCCCCGATAGGTGGTCACGTAGTCGATGCCGGCGAGCGTTTCCTGTCCCAGGGCGGTAATGACGTCGGTGCATTCCTTCCAGGTGACGGATTCGTCGACGATCAGGGAGAGATCGCGGGTCACGGGAGGAAATTTCGGCAGCGGCGAGGCCTTCCTGGTCAAAACGGCGTTCGCATCGAGAACGTCGAACCGAAGGGCCCCGGCGGCGATATCGTTCTTCAGGCCGTAATGCTCGCGGACCGCTGAAGAAACGGCGCCGAAACAACCCGCCTCCCTGCTTTCCAGCGTCAACCCGGCCGACAGTTCCTGCCTGAATCCGGGCAGGGGCGCCGGGACGCTGCGCAGTGCGCACCCCGGACAGATACGTCGGCAGAGTAATTCAACAGCGCCCTTCAAGCGACGCGGTCCACCGGTGGCGAGGAGCGCTATCTCGGTATACTCTTCCGGTAACCGGTCGTCGGACGGGCGGTACACGGCGGCGACTTCGAAGAGTGCGATATCGTCGTTACCGGCATCCTGGTTGTACCGGGCGGCCTTCAGGAGCGAGGGAATCAGGGTCGGACGGAGGGCGTTGTCGCTGCGCCGTATGGTGCTGTCGACGGCGACCGGTTCCTGGACGCCGAAGTGACCGCACTCTTCCCGGCTCAGAAAACTGAAAGTGATTGTTTCGTCGAAACCGGCGGCGTTGAGAATGGTGACGACGCGCCTCCTGAGGCGATCTTCCCGGGCGGTCGCGATGACCGGGTGGGAGACCTTTTTCCCGGCGGTTATGTTGTGGTAACCGTGCAGCCGGGCGACCTCCTCTATCAGGTCGGCTTCCCGGGTGATGTCTCGCCGAAACGAGGGTACTGCGCAAACGATCCGGTTTTTTTCCCGTGACGGATTCAGCCCCAGTCCGGCCAGATACCGCTCCTGTTCGGCGACGGGGATGTCGATGCCGAGCAGCGTGTTCGTTCGTTCAGGCCTGAGAGCAACCGCGCGTCCGGCGGGCTGCGTGGTCCCGACGTCGACCATTCCTTCGGCCGCCTGTCCCCCGGCGATTTCGCATATCAACGCGCAGGCCCGCCGGGAGGCCGTTTCCACGCCGGCGGGGTCGACGCCCCGTTCAAAGCGGTAATTGCTCTCGCTGGAAAGCTGGAGGGATCTGCTCGTGTTCCGCGTGCTGAGTGGATCGAACTCCGCCGATTCAA
The DNA here is from genome assembly GCA_964557575.1 of uncultured Planctomycetaceae bacterium. Taxonomy (GTDB): domain Bacteria; phylum Planctomycetota; class Phycisphaerae; order SM23-33; family SM23-33; genus CAZLBC01. The sequence continues at coordinate 17,910 of CAZLBC010000006.1, forward strand.
GCAGCACCGTGACGGTATCGCCGGTCACTTCGGTATCCCTGCCGCCCATGATTCCCGCGATTGCCACCGGTTGAGCGGCGTCGGCTATCACGAGCATGTGTTCGTCGAGCGCGTGTTCGCTGTCGTCTATGGCCGTGATTGTTTCGCCGGGTGTCGCCCGTCGCACCACGATGCGGTGTTCCCCGAGGCGGTCGTAGTCGAAGGCGTGCAGGGGCTGGGAATACTCCAGCAGCACGAAATTGGTGATATCCACGATGTTGTTTACGCTTCTGAGTCCCGTGGTTTCGAGGTAGTCGACCAGCCAGCGCGGGCTCGGTTCAACCGTGACGTCGCGTATCACCCGGGCGGTGTATCGGGGACAGAGACGGGGTTCGCGGACCTCGACGGCGGCCAGTTCCGCGACCGTTCCCGATTCCGGGAACGAAGCGATGTCCGGCGGCCGGAACGCGGCTCCCGTCGCGGCAGCCACTTCCCGGGCGATCCCGAGGTGGCCGAGAAGATCGGGACGATTGCTGGTGATTTCAAGATCCAGTATGATATCCGTGTCGGTTTTTTCGATCCCCTCGCAGCAGAACCCCATGTTGTCGAAGAGCTCGCCGAGTTCTTCGGCGGGCATATCGATGTCCACGTAATCACTGAGCCAGTTCAATGAGACAATCATCTGCAGATTCCGTTATTGAAGGTTAACAAGAGGGATATCGTAACCGGAATGTGGGCGGAGTCAATTATCCGGCCGGTTACTCGGTGCCGGGAGATGCGGGCTCGCCCTCGATCTTGGTGTTCTTCGGCGACCCTCGTTCGGTATTTTTCAGATCTTCAACGTCGTTGTCCTGCCGGCTTTGCATGACGTGTATCATGATGGCGAGAAGGCCCGCCATGAGGAGGACCGCCACGATGGCTATCACGGCGACCCACGTTTTGCGTTTTGATTTTCGAGCCGCCTTGGTCGTGGTATGCGCCGTCCTTGAGGAGTGGGGTCCGGCCTTCGTGCTCGCTTTGGCGGTAGAGATAGTGCTTATCGCTTCGGAGATCTTCTCCTTCTTGTCGACCAGCTTGCCGGCATTTCCGAGATACCTGGCTACACGCCGCAGGCGGGTCTCGCGGAAGGCGAGCTGCGAGAGCGTGGTGAAAGTCTCTGCGTTCTGCAAAACCGCTTTCTCGAAAACCCTTTTTTCGGGTTCGTCAAGCGCGCCGAAAAGAAATTTTTCCGCTGTTACCAGCAGGCTTTCTCCGGCCGGCTCATCCTCGGAGACGTGTTCCGGTATCACGATGCCGCATCCGGCCTCGATGTGCCGCTTCGCCTGGCTGAGGTACTCGTACGTTTTCTTGTGGGAGTGATCGGTTTCTTCGGAAATCGCCTTGCAGTCTTTTCCCTCGAAGAACCGCATGCGAAATACCATGAGCGGTTCACCGCCGACTTGACTGGTTGAGCGGATGAGCAGTTTATAGCCGATTCTGGGCGGCATTTCCGTCGTGCGGAATGTTGCAACGATGTCCCCCGTGGTGTTTGCCCCCTGAAGCAGGCCGGGGTGCTCGATATCCACAACCTTTCGCTCGAGTATGGTTTCCATGGTGTTCCAGAACCATGGTTCGAAGTTGTCCAGCTCCGGTGCCCCGCGGTCCTGCATCTTGGCCGCCGTTAGGGTTACTTCCTTGAATGTTTCCTCCGCGTCAACCAGGTCGCGCAGAATGATATAGGCGAGCGCCACGCCCCGGCTGCGGATATTGTTGAGATTCTCTACCAGCTTGTTGTATCGTTCCTGGGCGGTCTCCTGCTGCTGATCTTTGGTTTCATCGTTTTCCATGTGCCGTCTCCCGCGACATCCACCGGTTACAGAAGAACAGACCGAATCCCGGGTAGCACCATACCTGAACCCCGGTTAGTCCGTGATGAGCGTGTGGCTGACCTTAATATATTCAACCATAACAACTAACGAATATGAAGGAAGAATAATTCAATTTGTCGTGAAATTTCATTCCACCGGTCTGTACGAATGTATACACGCGGGGTCGGACCGTCGGGCGCCCGGCGGTCGGGAGCGTATAAAAATGTATCGATTGTCGAAAAAACACTACCGCGGTAAAAGCAAGTTTGTTATCCTCCGTCATACGCATATCCGAGTATCTGTATGTCAATGGAGGTTGTCTTAATGAGCTTACCCAAATCCCGGGTTATGTGTTGTGGCCTGCTTCTCCTGGTTCTCGCCGGATGCAGCAAGGGGCCACCCGTCAGGCTCGCCTATTTCAGGAATGCCAAGTACGCCATACCCGCGGGAATCAGGAATATCGGCATCGCCGAATTCGGCAGCATGGGAAGGCGGGGCCGGAAATGGGGTGAAATCGCCTCCGACCGGGTCGAGGCGCTGCTTGACACGTACAACCGGAAGTACAACCGGTACCAGCTCGTCGACCGCCGGCGATTGCGGGCGATCCTGGACGAGCGGGATCTGCAGATGGCGATTTCCGATACCACGACTGCCGCCCGTGCGGGGAAGCTGGCGGATTGCGACGCCATGATTTACGGCAACGTCAAGGTCGACAGCAGGGACGAGCGTCGTAAAAAGCAGGTATACGATTCGCGTCTCAGGCGGATGAAGGACGTCTGGTTCGTCCACCGGTACTGCATGGCGGCGGTGAATTTCACCATGGACAACATCAACACCGGTAAGACGCTGGCCAGCGTGTCCCTGACGCGGGAGTACGATTCCGACAGGGACCGGCAGTCCGGCGGGATGAACCTCGGGGCCATGTTCGGCGGCACTCCCGACGCACCCCCGCCGACCGACCAGATTATCAGCGGCCTCATCGACCAGTGCGTCAAGGAATTCATTTCCCGCATCAGCCCCCACGAGGTGGTGTTCGTCGAACACCTCCAGAAGGGGGACAGCGATCTCGTGGAGACCGGGAACAAGCTTGCGGAAGCCGGTGACTACGGCGAGGCGCTGGAGTATTATCTCAACGCAATCCAGCAGGTGCCCACCGACCACGAGGCGATGTTCAATGCGGGTGTTATGTACGAAAAGGCCGGAAAACTGGACAAGGCCGGGGAGTATTACGACCGGGCCTTCCGGATAAAAGACGAAGAGATTTATATCAGGGCCCGCCGGCGGGTCAGGCAGGAGAGGGGCGGTCCGCGGTAGTCCATTCTGCCGGGGCGTGCGACCCTCATAGAAGAATCGAAGGAGAGAACAAATGCAGAGAGTGAGGAAACACCTGGTATGCATGACGGCACTGCTGTGTATGTTCGCGGGAAACGCGGCCGGCCTGTCGGCGGCCGATTCCCTGACCGAACAGCAAAAGGCCCAGAACAAGCTCCTGGCCTACCGGGCGGCGCGGGCGGACGCCATACGGAAACTCGCCGAGCGGATAAACGGCCTGTTGATCACTTCGCAGACGACCGTCAAGGACTTCGTGGCCGAATCGGATACCATCAGGACGGCGATGACCTCCTTCCTCAGCGGCATGAAAGAGGTGAGCGGTCCGAATTACATGGAAGACGGTACCTGCGAGGTCACCCTGGAGGTCAAGATCAACGAGATTATCACCACGCTGAAGCGGTTTCACCGCAAGTACTACCAGGGCAACAGGATCCGGATAGAAGACTTTGATCAGATGACCACCACCAACAAGGTCAAGACCATCCGGGAGACCGGGGCGGGGGCCCCCCGGGAGAATTTCGTCGAGGATCCCATTTCTCCCGTGGCCGACGGCGGCAGCCTCAGCAGCCTTTCGCACATGGGACCGGCGGCCAAGGAATACTGGATGGCCCACTGCACCGCCCGGGGCCGGCTCATGGCCGTCCGCGCCGCCCGGGTCGACGCCTTTCGGCGGCTCGGTGAGCGGATCGGCGGCGTCCTCATCAATTCCCGGACCACGGTGCGGGATTTCGTGGCGGAATCCGACCAGGTCGACATGGATATGCGGACTTTCGTTCGAGGGGCGCAGGAGACCGGCGTCCGCTATCACTCCCGGGAACTGATCGTTGAAGTGGAACTGTCCATCAAGCTCCGGGAGGTGATCAAGACCATTCAGAACTGGGCCGAAACCCACTACCGCGGCGATCGGGTCAGGAAACAGGATTTTGAAAAGGTAATCCTCGAAAACAGGGACAAGGTGATTCGGGAAACCGGCATGGGCGTACCGCCCGAGAAGTACCTGAAAAATCCGTCCCCGGCCGATCGGGCTGTCGTGGGCCTTACGGCACAGGCGCCCGACTGGATATCCCGCACGCTCAGGGCGACGGGTCAGGGCGCCGTTGAGCAGGGCAACCGGAACGCGGCGCAGGCCAAGCTCATGGCCTACCGCGCCGCCGAGCTGGACGCCCGGCGAAAACTGGCCGAGCAGATCAACGGGCTGGTGATCACCTCGTCGACCACCGTCAGCGACTTCGTGGCCGAGAACGACGATATCCGGACCGATCTGGTCGCCTTCCAGCAGGGCACGAGCGTGGTCGACGGCTCCCAGCAGATCAGCCCGGACGGCACCGCCGAGGTCATGGTCGAAATCGACCTGCGGCCCTTGTGGCGGATCATCACCTACTACCAGAGAGAGACGACCGTCATCAAGATGCGGTAACGGTACCCCGCCGGCCCGCGCCGGCGGAAGAAATTACACGAAACGCTTTTGATCGTTTGATACAAGGAGATTGACAGTGAAGACACGTACGATTGTTTCGGCACTGATGCTGGCCGCGGCCTTGGCGGGGGGGTGCTCGAAGGAAGTCACGGTAACGATCCGGAATCACAGCCCGGTAGACCGGACCCTCCAGTTGACCGAGCCCGCCGGCACGCGGCAGATCGGGGCGGTCGCCCCCAAGAGCAGCTTTACGCACACCATCAAGATCAAGAAGGACCTGCTGCCCGCGCCGTGCCAGTATGCCGCCGGCACCGGGGCCAGCGTGTCCTTTGAAGTCACCGACGAATCTCCGGAGTTGTGGTTTTTCCACATCACCGGCGACGGGAGGATGGTCGGCCCCCTCAGGGAGCACGACGTTCACGTCGAAGAAGAGAAGCGGGGCGAGATCAGGAAAACTGTCGAGCGGCGCATGATCGTCGAGTAGGCGCCGCGCTATCCGGCAGGCAGGAGTATCGGTATGTTCAAACGGCTGGCAATTGTCGTCACGGCCCTGGTAATCATCCAGCCCGCGATCGGCGCGAACGCGGTCAAGCGGGGCAAGAACCTCGTTGAGGTCACGGTCACCGGGATCGGTATGAACAAGGAGGAGGCACTCCACGACGCCAAGCGAAAGGCCGTCGAGCAGGGTGCGGGCAGTTATATCTACTCGCAGTCCAAGACGAAGGATTTCGCCCTGGTGAAGGACACGGTCCTCTCGCGGAGCGCGGGTTTTATCCAGGAGCACGAGGTCATTTCAAGCAGGCAGGCCGTTGACGGCAGCTGGGAGGTGCAGATCAGGGCGCTGGTGTCCATCAAGGGTATCCAGGACACGTGGGGGGTGGTCCAGTCGCTCCTGGCGGATCGCGGACGCCCGAAGATCATGGTGTTTGTGCGCGAGCGGATCGGCGGCATGGACGTCGAAAGCTCCACGGTCCAGGCCCGCATCGAGAATCTCCTGCTCGAGAGCGGGTTCCTGCTGGTCAACAGGGAGCAGCTCAAGGCGATCGACATGAAGGACCTCGAGGCGGCCGTCGCGGAAAACCGGCCGGCGAAAATCCAGGCCATCGCCAAGCGGTTCGGGGCCCAGCTCTTCATCACGGGCACGGCCTCGGCCACGGCCGGCGAGCAGAAACGCGTGTCCGGCGTTCCCCTCAGTCCCTACGAGGCGGAGGCGAACGTGAAGTGCTACCGGAGCGACACCGCCCAGTTGCTGTCGAGTATCCCGGGGACGCCGACCCGGGGGGTCGACCGGGTCTGGCGATCGGCGGCCAAGAAGGCCCTCGACGCCCAGGCGCAGCAGGTCGCCCCCGAGGTCAGGGACGATGTCCTTCGCTTCTGGCAGGACGCCCTCGAGGGGCGGGGCGAAATCCAGCTCCACGTCGCGAAGCTTTCGTTCAAGCAGTACCTGACGCTGAAAAAACAACTGCAGAAGGTCGACGGCGTCGAATCGGTCAACACCCGGTACCATAACAAGACCGCCGAGTGCTCCATCCAGTCCGACCTTCGGGCCGAGGCCCTCGCCGAGAAGCTCGTCGGCGCGGTTGAAAACCTCGAGATAACCGATCTCTCCCAGAACGTCATCAAGGCCGACTGGGCGGAGTAGGGGGCGCTGTACACGAACAATCACGGGGGAGGAGGCGTCGTCGTTCGCCGCGCCGTCTGCTTGCATTGCGGGGGACGCCTGATTTACAATCCACTGAAGAAGAGGGGGCATGGTGTTATCGCCCGGGAGCGGGCGAGAGGAGTTTAACATAATGTCTCGCATGCTGTCCGCAGTGGTGTTTTCGGTGTTTTTTACGGTATCCCTGTGCGCCGCCGGATCGTCGGCGGGACATGCGGTTACTGCAGCAGGTATCCGCGGCGGCGTCATCGTTCACCTCGGCTGCGGCGACGGAAAGCGGACGGCGGCCCTGTGCGCCGGCGACGCCTGTCTCGTCCACGGCCTGGATGTCGACGCGGATGACGTCGCCCGGGCCCGGACCCACATCGACGCGCTCGGTATCTACGGACGGGTCTCCGTGGAACACTATGACGGAAAAAATCTGCCCTACGGCGACAACATCGTCAATGGTATCGTCGTCGACGCCGTCGCCGACGTCGCCGCGGCGGAGATCGAGCGGGTCCTCGCGCCCAACGGCGTTGCCCTGGTTGCGGCCGGTCAGAAATGGTCGGGGTCGTCGGGGCTGAAGAAGACCGGCGACGCCGGCGGCCGGACGATGTACGTCAAGCCCCGCCCGGCGGAGATCGACGAGTGGACACACTATCTCTACGACGCCACCGGCAACATGGTCTGCAACGATAAGCGCGTGCGCCGGCCCCGCCACCTGCAGTGGTATGCCGGTCCCAAGCGGTCGCGCCACCACGACGCCCTCGCGAGCATGTCGTGCATGACCTCCGGCAACGGCCGGGTGTTCTACATATTCGACGAAGGATCGACCTCGATCATGCACCGCCCCGCCCACTGGAAGCTGATTGCCCGCGACGCCTTCAACGGCGTCCTGCTCTGGAAGCGGAATATCCCGGAATGGATGACGCACCTGTTCAACTTCCGCGCCGGCCCCAAACAGCTCTCCCGCCGGCTGGTTTCGATCGGCGACAGCGTCTTCACGACGCTCGGCCTCTGCGCGCCGGCCGTGAAACTCGACGCGGCTACCGGAAAGACCCTCCATACCTACGCGGGTTCCGAGAACACCGAGGAACTCGTCTGCCACGACGGGATGCTCCTGGCCGTTACCGGCGACCCCGCTATCCTGATCGACAAGGCCGACACCTGTTACGGTTACTGGGAGCCGGCGCTGTTCGAGAAGCCCACGATCGAAAAGACGATCGTCGCCTGGGACGCGCAGACGGGCAAAAAACGGTGGACCGTGAGGGGCCAACACCTCATTCACATCGTCCCCTTGTCCCTCGGCGCGATCCGCGACAACGTCTTCTACCTCGACAACAGGCAGATCCACTGCCTGGACGCCGAGACCGGCGAGCAGCGGTGGTCGTCGTCGTTCGACACGGAGGGCCTGTTCCTGCGCGCCTACGCGCCCACCGTCGTGGCCTACCGGGACGTGATCATGTGCCTGAAGTGGAACCGGCTGGTGGCCTGGTCACTGAAGGACGGGAAGAAACGCTGGGAGAACAAGGGCGCGATGGGCTTCGGCTCGCCCGGCGACCTGTTCGCGATCGGCAATACGGCGTGGGTCCTGCCCATGACCAAGTCGATCTGGCGCGACAGCAGGAAGAACAAGAACGGGATCATCACCACGGGCATCAACGTGCCCCGGTCCGACTTTCTCAACGACGCGAAGAACGGCGTGGGTATCGATATCGCGACCGGCTCGGTCACCGAGGAACTGCCGTTCCGGCACACCCAGCACCACCACCGCTGTTACCGCAACCGGGCGACCCGTGAATACGCCCTGATCGGTCACAGCGGCATCCAGGTCGTGGACTTCGCGACCAAAAAGAGCGAAACACACCGGTGGGTCCGCGGCCTGTGCCAGTACGGGATCATGCCCGCCAACGGGTATATCTACGTGCCGCCGGACCCCTGCCGGTGCTACAACACCGGCAAGATCAACGGATTTTTCGCCCTCTCGGAGAAGAACTCGTGGGAGGATATCACCCCGGAGACGGTGCAGGAGAAGGGGCCGGCATACGGGAAAACCCCCACTGCCGGCGAGCAGGACGGCGCGTGGCCCACGTACCGCGGAGACAATGCCCGCAGCGGTTCGGCCGGGTGCGACGTGCCCGCCGAACCGTCCGTCACGTGGAAGGCGGCTATAGGCGACACGGTCACCGCCCCGGTTGTTGCCCGCGACAGGATCTACGTCGCGGACAGGGATGCCTTCACGGTCCACTGCCTGGACGCCGGCAGCGGCAGGCGATATTGGAAATATATTGCCGGCGGGCCGGTCGATTCGCCGCCCACGATTCACAAGGGATTCTGCATATTCGGCTGCGGCGACGGATCCGTGTACTGCCTTGACGCCGACAGCGGCACGCCGGCCTGGCGCTTCAAGACATCGAAGATCGAGCGGCGGATCGGCTGGGAGAACCGAATCCAGTCGCCCCTGCGGATACACGGCAGCACGCTCGTTCTCGACGACACGGTCTATTTCGCGGCCGGGTATTCCTCGAACCTCGACGGCGGCATTCGTGTCTACGGGGTCGACGTGCGGACCGGCGAACAGCGCTGCGCGGGTACCGTCGCCTCGGGTCACTGGGGCAACGACGGGAAATGGGGGTTCCTCGCCGATATCCTCGCTTCGAACGGAGAGGAAATATCGATGCGCCAGGTCGGCTTTACAAAGGAACTGCAAAAGACCGGGGGCCGCAGCCGCCTCATCGTCGCCACCACGGGGCTGTTGGAAGACACCTGGTTTCATCGCCAGGGATGGTCCGGGGCGGGAAACAGGGGGCAGCTCATCGTGTTCGACGACGAACGGTCATTCGGCGTCGACTCACCGTACACGGGGTTGAAGCAGCGCCGCAAGGGCAAGTACCACCAGTTCAACCAGATCGGCCACTTTCACCAGAAATTCGCCCGCTACAAGGAGGAGTTCTTTCCCGTCGGCACGACGATATCGGCCAGGGGAAAGCCGCAGGAGGCGTCCAAAGAGAAAGGAAAAAACAAGAAGAGGAACCGGCGGCGGGGACCGGGCGGAAAGACGCTCTGGTCGAAAGATGTTAAACTGCAGCCCCGGGCGATGGTCCTGGCCGGCGACAAGCTCTGCGTGTCGGGCTGGCTCGACGCCGTGGTCATCGAACCGAAGACCGGCCGTCCGAAGGAGCCTGAAAACCCGGATCCCCACGACGCGGTCCTGCGCATCTACGCGGCGGACAGCGGGGAGCAGGTCTCGGAGTTGAAGATCGCGTCCGAGCCCGTGTTCGACGGCATGGCGGCAGCCGGCGGCAGACTGTTTCTTACATTGAAAAACGGCGCGCTGCTGTGCCTGGGGGAATGAGACGGCCTGCCGAGCCGCGGGCCGCGCGAACAGTGATATCCCGCACATTCCGGTTGACATGGCCGAAGGCAACGGGTATTTTTGTCATGTGAAGTCGCAATATGGCACATTGCGGATGTCGATTGTTACGAAAAACAGCCCAACAGACAGCAATGATCGTTACCGCTCTCATGTTACTCAAACAGAAGGGACAGTGTTATGAGAAGCAAGCGAATTGACCGACGAGACTTCGTCAGGGGCGCCGCGACGGTCGGCGCCGGATTGATGGTTCTTCCGACTGATCGCATACTCGGGGCCAACGACCGCATAAACATGGCGGTCATCGGCACCGGCGGCCGCGGTAGCGGACACGTCAGGAGTTTTCACGGCAAGAAGAACGTTGCCGTCGTTGCCGTCTCCGACGCCGACGAAAAACGCATGGCCCGAAGCGTTTCCAAGATCAAGGGAGACACGGTCGCGCAGCACCAGGACCTGAGAAAAGTCCTCGACATGAAGGACGTCGACGCGGTCTGTATCGCGACCCCGAACCACTGGCATGCGCCCTGCGCGATCCTCGCGTGCCAGGCCGGCAAGCACGTCTACGTCGAGAAACCGGTCAGCCACTGCATCTGGGAAGGCCGGAAGATGGTGGAGGCGGCGAAAAAGTACAAGCGCATCGTCCAGGGCGGCACGCAGCAGCGGTCCTGCCCGGCGCCCAACGCCTGCGGAGCGGATCTCCGCGCCGGCACGTACGGCAAGATCAAGTGGGTGCACTGTATGAAACTGAATTTGCGCGGCTCGATCGGCAAGGTCGATAAACCGCAGAAGGTGCCGGATGAGGTGGATTACAACCTCTGGGCGGGTCCCGCACCCATGACGCCGGTTATGCGGAAACGGTTTCACTATGACTGGCACTGGCAGTGGAACTGGGGTGACGGCGAGATGGGAAACTGGTGCGTTCACTACCTCGACGACCTGGTCAACATGCTCGACTGGACCGAAGCCCCGACCAGCACCGTCTGCGCGGGCGGCCGGTTTGTCTGGGACGACAACGGCCAGACGCCGAACGTCCAGTTCGCCCTGATGGAACACAAGGGCATGAACGTGGTCGCCGAGATACGCGATATCCGCATCGCCAAGGATAAGAAGGGGCCCGGCGTCTACATGGGGTCGCGCGGCGGCAACATGATCATGTGCGAGGACGCGCTGATCAAGATCAGTCGCGGCGGCGGCAAGGCCTATACGCCGGACGGCAAGAAAAAGATCAAGGATTACAAGGGCAACGGCGGCCGGGGGCACCGCCGGAATTTCATCGACTGTATCCGCAGCGGCAAGAGCGAGGATTTGAACACGCCGATCGAGAGCGGTCACCTCAGCACCCTTGTCTGCCACATGAACAACATCGCCTGGCGGATCGGGAAAACGGCCTCGATCGACCAGGTAAAGGCCGCGATGAAGGATCATGAGGACGCGCTGAACACGATCGAATCCGTCGTCAAGCAGATCAGCGCCAACGACGGGGACCTGGGCAAGATGGCCCTGGGGCCCCAGCTCACGTTCGATCCCAAGACCGAGCAGTTCACCGGCGAAAACGCCGCGGCGGCGAACGAGTACCTCCGCTACGAGATGCGGAAGGAATTCGCCGTGCCGGACCGGATCTGACGGCTATCGGCAGCCGGAAGAAACGAGATCCCGCGGGCAGTGTCCGCGGGATCTTTTTTTGGTGTGCCGGGCATGGCCGGTCCGCCGCCGGCCACCGTTTTTCGCGTATATACCGTGAATAAGTGTGTGTACATGCCGGCGTATCCTGATAAGCTAATGCGCGTCACTGCCTGTGGACATAAGTAGTTTCGATAAGGATTACTGATTTATGAGCATCGAGAAGATGGACAGGGAAAACCGCTTCAGGTCCGGTGATGAGACCGACGCGTCCCTGCAGAAGGAGATCGAAGCGGCCCTCGGCGGCAAGAGCATCGAGGAACTGGTGGAAGAAGAGGACCGTCCGGCGGACGGGACCGGCGGCGGCAGAAGGGTCACCGAGGGCACGGTGGTGTCGATACACCGGGACGATATCTTCGTCGATTACGGCGGGCGGGGGGAGGGCCTTCTTTCCGCCGGGCAGTTCGATGCGGACGAGGATATGCCGGCCGAGGGCGACCGCATCAACGTCGTGGTCGAGGGTTTCGACCGGGATGCGGGGTTGATGCGCCTGTCGCGGGAGGGGCATGCCCAGGCGATCGCCTGGGACGAGGTCGAACGCGGGCAGATCGTCGAAGGTATGGTGACCGGGAAGAATGCCGGGGGACTGGAGATGAAGGTACAGGGTGTTCGCGCGTTCATGCCCGTCAGCCAGGTGGATATCGGCCACGTCGAAGATCTCGAACCGTATCTTGACACCAAGCTCCAGGGCGTCGTTCAGGAGGTGGATCGCGGCGGAAAGAATCTGGTGCTTTCCCGGAAAGTGCTCCTGGAACGGATCAGGGAGGAACAGGCCGCGGAAACGTGGGATGCCATTCATGTCGGCAAGGTTGTTTCGGGTACCGTCCGGAACATCATGCCGTACGGGGCGTTTGTCGACATCGGCGGCGTTGACGGTCTGCTGCACGTTCGGGATATGGCACACGGCCGCGTTGAGACACCCGAGGATATCGTTCACGTCGGGCAGAAACTGGAAGTGAAGATTTTGAGTGTGGATACCGAGAACGCCAAGATCGGACTCGGGCTCAAGCAGACGCAGCTCGATCCCTGGGAGGCCGCCGAGGCCAAGTGGCCTCCCGGCACGGCGGCCCAGGGTCGCGTCACGAAACTGGCCGATTTCGGGGCCTTCGTCGAAATCGAACCCGGGCTCGAGGCCCTGATCCCGGTCGGGGAAATGGCGTATCGGTACGTCGGCAACCCGCGACAGATACTGTCCGAGGGAGATACGGTCAAGGCGATCGTGCTCAGCGTGGACGCGGAAAAGCAGCGCATGAGCCTTTCGCTGAAGCAGGCCGGGGACGATCCCTGGGAGGGCGCCTCGATCAAGTGGCCGAAGGACAGCGTCGTCGAAGGCACGGTCAGCCGGATTACCGATTTCGGGGCTTTCGTCGAAATCGCCCCGGGCGTGGAGGGGCTGGTCCATATCAGTGAAATAGCCGACCGGCACGTTACAAGCGTCAGGGCCGAACTCGATGAGGGAAAGACGGTCAGGGCCAGGATCCTGTCGGTCGACGAGGATGCGCGGCGCATGAGTCTGTCCATCAAGAGGCTGGATGCGGGTAAGGATACCGCGCCGGCTGAAGGGACCTTCGATGACCTTGCGGCCGTCCGGCAGCGTAACGAGAAACGGGATGATAATGATCTCAAGGGCGGGCTGGGCGAGGCGGGCGGCACCGATACCCCGTTCGGCAAGCTGAATCTGGGCTGAGCTTCAGACAGGTTCCTTGACATAAAAAAAGCGGCGGTATGAAAACCGCCGCTTTCTTATATCCTCATCGGACTGATACGAGGTTTTTTACTTTTTCTTCTTTTTCCCACCCTTTTTCCCGCCCTTCTTCTTCGGGGCCTTGGCGCCCGGCGAACCGGTCAGGCTGCCGTACTTTTCCCTGATGGCGGCCTGGGCGGCCGAAAGCCTGGCGATCGGAACGCGGTAGGGGCTGCAACTGACGTAATCAAGCCCCGCCATGTGGCAGAACTCCACGCTCCGGGGCTCACCGCCGTGCTCGCCGCAGATGCCGATCTTGAGATCCGGCTTGGTTGCGCGGCCTTTTTCGACGGCGATCCTGACGAGTTCGCCGACGCCGTCGCGGTCGAGGACCTGGAACGGGTCATACTCGTAAATACCCGTGTCGACGTAGCGCTTCAGAAAGACGCCGGCGTCGTCCCGGCTGAAACCGCAGCCCATCTGCGTCAGGTCGTTGGTGCCGAAGCTGAAGAAGTCGGCTTCCTTGGCGACGTCGTCCGCCGTCAGGGCGCCGCGGGGCACCTCTATCATGGTCCCGATCTTCAGGTAGGCGAGCTTTCTGCCTTTTTTCTTCTCGATTTCCTTGACGACCCGTTCGACGATCGCCTTCTGGTCGGACAGCTCCTTGACGTTCCCGACGAGCGGTATCATGATTTCGGGCTTGGCGCCATCGACCTGGTACGCGGCCTCGATAATCGCCCGGGCCTGCATCTCGGTGATCTCGGGATAGAAAATGCCCAGCCGGCAGCCGCGATGGCCCAGCATCGGGTTGAACTCGTGCAACTGCTCGACCTTCGCCTTGATCTTTGCCGCCGATACGCCCAGGGCCTTGGCCATCTCCTGCTGTCCCTTTTTGTCGTGGGGGACAAACTCGTGCAGGGGCGGATCGAGGAACCGTATCGTCGCGGGCTGCCCCTTGAGGGCCTTGAAAATACCCACGAAATCCTTCTTCTGGAGAGGCAACAGCTTTTTCAGGGCCTTCCGGCGGGCTTTCTCGTCTTCGGCGAGGATCATCTCGCGCATCGCGACGATACGATTACCTTCAAAGAACATGTGCTCGGTACGCGTCAGCCCGATACCCTCGGCACCGAATTTGACGGCGACCGCGGTGTCGTGCGGGGTGTCGGCGTTCGTGCGGATGCCGAGGACCCGGTACTTGTCCGCGAGTTTCATGATTTGACCGAAGGGGCCGGTGAGCTTCGGGTCTTCGGTGTCGATCTGGCCGGCGTAAACGGTGCCGGTCGATCCGTTCAGACTCAGCCAGTCCCCTTCCTTGATGGTTTTCCCCCCGGCCTTCATCGTTTTTGTCTTGTAGTTTATCGTGCAGTCACCGCTGCCGGCGACGCAGCAGATGCCCATGCCCCGGGCGACGACGGCCGCATGGCTGGTCATGCCGCCCCGGCTGGTCAGGATACCGTTGGAAACGTGCATGCCGCCGATATCCTCCGGGCTGGTCTCGATCCGGGCCAGAATCACCTCTTTGCCCTTCCCCGCCTCTTCCTCGGCCTTGTCCGAGGAAAAGCAGACGTGTCCCGTTGCGGCACCGGGACTGGCCGGGAGGCCGGAGGCGATTTTCTGGGCCTTCTTCTCGGAAGCTTCGATGAACGTCGGATGGAGCAACTGGTCGAGCGCCCCCGGTTCTATCCTGCAGATCGCTTCCTTTTCGTCGATGAGTTTTTCCTTGATCATGTCGGTGGCGATTTTCACCGCCGCCGGTCCGGTCCGTTTTCCGGTTCGGGTCTGGAGCATGTAGAGGTTGCCCCGTTCGATCGTGAATTCGACGTCCTGCATGTCCCGGTAATGCTGTTCCAGTTTTTTCCGGATACCGGCAAGCTGCTTGTAGACCTTCGGTTTTTTCTGGCGGAGGGTGGAAATCGGCTGGGGCGTCCTGATACCGGCTACCACGTCTTCTCCCTGCGCGTTCAGCAGGTATTCGCCGTAAAACTTGTTTTCTCCGGTCGAGGGGTTCCGGGTAAAGGCGACGCCGGTTCCCGAGTCGTCACCCATGTTGCCGAAAACCATCGTCTGCACGTTGACGGCGGTGCCGATCAGGCCGCGGATCTCGTTGATTTCCCGGTACCGTATCGCCCGGGGATTGTTCCAACTGCCGAACACGGCGTCGATCGCCGCCCAGAGCTGCTTGTTGGCGTCCTGGGGAAATGTCTTTTTTGACTGCTTGTAGACCTTCTTGTATTCGTCGGCCACCTTCTTAAGACCGTCGATGTCGAGGTCGGTGTCCTGCTTGGCTTTCCGTGCTTTCTTGACCTTCTCGAGGGCCTGCTCGAACTTCTCGTGGGGTATGCCCATCACCACGTCGCCGAACATCTGCATGAACCGCCGATAGGCATCCCAGGCGAATCGCTCGTTGCCGGTGAGTTCTATCAGTGCCTTGAGGGTCTTGTCGTTCAGGCCGAGATTCAACACGGTGTCCATCATGCCGGGCATGGAAATTGCCGCCCCGGAACGAACGGAGACCAGGAGGGGATTTTTGCCGTGGCCGAACGTCTTGCCCGTGGCCTTCTGCAGTTTCTTCATGTTTTGCGCTACTTCGTCTACGATGTACTGCGGATATTGTTCGCCGCTCTGGTAATAGATGTCGCACACTTCCGCAGTGATGGTAAAACCGTCGGGGACCGGAATGCCGATGCTGGCCATCTCGGCGAGGTTGGCTCCCTTTCCTCCGAGTATGGGTTTCAACGATGCCTTGCCTTCGGCCTTGCCGCCGCCGAAATAGTAGACATATTTCCTGCTTTTCTTTTTCGCCATGGACCTGTCTCCGTTTTTACATGGAATAACTCGAAATCGCGGACAACATACGCTGCCTGTTTCCGGGTAACGACCGGAAAGCGAGACGGTAGTGTAGAAACCTCTCTCCGGCGTGTCAACTTGAATTTCCCTTAATATGCCGCCGGAATGCATTCCGGTACGGTACCGCAAAATCCGCGTGAACGGGGAGCCGCAGAATCAGCCCGCACGGCGGGAATGGTGGTTGGGCAACCGTTTTTCGGCCCTTGTGCACATTGTGTTCGGGATATAAATATTACGAAAAGAATAAAATAATGCTTTTATAAACTTAGGTTATACATAAAATATTGATTAGGACATCATAAGAAAACGTGTGGACAATAGTTTTAATAAGGAGATATGTATGGCAGGTATGGCACAGGCGATCAAAGACGAAATCATCAGGCTGGCCGAAAAAGAGGCCAGGAAACAGACGGCCGCCTTGGAGAAGGAAATACGGGACCTCAGGAAGGCCGTGACAAAACTGCAGTCGGCAAAAGCCCCCGCGGTTTCCGGGAAAAAAGGCAGGCGCGGTCGCCCCGCGAAGGCATCCTCGGCCGCGGGCGACGAGCCGCAGCTTACCGGGGGTGACATCAGGAGGCTGCGGGCAAAACTGAAACTGACCCAGGCCGATATGGCGAAGCTCCTGGGGGTCAGCGCCCAGAGTATCTACAACTGGGAAAAGAAGCGAGGGGCAATCCGCTTCAGGAACACCACGCGGAAGGCCATTGTGCGGCTTCTCGATATGGATCGTGACGACGCCCATAAAAAACTCGACAATACGGCCGGGACGCGTCGGGGCCGGCCCTCGGCGAAGAAGGCAAAAGGCAGCACGAAGACAGCCTCTGCGGGCGCGGATGCACTTACCGGCAGCCGCATCAAAAAGCTCAGGTCGAAGCTGAAACTGACCCAGGCCAAGCTGGCCAAGCTCCTGGGGGTCAGTGCCCAGAGTATCTACAACTGGGAGAAAAAGAAGGGCACGATTCGTTTCAGGCAGTCGACGAGAGCGGCGATTGCCCGCCTGCTCGGCATGGACCGGGAAGAAGTTGAGAAAAAGGCCGGCACGACCGCCGGGCGGGGCCGCAAGAAGACCGCAAAGAATACCCGCAAAAAGACGGCAAAGAAGGGCCGCAAGAAGGCTGCGAAGAAGAGTCGTAAGAAGGCGGCGAAGAAGAAAGGCGGGAACAAGTCGTCCCGCACATCGCGAAAGAGTCAGCGTTGACAGCGCACCAGTGAATTGCTTCGATCCCGCCGCTGCAGTTGCGGGGGAGGGGCAAAAAACTGCGGACGGCCAATAGATAGTTCCGGCACCAACCGGTACAATGCCCCGTGCCGGGGTGGACGGTCGCGCACAATCCGGATTTGCTTCGGCGGATCCGGATTTTGTGTTGCATCCCCGCATCCGCATGGCCGGCCGATTTCACACGGTGACGAGTGGTGTGCAGCCGAATTCACGATAAGGAGCGATGGAATGGATGCAACAGCAAAGGTAACGCTGTGGGTGAGCCTGCTGGCGGTGCTGCTTTTTTCAGCCTGTTCTCAGGTCGGTGATGATGAGGCCATGGTCGTTCAGAAGTTGCCGGCGTTCCATCGCCCCGAGAGTTGCGCGGTCAGCGCGGACGGGAAGCACGTGTTCGTGACGAACTGCGCTTCCGGCGAATACGGTCCGGATGCATTATTCGGCCTTGCTGCGAAGAGGGGGTATATCAGCAGGTTGAGCCTGTCCCCGGACGGGACGCTGGGGGTCGATCGCCCCACATTCGTCAGGGGGTTGTCGGGCCCCCTCGGGATAGCCGTCATGCCCCAGTCGACGGCCCGTTTTCGGAGAGGCACCCTGTTCGTAAACGTCGGGTATTACAAGCAGATCACCGCCGATGCCCGGTATGTGAGACTGCCGAGGAAATTGGGAACGGGCCAGGTAATCGTCTGTCCGGATTCGGGCAAACTCCTGGGGCATATAGACTGCGGACTGGGCAGCAACGTCGCAAAGGCCATTGGTTTCCCCATGCTCATTCCCAACGGCATGACATTCGACAATCGGGGAAACCTGTATGTCGTGGAGACCGGTGCCGACAGCGGGGATATACTCGAGAGAAGAATCGTTTCCCGGGGCGGAGTCATGAAGATCGAGCACGGCGCGATCGACGCGGCGGCGGTCGGGTCAACCGGCGAGGGTATACGGTTCATGCCGGTTCCGGGAAACCCCAACGGCATAGCGTATGACCGGGAAACCGATTCGTTGTACGTGGTAACCTGTGGAGAGGATGACCCGTTCCGCGGGGCGGTATACCGGATTCCACGCGAGCAGTTCGGGCCGTATCGGCTCGCGCCGCCGATCGCAACGGGGCTCGGAAGATGTGACGGTGTGGCGATGACGCGCACGGGAACACTGGTGGTCAGTCTTTTCCTGGGGGGATTGATCGCGGTGTTGCCGAACGGCACCACGCAGCGCATTCGCCTGTCCGAACCGTTCGATTTCCAATACGCCTCGGACATAGCGCTGTTTACGTCCGGAACGGGAGGCCGATACCTGCTTCTTCCCGAACAGAATTTCAAGTCCGACGATTACGGTCACCAGGTATTGTGGCGGATCAGATTGCCGGCCGTCTATTAATTCCCGCCGTGCGGTCATCGCCGCGCCCGGCTGAAAGAAAGGACGCAGCATGGACACGATCAGAGGTACGGTTTTTGTGCTTGGTGATAATATCGACACTGATCAGGTAATTCCTGCGGAGTATCTCAGCTACAACCCCTCCGTTCCCGGCGAGCGGAAGTATTTCGGCAGGTATGCCCTGAGCGGCGTGCCGACAGCCGGATCGGGGTTGCCGCGGGGAGGAATCCCGTTTACCGCCGAGGGACAGTTCAAGAGCGACTATGCCATTGTCGTTGCCGGCCGCAACTTCGGGTGCGGTTCTTCGCGCGAACACGCTCCCCTCGCCCTCGCGGAAGCCGGATGCCGGGTGGTGATCGCGGAAAGCTGGGCCCGCATTTGTTATAGAAACAGTATCAACGGCGGGTATCTGGTACCGCTGGAATCAGAGGGAAAAACCAACGACAAAATCCGCACCGGCGACCGAATCGAGGTTGACATCGATACGGCGGTGGTTCGCGACCTCGACACCGGCGATGCGTTCGGCCTCAAACCGCTCGGCGACGCGGCTGAAATCATCACCGCGGGGGGAATTTTCGGATACGCGGAAAACAGGGGAATGCTGTGAGGCCGGCCGGCAATGGAAGGCGTTGAGCAGATTGCGATCCGGGAAACAGCGGGGGGGGTGACCGTCCCGGTAAAGGTGGTTCCGGGTTCTTCAAAAGATGAAGTTTCCGGTGTTCTGGGTGATCGGTTGAAGATCAAAACGGCCGTGGCTCCCGAGGCGGGCAAGGCCAACAAGAGAATACGCGTAATACTCGCTGCTTTTCTGCGGGTGTCGCGTGGCGCTGTCCGCATCGAGAGCGGCGCGGGTAATCCGTTGAAGGACATTCGAATCCTCGGTATGTCCGCGAAACAACTCAAACAAAGGCTCTCCGGCCGCTGACCGTCTGATCGGAAGGCCGTAGTGCTGTTTTCGAGGTGCGGCATGAGTGATGACAGTATCCCGGTAGCCGTTATCGGCCTGGGTTATTTCGGTAAGCAGATGCTCGCAGCCCTGCGGGAAATCGACGGTGCTGAAGTCGTTGCCGTTTCAGACGTGGACAGGCATGTGGCCGAATCGGTCGGGGCCGAGACGGGGTTGCCGTATTATTCCGACAACCGCCAGATGATCCTGCAGCGGTCCCCGGCGGCGGTGTTCGTGTCCACGCCGCCCATGCCGGTCGCGGGAATCATTCAGTTCTGCGCGTCGAAGGGAATAGCGGTCTGGCGGGAAGCGCCGCTGGCCAGAAATCTCGAGGAGGCGGTCTCCTTTGCCCGGCTGTTTGATACTGCCGGTCTTCCCCTGGCGGTCGGTTCCCAGCGGCGCTTCATGGACACCTATCGTATGGCGAGGGCATTGAAAAGTCGACTCGGCACAGTCTTCCTCTCCAGGGCGCACTATGTGTTCGACTGGTCGGGACCGCTTGGCTGGCGGGGAGACAGGGTTTCGGCCGGTGGGGGGGCGCTGCTCGAACTGGGATTTCACGTCATTGATATGCTGGTTTGGACCCTTGGTATGCCGGAGGAAGTATACGGCGTTGCGACCTGCAGCCGGAATCCCGATGCCGTGACGGTGTCGCGCCCCGGCCACGACACCGATGATATCGCTTCGGCCACATGGCGTTACCGTGACGACAGCGTGGCATCCATCGTAACATCGAGAATATCCGGCCCGTGCAGTGAGGAGGTGGTGTTGTGCGGGGGGGCAGGTTCGGTGACGGCTGATACCGAAAGCTGTCTTTTTCGTGATGCGGCCGGCGAGTTGAAAGAACATTTTCAGCAATCTATCACCCCGGTGAACCTCTTCAGGAGACAGGCGGAGCGTTTTATGCGGGCGGTAGGGGATACCGCAAAGAGATATCCGTCTCCCGCCGCCGAAAGCCTGCTGACGCACGCGGTCATCGATTCCATTTACCTCTCTTGCCGAACATCGCAACCGGAAAATCCGCGCAGGCAGTTGCAGATTTACGGCGTTGAACCCGAGGAATGTTTTGCCCACTCCCCGCTTGAAGAGAACGGTGATTCCTGAGGTATTTCGCGGCGGCGCGCCGTGGCTGGGGAGATCCTGAACGCTTATCCCTCAGTTATCTTCTCGGCGACCCGTTTCATCACGCCTTCCGCGCGGCCGCCAAATGACAGCAGGTACCAGTTGACGAGGGTCAGCAGTTCGACGTCGTCTTCGTAACTGTCGGCTTGGAGTTTCATGAGCGGCTCGACGGCGTCCCGGTCGCCGTGACGGGCCAGTATCAGCGTTGCGTATTGCATTATTTTCGGGAACGGGCTCCGGGTCAGCGGCTTCACGAGAGGGCAGACGTTCGGCGTATCGCAGCGGAACAGCGCGCCGACGGCAAGCTCCCGCAGGGTGGTATTGCTTTTTTTCCTGAGCAGTTCCCGCAATGCCCAGGTTGAGGTTGTCCCGCCCGTTCGACCCAGCAATCGTATTGTCTTTGCCACTCGACCGTTCGTGGGCGTCATCCTCCTGGAGTTGATATTGGCGGATGTGATGTATTGCATCATCGGCCCCACGTAGAAATCAGTGTTTCTCTGACCGGTATTGATATCGCTCTGCATTTTGAAAATGGCATAATCAATCACGATGGGATGACCCGGCTTTAACATTTCGGCGAGGGCCTTCGCCGCCTTTTTTCCCCCGCTGCGGGAGGCGATTTCAAAACGGGCTATGGATCCTGTTACGTTTTGTTGTTTCGACAGGATGTCGAAATATTCCTCCGAGCCTTCCAGTTCGCTCAGGATCCGTAACAGGTTGCACATGAGGAGTAGATTATCCGATGTTTGAATCGCCGAAACGATTTCACGACCGGCGCCCGGGGACAGAGCCGCTTTCGCCATGTAGGCCCTGACCTGTACCGAGAGGGACTGGTCCGGTTTCCCGAGGTGGTCGGCGACGGGTGTTGCCGCGGTAATCTTTTCTTCCCGTATTTGATTCAGCATGCGAATCAACAGCCGGTCGGACGTGTCTTCGTCGAGGACCACCTTTCGCAGGTGGGCAATCTGTTTCCGGTCGCCGGCCGCCAGCAGAGTCATCCTGGCGAATATCGACGTGTCGAGATCCTTCGATTCGGCCAATGCCCGCAGCGCGGAAAGTGCCGCCGTGATGTTGCCCGATGATGCGAGTCCCCGCGCGGCGAGGATCCTGACGCCGTCGTCGTCTATCTTCAGTGCGCGGCTCAGCAGCTCGCTGTCGGCCGCGTTGCGCTTCATAAGCGCAAGCAGTGCCTCGGATCGCACCACCATCGAGGGATCCCGGTTCAATCGTTCCCGCAGCACGGGAACGGCCTTTTTTCCCCCCACGCTTTCGATGCTGGCGGTCGCAATCAGCCGCAGTTCCTTGTCGCCGCTTCTGGTCAGCGCGGCGAAAAACGGCATGAGGTCGTCGTCTCCGGTCGACCGGAGACCGGCGAGGACGATGGGGAGTTTATCCGCGTTTCCGCAGGCACTGGTGAAAAAGGCGGATGCCCGTTTGATACTCTCCTCGGTGGGTGCCGCGTTGCCGGGAGCGGGAGAGGTGAGTGGCACGGCGGCAAGGGCGATGATGAAGACGTGCGCTGAAGAAAACCTGAATTGCGTGAGAGGGCACATGATCGTGTTACCGTTGCTGCTTCCGATCCGCGCGCGGGGGTGACTTGTGTGCCCCCGCCTGTTGCTGCGGTGCGGAGCCGGCCTGTGTCGTGCCCCCGGCGCCAGGCGCGTGGTGCGCGGGAGTCTGTTGTTGCGTCGGGTGCGCGGCGGTATGCTGGCGGGGCTGGCGTCCTCCCGCCTGCTGGGGTGCGCCCTGCGGTTGTGCGGCCGATCCCGGGTGATGCGCGGCCTGTCCCGGTTGTTGACGGGGTTTCTTTCCGCCTCCCTGATAGTCGGCGACCTGCGGCTCGGCAACTGTCTTCAGGATCATCGCGATAATCTTGTCGGCCGTGATCTGTTCCGCGTCGGCGTTGAAATTCGTGAAAATCCTGTGGCGGAGAACGGCGGGGGCCACTTCGCGGACATCTTCACAGGAAACATTGTATCTGCCCCTCAGGAGAGCCCGGCTTTTTGCACCGAGTATGAGGTACTGAGCGGCCCGCGGGCCGGCGCCCCACGAAAGATAGTTCTTTATAAAATCGGGCGCAGTGCCGTCCTCGGGGCGCGTCGCGCGGGTAATGTTGACGGCGTAGTCGATGACGTGCTGGCTGGTGGGCAGCCGTCGCACTATTTGCTGCAGGGTGAGGATATCCTTTCCCCCCAGGACCGGTTGCGGTTCGGCCGTATGTTCGACGGTTGTTGTCTTGACGATCAGCCGTTCTTCCTGGAGCGAGGGATAGTCGACGTGAATCATGAACATGAATCGGTCGAGTTGTGCCTCTGGGAGCGGGTAGGTCCCCTCCTGTTCGAGGGGGTTCTGCGTAGCGAGCACGAAAAAAGGCAAATCCAGTTCGTACGTGTTGCCGCCGGCCGTAACGTGATATTCCTGCATGGCCTGGAGCAGGGCAGCCTGGGTTTTAGGGGGTGTGCGGTTGATTTCGTCTGCGAGGATGATGTTCGAGAACAGCGGGCCTTTGACGAACCTGAATTCCCGTCGCCCGGTCGCCTGATCCTCTTCTATCACGTCGGTGCCGGTTATGTCGCTGGGCATCAGGTCCGGCGTGAACTGGATCCGGTTGAAAGAGAGAGCCAGTATCTTTGACAGCGTCGAAATCATCAGGGTTTTGGCCAGTCCGGGTACCCCGACGAGAAGGCAGTGTCCACGGCTGAGAATCGCCTGGATCATCAATTCGATGACCTCGTTCTGCCCGATGATAACCTTGCCGATCTCACCCCGCATCCGGGTACGGGCTGACTTGAGACTCTCGATTACCTTGACTTCCTGTTCGGGAGTTAGTGCCATGATAGACGCGTTAAAGGATAACGGTGTTTAATTGCCAAAGCAATATGTAACTTGTATTATTGTCGTGACGGAAGATATATTTGATCTGGTTTTTTGTATAGTTGCGGGACTGCTTCCCGGGGAGAGCGCGGATGAAGGATTTTCGGCTGGCGGTTGTTCAGTGTGCATCGTCATCCGCCGGAGATGTCGATGAGAACCTGCGTGTTATGGATCGGCGGCTCGCGGAAGCCGCCGGGAAGGGCGCGCGGCTCGTGCTCTTTCCGGAACTGTCCCTGACGGGGCACGGCAGGGACGCGGCGGACATTTCGTCCCGGTCACTCGCACTCACGGACCCCGCGGTGCGGAAGGCGGTTGCACTCACCGCAGATCATTCCCTTTATTGTTGTTTCGGTTTGTATGAACGATCCGGCGGGGGGTGTCATAATGCCGCCCTTCTCGCGGGCGAGGGGGTGGTGCGGGGTGTGCATCGCAAGGTCCACCTCCCGCCGCGCGAACGCGGCGCGTTCACTCCCGGCAAAGGGTTTGACGCGTTTCCGTTACCGTTTGCAAAAGTAGGTATTTCAATATGTTACGATAACGAAATCCCCGAATCGCACATCTGTCTCGCGCTCGCCGGGGCCGAGGTTATACTGATGCCCGCCGGGTGGGCCGACCACTGGGAGCGGGAGGACTACGTCGAACCGTGCGCGACGGACGAAGAAGTGGTGGACGAGCGGGTGCGGTGGATGAAAATGATGTTCGGTGCCCGGAGCAGGGACGCGGGGACGTTTTCCGCGCTGGCCAACCGGTCCGGTATGAAGGACGCGGGGCCGTGGCGTTTTGTCGGAAAGAGCATGATTTTCGCGCCTACCGGCCGGGTTCTTTCCGAGGCCGCCGCGTGGTCGGATGATATAATCGTTGCGGACCTGCAGGCGGCGGTGCTTGAACAGTACCGGGCGATGGAAGCCTGGGCCCTGCGGGGGCGCCGGCCGGCCGCCTACGGTCCCCTGGTACAAACGAGGGATGACGATGGACAGGAGAATTAATTACACGCCGCTGTCCGTCGACCGGATCGACCGGATCGACGAGGCCGCCCGGTGGATTCTGGCCGAGATCGGCATTCGCATATTCGGCGCGAATCACGTTAAGAAACTGGAAGCGGCGGGAGCGACCTACGACGGGGATACCCGGTGCGTACGATTCGAAGCCGATGTCCTTGACGAACTGATCGGCACGGCGCCCTCGCGGTTTACGCTCTATTCCCGTGACGGTATAAACAATCTGCACCTCGGGAGCAAGGAGGTCTACTTCGGCGGTGGCGGCAGGGCGGTCAGGCTTCTTGATATGCGAACCGCGGGATACCGTCCCACGCTTTTGCGGGACGTTGCCGCCACGGCAATGCTTGTGGAACATGCGCGGAATATCCGTTTTTACATCGTTGCCTGCCAGGCCCACGATGTCGAGGGCGACTATTACCATCTCAATGATTTCTATCATTCCTTCAGGAACACCCGGAAGCACGTTATGGGTGGCTGCGGCACCGTGGCGGGAGCCCGGCAGGTCTGGGAACTGGCGTCCCTGATCGCCGGAGGGCAGGAGGCACTGCGCAAGCGCCCCTTTTACTCGATTATAACGAACCCCATCAGTCCGCTGACACTTGACGATCAGACCCTGGATATCCTCAATTTCAATCTTTCGCGAGGCATTCCCTGTACCTGTGCATCCGCGCCGATCAGCGGGGCGACAGCGCCGGCAACCCTCGCCGGGACGCTGTCGGTGATGCACGCCGAGGCGCTGGCCGGCGTGGCGGTGGCCCAGGCCTTCTGTCCCGGTGCCCGCGTGCTCTACGGCACCTTTCCGATGCCGATGGACCTCAAGACGATGTCCGTGGTTACCGGGGCGGTGGAAACCGGCATGATGAACGCCATTGCCGTCCAGTTGTCCGATCTTTACGGTATCCCCATCTATGCCTCGGGGGGACTGACCGAGGCGAAGACGCCCGATATCCAGGCCGGCTTCGAAAAGAACTTTTCCAACATGACCGTGGCGATGGCGGGCGCCGATATTATTCACCTGACCGCCGGGTTGATGGATTCGGCGAAGTCTATCTCCTACGAGCAGTACCTTATCGATGATGAGAATATCGGCATGATAAACCGTATCGTGCGCGGGGTGGAGGTGACGGATGAAACGCTGGCTCTTGACGTGATCAAAAAGGTCAACCCGGGCGGCAATTTTCTCATGGACGATCACACCCTCAGGCACATGGATGAGCTGATTTATCCCGAGCTGATCGATCGCTGTGAATACGAAGTCTGGATTGACAAGCAAAAGCCCAGCATGCTCAGCAGGGCCGTGACGCGGGTCAGGGAAATTCTCACGCCAGGGGGTAACGGGGTGTTGAAGCCGGATCTCGATACGGAGATACGCAGGCGGTTTCCACAGATTCAGGATGTCTGATCTCGGCGCCGCCGGCGCAAAAAAAACGCGGCGGCCTTCCCTGGCCTATCCGCGCGGGCGGTTGGAACCGCCGGATCAGAGGGTGTAGTGTTGACTCGTATTCAGATGTCCCTCAGAACTTGTACCGCAACTGGAAACCCCAGGTGCAGTCGGCGTGGGAATTCGCGAAGGTGCCGAAGTGCCCGTACATTGCCGAAATGCTGAAATGCGTGTTGATGTTGTAGCGGACCGACAGCGCATGCCACCAGTCCTCCTCGCCCAGAAGCCTGCCCCCGTTGTCGTAGGGATTTCTCTTCTGGCGGATTTCATAACCCAACCAGAGATTGTCCACGGGATTGTAGAAGACATTGCCCTCGAAGCTCAGGCGGTAGGCGTCCGCGAACCCGAGATAGCCGAGTTGGGCCGCCTGCGAAAAACGCAGTCCTCCCGAAAGGGAAAGGGGGCGGCTGAAGAACGGATCGGCAAGAGTCTTTGACAGCGTGAGCGTGAAGTCCGTTCCGTTGCTCCGTTCGAGCCCGATGTTCCGGATAGATCGCCCCATGCGCCGGTCGAGGGTCTGGATGGTATCGTTGTACTTGAAGTGGACACCCGCGGTGATTGCCGGGGCCCAGTCGAAGCTGTCCTCCGGCAGGATCAGCCCGCGAATATTGAACGTGTGCAGATAGATATCGTTACGGACAATGTCAAACGGCGTCCCGTCTCTGATATCATTGTCGAGTGAACCGAGACCCAGTCGTGAGAGGGCGTAGCTCAATTCAACCCGGCCGAAGAAGGTGTCGGAAATGGTGAGTGTTTCTATATCCTTGGACCCCAGCTTGTAGAATTGAAAGGACACGCTCGGCAGGGCCAGGGGGGCTTCCTTGTGCGACAGTTCTGAAAGGTACGCGGTGGGCGTTATGTGCCCTCCCCCGTAGCCTTCGATGGTGTTCATGGGTTTGAATCGGCGCGGGATGGCGAGAAGGTTTTCGGTTTCCTCGTCCTGTTCGCCGGCCGCGGATTCCCCTCCGTCGAAGACCGTGACCGTGGCGTTCTCATCGCCGTTTTTATCCTTCAGGGAGAGCCAGTATTCCGCCGGGCTGAGGACACCCTGACGGCCGGTGGTATCACCGCTGTCCGGGACGCGGGCGGTACCGGTGTCTTCAGGCTTCTGTCCGTCTCCGGCTATTTCGGCTGTACCGGGGCCCGGGAGCGGTTCGATTGCCGGCCCGACCTCGTCGAAAAGCCCGGCGGCAGGATCGCGCGTCTCGAACAGGGGCGGCAGTTCGACCTCGGTATCTTCAGCGGCTTGTTCGGGGGTGCTGAGATCGATTTCGCCGGGTTTCGAAATGGAAAGGGTTATGAGCCCCGGCGCCGCCGCGCGGTCAGGCGGAAATTCGGCGGTTTTCAGATCCGGTTCGCGCAACGCACTTCTTTCGTCAAGCTTGTGTTCGAACATCTCTCGCCGTGAGAGCGGCATGTCATCCGCGGGGTCCCCGTTTGCCGGGGAGACCGCTTCGAGTTTGATATCCTGTTCGTGATCTGCGGGGGAGGTGTTT
The DNA here is from genome assembly GCA_964557575.1 of uncultured Planctomycetaceae bacterium. GTDB lineage: Bacteria > Planctomycetota > Phycisphaerae > SM23-33 > SM23-33 > CAZLBC01. The sequence continues at coordinate 45,175 of CAZLBC010000006.1, forward strand.
TTCGCGGTTTCCGTTTCCCTGTTTTCTATCGCGGCGGGATCCGCGGTTTTCTCATTCAACATCTGTCGAAAGTAGATAATACAGACAATCGCTCCGGCGGCTGCAAGTAACCCCGTTGCGGCGGCGGCGACTTTCTTGTTCATATCAATCTCCTTATTGCGTATTCGCATCTCTCCGGCAGCGGCGAGAATGCACATCCGTGTATGATTGATACCGCGAATACTACGGGTGAAAAATCGCCTTGTCGACTGTAAAAAACCGCATATTCAGGGCTTAAGAATTGCCAACAGGAACCGGTAAAAATTAACAACAACCCCGCACATGATGCCCTGCATCATTCTGTCGTTCCGTATGATCCTGCCGCGTACAGGGCGGGCAATGACAGAGGATTTATTCGATTGCCGGAACAGTGAACATATCTCTCTGTGTGAACGGATGTTAATATGATCCCGGAAAATCATGGGCCGGGCAGCCATACATTCCTCTGGCATCCTGTGAGATCTTCTGGCGGTTCCTGTGAGCAATTTCTTCTTGATCGAAAAAGTTTTTTTGATAATTCCCGAAATTTTTCTCGGTTCGGGGTATTGATCAACGTAAATCCGCATCCGCGGTAAGATGTCGCTTTCCCGTTGCGAACTCAGCGTGTATTATTGAGTGATGGCCAAGTTCCCCGAGCAATTCATCCAGCAGGTATTGCAGTCGACCGATATAGTCGAACTCATCGGCAGGTACGTGTCGCTGCAGAAGAAAGGCAAGGAATTCGTCGGCCTCTGTCCGTTCCACGACGACAGTAACCCCTCGATGTATGTCTCGCCGGCGAAGCAGATTTACAAGTGTTTCGCGTGCGGCAGCGGCGGCAATGCCCTCCAGTTCGTGATGAACTTCGAAAAACAGTCTTTTCCGGAAGCGGTGAAGATACTGGCCGACTTGCACTCGATTCCCCTGCCGCGCATCGCGGATGCCTCCGTCGTCGGCGACACCGGGACCGGTAAGGCCGACCTGCTGAAAGTTGCCGCATTCGCCGCCGAATATTTTAAGCGGGAACTGAGGTCTCCGCGCGGCACTGAGGCGCTGGCCTACGCGCGGGGCAGGGGACTCACCGACGAATCGATCGAGCGATTTGATATCGGGTATGCTTCCGACGCGTGGCAGGGATTGATCGAGGCGGCGGCCCGGGAGGGGTTCAACACCCGCCGGCTGACGGCGGCGGGATTGTGCAGAAGAAGCGAGTCCGGCAGGACCTATGATTATTTTCGCAACCGCCTGATATTCCCTATCAGGGACACGTCCGGCAGGACCGTGGCGTTCGGTGGGCGTGCGCTGTCCCGTGACGAGAAGGCGAAATACATCAACAGCCCCCAGACCCCCCTGTACGACAAGTCGTCCCTGGTGTACCCGATCGAGATGGCACGGAAGGGCATGACACGGTCGGGCCGGGCGGTTGTCGTGGAAGGATATCTCGATGCGCTGATGCCCCACCAGGAAGGCCTGGAAAATGTTGTCGCCACCCTGGGAACGAGCCTCACCGAACGACACGTTCGCCTCCTCGCGCGCTATGCCAAGGAGGCGGTGCTTGTTTTCGACGCGGATGTCGCCGGCGCGTCCGCGGCCGAACGGGCCATACAGCTTTTTCTCGATCAGCGGCTGCATATTCGCATAGCCGAGATTCCCACCGGCAAGGATCCCTGTGATTACGTGGTGACGAAGGGCGGGGCGGCCCTGAAGGATCTCGTGGAGAAGTCGGAGGGGGCGATAGAATTCGTGTGGAACCGGAAGTACGCCGAGTTTGTGAAATCAGGCGATAACATCGCCCGTCGTAATGAAGTCATAGATGATTTTTTGAGATTCCTCATCGGCTCGGGACGATACAGCGCGATAGACCCGGTGCGCCGCCAGAATTTTGCACAGCACGTCGCCCACCTGCTGAACCTGTCGGCTGCCGATCTGCAGACGCGCATCAGGAAACTGTCCCGCCGTCCCGCAGCCGCGGCGAAGATGCATACCGGCGACGGCAGCGAGGGTGTGGACCGGAACGTCAATTACGGACCGGAACGGGAGGTCATAGAGGTCCTGCTGCACAAGCCGGAACTGTTCGACACGATACTCGAGCTGATCGATCCGGACGATTTTCGGGATCCGGTCCTGTCACGCATCGCGAGCTGCATGTGGTCGATGGGCGAGGAGGGGCGGCTGTCGCTGGAAGAGTTGATGGGAAAAACCGACATGATAGCGTACGGTTCTCTTCTCGCGGACATGGCAATGGCATCCGCGAACCGGAAAAACCATGAACAATCAATCATGGAAGCGGTCAATCGCATCGTTGAATACCGGGATCGAAAAAGCTATACGATCACGAAGGATAAGTACTTATCGGCCGAGGAGCGCAACGCGTTTGAAAAAATCCGGGAAGTCCACGAAAACGAGAACAACGTGCTGCGGAAATTCAAGGGAATCGCCGGAGACTGAGGGGTATACGTATAGCAGGAATCTCATCCGCCGGGGGTCGGGAAACGGCATTGTTGTCGGCGGAACCGGCCGGAGGCGGATGCCGAACGGTTCCGGCTGTAACACATAAACAGTTTGCAGTAAATATGTTATGATACCGTTTTAACCTGAGATATGAATAAACCCGCCTGGTGTTGTGAATTCGCCGAGAAAAGAATTGTTTAACTGAAATAAATTCTGATATTGACACGTATATAATACCGATGATACATTCCCCGGCTTTCATTCATGTTAACAACAACAGGTAACGGTTGTTGACCGTTATTACTGCGCAGGAGCTGCTGAGCACATGGATCTGATATCCAATATTTTTGTCAAGGAACTTATCAAGAAAGGTAAAAAAAGAGGGTATGTCACCTACGAGGAGATAAATGACGACCTGCCCGAGGAGGCCGTTTCTCCCGACAAGCTGGACGCCTTGCTTATGTCTCTTGATGAGCAGGGGATAGAGATTATTGACGAAGCCGATGTGAAGCTGAGGGACGATTTCGAAGGCCAGGACGAGGAGGAAAACGAAGAGAAGGAGGACGAAGAAAAAGAGGAGGGGGTCCGCGAGAAAAAGGCCGCCGAATACGGCTTCGATTCACAACGCATAGACGATCCCGTCAGGGTGTACCTGACCCAGATGGGAAATATTTCGCTGCTGTCCCGTTCCGAGGAAATATCACTCGCCAAGAAGATCGAGATGACACGGATGCATTTTCGCCGGCGCGTTCTCGAATGCGATTACTGCGCCGGTGAGTCCCTGAAGATATTGCGAAAGGTCCAGGTCGGGGAGCTTCCCTTCGACAGGACCATGAAGATATCGACCGCCGAGAATCTCTCGAAACAGACGATAACCGAGCGAATGCCCGATAACCTCGACACGGTGGAGGCGGTCCTGGATCGCAACAATGACGACTGGACGAAGTATATGAACCCCTCGCTTTCCACCAAGCGCAGGAAGAAGTCGAAGCGGAACCTGTGGCATCGCCGGCGGCGGATCGCGAAACTGCTCGAGGAGCTTTCGTTGAGGACGAGCCGCATTCAGCCGATGATGAAGAAATTGCAGCACATTTCCATGAAGATGGAACAGGTCAAGCGTCGTCTGGAGAATAACCCGTCACCGGAAGACAAGGAATTCATGGCGGAGGAATTCCAGGGGCTTCAGGATCTCGTTCACGAGGAACCCCACATCCTCCACAAGCGGGTGAAGGCCATCGAAAAGGTATTCAACGATTACGAGCAGGCCAAGCGGGAGTTATCGGCGGGCAATCTCCGCCTGGTCGTGTCGATCGCCAAGAAGTACCGTAACCGGGGACTTTCCTTTCTCGATATCATCCAGGAGGGAAACACCGGCCTCATGCGGGCCGTCGACAAGTACGAGTATCGCCGCGGATACAAGTTCTCCACGTATGCCACGTGGTGGATACGGCAGGCGATAACCCGGGCGATAGCGGATCATGCCAGGACCATCCGCATCCCGGTGCACATGATCGAAACGATGAGCAAGCTCAGGAATATCTCCAAGAAACTCCTCCAGACCCTCGGGCGGGAACCCACGATAGAGGAAATCGCCAACGAGGCCGGCATGACCACCTCGGAAGCGCGGCGCGTGCTGAAAATATCACGGCATCCCGTCAGCCTCGACCGTCCCGTGGGCGAAGGCGAGGACAGTTATTTCGGCGACTTCATCGAAGACGAGTCCGCCGACAGTCCGGTGGAGACGGCCGGTACGGAGATGCTCAAGGACCGGATAGACGAGATACTCAAAACGCTGACCTATCGCGAGCGCGAGATTATCAAGCTCCGGTACGGTATCGGCGACGGCTACACCTATACCCTCGAGGAGGTCGGCAGAATCTTCAAGGTGACCCGGGAGCGAGTCAGGCAGGTCGAGGCCAAGGCACTGCACAAGTTGCGGCACCCGGTCCGCGCGAAAAAGCTCGAGGGCTTTCTCTCCACGCAGATGCCGACAAATTGATTTGAATGACCGCCGCTACTCCTGGATCTCAAGCCCGGGAAAGCGGGAGCGATCCCTTTCCTCGATATCTTTGAACGGGTCCGGTTCTCCCGTGATGTAAGCTGCGAGGTTCGACCGGCAGGCCGCAAAGGCCGGCGGCTTCGCTCCGCGATCGGCCAGCGCGCCGAATATTTCCATGTAATTTTCCCTCCGTTCAACCGATTTCAGGAAGAACAGGAGGTCAAGTACGCACACGGTGTCAAGGGGGGGGAAGTAATCGGTTTTGCGGATTTCCGTCATGACCGGTTTGAATTCGGCATCGTCGGGCGCCGATTTGCCGAGGCAGCCGCGGGCGACCGGTATTTCAACGAGGGCCCGCAGGCGGTGGCGGCCCGGTAATGCGTAGGCCCGCCTGAATTTTTTCAGCGCCGCTTCAGCCTTGCCGGCGTGGATGAGCATCCTGCCCCAGTCCACCAGGAGTCCCCCCTGCGCTTCCGTGAGTGCCGCGGCTTTCGTGAAGTCCTTGTCCGCCACGTCGAATTTTTTGCAATTGTCCATGACCCGTCCCCGTACCCGCCGGGCCGCTGCCGAGCGGGGGTCGGCCGCGACGGCTTTTTCGATCCTGCGCGCCGCACCCGTGTAATCACCCATCCTGTTCAGTGCGATCGCTTCCTCGATGAGCGCGGAGATATCGACCGCGTTATTGTCGGCGACGGGCGTCGTTTCCCCCTTCTTCTCGAGTAAGCGGTTGCCGCCGTTGTCGGTACAGCCGTTGAGTGCCAAACACGCCAACAGGACCGGCGGAAGACACCTGCACGTGAACATCGTGTACACCATAGCGATCTCCGGGTAAAAACAAGCCGCGCAATCAGGCAGCGCCGGTGCATGACTATATCCGTTGCCAAACGGAAATAAAAGATTATTGTAGAGGAGGGTGGAGATGAAAACAGGATACGCACTGCCAATTGGAAGGACGGGACCATGAGGATATACCTGATCAGGCACGGAAGTGCCCGCGACAAGAAAGACGATCCGGAGCGGCACCTGAGCGACGGGGGAAAAAAAGAGGCGGCGAGCGTCGCGGCTTACCTGCGGGGGCTTGCAATCGGTGCGGATTGCATCTGGCACAGCGGCAAGGCCCGCGCGGCCGAAACGGCAGAGATTCTGGCACCTGCACTGGGGACCGACGAGGTGATCGAGTGTTCCGGACTGTTGCCGAACGATCCCGTTTCTCCGATTGCCGATGAGCTCGGGATGCTGACGGAGGATACCGCCCTGGCCGGACACCTCCCGTTCCTGGAAAAACTCGCCGCGCTCCTGCTGACGGGCGACGCGGCCCTTCAATTGATGCATCTTCCGCCGGCGGGGGTTGCCTGCCTTGAACGTGATGAAGAGGGGGTCTGGCGGTTGGTATGGCTGGTTGAGCCCTCCATCGTTTGAAACCCGGTCTATGATGGTTACCCATGGCTGAGGTCTACTTTATTATCGGCCCCACGGCGTGCGGCAAGGGCGCGGTCGGACGGGAAATCGCCCGCAGGATCGGGGGACGCATACTCAGCGTCGATTCGATGAAGGTCTACCGGGGCATGGATATCGGCACGGCCACGCCGCCCCCGGATGTCCTGGCGGCGATTGCCCATTACGGGATAAACATCGTCGACCCCCGGGATCATTTCTCCGTTTCCCGGTATCGCGACTACGCCGTCGGCGCCGCTGCGGAATGCCGGTCGGCGGGGGCGGTGCCCGTGGCGGTGGGGGGGACCAGCCTCTACCTGAAGGCGCTGTACGACGGCCTCTTCGAAGGGCCGCCCCGAGACGAGAGCCTCCGGGACGAACTGAACCGGCGCATCGAAACCGCCGGCCTCGACGGCCTGCACGCGGAACTGGCGGCCGCGGACCCCGAAACGGCCGGCAGGGTACACCCCAACGATCGGAAGCGGATCGTCCGGGCGCTCGAGGTCTACCGGTTGACGGGCCTGCCGATCAGCCGGCTGCAGACCCAGTGGGAACGGTCCCGGCGGCGCCCGGATTACCGGCGGATCGGGCTCCGCAGGGAAAAAGACGACCTGCATCACCGAATCAACGCCCGGGTTGCAAGGATGATCGAAGCGGGTCTGCTCGATGAGGTCCGGTCTCTGCTGGAAGCGCCCGGCGGGATTTCAAAGGAGGCAACCCAGGCGGTCGGGTATGCCGAGATGATTGACCACCTCCGGGGAACGCTGGCCTTCGAGGAGGCGGTGGAGCGGATCAAGATCAACACCCGGCAACTGGCCAGGAAACAGCGGACCTGGCAGCGGCGGTGGGCCGATGTCACCTGGTTCGACGTCGCCCCGGAAGAGCCTCCCGCCGCAACCGCGGATCGCATCATGGCCGCAGTCGATTTCGTTTAAGCGGCGGTTACGCCCGTGCCGCCGCGACGAAGGCCTCGATGTTTTCCGTCGCCACGCCCGGGGGCATTCCGCCTCCGCAGGAGAGCACGAGGTGATCGGTGCCCTCGATGCCGTCCAGGGCCTCCCGGACCGCCGCCCGTACATCGCCGGGGGTCCCGGATGCCAGGACGTCGCGCGGCGGGATGTTGCCCAGGAGCGTGACCTCCCGTCCGGCCAGTTCCCGCATTTCCGCAAGCGAGTGTTCGAAGGCGAAGTTGAAAAGGTTGACACCGATCTCCGCCAGGTGGGGCGCGCAGACCGCCCCACGCGCGTCGTTGTGAAAGAATCCCACGCTCGCGTCGAAGGCGGCGAATGCCTTCTGCAGATAGGGTTTGGCGAAGGCAGTGAAGTCCTCGTCACCAACGAAGCCGACGATGTCGTCGAGGAGGAATATCCCGTCGATCGTGTCGATCGCCTCCGCCTGCAGGCGAAGCCAGTCGACGATGAAATCCGTCACCGTGCCGAGCAGCGCGTGCACCCGGTCCGGTTCGGTTTTCATGCCCATCAGGAGCCCGGTCTGGCCCATGAGAAAGCCGGCGATGTTGAGCGGCCCGCGGGCCGTGGCGAACCGGACGGCGTGGCCGTCGTTTTCGATCTCATCCCGGGCGAGGACGAGACGCTTCAGCGCCAGCGGGCAGAGGCCGTGTTTCGCCGGATCGGGCTTTTCGATCGAGGGTATCTCGCCGGCGCCGGCGATGATTTCCTCGGCGAACGGGAATTCATTCTCGTGCCAGACCGGCCGGGCGCCGAACGCCGACGGCTCGGTGCACATGCCGTACTCCGACCAGAATCCGGGAAGAAACATGATCTCCGGAAGTGACACGGCGGCCGCGCGGTTGGCCGCCATCCACACCCGGTCGGACGTGAAGTAGTCCATAATGCTGAACCCCGCCCAGTTGGGCAGCCAGGGGCTGTCGATAATAAATCCCACGGGCAGGGGGTCGACGCGTTCGCCCGAGACGACCGCCTGCAGCGTTTCCCACTGATCCTGTCTCACGAGTCCTGCTCCCGCCTAGAAGGTTTCCACGTCGACCGCCGCGCCTTTCCGTTCGGCCGAGACGTACGCGCTGTAGAGGGTCGATATGGTGTCGGCCGCGAGCGCGGAATCCGATTCCACCGGCCCGCCGTCGGCGGCGGCGCGGTAGAAGGCCTCGATCTCCTGCGGGTAGCCGGTAAACCAGTCCTCGTCCGGACTCGGGCACGACCAGCCCTGCTTGGTGCCGATCTTCTCGACGACGTAGATATCCTTGAAATTGTCCTCCACCTCGTTGTAGGTCTGCATGGCGGTGTTGGGGTTGATGTTGCAGACCGTGCGGTGGTTGTTGGCGGAGACCTCCAGCCAGTTGTGGATGCCGCCGACGATGATATCGGAGGCGAAAATGGTGGCGATGCACCCGTCCTCGAACTCGACGTGCATCACGGAGAAATCCTCGATGTCGTGGTAGTCACAGCGAATGTGCCCTTCGTCCCTGAAATGCGGCAGCTTGGTGATGGCGTGTGTCCGGGCCGAAACGGCGCGGGGCTGGATCGGCTTCCCGTCGCGGGCGCGGCCCTCGATCCTCTTGAGGTAGAGCGCCGCGCTCAGCGGGTGGCACCCCTTGCCCATCATCGTGCCGCCCCCGCTGTACTTCCAGTACGCGTAGTAGGCGGCGTGCGACCCGCTGTGGGCCTCCTCGCCGTGTATCCAGAGTATCTGGGCTCCGGTTTTCTCCAGGATCTCCCGCTCCTTCTGAATAGCGGGCGCGTACACCCAGTTTTCCGCGTACAGTATCCTGCCGTCGCTTTTCCGCTCCGCGTCCAGCATGCGTCGCACGCTGGCGAGGGCCTCCTCGAGCGCGGCGGTCTTGTCGCACTCGTCTCCGCGAAAATCGTCGGATCCGTCGCCGAAATAGCCGGTGAGGGGCTTTTCGCAGATGACGTCTTTTCCCGCTTCGAGGGCGGCGACGGTGATCTCCTCGTGGAAACCGGCGGGCGCGCAGACATGGACGAGGTCCACCGCTTCCAGCAGTTCCTCGCGGCTGTCGAAACACCGGATATTCCGCTCGGCGGCGTACTCCCCGGCCTGCTGTGTATCGGCGGCGAAGACCCCCGCGACCGCGGCATCGACCCCGTAGACCTTGCTGGCGGCCTCGTAATGAAACCGGGCCGAAAATCCCGCTCCGATGATGCCGCTGGTGACCGTCTTCTTGTCCATGATTCTCCTCGTCAGTTGCATGTTATGGAAATCGGCGAAAACATACACAGATAGTACGCAAAATTGTCATAATGGGACGCGAATTTTACTCAATGCCGCAGGTAGCTGCAAGGACATATCGGGATATTTTTGCGAAAATGACCGGTGAAGCATGTTTTCAGGGGGAGTAGATGCCTACGCCGGGCCACATGTCACCCGACAGCATCCCCCCGTCTTTCAAGGGACGGTTGTCGGGCGGGACCCTGATATCCACCTGTTCCCTGATCCGGGCCATGGCTTGCCGCGGATCGTGACGGTACCAGCGCAACTGTCGCTGTAACAGCAACAGCCCCCCACAGGCGGCTTTCCATTGTCCGGTGAATCCGCACCGGATCGCCGGTGCTCCCGGATGACTCGACACAGCCGATGAATGGCATACGTGTTCCCCGCGATCTCGATGACCTTCATCATATTCATCTGCGCGCCGGTGATCGCGATCAACCGGGACTACCGTGCCCCGGCGCCGGGGGAACTCGCGGTGGTCGTCCTCGCGGTCTTCTGCCTGAATATCATTGACATCGGTGTTGTACGGCGCGTTTCAGACAGCGTCGCAATTGACCTGAATTCAATAAAGTTTGTCCTAAAAACATGTTTTATCTGCGGTACACTATGAGCCGGTAAATCGCAGTTTCATTCACGCATGCCTGGAGACGGAGACAGAGTATGAAAATCAACATTTTTTTGTTCGTCCTGGTTCTGACGGCGATAAGTCTTATAACCTTCTGCCCTGCATCAGCCGGACAGGCGCAACTGCCGGATCCCGACGGCAAACCGGCCGACATGTCCAAGCCCGTGCAGGTGTTCATCCTGCTGGGACAGTCCAACATGCTGAACATGGGCAAGCTCAAAAAGCTTGAGCCCCTGGTCAAGGAAAAGGGCAAGTATCCCTACCTCGTCGACGACGCCGGCAACTGGACTGTCCGCAAGGACGTCCGCAACGTGCGCGTCATGGGCAGCGGCGGCCCCGGCAAAATGAGAGTGTTCAACAACGAGTGGATGACCATCAAGGGCAACGTCGGCGTGGAGATCGGCATCGGTCACCACCTGGGCAATGCCGTCGACGCGCCGGTGATGATTCTCAAAAGCGCCATCGGCAACCGAAGCCTCGGCTGGGACCTGCTGCCGCCGGGCAGCGAGCGCTACGAGTTCGAGGAAAAAGGCAAGACCTGGATTTACGCCGGTTATGGGGATTCCCCCGACCGCTGGGAAAAGGGCACGGAGCCGAAGAAGATCGGTTGGAAAGCCGGCATTCAGTACGACGGCGATATCGCCCGGGCGAAGAAGGCGCTGTCGGAGCTGGGGACGTATTATCCCGGTGCGACGAAATACGAGATCGCCGGTTTCTTCTTCTGGCAGGGCGACAAGGATCGCTACAAGGCCGGACACGCCACCCGCTACGAGAAGAACCTGGTCCGGTTGATCAAGCAGTTGCGCAAGGATTTCAACGCGCCTGACGCGAAGTTCGTCTGTGCCACCCTCGGCCAGACCGCAAAAGGCGCCACAGGCAACGAAGGGCATATCCTCAACGCCCAACTCGCGGTAGACGGCAAGACCGGCAAGTATCCGGAGTTCAAGGGAAATGTCGCGACCGTTTACAGCAAGCCCTTCTGCCACGGGGGCGCTTCAAACGGCCACTACGGCGGCAACCCCGAGACCTACATGGACATCGGCCAGGCGATGGGCGTTGCCATGGTGGAACTCCTGGATAAGTAGGCAGTTTCCTTTCAGGCGAAGACCGAAAACCCGCGCGTCGATGCGGCGAGCATCAAGGACATCAAGGCCTACTGCCTCGATTTCAACTGGGGCGGGCGCAGGCGTTTCGCCAGGCCCGGTTCCTGGAAAAACGCCGACCCGGCCGCCCACGTGGCCTGGTACAAGACCATCGGCGCGAACGTGATCCAGACCTTCTGCGTTTCCTGCAACGGCTACGCCTGGTACAAGAACGGCTTCGTGCCCGCGCAGCCGGGACTGAAGCACGACTTTCTGCCCGCGGTGGTCCGACTGGGCCACAAGGAAGGCATGCTGGTGTTCGGCTACTTCTGCATCTCCGCCAATCCGCAGTGGGCACAGGAGCATCCCGGCTTGAGCTACGGCGCGCCGGCCACGTACCATATTCCCTACACCGATGAATACCTCGATTACCTGTCGAAATCGATCAGCGATGCGGTAAAAAGAACGGGTATCGACGGGTTCATGATCGACTGGCTGTGGCAGCCCCGGCGAAAGTCGACAAAGGGCGCGTGGATCGATTGCGAGAAAAAACTGTACAAGCAGTTGATGGGTGAAGACTTTCCCGGCGAGGACACGCTGACAAAGCAACAGGACCTGGCCTACAGCCGCAAGGCCATAGACCGGTGCTGGAAGACGATCCACACGGCCGCGAAGGACGCCAATCCGCGGTGCATCATCTGGGTGACCAGCAACCACATGAATCATCCGCACGTTATCAATTCCGCCATGTACCGCCAGGCCGACTGGCTCATGAACGAGTGCGGCGACATGAAGCGCATCGAGGCCGTCAAGGCGATGGTCGGGAAGCACACGCGCCTGATCACCTGCCTGGCACGATGGAACCGGAAGGACGCGACGAAGGTCGTTCCCGAGGCGTTGAAGGCAGGCGTCGGACTCTACGGTTTCACAAAACCGCGCACCGCCGGCGGCCTGGTGCCACTGGAGGAGATTCTCTCGCGCCCGGTCGCTGAACTGAAGGGCGACGACCGGAATATCGCCGTTCTGGCCCGCGCCTACCGCGGCGTTTTAATCGATGCGGCCTGGAACGGCAAGGATGGGTTTACAATCAAAGAGGAGAAGAAATGAACAGCGGACGCGTTTCAATGCACCTGGTTTTGATGATTTCGGTCGTTTGGATCGGCGGTTGCGCCGGAGAAGTGGCGGGCACGGATTCAGGTGTTACAGTCGAACCGGTAAAACTGTCGCTGGAACTGGCGGCGCCCTTTGCGGACAACATGATCCTGCAGCGGGAAATGAAGGTGCCGGTATGGGGATGGGCGTCCACCGGCACCGAGGTTACGGTCGCGTTCGCCGGTCAGAAGAAGACCGCCAAGGCGGACGGCAACGGCAGGTGGATGGTGAAACTCGACCCCCTGGAGGCCTCGGCCGAAGGCCGGGATTTTGTCGTCACCGCGAAAGGCGGCGAATCAATCACGCGCACGGGCGCGATGGTCGGGGAGGTATGGTTCGCCTCGGGCCAGTCAAACATGGAGTGGGTGGCCGGGAAATCCATGAGTGGAAAGCTGGCCGTCCAGATCGCCAAATCAAAGGAAGAGTTGCCGATCCGCGAGTTTTACACGGACCGGGGCTCGTCGGTGTTTCCGCAGAGCCGCGTGACGTCCGAAGAAGGATGGAAATCGTCGAAGAAGGCGCGCAATTTCTCGGCGCTCTGCGTCGCATTCGCCCACAAGCTTTACGAGGAACTGAAGGTCCCGATCGGCATCGTAAGAAGCAGCCACGGCGCGACCACGATCGCCCCCTGGACACCATACGAGGGTTTTGCGGATCACCCGAAGTTCCAGGACGTTGCGGCCCATATCCGGCAGACCGACCCGAGCACGCCAGAGGGCAAAAAAGCCTACGCTCAGTACTACGCGGATCTGAAAAAGTGGCAGGTCGAGGGCGAAAATCGCATACAGCGCATGCGGGAAACCGGGGCCATGGACGCTTCGATCCCCTGGATCAGGCAGGATGGGAAGTATTTCACCCGGCCCGTTACCGTCATGTCCCGCCCGAAGCTGCCCGGCATCGCCGAGGAGTGGAAGGGCCCTTCGAGACTGTACAACATGCGGATCGCGCCCCTGATTCCCCTGGCTGTTCGCGGCGCGATCTGGTGCCAGGGCACCAGCAACGGCAACGACGGTCGCATCTATGCCGCGAAGATGGAGGCGCTGGTAAACGGCTGGCGCAAAAACTGGGGTCGTCCCGATCTGCCATTCTACTTCACGCAGCAGCAGTGCTGCGGCGAACCGGATCCCGACGTCGTCGGTTTCGCGGACCTGCGCGAGGCCCAGCGGCTGTTCTTCATGAACGCCGGGAACGTCGGCATGGTACCCCAGCACGACCACAATTCGGGAGGGATTCACAACAAGAACAAGCTGCACCCGGGGCAGCGCCTGGCGCGATGGGCACTGGCTCACCAGTATGGAAAGAAAATCGCCTATACGGGACCGATCTACCGGTCACACACGATCGAGGGCAACACCGTCCGGGTGCTGTTCGAGCAGCGCGGGCCGGGTGGGGGGCTTATGGTCGGCAGCAAGGGCAACCCTGCCGACGCCAGGAAGGATCCCGACGCCTACGTAGAACCGGCCCGGGAGACGCCGGGCGAGAAGCTCAAACACTTCCGCCTGGCCGGAAAGGACGGCACGTGGCACGCGGCCGGTGCGAACATCGACGGCATGGCGGTCGTGGTGACGTCAAAGGAGGTTCCCGAACCGGTCGGCGTGCAATACGCGTACTGCGGGGCTCCCTATGGGGCTAATCTCTACAACAGGGCCGGGCTTCCGGCCCCGGCCTTCGCCTATGTCAACGGCAAGCAATTGTTCCAGGAAGATCTGAAATCACCCGAAGACGAAACGGAGTCCGGTGAAGAACCGCACCCCGACCCCTACCTGCAGGTGATGTCTCTCCTGCGGGATCGCGCGGTCCTGCAGCGGGACCGGCCCGTGCACGTCTGGGGCTTCGCCCTCCCCGGCACGAAGGTTACCGTGACGTACGGCGAGCGGAAGAAAGAGGCGGTCGTCGATGAATTCGACCAGTGGCGCGTAACACTCGATCCCATGAAGGTCTCCGCCAGGGGCCGCGATTTGACGATCGCCTGCAGCGATGGTCCGACAAAAACGGTCAGCGATGTCGTTGTCGGCGACGTGTGGATACTGGCGGGGCAGAGAAACCTGACGAATGAAATGATCATTCCCCGGAAAAAGGATATCACGCCGCCGCCACCCCTGCCGCTGCTGCGCGAGTTTCGGCAGAAGACCAAGGCCCGGCGTTTCCGGGTTCCCCGCAAGCGGCGCATGGAGATCGGCGGCGGCAAGTACCTGGCGTCCTGGCAGAGCGACGAGGGCGATCGCGCGATAACGGCGGCGGCTTACCATTTTGCGTACGGGGTTAAGAAAAAGGGCGTGCCGATCGGCATCGTTACCCTTGGCGCGGACAACCCGCCGCTGACGTGGATCTCGTATGCGGGTATGCAGAACGCCGCCGGCTTCGAGAAGGAGCGGAAGGAACTGAACCTCCGCTACCCCGATACCGACGAATGCAAGGCGGCGGTCGCGGCATACATCGAGACGGTAAAGAAGTACAATCAACGGATCGTCGCCCTGAAGAAGGCCGGCCGGGACATACCGGCGGCACTGGCGCAGTCAGCCCCGGTATTCCCCCGGCCGCACTACAACAAGTGGGAGCGGCGCACGGAGACCGCGACCCACACGTACAATTTCTGCATCAGTCCGCTGACGCCGTTCGGCGTCAGCGGCGTGGCGTGGATACCGGGGAAGGACAACATCCCCGAGGACGTCGCGCGGTATGCCCCCGCCGTGGAGGCGTGGGCCGCCGGCCTGCCGGATACATTCGGCCAGGAGACGGTGCGCTTCGCCTGCGCCCAGCCGACCGCCGCACTGGTCGCGGGAATAGAGATACCCGGGATTCGGGGGGCGGTTATCGTTAAGATGAAGGAATGGCCCAAGAGCGTGAAGGACATCGCCGGAAAGCTGGGCGCGGCGATTGCGAAACAGGAAGGAAAACAACCATGAACAAACGACGAATTATGACGGCGGCGTTTGCCGCCTGCGCAACAGCTATGATGTTTTCATTTACCGCGGTGGATGCCGCGGCGAAGAAACCGTTGAAGGTATTCATTTTGTGCGGACAGTCGAACATGCAGGGACACGCGCATGTTCGCACGTTCGATGTCATCGGCATGGATCCGAAGACGGCCCCGATGCTCAAAGAGATGCGCGACGACGACGGAACCCCGCGGGTATGCGAGAACGTCTGGATCTCGTCGATCGGTTGTTCGAAGGAGGAGAAGATCGGGAAACTGACGGCCGGGTTCGGCGCCGCAAAGGGCGGTCGGAAAATCGGTCCCGAGTTCACGTTCGGCATCTACATCCGGAAACTGCTTGACGAACCGATCCTGCTGATAAAGACCGCCTGGGGCGGCAAGAGCATCAACACCGACTTCCGGCCGCCGAGTGCCGGGCCGTACCCGTTCACCGAGACCCAGCTCGAACGGATGAAAAAACAGGGCAAGGATCCGGCCGCCGTCAAGGCGAAGAAAGCGGAGGCGACGGGCCGTTACTACCGCCTCATGATCGACCACGTCAAGAAGGTGCTGGCGGACATCAGGCGGGTCTGCCCGGCCTACGACCCGGACGCGGGGTATAAGCTGGCCGGTTTCGTCTGGTTCCAGGGCTGGAACGACATGGTCGACCGGGGCACCTACCCGAATCGCGGCAAACCCGGCGGGTATGATGCGTACACCGACGTGCTCGCGACGTTCATTCGGGACGTGCGCACGAGTCTTTCCGCGCCGAAACTGCCATTCGTGATCGGCGTCATCGGGGTCGGGGGGCCGACCGGCAAATACGGTCCGCGTCAGCAGCGGTACAAAACGATTCATCAGAACATGCGTGACGCCATGGCCGCGCCGGCCGCGATGCCCGCATTCAAGGGAACCGTTGCCGCCGTCCTGACCGAAAACTACTGGGATATGACGGTGGTCGAACTGAGAAAAAAGGAACAGACCGTCAAACCGCAGGTACAGGAGATCAAAAAGAAGATCAAGGAGAAGAAACTGAGCCGGGATGAGGGCGGCGCGGCCATTGACGCGCTCTACAGGAAAACGTTCACGCCGCGCGAACTGACCCTGCTGAAGAACAGCACGTCCAACTTTGATTTTCACTACATGGGTTCGGCCAAGATCGTGGGCCGGATCGGCAAGGCCTTCGCCGAGGCCATGGCCGGCCTGCTGAAGAACTGACGGAGGATGTACCAATGACCCGTAAACAAGGCATCTTGCTGCTGACGGTACTGCTGGGCACGGCGTTGTGTGCCGGCGCCGCGGAGCCCCTTAAGGTCCACGGGATCTTCAGGTCAAACATGGTCATCCAGCGCGACAAGCCCACCACGATATGGGGCTGGGCGCCCGCCGGTAAGACGGTACGGGTTGCCTTTGGCGAACGCTCGGCTGAGGGCACGGCGAAAGGTGACGACGGCCGCTGGGAGGTGACCTTTGAGCCGCAGGCGGCCAATGGTGCGGGACAGACGATCACCGTCGTCTGCGGCGACGAAACAATCGAGATGGACAATGTCGTCATCGGTGATATCTGGGTGATGAACGGCCAGAGCAACATGGCCTTCGGACTCAAGGCGGTCTACCGCGCGGATCTCGAATCCGCCACGGCGCACCTTCCGCTGCTGCGCCACATCAGGATCAACGCCGGCGCCGAATCGGAGCACCTGGAAAAGGACCTGGACGACCGGTTCATCAACGGCAGGGACGAGGACAAGAACTGGCGGGTCGTCGCGCCGGAGGCGGCGATGAGCATGGGCGCCATCGGGTACGTCTTCGGTTCCCGCTTGCAGCGCAGCCTGCAGATACCCATCGGCATCATCGACAACGCCCGCGGCGGGGCGTCTATCGAGAGCCTGGTGCCGCGCCGCAAGTTCAAGGACCACTCGCTGGCGGCCCGGTACCTCGCGTGGGTCGAAAAACGACAGGCCGAGTTCGACTGGGACGCGGCCGTGCAAAAAATCGTGGACAAGTGGGAAAAGAAGGTCGCCGCGCTGCGAAAAAAGGGCGTGGCCGCGGAGAAGCTGCCGCCCCGGCCGACCCGCGCGGACCTGCGGTCCTGGAGCATTCCCGGGCGGAGCCCCAGCGACGCGGCTTCCTGCTACAACGGCATGTTCGGCGTCTTCAAGGGACTGAACATCACGGGCGTGTTGTTCCACCAGGGCTACAACAACGCGATGTCGTCGGCATGCCGCCCGAGGCGGTACCGGGTCCTCATGAAGCTCATGGTCGAGGGCTGGCGGGAGGACTTCAACGACCCGCACCTCCCCGTGGGCGTGATCGGCTTCTGTGCCGGCGGCATTCCCCAGACCCGCGAGAACTTCGAGATCTGGTCGGTGTCGGGAGGCGCGTATATTCGCGAGGCCCAGCGGCGGGGACTGGCGGATGTCAAAGACCCTGAACACACGGCGTTCCTGCCGGCGTATGACGTCCAGATCCCGGGCCTGCACCCGAAAAAGAAACAGGCACACGGCGTTCGCGCGGCCCGGTGGGCCCTCAGCAGGGTCTACGGGATGAAGATTGAGTGGAACACCGCGTCGCTCGTTTCCGCCGAGCGGGAGGGGGACTGCATGGTGCTGACCTTCGACAAGAAGGTGATGCCCGATGATATGTCCATGGTGCCGAGAGGCTTTTCCATCGCGGATGATTCCGGGAAATTCTACATGGCTCATGCCAGGTTCCTGGAGAAAAAGGACGTCGGCATCTGGAACACGGCCAACAAGAGTGCCGACGCCGTAAAGATATACGTCTGGAGCCCGCTGGTCAAGCAGCCGGCGGCCGTGCGGTACGCCTGGGCGACGAGCCCGATGGGCAACCTGAAGGTCGACGGCAAGCCGTGGCAGCCGCTGCACGGTTTCCGCACCGACGCGTGGGACTGGCCGGAAAGCGAGGACCCGGCCGAGACGGTGGTGACGCGGGGCAGGAGCCGGGAGATGAAAAAGGAGGCCGCCGCGCGGTGCGCATACCGGAAGAGTGAAGAAGCAAAACGCGCGGTCGAGATCCTCGATCGGCTCGAGAACCTGGGCTGCTGTTCTTCCTGTTCACGGGCAAGAGAAGTCATGGTGTCACCGTGCAGCTTATACACGATTGTCCGTCGTCGGTAAAAAAACACGAGGCTTTTCCGCCCATCCGAATCCTGATACACTGATCGACACCATGAAAACGACAGTCGCGATCACGATCGTATACGCGGCGATCATGTTCGTGCCCGCCGCCCGTTCGGCGGCCGGGTCGCGACCCTACGAGATGGAGTGGGCGAACCGCACTACCCCTGACCATCCGGCGCTGACGGGTTTCGAAAACGTAGAAGGATGGACCGTCGAGACGAGAAATGCCGCGGCGTCGCTAGAGCCCGCCGACGAACGATTTGTTTGGGGTCGCCGCGCCGCGAAGTGTATCTATAGCGGTTCCGCCGACGGGGGGGTTATCACCGTCAGACCCCCGTCACCGATTCCGATTACCCGTCCGTTCGACTGCATCAATTTCTGGATATACGGCGATAACATCCCGTGGGGCCGGGATCGGGGCAAGCCGATCGCCCGCGTGGGGGTCATCCTGGCAGGCAGGAACGGGAAGACGCTCGAGGTGCCTTTTCTCCGGAGGCTCGACTGGCCCGGATGGTACGTGCTCCACGTCCGCCTGAACCAACATCAGCTCGGCCGGGCCGGGCCGTCGCCGCGTTTTATCGGCATCAGAATACGTAACGCGCGGCGAACCGCGCCCCGCACGCTGTATTTTGACAACCTGTCCGTCTATCGCGAAACGTTTCCGCCGTTGACCTTCCGACCGCAGCCGAAACCCGGCGTTGATTTTTTCGAGGGCCAGGACTGCGGCATTTACACGGGACGCGGGCGGCTTTCTTTCCCCACCGATACACGGACGATACTCCCCGGTGATCCCGGCAGGGAATACACCGCAACGGTGCAACGGTCAGGCGGCGGATGGATTTTCCGCTGCCGCGATGAGGACGGCGTGTTGGCATACCGCTACCGGCCCGAGACCGGCACACTCGGCGACGTGACCGCCGTCCCGGGGGGCAAGGGCACAGAGGCGTTCAGACCGCTGGCCGGCGGGGGCGTCCGGTTCGCCCCGGAACGTTTCGCCCCCGGGGCACTGAATCCCGGCGGCGTGTTTATTCCGCGTAAGGCCGGTTCCCCCCTCGTCCCCGAAAAGATTGAAAACATCGACTGCGTGCAACGCGGCGATACCGTCGTCTCCCGCTGGCGGATGTCAGCCGGCCGGCGCCGGGCCGTGGTGACGTATCGCTTTCGGTTGTGGCGCCGGTCGCTGGTGGTGGATGTGCAGTGTACCGGCGGTCAAATCGGAGCGTTCGTTCTCGGCGGGACAGAAGGCCTCGATAATGCCGCCCTGGTGTCCGTGCCCTATCTCACCGGCGAGAACGCCGGGCCCTGCCGAGGCCGGCCGGCCGTGATCGCCGCCCGCGGCGACGGCCCCGTTTTCATCACCGCCTTCCTCGACCACTACCGCTCGAATGCTTCGCGGTTGTTCTTCGTAAATAAGACCGGCACACGGGTAGTCTGCAACGGCGGTTCCCGCTACCTGCCCCGCACCGATGGTGTCCGGAACGACTGTTACGAGCGGTTATTTCTGACCGTTTCGCCGCACTTCGCTGACGTGCTGCCGAATGTGCCGAATCCCGCTTCCCCCTGGCGAAAGACCGCCGCCGGATACCTGGTCACCCACCACGGGGCCCGCGACCGGGAGAAGGATTACCGGCACTGGCGGGAAGTCGCCCGGTACGGGATGACCGACATCGTGGTGCTGGACCACGAGGTGGGCTGGCGTGACGAGTACGAGAGCTTCACCTTTCGGACCCGGCCGGCACCCGGCAAGGGGGGCGATGAGGGCCAGGCCCGCTACGCCCGGCGGCTGAGCGAACTGGGCTTCCGGTACGGTCTGTACAATAACTACACCGACTTTGCCCCCGTCAACGAATTTTGGAACGGGGACCGGGTGGGCCGCACCCCCGACAACCAGTGGCTGACCGCCTGGCCGCGGTGCTATTCGCCCCGCCCCCTCTTCGCTGCCGAGTACGAAGAGAAACTCACCCCCGTCATACAGAAGAAGTTCGAACTGACCGCCGGCTACTGCGATGTCCACACCGCTATCACTCCCTGGCGGCGGGTTGACTACGATGCCCGGATACCGGGGGCGGGTCGCATGATCGGCCAGTTCTACGCCTACGGACGGATCCTTCTCCACCAGCAACGGGTGTGGAACGGACCGGTCTACAGCGAGGGCGGCAACCACTGGTGGTACGCCGGCCTGGTCACCGGCAACAAGAGCGATGACCGCGGCTGTAACCTCGCTCTCGATCCCTGGCTCGTGGATTTTGACCTCCGCAAGCTCCATCCCCTCTCCTGCGATGTGGGCTTCGGGAAGTTCAACCACTTCATGGACGACGTGGAGAAGGTCGACCGGCAGGAGGTCGTGGACCGCTTCCTGGCCGGGACCGTCGCCTTCGGCCATGCCGGGGAGTTCTTCAATCACCCGCGCCGGGTAACGCCCCGCGCGGTTCACGGTTACTACATGCTTCGCGCACTGCAGGCCCGCTACGGGCGGTCGACAGTCGTCGCGATTCGGTACGCCGGTCCCGGGGGGCGGTTGCTGGACACGGACCGGGCGGTCACGACGGGCGCGTATAAACGTTCGCAGGTTCGCGTCCGGTACGAAAACGGATTGACCGTCTGGGTCAACGGCAACCGGAAAGACACGTGGCCGATCCCCGGCGGTGTGCTGCCCCCCAATGGATTCGCCGCCAAGAGCGCGTCGGGGGACCTGTCGGTCTTCAGTGGTCTCCGTGACGGCCGGCGGGCGGATTATGTCGATGCGCCCGCCTACACCTACGTCAACGGTCGCGGGACCACGGCCGTGTTTCCCGCCGCTGCGGCCGACGGTGTCCTGGTAATCCTGAAAAAGGACGGCGGCCGGCGGGAACTGATCCCCGTCGGCAGGTGCCGGACGATCGCCGTCAAGAAACCGGCCGGTCCGGTGACCGTAACGGCCCTGGACCGGGAAGGATCGTCCGCCGGCCCCGTCACCACAGAGACGAGAGACGGGTACCTCTACCTGTGGTCGCGGAACGGGGTCTTCAGCTACCGTGTCGCGGGCGGGTAACGGGGGGCGATACACACCCCCTGAAACGGCTGCTTGAGTTCTATACGAACTACTTCGCGGCCTGAGTTCGGCCCCCGCGCCGCCGGTCCGCCGTTTTTGGTCACGATCCGTGGCCCGGTGCAGCGGGGTGATTCCGTCACACCGCGGCCGGGGCGATCACTTGTACTCGATCCCGGCCTTCTCGGCCTGGACCCGGAGGGTCTCGACGACCTGCTCGTCGAAGCCGTCCCGTTTTCCCCCGCCCTTTTCCAATTCCTTGCGGATGTATGCCGCGCGCTTATTGGAAAGCTCCCTGATCTGTGCCGCGATCTTTTTTCGCTTTGCCTGCTGCTGGGCAACGTAGGCCTTCCGTTCCGCGGCGGACATCGATTTCATCTCCGCGGGCAGGTCGTCCTTTTTCAGGTCAGCCAGCGTCACCTTCTTTTCCTCGATGGCCTGGACAAGGTCCGCCGAGCCGGCCCGGCCGCTCTTGGCGGCGAAGGAAGCCCGGTCGGCGGCGGCGGGCGCGGCCTCGGGCTTCGCGCCCATTGACAATGCCGCAGAATTCAGTTTTCGGGCCGCGGTCTGTTCTTTTTCGCTGCCGTAGACGACAACGGTCTTGACCAGGGCGGCGTTCTGCTTGGCGAGTTCAGCGTCGTAGGGAGTGGCGATGTCCCTGACCCCGCCGTCCTGGGCGATCGCGACGAACCGGCCCTCCGCGGCCGCGGCGATCTCCTGCCAGACCTTCCGGGCCTGCCCGTTGGTTCCGCAGAGGACGGTGTTGATGTAGATGCCCTTCTCGATCGCGCTGGTGGCGAGCTTATCGTAGGTCGGGACGTCCGTGTACTCGTTGTGCGGGGGATAATCGCCGACAAGGTAGATGATCTTAACCGCCCCCTCGCGGTGGCTGAGGTCAGTCCAGTTGAGCGTGTTGATCGCGTCGTGGAGGGCCTGGTTGACGTTCTCGGGACCGTCGCCGCCGCCGTTGGCGTTGAACGCCATCAGTTTTTCGTAAATCTTGTCGATGTTGTCGGTCAGGTCGAAGACCTTCGTCACGTACGCATCGCCCTTGTCCCGGTATCCCACGAGGCCCATGCGGACCTTCGGCTTCGGGTCGCCGAGGACGATCTGGTTGGCGATCGACCAGATCTTCTTCTTCGCCCCGGCGATCAGTCCGCCCATCGAGCCGGTGGTGTCGAGCACGAACGCCACGTCCACGATCGGCTGTTTTTCCCGGGGCTTTTCGTTGGCGAACGCGCAGTTGCAGGCGAGGACCAGCACCGCCGCGGGTATCGTTGTGTTTTTCATCGTCGTTCCTCCGCATAGTCATGCTTTTCGGTTACGCTACCCCTTTGACGCGGGAAGAGTGCACCTGTTCCCGAAAAAACGGAACTGAAGAGAACATTTTCAACGGGGGGGCGATCCCCGTTTTCGGTCACCGTTTCTTCGGCTCGAACCACCCGTAGACGGCGGGAATGACGAAGAGCGTCAGGAGCGTCGACGTGGTCAGCCCGAACACCACGACGGTCGCCAGCGGCCGCTGGACCTCCGAACCCGTACCGGTCGACAGCAGCAGCGGCATGAGTCCGAGAATCGTCGTGACCGCCGTCATGAGGACCGGTCGCAGGCGCATAAGCCCCCCCTCCATGAGGGCGGTATGCAGATCCATGCCTTCCTCCCGGAGCCGCCTGATGTTGCCCACCAGGACGAGGCCGTTCTGCACCGCGATCCCGAAGAGGGCGATGAACCCCACCGAGGCGGGAACGGAGAGGTATTCCTCCATCACCAGCAGGCCAAGGACGCCCCCGATCAGGGCCAGGGGGACGTTGACGATGATGACCATCGCGAGCCGGGGGGACCCGAACGTCATCCAGAGCATCAGGAACACGCCCGCGATCACCAGGGGCACGATGATCGACAGCCGGCCCATGGCCCGCCGCTGGTTTTCGAACTGTCCGCCGTATGCGACGAAGTAGCCCGGCGGGAGGTCGATGTTTTCATCGATTCTCGAGCGAACGTCTTCAAAGACACCGCCGAGGTCCCGGCCGCGGACGTTCGCCTGTATGACCCAGCGCCGCTGGTTTTTCTCCCGGTTGATCTGGATGGGACCGGTGACCTCCCGGACGTCGGCGACCTGCGCAAGGGCGACCCGGCCGCCCGAGGCGGTCGAGACCCGGAGGTTCCTGATATCATCGGGTGTTGAACGGGCCGATTTCTTCAGCCGCACGTGGATCCCGAATCGCCTGGTGTCGAGGAACATGGTGTCGATTACCTCCCCGCCGACGGCCAGCTCGATGAGCTCCAGTATCTGCCCGACGCTGATCCCTTCCCGGGCGCAGGCCCGGCGGTCGGGTATGACCTGGACCTGGGGCTGGCCGAAACTCTGCTCGGCCGAGAGGTCGACCAGGCCGTCGATCCCTTCCAGTTCGCGGGTGATCAGGTTCGCCTGTTTCCTGAGAACGTCGAGGTTTTCGCCGTAGACCTTGATCGCCAGTTCGGCCTTGGTGCCCGAGAGCAGTTCGTCGAAGGCGTTCTGGATAGGCTGGGTGAAATTGAGCTGCACGCCGGGAAACGCCGACAGTTCCTCGTCCAGGGCCGCGACGAGTTCCCGCTTGCGGCGGAAGACGGACCACTGGGATTCGGGTTTGAGTTCTATGTGGATCTCGGCGTAATTGACGGGGTGGGGGTGGCTGCCGGCCTCCGGCCTGCCGATACGGGAGATGACCTCTTTCACTTCCCCGTATGTCATGATCTTGCGCTCCATGCGGACCACGATATCCCGGGCCTTTTCCAGCGAGATCGAGGGGGACATGGTGACGCCGATCATGATCGAACCTTCCTCGAGGGTGGGCACGAATTCCGTTCCCACCAGCGGCAGGACGGCGATCGCCGCGAGGAAGGCCGCGACGGCGACGACAACCACGATATATCGTCTGCGTATCGCCCAGGAGAGGGCGGGCCGGTAGATCGTCTTCAGGGCGGTCACCAGGAAAAATTCCCGGTGTTCCTTCTTTTTCAACAGGTACATCGAGAGGACCGGCGAGACGATGAGGGCCATGGCCATCGAACCGAGCAGCGCGAAGCTGATGGTGAAGGCCAGGGGCCGAAACATCTTCCCTTCCACGCCCTCGAGCGTGAATATCGGCGTGAATACGAGAATAATGATGGCTATCGAAAACGTGATCGGACGGGCGACTTCGCCGGCGGCCCGGTGCACGATTGCCAGCGTGCTGCTGCCGGCGTGTGCCGGGTCGCTCAGGTGGCGGTGGATGTTTTCGACCATGACGATGGAACCGTCGCCGAGCATGCCGATTCCGATGGCGATGCCCCCGAGGGACATGAGGTTCGCCGAGACGTTATTCCAGCCCATGAAGATGACCGAGATGAGGGCGGAGACCGGCAGCGAGAGGGCCACGATGACGGCCGTGCGGAGGTTGCCCAGGAACAGCGCGAGGGCGAGGACCACCAGGCACGCGCCGATGAGCAGTGCCTTCTTGATCGTCATGGTCGCCTGCTGAACGAGTTTCGACTGCTCGTAGTAGGGGACCAGTTCGACACCGTCCGGCAGGGCCGCCTGTACCTCATCGACCTTTGCGTAGAGTTCGTCGATGACCGCGGAGGTGTTTTCGCCGTAGAGCTTCAGGACCATCCCCGAGACCACCTCCGATTCCCCGTTTCGGGTGACCACGCCGCGGCGTATCCGGTGGCCGTAATCGACATCGGCGATATCCGCGATACGCACGGCCGTACCCTGTTCGACCTTGAGCGGTATCTGCCGTATGCCCTCCAGGCTTTTGAGGTACCCCATGCCCCTGACGAGGTGCTCCTCGAAACCCAGCACCAGGAACTGGCCGCCGACGTTCCGGTTGTTCGCCCTGACCGCCGCGACCAGGTCCGTCATGGAGAGTTCATATTTTCGCAGGGCATTCGGGTCGACCCGTATCTGGTACTGGAGGACATAAC
This sequence comes from uncultured Planctomycetaceae bacterium, assembly GCA_964557575.1. Taxonomy (GTDB): domain Bacteria; phylum Planctomycetota; class Phycisphaerae; order SM23-33; family SM23-33; genus CAZLBC01. The sequence goes on from CAZLBC010000006.1 coordinate 70,173, forward strand.
CCCCGATGGACAGCACGTCGGTAACGCCCGGCACGCCCTGGAGCTGCAGCGTGACTACCCAGTCGTTGAGTTCCCGCAGGTAGGTCGCGGTGTCCTTGCCGCCGGTATTCACGGTCTCGTCGGCGGTCAGGTAGTAGAGGAAGATCTGGCCGAGGCCGGTCGCTATCGGGCCGAGCGCGGGCGGATCGTGCATGTCGGGGAGGTCCGACCGCGCGTCGCTGAGCCGCTGGGAGACGAGCTGGCGGGCGAAGTAGATATCGGTGCCCTCCTCGAAGTAGACGTATATCACCGCCATGCCGAACGCCGAGGTGGACTTGATCTGCGTCACGCCCGGCAGGCCGTTCATCGATGTTTCGATCGGGTAGGTGATCAGGCGCTCGATTTCCTCGGGCGCCATGCCGTGTGCCTCGGCGAAGATCGGCACCATGATCGGGGAGATGTCGGGAAAGGCGTCTACCGGCATTGCCGTGTATTCGTATATCCCGTACCCCGTCACCGCCAGGAGCAGTACCATGACGAGCCCGTGCGTTCGCAGCGAGGTGTCTATCAACCGGTCTTCGAATCCTCTTCGTTCATCCATCGCGATTATTCCTTGTCCTGCGCGTCGGTATCAGTGGCCGTGCCCGGCGTGGGCGCCGAGCCCGCTGGTGACGATCTCCGCCTTGAGGTGAAAGGCGCCGCGTGAAACGTAACGATCACCCCGATGGAGACCGGAGACGATTTCCACGCGGCTGCCCGAACGCCTGCCGGTAGTGACGATTGCCGGGGTGAATCCTTCGCCGGCGGGGACGAAGACCACCGTCTCCGACTCGATTCTCTGAACGGCGTCGGCGGAGACCGTGACCGGGACTTCCACGGTGCCGGCTTCTATGGCGGCGTCCGCGAAGAGGCCGGGCCGGTAGCGTCCCCCCGGGTTCGGCAGGACGAGGCGGGCGGTGCCGGTGCGCGTCGTTGTATCGACGAGCGGGAACACCACCGCGATACGGCCGTCCGCCGGCGGTACGCCCTTTCCCGGTGCGATGCGAACCGCCTGTCCCGCGCGGACGTAGGCGAGGTCCTTCTGGTAGACACTGAGGTCGACCCAGACGGTGGACAGGTCGGCGATGGTGAAGACCTCGGTCGACCCGTCGAGCTTTTCTCCCCTGACGATGTGTTTCTCGATGATGATGCCGTCGAACGGGGCCCGCAGCGTATAGTGGCCGAGTGTCCGTTCGTCGATCTCCTTCTCGTCCGTGACGGGGACCGCCTTCGTTCCGTTCCCGTCGCCGCATTGTTTGCAGTCCGGATTCCCGCAGTCGCAGGGTTCGGCGGTGTTCGTGATGTCGGCCGCCCGGGAATCCAGGGCATGGATCTCTTCACGATCCAGCCCGAGCAGACGGAGCGTTCTTCTCGCCGCCTTCAGTTTCAATGTCATTTCGCGACGGGATTGCCGGGCCTCGACGAAGTCGGTCCACGCCGAGAAGGAGACGCTGCTCCGCGCGGCGACATACCGGGCGACGGCCTTTTTGTACGCGTTTTCCGCCCGGTGCAGTTCGGCGGCGCTGGTGACCTTCTGCTCGAAGAGCCGTTTTTCCCGCCGGTATTCCGCCCCGGCGAAGCGGGTCTCCGAATAGGCCGACAGGAGCCGGGCGTGACCCTCGCCGACCTCTTCGAATTCGGCGGCCTGCAGTTCCTCGATCGACGGAGATGTCGCCAGCAGCGCGACCAGTTTCTTGACGTTCTGGTGGACGGCCTGCGCCCGATCCAACGTGATGCTGCAGCAGTTGAGTTCGCTGAGCTTCGCCAGGTAGTCGATACGGGCCGCGCCGAGTTCCGCGCTGTCGAGGACCGCGAGCGCCTGGCCGGCCGTCACGGCATCGCCGATGTGCACCATGACCTGCCGGACAATGCCGGGCGCCCGGGGGACGAGGTGAACCGCGCGGTCCTCGTTGATGACGATCCGGGCCGGGAGGTTGATGCGCCGTTCGATCGTTCCGGGGCCGGCGCTGTTCGTTTCTATGCCGAATTCCTCTATCTGTTCGGCGCTGAGGACTACCGCCGCCGTGTCGCCGCCGTCATCGTGGCCGCCGTCTTCCCCGCCGGCATCGTGATCGTGGCCGCCGT
>CAZLBC010000006.1:72375-111201 GCA_964557575.1 uncultured Planctomycetaceae bacterium
CCGCCGTCATCGTGGCCGCCGTCTTCCCCGCCGGCATCGTGATCGTGGCCGCCGTGTTCCCCGCCGGCATCGTGATCGTGGCCGCCGTGTTCCCCGGCCGCTTCATGTTCATGGTCTTCGTGTCCTGCCGCGGCTGCGTGGTCGTGGCCGCCGTGTTCTTCCTCGCGGGCCGCCGTCAGCAGGGGAAAGGCCGCGATCGCGCAGAGAATCAGGAGCCCCGTTCCGAGGGTTGCATAGGTGGCGTATTTCATGGTTATTCTCCGTCTGTCGGTGTGCTGGTTGTTTCTTTCCGCCCGGTATCGCCGATCGTATCGAGGCGCCTGCCGATGATCCCTTCGACCGTGGCGACCGCGATGTGGTACGCCGCGAGGGTCTGGAGATACTGCTTCCTGACGGATACGAGCGTTCGTTGAGCGTCCAGGACATCGAGATAGTCCGCCTTCCCCGCCCGAAACGAGGTCATCGACGCCTCGTGGGCACGGTGTGCCGCGGGCATGATTTCGTCCCGCAGCGAGACGCTTTCCATGTGCGCCGCGGCCAGGTCCTGGTAGGCCGTCTGAAAGGCGGCCCGCAGTTGTGCCAGGGACGTTTTCTTTTCGAACAACGTCCGCGCCAGTCCCGCCCGGGCCTTTGCTATCCCTCCCTGGTTGCGGTCGTACAGCGGCAGCGGCATGGAGAATGCCGCCAGAAATGCATAATCGTTGTTCGGCGTTTCGCCGAAGTGCCGGAATCCGATCCCGGCGGTAATATCCGGTATGGCACGTGCCGCCGCGAGGGCGACGGCGGCCCGTCGGTGGTGCATCTCGGTTTCCCAGCGGCCCGCCGCGGGATTGTCTTCCACGTATGCCGCCAGGTCGTCGGCCGGGGGTATGTTCGATACCGCTTCCAGGTTGCCCGCCAGCGCGGTCACGGGTGGGCCGTGGCCGGCCCAGAGCGCCGCCAGCCCGGCCCGTGCCGCCGCGAGTGTCCTCCTGACGCCGTTATGGCGCATCCGGGCCCGCGCGACTTCGACCCGGGCCTTCGATTGCTCCAGCAGCGATAACTTGCCGGCGTCGACCATACGGGAAACGGTCTGAAGCATCTTATCGGCCAGCGCCAGGTTATCTTTCGCCACGGCGACCTGGTGCTGGAGAGAGAGCGCCGCGATGAATTTCCGCGCGGTTTCGGTAATGACGGCCAGCCGCCTGGCCTCGTAGTCCCACCCGGCGAGCCTGCTTTCGAAATGTGCCAGCCGCTCCCGTTTTGTGCGCTTGCCGCCGAGTTCGACAAGCTGGCTGAGGACGATGGTTGTTTCCAGGGCGTCGGTGCCCCGAAACTCCCCCGAGCCGCCGATGTTTTCAAACTCGGCTTCCAGTTCGGGGTTCGGCGGCAGACCGGCCTGCAGTCGCGCGGCCTCGGCTTCCCTGACCCCCCAGGCGGCGCTGCCGAGTGCAGGATTGTGGCGCAGTGCGCGGGCGATCGCGTCACGCAGGGTCAATGGTCCCGCGGCCGCCGGGGCGGAAGGCGCGTTTTTCTCGAGCGGCCCGCCCGCCGGCGGGGATCCCGCCGGGCCGTCCGCCCGAACGGTGGAGTATGCCGCGCCGAGGGGCCGTCGCGGCGGCACGGAACCGTCCCATTCCGGCGACAGGCAGCCGGCGGGGCACAGTGAAATAAGAATGATACAGGCGCTCAGGTTTTTCGTGGACATGATCGGCTCCCGGGTGTCTTTACCCTGCGGGTACGCGGGTGGTGTCGGCGCTGGGACAGCGCACGGGACAATGCCTTCGGGGGGAGGTGCTTCAGAGAATGAGTACGACGGAACGCAGTGCCGTCGCGGCCGCCGGCGGCGGTCTCGACGGGAAATGCGCGGGCAGGCGGCGCGGAGTCAACGCCGGGCGGCAACAGCCCCGGACGATGCCGGCGGGGGGGATAGGGATGCGACAGGAGACCGTGTTCCCGTTCTTCCCGGTCCGCGCCGGGCCGCCGGGCAGGGCGACGTCGAAACACCCGTTGTCGCGGTCATCGTTTTCGGACGATTCCCGCACCGATATTCCATGCGCGTGATGGACGTGTCCGTCGGCGCACCCGTGGTGTTTTCCGCGGGACAGCGTGTCCGCAGGCTTGATACAGAGATGCCCGCCGCTGCCGACACAGAGGAATTGCGCATCCGCGCCGGTGATCCCCGCGGGAATCGCCAGGCAGACCATGATGCAGATCCGCACGCAGTCGAACAGGTGGATCATAGTGCACAATCTTAGGCGCTGTGACGGAAAATATCAACGCCGGGTCAAAAAAGGGAGCCGGTAATTGTCGACGACCCCCTGTGCGCGGCCTACACCGTCGGCACGGCCGCCGGGACGGGGATGCCGGCGGGGGATTCGTAGCGGCCGCAGTGTTCTCCTCCCGCCGCGAGGGGAAGCCGCGCCCGCCGGGCGGCGAACCGCATGGCCATGTTCACGCCGAAATAGAAGAAGGGATGCCGCCAGTGGCTGCGAAAGCGGTGCAGGATCCCGCGGGGGCTGTAGGTGGCCCGGCGGACCCGCAGGTGGCCCGCGGCGAGTTCCATCGGGGTCATCCCGGCGGGCCTGAAGACGACGGTGGTGTGGTCGTAATGCTGCCAGTCTTCCGTGAAGAGGCGCCCCTGCGCCTTGAACCGGTCGTAGACCGCCGTGCCCGGGTAGGGCGTCAGGATGTTATAGGTCACGGAGTGGGCCCGGCACTTCATGAGGAAGGCGTGTGTCTCGTCGAAGATTTCGGGACCGTCGGAGTCGAAGCCGAACACCACCGAGGCGTGGAAGAGGATGCCCGATTCCTGGATCCGCCGGACGGCCGCGGCGAGGTCCCCGAGGTCGCGGAAGGACTTCTTCATCCGCGCCATCGATTCCTCGGACACGGTCTCCATGCCGAAGAAGAGTCCGCGGCACCCGCTCTCGTGGGCCAGGCGCATCAGGTCCTCGTTGTCGGCGAAGGACATCGATGCCTGTCCCACCCAGATGATGTTCAGCGGCTTCAACGCGCGAAACAGTTCCTCGGCGAAGGCGGGCCGTCCGACCACGTTGTCGTCGAGGATGAGGTGGTACTTGCCCCCGGCCCGCTTGATGTCTTCCACGATCCAGTCGACGGGGAAGTTGCGGATCCGGCGCCCGTACACCCGCGAGACCGAGCAGAACTCGCAGGCGTAGGGACAGCCCCGGGAGGTCATGACCGGGACCACGTTGAAGAACCGCTTGACGATCCCCAGGTCGCGCCGCGGGTAGGGCACGCGGGCGAGGTCCACGGGTTCCTCCTGCCGGTAGATCCCCGCCATCCGCCCGGCCGCCGCGTCGGCAATCACCCGCGGCCAGATCTCCTCAGCTTCGCCGACGACGACCGCGTCGGCGTGCGCCAGGCACTCCGCCGGGAGCACCGAGGCGTGGATGCCCCCCATGACCACCAGCGCCCCTTTCTCGCGGAATCGCTGCGCTATCCGGTAGCCCCGCGGGGCGTTGGAGGTCATGAGGCTCAGGCCCACCAGGTCGGGTTCGAGGGAGAAGTCGATATCCGTGAACTCTTCCTCGACGATGCGGACCTCGTGTTTTTCGTCGGTCATGCCGGCCAGGACCCGGAGGGCGATCTCGGGGATCTGCAGGGCGGCGGGTGTCTTGCGGGTGGGGTCCTGGCAGGGTGAGATCAGGAGAATCTTCATGGTTGAGCAGGGCCACGGAATTTTTTTTGGTTCAGGATAACGTGTCTCAACCGCCGTTTTCCGGGTATACGCGACGGTATATGTCCGCATGGTAATCCCGGTGCGGGACGGCAGTCAAGTGAATTACGGCCTGCTGAACAATTCGGACCTATCTGCGAAAGGCCATTTTTCCGCATCTCATCGTCAGTCTCCATCGACGATTCATATAGAATCGTCTGCTTCGACTTCCTTGATCTGCGAAAAACGTGTCTCTTTCTCGTTGACGGCCGACTTGTTCAGCAGGCCGTATCGCTCATAGAACAACGCCCGCCGCGGCGTTCATCCCGCCGGCGCCTTCTGCTGCAGCGCCCCCGGGTCGGGTCGGCCCGGCGGCAGGGGGGACCCGAGCAGGTCACGGCCGCCGTTGTCCGGGACGATCCGCCCGGCACCCCGGCACCGCGAGCCGGCCCCGAGGAGATACCCGCGCAGCGCTTCTTTGGTCTTCATGTCGATATTCTCTTTCGCCGCGCCGGGAGAGACCAGCCGCGGGTCGGCGGTGACGGGATCGGGATCCGCCGGGTGCGGCCGGATGTTGACGTAGACGTTGTTGCGAAACCGCGTGTTTATGCCCTTCGCGTGCTTCCCCCACGTCCCTTTTTCCGCGAAGTAGAAGATATTGTTTTCGAAAAGCGTGTTGAGCGGCGTCCGCTTCTCGCAGAATACCGCGGCGTCCAGGCCCTTCCGGACGTAGTGGGTGTTGTTGTATATGTGGATGTCCCGGGCCTTGCGCTCTTTTTCGAACCCGTAGAAGTAGATCCCCTCCCGGTCGTTGACGCTGAGGTTGTAGCGGATGACCACGCCGCGGTTGCGCTTCTTCATGATCCCGCAGAACCACAGGTTGTCGTGGCTGTAGTTGTACTGGATGAACGTCCGCGTGCAACTGTAGTCGGCGTCGAAGCCGCCGCGGTCCTTTCCGCCCGCGCCGACGTTGCCGTAGGCCTCGTTGTGCTGGATCCTGATGCCGTCGGTGTCGAAGCAGAAGATGCTGTGGCCGGTGCTGTGCCGGCTGCTGTTGGCCAGCACGTTGTATTCGTACACGGCGTCCTTGCTGACGCGGGCGATGATATTGTTGCGCCCCGTGCGGTCCACGACGTTGCCGGCCACGTAGACCTTTGTCCACAGGTTGCGGGCGACCGTGTCCTTTGCGCGGAACGCGACCCCCGAACGGGACGAGGCGTTGCCGATGCCGACGCCGCCGATCCGCTCGATCCGGTTGCCCGTGATCCGCAGGTCGTGAAACCGCGCCGGCTTGTTGCCCGTCACATGCACGTGGATCCCGCCGCGGCGCTTCCCGGCGACCGCCCCGTTGACGTCGTGGACGTGGCAGTTATCGATATGGATGTGCCGGACGGTCCTGCCGGTGTCCTCGGCGAGGACGTAGATGCCGAAAAGCGTCCCCTGGTCGGCGTCCGTGCCGTCGGTGTTGGTTATCGCGAGGCCGGCGACCTCCCAGTACGCGACGTTTTTCAGCAGCAGCCCGGCGGTGTGCTTGCCCTGCGCGTCGATAACGGGTTTGGGTCCCGTCCCGTACGTGGAGAGGGTTATCGGGGCCGCGGCGGTCCCGCTGCCGGCGGGGGCGAACATGCCCGCGAAGCGTGCTGCCTTCTTGAAGAGAATCGCGTCCCCCGGTCTGAAGGTGGCTTCCCGCAGCTCGTCGAACCGGTCCTGTGAGTCGACGCGGTACTCGGCCGCGGGCAGCGGGTGGAAGCGGGCGGCGGCCGAAAGCATGAGCGGGATGGTATACCACACCGTGTTTTTCATTCCTTCATTCCTTCCTTTCCTGCGGCCGTCGGCCGGTACCGCCCCGTTGCGTCGGCCGGTCTTGCCGGTCGGCCGCGGCGCCGAAGAGAATAACACGTTTCATCCTGGTACGCTGTGCGGTAACATAACCGGGCATGCAGTATGCCTCTCGTCTTCAGGGTAAAGCAGTTTTACCGCCGGGTACAGTGCCCTGGTTGAAAACGCGGGTCGACCCGGACGCGAAAAGTGGTGCGGGCGTTCCTCGTACCGCGTTCGAATTCGTGCCGTGCTTGTTTTTCACAAGGAGATACCGCTATGGCGTTACGGTTCACGCGACAGCGACGACACCGGTGGCAGGTGGTCGCGGCGACGTTCTTCATCACGGCGGGTATGCCGCTGTTCGCCGCCGCGACGAACACGGCGGCCGAGGTTCCCGCCGTGGAGGGCGACGACCTCGTCGTCGATCCGGCGAACGCGACCGTGTATTGGGCGGTCGCGGGAGGCCGCGTCCCGCTGGTGCGGCTGGAAGTGCAGATATATCCCGACAGTTGGCAGCCGCGGCTGGCCGTACAGAAATCCCTGCGGGAGGCCCGGAAAAAAGGAAAGGCGGTGACGGCCTCCTACACCATGGGCGGTGAATACGGGTCTGCCTCGTCGCTGGAGATGACCGGTAAGCCCGCCGCCGGGGGCCTGCGGATCACCTGTCGTGCGCGGCTTCCGCAGGAGGCGGCGAAGCAGGCGGGGAACAAGACGCGTGTCCTGCTGCACCATGCCGGGACGGGGCCGCTCGGCAGGCCCCTGGACGTGCGGCGAAAAAAGAACCGGGCGACACTCCTGTTCGGTCCGCTCTCCCTGGTCCTTTCGGCGGACCGCCGGCTGGTCGCGAAATACCACCCCGGCAGGAAGTATCTCCAGGTGAACCTCACCGCCGCCGGCCGGCGGCACCTGCTGGGCGCGGGCCTGCGGCTGGACCTCCGGTGCGATCCCGTGTACAGCGAGCCCCTGGGATTCGACCTCGCCGCACCCCCGGGGCGCCTGGCGGCGGACGTCACGGCTTACTGCGCGGCCCTCCGCATGCGGGATATCGGCGGCGCGGCCCTGCGGGCAAAGATCGCGGTCCTTGAAAAACGGGTCGCCGCCTGCCGGGCCGGCGGGGTCCCGTCCGGCCCGGACCGCCTTGCCTGCTGGCGGCGCCACTGCGAAATGAAGGGACGGCTTGCCGCCCTGCGGGAGGAGGCCCGGACGCTGGTGGGGAAACACCGCGACGACATATACGCAGCGGCCAAGCCGCAGAACGAGGCAATGCACTACCGCTTCGGCTTCAGTACCAAGCGGGGGCTGGAGAAGGAACTGCCCAAGTGGGCCCTGTTCGGGCTCAACTTCTTCCGCGCGGCCCCCGGGCGGGTTATCGATGCCGAGACCCCGGCGGCGGAAGCGGAGAAGTTCACGAACCTGATGGCGGCGGCCGCCCGTTTCGGCTGCGCGGGGATGGTGCTCGCCGACGGGCCGTATCAGGCCCGGGGCCCGGAGGACAAGACCTGGACCCACGATTTCCTGCCGTCGGAGCGGGACAGCTTCTTTCACGCCAACTTCAATTCACGGCGGATTCGCGATGCCTGGCGGCGGGAACTCCGCGCGCAGGCGGCGTGGTTACAGAAGATCCCCAACGTGCGGGTTATCCAGGTGGGCAACGAGCCCTTCTGGGATGCCTCGCCCAACCCGAAGGTCGGCTACAACCCCGCGGAGGTCGGTTGCAGCAACGCAACCTGGCGGAAACACATACTGGCCCGCTACGGGGACGGGGCGGCCTGGCTCGCCGCCCTCCGCCGGTGGAAGACGCGGGCGGAAAAGGAGACGCCGCGTTTCAAGCACGAGCGTTTTTACGCCGGCGGCGACTTCGGCGTGATGGTTCCCTGGGACGACTTCGCCGATGCCGGATTCGACCCGGCGGCGATCGAGGGGCTGACCTTCGTGGCATTCCTGAAAGACCGCTACGGCACCCTCGCCGCCCTGAACCGGGCCTGGTTCGGCGCCGGCCGGGACCGCTACTATGACCGCTGGGAGCAGGTGTTTCCACCCCGTCCCGTCCACGCCGACGCGGAGACGTCCATGATCGGCACCGCCGGACTCGCCGAGCGGGACATTCCCGCGGCCTGGCATAACGCCGAAAAGGCACCTTACCCGGCGCGGCGGGACGTACCCGCCTGGGTGGACTGGATGGAATTCGGCGGCCACTGCGTGGCCGACGCCGAGCGGGCATTCCGGGACACCCTGGTCGCGGCGGGGATCCGTGTCCCCGTCACCACCAACGCGGTCATGGGGCATTACATCAACAACTTCCGGTGGAACGCCGCTGACGTCGGTTGCTACCCGTGGATCACCCTCAAGGGCCTGGACGCGATGGGGATCGATTTCTACAGCCTCGTCTATATGCAGGCCTACATCGCCTCCCTCCGCGATGCCGCAGCCGGCCGCCCGGTCTACGTTCACGAGGTGCGGTTTCCCCTGCCGGGCGGCCGCCAGGGCGCGCACGTAGCAATGTACTGTTTCGCCCACGGGGCCGACGCGCTGGTGTTTTTCGATCATCGACGGGATTTCGAGCCCCACGAGGGGCTGCCGCTCCTGGAACTGGCCCGGGCCCTGAACGACGCGGACCTGCAGCACCGCAGCCGTCCGGTGGTCGACGGCGTTGCCGCGATCTACTCCCTGGAGTCGCTGTTCCTGGCCGACGCCCGCACCGGCAGCGCCGGTCCGTACCTCGAGCAGTTCCAGGCCCTGGTCACGCTCCTCGACCGGTTGCAGGTCCTCTTCAATGTCTACGCCGATCGGCAACTGGAGACCGCCGTTCCCGAACACGTACGTATTATCGCGGCCCCCGGCGCGGATGCGGTCTCACCGGCGCTGTTGAAAACGCTGCGGGAATGGGTGGCCGGCGGCGGGGTACTCCTGACCACCCCGGACTTCGCGGCCCGGGATCGGTTCGGACGGCCGCGTCCGGCGAATGAGCGGCGGTGGGTCACGGCGGCGAAGGGCGTGGTCATGATCGACCAGGAGGGACTCCGCGCGTGGCGGCGGGAGGGGTTCAGGGATATGGGACGGGCACTGGGCTGGGCCAAGCCGGTGCCCCCGTGGGCCGCATCGGTGGCGACGGTTATCGACGACCGCGCCCCGCGGACGGTGACCTGCCGCGGCCCGGACGACCCGCTTCCCGCCCGCAAGGCCGGTGCCCGGGTGACCGGCGACGGCGTCCTGTTCGTCTTTGTCGACGCCTGGGCCGAGAATGTCCGCCTGGAAGTGCGGGGACGGTTCGCGCGGGCCAAGAACCTCTATACCGGCGCCGCCGTACCCGTCACGGCATCCGCCGGCGGAACGGTGACGGTGCCCGTCTCCCGCGGCCCGGCCGTGGTGCGGCTGGACCCCCGGTAGGTGGTCGCCCTGTCGGTGCGGGTCCTCCCTTACGGGCTGCTGCACAATTCGTGAATAAACGCTTGCACAGGCCGATAACAACGCTTACGTTAAACTGAAGAATGAGGATATACCTCCTTATTGTCAAAAAGGGCAGTATTGCCATACACGACGGTGAACGCCGTTGCCCGCGCGTAAACAGGAGAAATCCTTTAAGGGGGATCGTGAAAACACCGTAGCAAAAGGATTCGCAAGACCGAACAGGAGGTTGCGATTATGCGATGTCGGCTTCTGAGGCTGCCCGTTGAAGCAATCGTGATGCCGGTTATGCTCGGAACAGTGATTTGTGGCGGCTGCGAGAGGAGGCCCGACAAGCCCGGCCGCGCGCAGCCGCCGGCCGCAACCGAATCGAAAGAGCCGGCGCAGGTTCCGCGCGGAGGTACGGCACCGACCGGGGCAGACAGCCTGATAGAGAGGCTTGAGAGCCTGGAAGCCGCGCAGGTGAAGGGCTCGATCGAAGGGGCGGCGCGCACGGGGCCCGCGCGGAAGGTCGTGCCGCTCGTGCCGCTTCCCGGGGACTGGGTGTTGCAGCCCGATTTCTCCGATGAGTTCGAGGGTGCAGCGCTTGACACGGACAAGTGGAAACACGATGTTCCTTCCTGGGGGGCCTGGTCGTGGGCGCCGGAGAATGCCTTCGTCAAAGACGGCTCGTTGCACATCCGTATGCAGTACAAGGTACATTCTCGCGGCTCGAAATCTCAGAAGCTGCAGAAGGTGTACTACACATCGGGCATCGTCCGCAGCCGCAAACGGATCCTCCACGGCTACTTCGAGGCGAACATCAAGGCGGCCCCTCGTTTTCCCGGCGTCTGTCCCGCGTTCTGGGCAGATTACGCCGGCGAAAAAGACCGCCGCACCGAGATCGACTTCGTCGAACTGACGATGCGCGCGAACAGGGGACCTGAGGTGATCGATACCAACACGCACGTGGCTTATCACACCAGTCTCCCGCAGGAGGATACGCCGCTCCACGAACACGTCCAGACCGTGCTGCCGTTCGACCCGCGGGACGATTTCCACGTCTACAGTTGTCTCTGGGACGAACAGAAGATCGTCTGGTACGTAGACGGGAAGATCGTACGCGAACGGGCCAACGACTACTGGGACCAGCCACTGGTGATGACGATCTCGATGGGGCTGCGCCGGCCCCTGAAGGGCGATCCGCTCGGGAAGTTCGCCCGCACGGCGGGCTTCCCCACGACCTTCGAGACGGAGTATGTCCGGGTCTGGCAGCAGGCAGCGGAACCGACGGAAGTCGAAGCGGCGCCGATCACTCAGGCCGGCAGGATCGCCGCGGCCAGAATCGCCCCCGAGAACCTCCAGCGGCTCGGATACGACGAGAACTCGCCGCTGGGGATATGCGGCAGTTCCTTCGGGGCCCCGTATCTGCCGTATCTCGGCCTGACCTGGACCCGGATGGGCGTGCCGGAGTTCACCCCCAAAAAAGCTGAAGCGTGGCTGAAGAAGTATGGGGACCGGTTCCCGTTCAGCGATTCGGCCAAGACCGTTCTGGATGCCGGCGGCCAGGTGCTCGGTTTAATCAACTTCAAAGATACCGCGCGATGGGTGAAGTCGGGTGACGAGGCCTACCTGGACGTGGTGCGGCGGTGCAGCCGAAACATGGTCGCGACCCACAAGGACAGGGTCCGTTACTGGGAGGTGATCAACGAGCCGGATTGCTTCTCGCCGGGCGTTTCGCCGCAACAGACAGCCCGGATCGTCAAGGCGGCCATTGCGGGGGCTCGCGAGGCCGATTCCGCTTGCTTCCTGCTCTCCCCCTGTCCGACGTCCATCACCTACATGGAGGCGTTGCTCGATGAAGGCATCGGGCCCCTCGTGGACGGGTTCGCCTTCCACCTCTACAGCCACGGCGGGGCTATGCGCGACTGCATCCGCGACTGGAAGGAACTCTATGCCGACTACGATTTCGGCGACAAACCCGTCTGGATCACCGAAACGGGCTGGCGCTCGAATGTCATCCACGCCGAGGGAAAGGAGGGGAAGCAGCAGTGGATCCGGCACCTGGAAGACCAGGCCCGCATGCTGGTCAAGGGCCACGTACGCATGCTGGCCGAAGGCATAGATCGCATCATCTGGTACAACCTGACCGACGTCAACAGTGCCGGGGCGGCCGAAAACTTCGGCCTGTTGTGGTCGGCCGGCGGCCAGCGCGGCAATGGCAAACAGGGCACGGGCTGGGAAATCGAATGCGATCACCCCGCGCTCAAGCCCAGCGGCCTTGCCGGCCACGTCTTTGCCAAGACCCTCGGGTTGTGTCCGCGGCTGAGCCGCGAGATCCCGGCGGGCGTCGGCGTTCACCTCTTCGAGTTCGCCACGGACGCCGGGCCGGTGCTCGTCGCGTGGGCCCGAGGCGCATGTGTGCTGCCGGTCCCCGCCGCCGGCACCGTCATCCGGGTGACCGATCTCTACGGCGGCGCGCGCAACCTGCCCGCCCGCAACGGAATGGGCGAACTGCGCCTCGGCCCGGCGCCCGTCTACATCAGGGGGCTGGATACCGACCGGCTCGCGCAGGTACCGTGCCGGGTCTCCGCGCGCCCGGAGTTGGGACGATTCGCCGGGGAGCGGCGCCCGCGCGTGCGGTGGCAACCCGAGGGCCAGTGGCGGGTATCCTCCGCGCCCGTCATCCGCGCGGGCTGGGGATCCGGCAGCAAGCGCGTCCGGGACCCCTTCGTCTTCAAGGACGCGGACGCCTACCGCATGTACTTCTCCGGATACTGGGGTAAGCAGGACGTCCTCATGGCCGAATCCGTCGACGGGGTGAGTTGGAAGACGTATGCCCACTGCGAGCCGGTGCTCCACTGGACGCGGGGCGCGGGCCTGCCCGGGGGGGCGGCGGTGCTGCGCGACGACGACGGCGCCTATCGCATGTGGTACACGTTCCATCCGGAAGGAACGTGGGGCGGCGGCCGTGAGATCGGGTGCGCCGTGTCGCCCGACGGGATACGGTGGAAGCGCTTCGCGGGCAATCCCATCCTCGGTCGGGATGCCGAAGGCATCTGCCGAAATCCGAGCAGTCTCAGTGTCGTCAGGCGGGACGGCACGTACCACCTGTGGATGTCGGGCCCCGGCATCTGCCACGCCACCTCGACCGACGGGATCGACTGGCGGATCCATGGTTCGATCGAAATCGACAAGGACCTGCCCGGCGCACTGCTCTCGCCCGGCGTTATCGTCGAGGACGGCGCGTTCGTGATGGCCTTTCACAACTACGATTGGGACAAAAAGAAGGGGACACTCGGGTTCGCCGGCTCGACCGACGGCAGGCACTGGAAGTGCGGCTACCTGCCGCCCCTGGAGAACGCCACCGGGCCTTCGCCGCTCGTCAGGGTCGACAAGGACTGGGCCGTCTATTTCTGCCGCCGCTTCGAGATCTGGGCGGCACGGATACCGGTGCAATGAGCCGCCATCGGGTGTGCTTGTATCGCGGGTGGGGGGGAGCCAATTGCATTTCAGGGTAATAGAAGAGCGGGCCGGGGAGCGATGAGGAAGAACCCGTGAAAACCGGTTGAAGTTTTCGTTGAACCAGTGCGGGACACTCTTATTGATGCGCGCCACCGTCTCACCGAAATGGCGCCGGCCCACAGCGCCGTCTTGCCCAGGCGCAAATGGTCCATGATCGCGACGCGCGTCGCGTCGACGTTTGCGTCTGTTCCGGTAGGTGGTCGCCCTGTCGGTGCGGGTGTATTGCGGTGCCGGACAGGGACAATGCGCGGGGAGAGCGGCGGCCGGCACGAGCCGGCGATCTCACTTTCCGCCGATGTCCAGGAACTCGTTGAGCCGGCCGGTCCGGTAGTCCTCGAGATCGACCGTTACGTACGCGAATCCCGCCGCGCGTGCCCGCTCCACGATCGCCGCGTGGAGGCAGGGATCGGCGACGGCGTCTCGTTCCGCCGGGCCGAGTTCCAGCCGCAGGAGGTCGCCGTGGTGGCGGGCGCGAAAGACCTTCAGCCCCCGCGCCGCCAGGAGATCCTCCACCGTCTCGACCTGCGCGAGTTTTTCGGCGGTGATGCGGTTGCCGTAGGGGAACCGCGAGGCCAGGCAGGCATAGGCGGGCTTATCGGCGGTTTCCAGGCCGATCGCCCGGGACGCGGCCCGGATATCCTCCTTGGTCATGCCGCACGCGGCGAGCGGGCTGCGGATCCCCAGTTCGCCGGCGGCCCGGCGGCCGGGGCGGTAATCGCCGTGGTCGTCGCGGTTCGTCCCGTCGGCTACCCAGGCGAGGCCTTTCTCGTCGGCGATCGCCTGCAGTTCGGAAAAGAGGCCCTTCTTGCAGTGGTAGCAGCGGTCCGGGGCGTTTGCGGCGAAGCCGGGCACGTCGAGTTCGGCCGACGCGATCACCCGGTGGCGGAAGCCGTGTTTCGCGGCGATCCGCTCGGCCTCCTCCCGTTCGCGGTCGGCGTAGGCGGGCGAGGTCGCGGTCACGGCCAGGACCTTCTCCCCGAGGACGCGGGCGGCGGTGACGGCCAGGAAGGTGCTGTCGACGCCCCCGCTGAAGGCCACCAGGACGGATCCCATTTCTTTCAGCAGCGATTCGAGGGCCGCGACCTTGTCGGCCGGCTTCTGTTTTTCTTCTTCGGTCATGGTCAATGCGTTACACTGTACACGGGTTATACCGTCGGATTCCCGTTTTATCAACGAAAGGCCCTGTGCCGTGACTGATCATAACACCGACCGCGAACCGTCGCTCCCGCCGTGGCTGGAGTACATCGAACATACCGCCGACGCGGGCATTCGCGTCCGGGCCGGCAGTCGGGAGGAACTCTTCGAGCGGGCGGCGGCGGGCATGTTCACCCTGATAACCGACAGCGGCGACCCGACGCCGGTCGAAACGATCGGGGTGTCCGTCGAGGCCCCGGACGTCGATGCGCTGATGGTGCGGTGGCTCTCGGAACTGAATTTTCTCCACCAGGCACGCGAGATGCTCTTCTGCACGTATACCATTCAGGAGATGACCGATCGGCGGCTTTCGGCCGCGGTCGGCGCGCGGCCCGTCGATCCCGGCAGCGACGAGATCTACCGGGAGATCAAGGCGGTGACCTACCACGGGCTGGCGGTCGGCGAGTCCGGCGGGATCTGGACCGCCGCAATCATCTTCGATGTGTGAGGTGTATCGTGATTGATCGAAAGGACCTGAGAAAGACCGGCGACTGCACCTGGACCCTGTCGCGGCGGGGCGGCATGCGAGTGCCGGTGCGCATCTACGCCGCGGAACGGATGCTCGACGACATCCTCGCCGACAACGCGCTCGAGCAGGCGGTCAACGTCGCCCGCCTGCCGGGGATCGTCGGGGCGTCGATGGTCATGCCCGACATCCACTGGGGCTACGGGTTCCCCATCGGCGGCGTGGCCGCGTTCGACGTCGACGAGGGCGTCATATCCCCCGGCGGCGTGGGCTACGATATCAACTGCGGTGTCCGCCTGATGGCCGCGGGCATAGACCGGCAGGACGTCGCGCCGCATATCCGGTCGCTGGTGGGGGCCCTCTTCAGGGCGGTGCCGACCGGGACGGGTTCGAAGGGCGCCGTCACGGTGTCGGGAAAGCAGCTCCGCCGGGTGCTCCGGGAGGGGGCGCGGTGGTCCGTGGGCGAGGGGCTCGGCACCACCGGCGACATCGAGCGGATCGAGGAGAACGGCCGCATGGCCGACGCCGACCCGGACCGGGTCGGCGGGCGGGCGATGGAGCGGGGGAAGGGTCAACTCGGGACGCTGGGATCGGGGAACCATTTCCTGGAAATCGGGTACGTTGCCGACGTCTTCGACGCCGACACTGCCGACCGCTTCGGCCTCCGAAAAGACCAGGTCACCGTCACGATCCACTGCGGGTCGCGGGGGTTCGGCCACCAGGTCTGCGACGACGCCATCGCCGTCATGAACGCCGCGGCCGGGAAGTACGGCATCGAGCTTCCCGACCGGCAGTTGTGCTGCGTGCCGATCGATTCTGATGAGGGCCGCGCGTATCTCGGGGCCATGCGGTGCGCCGTAAATTACGCCTTCGCCAACCGGCAGGCCATCGCCGGCACCGTCCGGCGGGTCTTCGAGAACGTCCTCGGCCGCGCCGCCGGCCTGGAGACGGTCTACGAGGTCGCCCACAACATCGCCAAGATCGAGACCCACGAGGTCGACGGCACCTCCCGGCGGCTCTGCGTGCACCGGAAGGGCGCGACGCGGGCCTTCGGCCCGGGCCGGCCGGAGGTCCCGGCCGCCTGCCGGGACGCCGGGCAGCCGGTGATGATACCGGGGGACATGGGCCGCTGCTCGTACGTCCTGGCGGGGACCGAAACGGCCATGCGGGAGACCTTCGGGAGCACCTGCCACGGCGCCGGCCGCCTGATGAGCCGGGGGAAGGCGCGGAAGTCTTCGAAGGGGCGGGATATCATCGGCGAGCTCAATGCGCGGGGGATCGAGGTGATGTGCCGCAGCCGCCGCACCCTCGGCGAGGAGGTCTCAGAGGCCTACAAGGACGTTGCGGACGTGGTCGACGCCTGCGAAGGGGCGGGCATTTCGCGGAAGGTGGCCCGGCTGCGGCCGCTGGGGTGCATCAAGGGGTGACGGCGCGGCCCGCTCGTATGCCGCCCGGGAACACCGGGAAGATTACTCCCGGACCGCGCGTGAATAGCGGTCCAGGAGTACCCGGTCTTTTGTGACCAGGGGCGGCCCGCGGTGAAGGCTTGTGTTATGACCGCCGTTTGCTGATAATCAGACAAAAGCGTACGTCTGTTTATTTCCCGGTTTTATGAACAGGAGCGATCAATGAGCACACGGCATTTCGTTGTCTTTGCGTTTTACCTGGCGGCTGCCGTATCCCTGCTCCCCGCGGCGGGGGCCGAGGAGTGGGACGACCTGGCCGTCCTGCATGTCAACACCGAAAAACCGCACGCCACGATGATGACGTATCCCGACGCCGCATCGGCCCGGAAGGGCGACCGCGCCGCGTCGCCGTGGTACATGCTGCTCAACGGCGACTGGCGGTTCCACTGGTCGAAGAACCCCGCCGCCCGTCCGCAGGAGTTCTTCAAGCCCGGTTTCGACGCCGCGGCGTGGAAAACGATACCGGTGCCGTCCAACTGGCAGATCCACGGCTACGGCACGCCGATCTACACGAACATCAAGTACCCGCATCCCAAGAAGCCGCCGAAGGCCCCGCGGAAATACAATCCCGTCGGCAGCTACCGGACGACGTTCACCCTGCCTCCCGCGTTCACGGGGCGCCGGACGCTCATACACTTCGACGGCGTGAACGCGGCGTTTTACCTCTGGATAAACGGCAGGAAAGTCGGCTACAGCCAGGGCAGCCGCACGCCGGCGGAGTTCGACATCACCGCGTACGTCACGGACGGGGAAAACCTGCTGGCGGCCGAGGTGTACCGCTGGTGCGACGGATCCTATATCGAGGACCAGGACTTCTGGCGCCTCGCCGGCATCTTCCGGGACGTCTACCTCTGGTCGCGGCCCGCCACCTGCATCAGGGACTTCGCGGTCGACGTCGACCTGGACGGGCAGTACACAAACGGGACCATCGACGTCGGCGTCGAGCCGACCGGCGCGGCTGAGGGTCACACGGTCGAGATGCAGCTTCTCGACGCCGACGGCGAGGACGTGCTGGCGAAGACCGCCGATCCCGGGTCGCGGATCACGGGAACCGTCGAAAACGTGCGGAAATGGTCCGCCGAGTCGCCCTACCTCTACCAGATGCTGCTGACGCTGAAGGACCAGAAGGGTGATACCGTCGAGGTCATACCCTGGCAGGTCGGTTTCCGGAAGGTCGAGATCAGGGACGCGGTCTTCATGATCAACGGGGTTGCCGTCAAGCTCAAGGGCGTCAACCGCCACGAGACCGAGCCGGACACGGCCCACCGCGTCACGCCGGCGGGCATGACGAAGGACCTGGAGCTGATGAAGCGGTTCAACGTCAACGCGGTCCGGACGTCCCACTACCCCGACGACCCCCGGTTTTACGCGCTCTGCGACCGGCACGGGCTCTACGTGATGGACGAGTCCAACATCGAGTGCCACGATGCGCGGAACCTCTCCGGGATGAAGGAGTGGGTCGAGCCGCACCTCGACCGGACCCGGCGGATGGCCGAGCGCGACAAGAACCACGCCTGCGTCGTGATATGGTCGCTGGGCAACGAGTCCGGCAGGGGCATCGCGCCGAAAACGATGCAGCAGTGGCTCCACGAGAACCACCCGGACCGCCCGGTCCACTGCGAGTACGACAACGGCGCCGCCGACATGCACTCCCGCATGTACGCCGGGCCGGGCTGGGGCGGCGGCGGCGACCGTCCCGGCGTCCTCTGCGAGTACGCGCACGCCATGGGCAACTCCAACGGCAACCTCGGGGAGTACTGGGACCATATCTACGCAAAACCGAAACACATGGGGGCATTCGTCTGGGACTGGGTCGACCAGGGCATCAGGCAGCCGGTGCCCGAGGAGTACAACAGCCGGATCGGTGTGGGACCGGTCAGGGAGACCTTCTTCGCGTACGGCGGCTGGTGGGAGAAGGAAAAGGGATGGCACCACGACGACAACTTCTGCATGAACGGCCTGGTCTCCTCCGACCGGGTTCCCCACTCCGGCCTCCGGGCGATCAAGTACGTCTACCGGAACATCCACGTCAGAGCGATCGACGCTGCGGCCGGCGAGTTCACCGTCCGCAACCGGTTCGACCATTCGAACATCAAGGACCTCGCCGCGGGGCGGTGGGTGCTGCAGGAAAACGGGAAGACCGTTTCCGAGGGCGCGATTCCCGCGCTGGATGTTGCGGCGCACGCCGAAAAACAATTCGCCATCGACCTCCCGGCAATCGAGGAGACCCCCGGGACCGAGTACCTCCTGACGATGTCGTTCACGGCAAAGGAGGGCTACTCGCCGCTCGTGCCCGCGGGCCACGAGATCTCCTGGGAGCAGTTCACCGTTGCCGCGGCGTCGCCGCCGGCAATCGAGAAGGCATCGAGCCCGGGACTCACGGTCACGGACGCCGACGACGCGGTCACGATCGCGGGCGGGGATTTCTCGCTGAGCTTCGACAAGGAAAAAGGCCTGCTCACGTCCTTCAAATACAAGAACGCGGACCTCGTTGACCGCGGGTTCGTTCCCGATTTCTGGCGGGCACTCACGGATAACGACCGGCCGTCCCACAAAAAATTCACGGACACGAAATGGCGGAATGCCGGGTCCGGCTGGAAGGTCGCCGACGCCGAGGTCACGCAGCTTCCGGGCGCCGCCCGGGTGATCTTCACCGCGGCCCTGCCTGCCGTATCCGGCTCGTGCCGGCTGGTGTACACCGTCTGCGGCGGCGGGCAGGTCGCGGTCGACATGGCCTACGTCCCGGGACGCAGAAAGATCAAGGGCCCCCTGCGCTTCGGCCTGGAGATGCTGCTGCCGAAGGAACTGGAGCATGTCGCGTATTACGGCCGGGGTCCGGCGGCGACCTACGCCGACCGGCCGTTCGAGCGCGTCGGGATCTTCGAGACCACCGTCGACGGGATGTGGATGGATTACTCCGAGCCGCAGGAGAACGGCAATCGCAGCGACGTGCGGTGGGTCGCCCTGCGCGATGAAACGGGCCGCGGGCTGCTCTTCGTGGGCGACCCGGTGGTTTCCTTCGGTGCGAAGCACTACGCCCGCGACGTCATCGAGAAGGCCAAGTACTCTTTCCGGATGAAGCGGTCCGACTCGATCCACCTGAACATCGACGGCGGGCAGACGGGCGTCGGCGGCAACAACAGTTGGGGCGCGACGCCGCTGCGCAAGTACTGGCTGAAGAACGAGCCGATGTCCTGCCGCTTCCGCATGATGCCGATCGACGGCGAGACGGATATCGACGCGCGGTGCCGCGTCCGGCCGCCGTCGCACCCGATCGCGTCCGCGATGCCCGCGCCGCCCCGGCAGACCTCCCGCGTCGAGGCCTCCTCCGAGGAGACCAGCAAGGGCAATGTCGCCGGCAATCTCGTCGACGGCGACCGGGAAACCCGCTGGTGCGCAAACGGCGGAGAGCTGCCCCAATGGGTGAGCATCAACCTCGGCAAAAAAAAGACGGTGAAAAAGGCCGCCATCACGTGGGAATGCGACGGCGCCTATCAATACACGATCGAGGGCTCCGCCGACGGGCGCCGCTGGCGGGTCCTCGCCGACCGGACGAAGAACCGCGACGCGGCCCGGACGACCACGGACACGTTCGACGCGGTGGTCCAATACATGCGCGTGACGGTCACCGGGACGCCGCCCGAAAAGTGGGCCAGCATGTGCGAGGTGGTAATCGAGTGATCGCACCCCGCGGCGCGCCGGACGTTATTGTCGCGTGAAGAACGCCGTGAGGATTTTGCAGAGTATCTGTTCTCCCATCGCGTTGGCGTGGACCCGGTCCCGGTAGAAGCGGTGGGGATGCACCTTCGCCGATCGAATGTACTCGGCCCACGGTGTGGTCATGTCCAGGAACGCGCACTTCATTTCCGCCGCCAGCTTTTTCAGTTCCGTGCCGCGGGGGCTGGTTCCCGAGTGGCGGGCCTTCGCCAGGGCCGCCGCGTCCCGCGGGTCGGTCGTGCCGAAGGCGCCGGTGGCCAGGAGGATTTCCACGTCCGGCAGCGCCGCCCGCAACTGCCCGATGACCACACCGATGCTCTCGATATCTTTCTGGCTGATCCCGCCGATGAACACCAGGTCCGGTTTCAGCGGCACCACGTACTTTTCGATGCGGCCCTCTTGGCGGTAGTGATGGCAGCCGCCGCCGCCGCGGACGTAGACGGTGCCCGTGATCGTGGCCTTCGGGTATGTTTCCCGGAGGCAGGCGATCCATCCGGACCGCATGGTGTCGTTGACGATGCTGTCGCCGAGGCCCAGGATGTGCAGGTCGCCGCCGTCCGTC
This sequence comes from uncultured Planctomycetaceae bacterium, assembly GCA_964557575.1. GTDB lineage: Bacteria > Planctomycetota > Phycisphaerae > SM23-33 > SM23-33 > CAZLBC01. The sequence goes on from CAZLBC010000006.1 coordinate 92,172, forward strand.
AGAATCCGCCGGGTCCGGGACAGGTGTTTCCAGTCGTTTTCCGGCGGCGTGAACGTGCCCGTGATCATTGCCGCCTGGATCTTCTTGATCTGCGCCAGCGACCGCTTGGGGGACCCGGTGATCGAGTAGCCCTTCTCCGGCCGGCTACCGCCCTTCGGACGGCTGTCGGGGGGGTACTTCGACGGCAGCGCGCCTTTCTCGGGAAACGTCACCGGCGAGTCCTTCATCATGTCGCCGCGGCAGGGGAGAGATATGAGTGCCGCCGAGACGGCGGCCGCGGCAACGCCGGCAATCATCATTCTGTGTCGGGTCATGATCAATTCCTTTCTGTTATCAGCGCCGTATTATACCGGCTCGGGTATCATGTTGTCGACGGCCGCAAAGGCGGCATGGTGGTCGTCCTCACTGGACCTCCGCTTCTCCCCACTGGTGGGGTTCGAGCCGGCTCTCGTTCGGGATGTCATCCACGACGTTGGCCGAGAAGCTGTTGTTGTGGATGTAAGCGCGCATCAGCGTTGTGGTGCCCTTCGAGTTGCCGAACACATAGCCGAGGTCCATTTTGACCTTCTGTCCGGATTTCGGTTGGAAGCCCAATGTCTTCAGGGGGACCTTCACGGTCGCGGCGAAGCCACCGGCTTTCTCCTCGTAGTCCAGTTCCACGTCGACTTGTTCGATGCTGTCGAAGGACTCCTTGCCGGTTGGTGAGACGAGGACCTTGGGCTTGCCTTTGAAACCGGCGACCTTGGGTCGGTACAGCATGGTAAAGGGCTTATCGTTCTTGCGTGTGACCAACAGCCGCAGGTCGCCGGGGGCCGGCTTCTGGCGCTCGCGATTGGCTTTCGGATTTGTTGCGAGTTGCAAGTCCAGGCAGTTGCCGCCGGACATGGCTTCCTTGTACTTGACCTGTGCTTCCCTGGCTTTGGCGACCATCTCCTCGGTGTGCACGTAGGTGCCGCCGGGGAGGTCCTTCTCCCCCTTGGCGGACCACTTGATCAACGCCGGGCCTTTCGTGTGCTTCAGGACATAGGCATTGCCGGCGTCATCGAAGGCGGAGTAGGCCCCGCCGCGGAGCTTGCCGCGCAGCGGCGTGTCCTCGGCGTCGGTGAGCTTGTAGATCGGTCGTCCCTGGTCGGTGACGTTTTGGGGCTTCAGTTGCCGGCCGCAGCTCAGCCGCAGGGTCAGGTCCTCCTTGATGGCGATGATCTTACCGATGCCGGCGTTCTCCTTGACGCGAACGGTGAACTCCTCGAACTGCATGTCGCCGTCGTCGTTCATGTCCTGCCAGAACATGCCGGTGGGCCGCTTGCGGCCGCGGAGCTTCTGCTTGTCCCAGATCGGCTCCCACTTGGCCTTGAGCTTGTCAAAGGCCTCGCGGTGCCGTGTCTTTTTCATCCAGGGATCAATCTCGCCGCAGATGGGGCGGAAGATGTCGTCGTCGCCGCGCATGTAGACGAAGACGTTTCCGTGCGGTGCGCCGCAGTAGGCGAACTGCCTGCCGGTCTTTGCCGTGACCAGTTTCAGGCCGCCCGAACTGCCGTAGGCCCCGTGGGTCGGCGCCGGCGCCGTGTTCGGCCCGGTCTGCCGCCAGATCGTTGTTATGGGTTTGGTCTTCCCGGTCTCCCAGTCGATCTTCCACAAGACGTTGTGGGCGTAGATCTCTTCGGGCCGCGCCGGGTCGATGTTGCCGTAGGCGAAGTAGGCGGAGCCGCCGAAGAACTCATCGACGAGCTTGCCGGTCTTCGCATTCCAGACGCTGATGCGTTTCGGGCTGTCCGTCGTTTCGGCCACCCAGAGGTTGCCTTTGGCGTCGAGCGTGATGCCACCCGGCTGGTACATGCCGGAAGCGTCGTATCGGCCCACGGCCGGGCGGCCGCCGGTCTTGCCGATGCTTCGCTGGTATTTGCCTTTGGCGTCGAAGACGGAGACGTTCTGCAGCTTGCCCGAGTTGGCGACGTATGCGGTACCATCAGGACCAACAGCCAGACCTTTGGGGTTATCCAGGTTGGTCGTGAGCCATTCGCTCACCTTGCCATCCTTGACACTCAGAACCTTGTCGCCGCTGATGACCGCTAGAGCGCCGTTGGGGCGAACGGCCAAACGACCCGGTGTCGGAACCTCCCACGTATGCAGCAGCGTGCCGCCGGTCGTGTCATAGACGGCCACGAGATTCCTGTGGCGGTAAGCGACATAGAGACGGTTGGCGTGCCAGGTCAGTCCGCTCTGATGGTTCTCGGCGCCTTCGCCGCCCGCCGGCGCGGCGAAGGATGCAACCCCGTTGGCCAGGCGCGTGGGACGCGAGTCTTCGATATCGAGCATGCGGACTTCCGACGAGCGATGGAAACCGCGGTCGCCGGCGTAGAAAATCTTCTCGCCGTCAGTCGCCAAGAACTTGGCGCCGTGTTTGGAGCCCCACTGTTTGCGGCCGGTGAAGTCGGTGCGGATCATTCCCCAGCCGTATTCGGCGCCGCCCCAGGCCAGCAGCACCCCGTCGTCGAACGCCACCGCCGTTGTCGGCGAATCGTGATCCGACCCCCAGCCGCCGGTGCCGTCGTCGGTCGGGTGCGCCGGCTGTCCGGAATTGTGGACGGAGAAACGGTATTTGACTTTGATCGGTTCGGGACTGTAGACGCCGCGCCAGCGGTAGGTGCCGGCCGGCAACAGTTCGCCGTTGTCGTTCAAGCCGTCCCAGCGTTCGATGTTCTGTCCGCTCTGTCGTTGCTGTTGCGGGACGATGATGCGCGCGGCCTGGTTGTCCTCGGTGAACAGCTGGATTGTGGTCTGGCCGTCGGCCGGCAGTTTGTAGGCGAACTCGAGCGGCAGCGGTTTCTCCGGCGGCACGCCTTCCTCGACCAGTTCCTTCGGGACATTGCCGGTCATGGCGAAGATGATGCGGCCCCAGCATTCGGCGCTCTGAAAGGGGAAGCCGGATTGCCCGAGGATGTCATAGGCCCAGGCGTTGCTGCCGGCGGTCTTAAGCCCATCGGCGCGGGACCACAAGACGTTGACGGTCCCCGCGATTTTGTCGCCCGCCTGCGGCGGCGTCTCGACGCCCATGGTACTCCAGGGGATGCGGTATTCGAAGGTGTAGCCTTTGCCGTCGTCCCATTTGCGATAGGCGCCTTCGAACTTGTCCTGCGGTACCAGGCCATGCGGCTCCCATTCCTTGCGCGGCACGCGGTAGCCCATGCCCAGATGCATCTGCAGGTTGGCCGTCTGCTTGTCCGTGTAGTGCCAGAGGAGCAGGTGGACGATGTCGTCGCGGGTATCACATAGAACTGGCGGTGGCGACCGCGGCCGCTGTCTGAACCGTGGACGCTGAGCAGGCATGCAGACAGCAGTGTCATAAGCAGGCCCCCCTTGAGTGATCTCTCCAAAACATTCATGAGCATAGTCTGTTTCCTCCTTATCGTGTGTATTGCAGTTGTGATTGCATCTTCGCTTGACCGATGTTTGTGCGGGAAACTATTCAAACGAGAACCATCGGAGCCGCGGGCCGTGACGTCCCTTGCCGGCGACAAGATACAGGTCGTGCACGCCTTGGACCTGCGCGTCCAGATCGAATGTCAGCGTCCGATCGGTGCGATATTCGATGTCGATCTCCGGCAGCGTGATCGCCCCCAGCAGCGGACCGTCCGGTGCATCGAGCCGCAGTTCCATCTTGATCGGGCTGGAGTTGCCCTTGCGCAGGTTGATGACGAACGTCTTCACTCCGTCGCCGAAGTCGATCTTGCGGTATCCCAGGTGTTTGCCCCCTTCAAAGCCGACCATGTGGTGTCGGCAGTGGAAATCATCGAAGTACGGCTTCTTGCCTCCGGAGCTGATGGGATGCGCGTGGGAGCGCGCACGGATCTGCGTGGTCGCTGGCCGGGGTTTGATCGCCTCAATGGCGTCCGGCGTCGCGGGATAGAAGTGTCCAGAGGGCACGTGATTCGGATCGGTGTTCAACGATTCCCAGCGGATGGAGATCGAGTGCTTCTTCGGATCGGAGAGCCGCTTCTTGTCGGTGGTATAGTAGTGGATCCGAATCGGCACCCGCTTCCCAGCCGTAAGAGGCACGGGGCCGGAACCGCCGCCGGGCGTGTATCGGCTGTCTTCGTTCCAGGCCTCCAGCACCTGCCGGCCGTTGATCCACATTCGGAGGCCGCCGCCGACCGAGATCGTGAACGACTCGGAGAGCGGTGCCTCGATCAGACCCGTCAGGCGCACCGCGACGCCGTTCGACGTGTCGACCGACGGCGGAATTTTCAGATCCGCTGGGTGGACCGCCTCCTGGACGGCGGTTGGCTGACCGGAGATCGACGTGCCCGCGTAAAACTCCGCGCGCAGGCCCGTCCCGGCGCGCTCTGCCTGGCGAGTCGGCGCTTCGATGCGGACGGCACGTTCGAGCCGGGCCCATTCGTCTTGGTCGTATCCGTGAATACGGTAGAGCACCAGGCTGTTGCAGCCGGGCGCGTAGAAGTAGACCTTGCCCTCGTATTCCGTAACCGCGCCGCCTTCCAGGCAGTCGTGATTGACCACCGAATGGGTATTCGTCTCCATGTCCCGCTGCCAGACATAGACCCATCCCGGCAGGCCGTCGTCCACCCGGCCGGGGAAGAACGAACCCGCGAACAGCCCGTCGGTCGTCCACGCCATGCCCGGGTTAACGATGCGGTCGCAGACGACGACCGTCCCGCGGACCTCGCCCGCGATGAGCGAGGGATAGTGCAGGCACCCCGGTCGCGTCGGATTCCAGTAGATGGCCGCCTTGTTCGAGCCGGAGGACTTCCGGCCGACCGACCACATGCGGCGGCCCTCGGCGTCCCACTTGGTCAGCCGCGCGTACCGGCCGCCCTGATCGTTCGGGAAGCCGCCGAACCCCTTGCCGCCCCAGTGGTAGAACGCGTACAGCGCGCCGTCGGCGCCCTGGAACGTGTGCCTGACCGTGGCGCGGCCGGTGTACTCGTCGGTCGCCGGCTCGACGTACATCGGCTCGACGTCGAGCTCGCCGGCGCGCTCGGGCAGGCGGTATTGCGGCACGCCGTCGGTCCAGCCCGTGGGCGAGAGGCGCGCGACGCTGGTGTAGAACTTCGTCTGGCCGTCCTCGTCCCTCCGCGGGTTGTAATCGCCGCCCTTGCACACGATCGAGAAGTCCTCGGTGACGTACGCCCCCTCGCCCGGGCCGTGGTACACGTTGCCCAGCATGTGCAGCGTAATCTCATCGGCCTGCGGCTCAGCGTCGCCGTTTCGGTCGGTCCACAGGTACGTGTTTTTCTTGCGGTACAGATGCCGTTTGTCGCCCAGGTGTTCCTCGATCCAGGCGTCGATGACCTTCGGGTCGTCCGACTGCGTCATGAGCCGGGCCACCGTTTTGTGCTGCGGGAACTTGCCGGCACGGTTGCCGATCACGACCGGCAGGAGCTTGCCGTCCCGATGCCGGAAGACCATTGGGGGAAATGTCTCGCTCACCAGGTACCGCTTGCCGTCATGGTAGCGAACGACAAACGTCCGGCGGTTGCCGAGGTCGCGTCCCAGTCCGCCCGCCTTGCCGCGGATCGTATGCGTTTCCAGCACCGACCAGGTTCGGTTCTCGTAGTCGACCTTGACCAACACCCAGCCGCCGCCCGTGCGATACCACACCTGCGCCGGATCGCGCGGGTCGATCGATCGCGGCGCAAAGAACGTCAGGCCGCCGAACCACTCGCGAACCAGCTTTCCATCGGTATCAAAGCGAGCGACACGGCGCGGAGCGACTTGCGACTCGGCGATGAAGAAGCCGCCTTTGCCGTCCGCGGTGATATCCTTGTAGTCGCGGAAGTCCTGTGGGTTGTACGGACCATCCAGTCGCCCGCCCTGGCGGCCGCAGACGTTCCGAAGTTTGCCGTCCCGAGTAAATCGTTTCACCTGCCAACTGCCGGCGCCTTCGGCGACAAGCAGGTGCTGGTTGACCGCGTCGAAGGCGAGTCGCAACGGCGCCGTGAGCTTACGGATGACGGTCTTCGTCCGGCCGTCCTGATCGATCTGGACGACCTGGTTGCCGGTGATCACGTAGACGGTGCCCGTCGGCGTTACGGTGACTCCGCGTGGCGACGATACGTTGGCCCGGGCTACGATCTTGCCGTTCGCCCCCAGCCATTTCACCGCATTATCCCGTTCGTCGGTCAACACGCGATGGCTGCCGCTGACGGCCAGATCGAGTTGCGCCAGTGGCTTGTGATCCGTGTATTTGACGTCGCGCCGTTTCCGCCCATCGAGCTTCCGCGCCTTGTGATCGCGGGGCAGGACGTCCCAGCGGCCCTTGGGCTCGCCCGTGGCGGCGTCGAACAGGGTGATGAACGCGTTCTGCTGCAGCACATAGACGGTCTTGCCGTCCGCCGCCAGTGACAGACCGCCGCGCCATGGATCGACGTCGTCTTGTTCCCACATGCGTTTCGAACCGTCAAGCGACTGCTTGAGCAGCATGAAGTTGCCTTCGGCGTTGCGGCTTGAGACATACATGCCGGTGTTGTCGACGGCGACGCTGGTGCCGCCGCCGAAATCGCCAACCCAGCGATGATACGGTTTGGAGTTCGGATTCACACCGACCTGCATGATGAATTCCTTGCGGAAGGGCGGCTTGCAGAGGATGCGCACCGTGTAGTCTCCCGGCGGCTGCGGCCGGCCGCGGCGATCGAGTCCGTCCCACTGCAGCCGGTGTTCGCCGGCTTTCTGCGGCGTGCCCCGCAACAACGTGCGTACCAGAAGTCCCTGCGGGTTGAAGACCGCGGCGGAGACATCGCCGGAACGCGACAAGCGGTAGGTGACTGCGACCCCGGCAGCCGACGTTTTCGCCGTTGATGTCGCTGGTTGCGTCGCGACTGGTCCGTGTGCCGTCGGCGTTGTCAGGCCAACGTCATTGGATGCCGGCGGAGAGTCGGTCGATTGCCGATTCGCCCTTGTCCTTCCGGGATTCAAGATGACATAGCTGCCGCCGCCCAGTACCAGAACCAGCACAGCAAGCAGAATCCAAAGCCCTCTGCCTGAGGATTGACGGGCGGACGGGTTGCATGACACCGGCACGGACGGCCCCAAGATCTGATTCAGGCGGGGCTGGCGCTTCTGATGGGTTAGCTCCATAGACATAACGAACTCCTTATTGGTTCCTCAAACCGTTTCGTTGCGGCCCCGTTCGGAGCGGCAGTACGAGCGACCGAATCGAGGTCGTTGTACCAGACCGGATCGAATTGACAAATCAATATATCTTCTTATCTCAGCGTAACTTAATGGTTGTTATCGGTCTATGCAAGGGTTAAAATACCGGCAAATGCCTATGTTCACGAATAAAGTATTTCTATGTATTCCTATCTCATTCAGCGCATCGCATAACCTGTTGTTTGTCACGTCGAACTTCACTTTCCCGTGAACGTCACCGGCTGCGCCAGGACCTGGACCGGGGTAAGCCGCCTGCCCGGCGGTCCGATGTCGGTATTCTCAAAGACGTACAGGAAGGTCTCGGCCGGGGGCAGGCCCCGGCCGTCGCCGCCGGTTTTCTCGTTGATAACCAGCTTCCCTTTGCGCACGGCGTCCGGCGGAATAACCGTCGTCTCGAGTTTCACCCTCTCGCCGTCGATGTTGTGGTCGGTCGGGGCGCCGCTCATCCGGTGAAGCGTGATCTTCTCCGCCCCGGTGAAAGGCAGTTGCACGGTAAACGGCGTGAAACCGTCGTCGTCCTTTTGCGGGTATCCCGGGAACCTGCGCGAGATGCAGAATACGTTTACGCGCCGGCCGTTTCGGGTCGCGTAGACCGCCGCCAGCGGCGCGCCGCTGACCGCCTCGCGCCGCCGGAACTTGGCCGTGTTGACCGTGGCGACACTCAGCGTCCGCGTCGAGAGCATGTCCCCGGTACCTTCCCGGTTGAACAGCGCAAGGGACAGGAAGCAGGGGTACGCCCGGCCGCCCCGGTACCACTTGGCGTGGGACTTCCAGTGTGTGCCCTCTCCGAACGTGAAGAAGTTCTGCAGGTCGAAATCGTGGTACGCGCGGGCCAGGAACGAGTCCAGGGTGGCGGTGCCGGCTACCTTGCTCTTCATGACCAGCTCCTGTTCGCGGGCCTGCTCTTTCGTGACCCTGGCGTTGTTCAGCCCGTTCAGCGCGTAACCGGGGCCGGCCTCGTACGTCCCGAGCCTCGCCTTCTTTCCGGCTTTTCGCCAGTCGATCGCCTCCTGCAGGTGTTTCCTCGCGCGGGGGATGGCGGTCTGGTTGGTCTGGTTCAGCACGTTGAAGAAACTCGCCGGGTTGACCCTGGGCGGCCCCTCGCCTTCGTCCCACCCGCCGTTGTACGCGGCGATCAGCATGAACTGTCCCGCGTCCGATCCGGCGACGGCCTCGCGGCCGTAGTTGCTGCCGCTCCAGCCGCCCAGCGCGTGGATGAACTTCTTCTCCAGTTCGTCGTTCCAGTACGGGCTGGACCGCAGGATACGGGCCACGTGGTCGTGCATCATGCCGTAGACACGGCCGCGGTTGTACTTCTCGCCGGTCGCCGCGTCGGTCATGGACTCGAAGACCCATGGATTGAACAGCCAGTTCCATGTCTCGTTGGCGATCTCGAAGTAAATGCGATCAAACGCTTCGGTCCACGGCGCTTTTCGACCCTGCCGGTACCGCTTGTACGCCCAGGGTTTATCGGCGGGCTTGTCCTTTGCCGGGTCGTACGGCGCGGCCATGTACTCGACGAAGCCGAGCCACTCTTTCGGGCTCATGTGGAACTCGATCTGCAGCCACGGGTGCACGCCGGCCTTCTCCATCATGCGCAGCATCTGCGGCAGCGTGTTGCCGGCGAATATCCCCTCGAGCGACCCGGCCGCGTTCGTGAACTGCTCCATGCTGTAGGTGCTCGTGCCGGTCTTGATCGGGCCGTGGGTGCGAAAGGCCGCCATGCCCGATTCCTTCAGCCGCCGGTATTCCTCGGGCGTGTAGTCGAGATACGGCGTGTCGCTGCGGTACACGCGAAAGTTGTCCACGCCGTAGGTCGCGGGACCCCGGAACTCCAGGCACAACTGCGTTGCCCGGCTCGATTCCACGACCCTGCCGGTGAAGGTGTGCGTGAACTTCCGCCACTTTGTCGTGGGCCGGAAAGAGCCCGTGCCGACGAACTCGACGATATCGGCGTTGCCGTCGGCGCGGAAGGTCACCGGCGAGGCGTCGTCGCGGTCGGCCTTGAGCCAGACCTCGGCGGTGTGCTGCCTGTTGTCGAAGACCCGGTACCAGTTTCCCTTTGTGCCGGCCACGGAGTACTTTTTTATCGCGGTTTCGTCGTTTGCCGGCAGCGTGATCTCAAGGTATGTGCGCCCCGGATCGGCCACCGGCGTGTCGGCGGAGTGGTCCGCCAGGCGCCATTTCCGGGCGGGGCTGTCGTCGGGATAGAATCCCTCCGGGATCATCGCGGGGAAGTACTCCCTGTGCACGCGCGGCAGGTTTCCCAGTCGATGCGAGCACAGGCCGCGGTCGAATTCGCGAAAGACCTTTGCGACGATCACCATGTCGCCGGTTTTGACGTGCTTCCCGGGGTCGGTCGCGGTTTCCGCCAGTTGCAGGTACTGCCCCTTGTGCTGCGCAGGGTCAACGTCCGTGCGGCCGAACGTGTATCCCGCCAGGTCGTTCGCCTGAACGGCCTTCCAGCGGAACCTGATCGTGCCGTCCGGCTGAACCGCCGCCTGCAGGTCGGCCGGCGCGGGCGGCGGATCACTGTCCCTGGGATTGCGCGGCTTGCGGAAACCGATCGTCTCGTTTTTGACCGCGCCCTTGCCCCCGGCGTCGGGTCGTTTCACCTTCACCGGCGTCGCGGGTCCGGAGCGGTTGCCCCACTTGTCCACGGCGAAGACCGTGAACCAGCGCGTCGAACCCGGCCGGCTCCACGGCGCCCAGCGGAACGAGTATTCTGCGCGGTCCGGCTTTATCAGTTTGCTTTCGCTGACGTTCCAGTCCGCGATCACGGTGCCGCCGGGCGGAACCCGATCCTCGCGCACAAGCCGCATTTTGCCGTTGATCACGCGATAGATTCGCACAGAGGCACCGTCCAGGTACCCTGAACGCCAGGTGTCATAGTAGGACAGGTTGCGCGCATACACCCGGTCGGGAGAGTCCTTGGACGCCCACAGCCTGGTTCGGTAGTTGACCGGCTCGAACCCGCCGGCCCTGCCCCGGATCATCGAGTTGCCGAACCCTCCGGCAGTGACCGTGAACGCCTCCAGGGACGGGTTCACCACGTCCGTCGTGACATCGAACACGGCGGGGCGCTTGACAAAGCCCCCCGGCGGCAAGGCCGTCTTCGGTTTATCCTTGCGCTGTGCGGTCAGCGGGCAACATGTTACAAGAACGGCGACCAGGAAAGAGGGCAGCATACGTCGCATGGCATGGTTCTCCCGAATGTATTATTGAAAACCTGTTTTTTCATAATACCCCTCGAACGAACGGACATCAATTTTTAACGCAGGTGCAGGCCCCGGACCTGGGCAGGGGCTGCTGACGATCGGAAGAACACACTCGATATCCTGATCAGAACCCCTTACATAGTACACCTGTCACTTTCAGCTCCGGGAAAAACGGGACTACGGTCACCGCCCCCCGCCGGTGACGACGAGCCTTACGGTCATCGTTTCTTTCGTCGATCCGTCCGACACCGACAGTGCGGCGGCGCGGGTCCCCCCGCCCGGCGCGCCGGGGTCGACGGTAACGACGAACGATCCCGCCGATTCCGGCGGCAGCGCGCCCGTGGTGTCTGCCAGCGAAAGCCAGGGGGCCTCGGTGTCGGCCGACACCGACCATCGCAGCGTGTCGACGCCGACGTTGCGGATCGGTATCGTTACCGTCGCGGTGTTATCGCCGCCGGCCGCGATATAGACGACGCGGTACGGCACGGACAGCTTCCCGCCCGCGGTCGCGCCCGGTTCCTTCGCGTATGTCGGATCGGCCGGATCGACCGGCGTGTACGTGTTGCCGTAGAGCAGCGATCCGCTCCCCGCGCGGACCAGGACCGGCTGGGAGGGGGAGAGTTCTTTCCCGGCGGTCGGCAGGTCGGTGCAGACGACGGTGTTTTTCCGAAACAGGTCCCGGTGCGAACCGCCGGCGATGATACCCCGCTCGCCGCCCGTGATCGCGTTCGTCTCGCAGATGTTGCCGATCGAACGATCGACGGGGGTCAGGTACTGGTTGTTCCGGCGGAACCCGCCGACCTGCGACATGATCTGGTAGCACGCGGTGTAGGGGCGCGAGGGGACGCGGCGGTTCGGCCCCACGGTCGTCACGGTGTTGCCGATAAAGCGGTTTCCCAGGAGGATCGGCCAGCGGAGGTGTTTCGCCGCCGTCTCGTCCATCCCCGTCGACTCCAGGCGCACGGAGGCGGTCTGGTTGTTCTCGATGCGGTTGTTTCTGTAGGTGTTCCAGCAGGTCACCCGGTCCGGCCGGGCGCTGATTCGCATGCCCCCGTAGGAGCGCTTGACCGAGTTGTTCTCCGCCACCGTGCGGTAGCCCTCGTCGTTCTGTACCAGTCCGGATGCCGAGTATGTGATCTTTTCCTGCGCGGCGGCGGGAAAGGCGGTGAAGTGGTTGTCGTAGACGGTGCAGTCGGTGTACCCGTGGGCGATGACGATCACCGAGGATGGGTCGGGGGGGACCCGCCAGGGACGGTCCACGGTGAAGGTGGTGTCCGTCCGCGCCGCCATCTCGCGGACCTGCCCCCGCCCCGTGCCGCGGACGACGATCACCGACGGGTGGTGGTCTATCTGCCCGTACGTGCCGGCGTCGTCCAGCCCGTGCGCGGCGGCGAGTTCGTTGGCAGCGCCGTCGATGGTCCCGTCGGTCCGGACGGTCGTTGTGCCGGTCGCCGCGTCGTGCGACGCGACCTGCCCCTGCCACAGCCCGGACGAGGAGTGAAAGAGGATGATCTCCCCCTTGTTCATGTCCGTGGCCGGGTTCGGCGCGATGTTTTCCCCCCGGTTGTGGGCGATGTAAATGAGCTTGGTGGGATATACGCCCGAGCCGCTGTTGGAGAAGTTGATAAACCGCTTTATGGTCAGGTCATCGTCGGCCGGATCGAGGGCGTAGCGCCGGTCCGTCCCCGTGTTGTGCTCGATCGTCGCCCGCTCGAGGGCCTTGATGCTCGCGAAGAGGGATTCCCGCTCGGATGCGTGAAAGGAGCCGCGGAACTCGTTGTGGTGCACCCACACGTCTTTCGCGCCGCCGAGGTTCAGCGAGACCTCGAACGTGCAGTTTGTCACCTCCACCCCGTCGCCCCGGGCGAGTTCCGAGCGGGTCAGTCCCGCCCGGGCGGCGGTGCGGTCGTGCGTGATCGCCACCGCGTCCAGCGTCCAGTCAGCGCCCCGGTCGGGATAGGCGGTCATCAACTGGGCGTAGCGGGGCATACTATCACTTTTGTGCAGCACCGTGGTGAACCCCTTCAGGAGCAGGTGGTCTCCGTGCAGGATGATACCGCCGCGGACCTTTCTTTTGGCGGCGGCGAGTTTGGTGTTCAGGACGGTCGCTTCTTTTCCCGCGCCCACCAGCGCCACGCCGCTCTTGATCGTGATCGCGTCCGCGAGCAGGTAGTCGCCCGCCGACAGGTGCACGGTGCCCCCCGCGGGGTGCGCACTCATCGCGTCGATCGCCTTCTGGACGGCGGGGGCGTCGTCGCCGCCGGAGGGGCGCACGGTGGCCCGCGCCGTCCCCCGCTTCCACGGCGCCCGGACCCGCAACCGGAGCGGCCGGCCCCAGCCGCAGCGGCCCCCGTGCCCCGCATGCACCAGCACCGTGTACGTGCCCGCGGCGAGGGAGGCGGGGACAATAAACGAGACCGCGAAGGGCCCGGCGCTCGTCACCCGGGCGGCGATGCGCGTGCGGGTATCCGCGCGGTACAGCCAGACGTGGGACCGGGTATTTTCTTTGCGTTGATAGGAAAGGTTGCGGCCGAAGATCCGCTTTTCGGTTCCCGGCGCGGCGGCGGCCCCCAGCGGACCGATCCACTGGCTGTTCGTTTTATTGAGGGCGACCGGCCGGCCCGCGCCGGCGGCATTCTCGACCCACACCAGGTACACCCCGCAGGGGATGTCCGTCGGCACCGTCGCGGTGACGACCTCCTCCTCGACGATCCACGTTTCCAACTGGGTGATCCTGAACGTCTTCCCTTCTTGGTACCCGAGCCATACCCCCGTGTCCGCGCCGCGCGCATCTGCCTTCCTGAGCGTCAGGCGCGAACCGGCGATCGTGAAACTCTCGCCGGGCAGCGCCGTCCGGTTCCACGCGCTGATCAGCGGCGCGCGGGGATCGACCCGCTTTGCCGCGGCGGGCGGATCGAAGGGATCGCCCGGCGCTGCCGGGGTGCCCGCGGGTGGCTGCAGGTCAGCGCCCGGCGGGGGGAGGTCCGGGTGGGTGTTCGAGGGACCGGCGAAGGCGGCGGGCGAGAAAACAGCGAGGATCGCGGCGAGCAGTGCGCTGGCACGGCCATGGCCTGCTTGCTCTTCGTGGTTTGTGATTGTCAGTTTCATGCTTTCAATCTCCAAACAGACAGGCAGCAATTCTTACGTTATTGGTGAAAATAGCCATTTGCCGGTATAATCCTTGAACAGACCGGTAACAAACCTTAAGGTACACTGAAACAGAAAGATATATCAATCTTCTTGTCATTTTCGCTGTCGCTTCACTGACAACGACCAATCTCCGATCCCGACAACTGGGACACCACATAGAATTTGCCGTCGGTCCTGACGCGGATCATGTCCGACGGGACGCCGCACAGCGCCTTTCTGCTTTCTTGTCGGTTCATCTATTCCAACGTAAGCTTTACGGCTTCCACCTGGATATTGAACGGTACGTCGGCCCGGAAGCGAATCGGCACGAGCCGCCAGGCATTGAGATCACGCACCGCGCCGCCGCAGGCTCTCTCGCGCCAGGCCAGATGATTACGGATCGCCTGCGCCCAGGGGACGGCACCCGCGGCGCCCGCATCGCCGTCCACGGTCCCGTCGGCGCCGATGTCGACCTTCACCGTCCCTGCGCCTTCCACATCCAGATCGAACGTGGCGCTTCGCACCTCGCCCGTGGGCGGCATGCGGAGCACGAAGACCGGGCCGGTGGTGTTCTTCCTGGGATCGAAGCTTTCCTTCCACGCGTTTCGCCAAATAGGCTTGTGGTCTGTGTCCTGCTCCCAGCCGCCGGTCCACTCGACGGTGCGCGTTCCCTTGACGAGCGCGGCCTTGCCGCTGAGCCAGCGCTGAAGCGCCCGCGCATCCGGCGCCGGGATCTCCGGATGGGCGGGGTCTGCTGCAAGCGTTTGCTGGAAGCGCTCCAGCCAGAATTTCGCATGCCCGACGGACGAGCCTGCGCCGTCGGGCGTCAGGCGGCTGAGCACCAGGCTGCCCCGACCAAGCTTTGCTCGCACGATCTCGCCGTCGGCCGAGAGTCCGGACCATGTCGCGCCCGCGATGGCTTTGATCACGGCGGGAATCTGCGTGGCGTCCCGGTACGGGGAGATCGAGAACCCCGCCGCCGGGTCGACACCCAGGTCTTCACCGACGAGGATCAGCTGCGCACCGCCTTGTACGGCTTCGCGCAACGCCTTCACATGGCGGCGCCAGTCTACCTGCAGAAGATCGCGCAACTCCGCATGCCGGTTGCGACCGAAGTAGCAGTAGTGCGCGCCCACCCGTTGCTTGACCATCCACGTTTCGTCGCCCGGATCGCGGCGGTACACTTCGGCCAGCTGTTCGAGCTTGTCCACGAACTCCCGGGCGGGCGTGCGCTCCGGTTCCCAGAGCTCCGACGGCCGGCCCCAGGCCGCAAACCCCGGCGAGGCCGGCGGCTCGGCCGGACCGACCGCGTCCACCGAGGTCGTGCCCACTCGGCGGCTGATCCCGTCGCGCACCGCCACGGTCCAGCGGCCGTCCGGGTCGTCCAGCGCGGTCGCCAGCGTCAGGCTCTGGCCGCTTTCGAGGGAGAGGTCCCGCCGGAGCGCAGGAATCTCGCCGTCGGCCGTGCGCACGCGTACATCCAGCGGGAACGCGCCGGGTACGGGACGGCCCTCGGCGTCCAGGATGTCCACCGTGACCCGGAGCGGTTCGCCCGGGGTGAGCCGTGCGGGCGCGGCGCGCACCTGGATCGTATCCACGGCTGCAGACGTGAACGCGAAGAGCCGCCCCTGCCCGGGCCGCAGGTGCACAGCCGCCTCTTTGCCGTACACGGGCGCCGGCAGTTGCGGATCGCCGTCGTACACGGCGTAGCCGGTGGTCTGCGGGCCCAGCCAATGGAGGGTGCCCCGCGTCCACACGCCCTGGCCCTGCGTGCGCACGAGCGCGTATGCGATCCGGCCGGTGGGGTCGGTCCAGTCCAGGGCGGCCATGTGGAGCACCTCGGGGAGATGTCCGTCGATGCGGTACGTGCGCCGCGCGACCGCCTTTGCGCACAGTGTCTCGATCAGGCGGTAGAATCCTTGCCGCGCCGGGCCGGTGGGCGTGATGAACTGGATGTACTTGTGGCTCCTGTAGGCGGCGTTCAGGTACACCAGGCGGCCTTTTCCCAGACGCCGCGTGAGCAGCGCCGGTGAGTCTTCCGAGTACTGGGCGAGGCGCGTCCATCCTTCAGCCGCGACCTTCTCGTTCAGGACCGTGCGACTCTCGAGTTTCAAGCCGGCGAACGCCGCACCGAGGCCGTCCAGCGCGGCTGTCGTGGTTTTCCGCCACGCCCGGCCCTTGCGCGGGACCCGGTCGTTCTTTTCGGTCACGGTCAGATCCCATGCCGCCGCCAGGCCGAAGCCGGGCGCGGTCTCCAGGGGAATACGATGCTCGTTCTGCGCGGCGAAACGCGGACCGAACACGAGCGTGCCGCCGCCTTCCACGTAGCGATTCAGGGCCTGAGCCTTCTCGTTCGAGAGCGCGCTGCCGAACACGGCG
Source organism: uncultured Planctomycetaceae bacterium (assembly GCA_964557575.1). Lineage (GTDB taxonomy): Bacteria > Planctomycetota > Phycisphaerae > SM23-33 > SM23-33 > CAZLBC01. The sequence continues at coordinate 108,068 of CAZLBC010000006.1, forward strand.
AACACGATCTTGTGCTTGGCCAGGTCGTCCCAGTCGGGGTGCGTGAACCCGAAGCCCGCCTGGTTGAGCGCGACCTTGATCGAATTGCGCATGTCCCCGCCCAGCCGCCTCACCCACGGCATGTGCGTGCCGGTCGGGCCCAGCACCACGGCATCGGAGCCGGTGGGCCTGGCGTCCAGCAGCAGCCGCTCGGCGTGGGCTGTGCGAAGGCGCCACCGTCGAATCGCAAGCGTTGCGCGGGTGTGCGTCATGTCGGCGTTGAACATGAGCGGCACGTCCACCCAGTAGTCGTTGTGCCCGCTGCGGGTGATCACGAATCCCCAGAGGGAATTCTCCGTGGCCACGGGCCAGTCGAAATGCCCCCACGTCATGCCGAAGCCGGGCTCCTTGGCATTGGCGTCCAGAGTCCAATACTGGACGTCGCGCCAGCCGCTGGTGCCGACCTTGCGCACGTCCAGACAGGACGGATTGAAGGTCCCGCTCGACGGTGCCGAAGCGAAGGTCAGCGGCACGGGATTGACCTCTCGCAGGAGTCTCTGCGCGGCCTCGATCAGCTTGTGGTAGTACCAGCCGTAGAACGCGCCGGTGTCTGAGTAGGGCGCCATGCTGACCCGGTCCACCCCCTCGCCGAGAGGCGACTTCCTGGGGTGGCCCCATCCGTCGGCGCCGATGTGCGTGTTCTTGCCCGAGAACTCCCTGGTCAGCTTCACCTCTTCCCACGCCTTGTAGTTTGTGTGCCACGCGCCATTGAGCGTCTCCAGGTCGGGATACTTCTCCTTGAGATACCGTTGAAACGCCTGACAGGCCTTCTCGGGAGCGATGGGCGTCTTCCAGTAGTACTTCCTGCCCCAGCCTCTGCCGAAGCCCGCCTCCTCCCCCACCGACGCCAGGCAGAGCGCGCCCGACTTGAGCGTCGCGTCGATCCGCCGCTTCCCGTTGCGCAGATACGCCTCGATCTCTTCGTCGGTTACCGCCTCGATCTCGGGATTCCATGTCTTCGCGCCCACCCCTTCGTCGTACATGCGCCGGCTCCAGCGCTCTGCCGGATGATAGAGCTCCTTGCCGCCTGCGGGAAAGCCCAGCGCGTTGTAGCCCGCGTGCGCCAGGAGGCGCATGTTCCGGGGCACGAGGCAGGGAGAGCGCCCCGCCATGTTGGACCAGACCGACCACTGGTATTCGTTGCGCATGTCCCAGCGTTCGTGCTTGTACACCTTGCAGGTGGTCCGGGCCCAGCCGGCATTGTCCTTGACCGCCGCGGCCACGGCCCAGACCGTGTCCACACGCACTCCGTGGTCCGCAAACGGCCAGGTGAAGGTCAGGGTCGTGGGCTCGGCACCCAGGGTGGCCGGCCGGGTCTCCGCGGTGAGCAGCCGGCCGCGGAAGTCGTACACGCCGAAGCGGATCTCGCCCTTCCAGGCGGTGGCGGACGACGCCTCGACCGCAAACGTGGCTTGTTCGCCGATCCTGTAGCCGCCTTTGTCCGCCGTAAGCTTGAGCTGCACGCTGCCCCCGACCGGGATGTATTGCAGCGCCTGGTGGAGTTGTTTCTTGGCTGCCGGGTCGCCTACCGTCAGGTACGCGGCGTACAAGCCGCCGCCCCAAGAAGGATCCACCGGCACCTCTCCCTCCCAGGACCGATTTTCGCCCGCAGCCAATTCCATCTCTTCGGGCGCGGTCTTGTAGACCACGCCGCCGAAGGGTGAGACCACGTGCGCGCTGACCACCACGGTCTGCGCGCGGCCGGCGCGGTTTTTCAGTCCGCCCTTGAGCGGATAGTCCCGGCCGGGCGGGGCGTGGTCGGGGCCCTTGGCCAGATCGGCCATCACGGGCAGCGCGGATGCGCCGCCCACCAGCCCGTGCAGCAGCTGGTCCCAGTAGCGGAGCCAGATCTCGTCGTGGTCGTAGCTGCGCAGGTAGCGGGCCACGGCATCGCTCTTGCGGCTGATCGGGCCGGTGGGTACGAACAGCACCGCGCCGTCTCCGACGCGTCGCACAAACGCGGCCCCCGACCCTCCCGTGGCCAGGGCGCGGGCTTCGGCCAGCGCGCCCGGGCGGGTCTCCGGGAGCTGTGCGACGTGCATATACCGATGGCCATGCAGCCGGGCCAGGGGCAGGCCCATAAGCGCCGCAGCGCCGGTGCGTGCGGACCCGCCTCCGTGCCACGATCGCTTCTTGGGATGGCGCGTGGCCGGCCACAGGGATGCGAGCCTGCTGTCCCCGGGCGGGTAACCGTCGTTACTCTTGTTGTTGCAGACGACCAGGAGCCCGCCCTTTTGCATATACTTCAGAAGGGCCGTATCGACGATCTTCCCGGGCTTTTCCACGAACACCGCGTCGTATCTTCCCGGGGCCGCCTCGAGCGTCTCCAGGATGTGCTCATGCAGGCGTTTGGAGACTTCTTCTGCAGAGGGGTTCTTTTGATTCTTGGGGTTCGGCGTGTGGTCGCTGATATGGGCCATGAGGTGGAGATCTCCGAGCCCGTCGACCATCTTCGGGGTCATGCCCCCCCGCGGATAAAAGCGGAAATCCACATCCGCGTTGCAGCGCCGCGCGATGCGCTGGTAGATCGCGCCGGGCCCGTCGAATTGCATGATCACGAGAATGCGCAGCCGCCGCCGGTGTCGCAGGATCGGCCAGGTGGCCGGCCTGGGCAGAGACTCCATCTCCGGTGTGGCCGGCGCAGGCACTTGCTCCAGTGAAAGCCGCGGCGCCGGCCACAAAAAGGACTCGCCTTCGGCAGCATGCGCAGCCCCGGCGCCCGCCATGGCGATCACAACGGCAGCCGGTATGCAGCCCCTATTCAGACATGATTGAGCCGGTAAACTCATGCTTTTGACTCCTCTCGGTCTCATTTCAACGTGGAATGGAATACGCTACGCGTGACCGTTCTTGTCATCTTTCTTGGTCATGACTCTCCATCTCCACCGTGAAGTCCATCGAATCGAACGTCTCCGACGGGGCCAGGCCGTTGCGGAGTTGGATCGCCTTGACGTTGCCGTGGATACCCCGCTCGAGCAAAACTGCGCGGATACTCTTGTTGTTCTGGATGTGTTCACTGGTAATAGAAAACTCGCCCTGCAGGTCATCCCGGCGCACATTGTAATTGGTGATTTCGGTGGCGAGGTTCTTGGCGG
>CAZLBC010000007.1:0-103510 GCA_964557575.1 uncultured Planctomycetaceae bacterium
TGAGCGGCCTGGGAATACGGACGGCCGCCGCCGATGAAGCGGCGATCCCCCTGTCGCCGAAGTGGGGCGCCGAACACGAACCCGTCACACTTCTCCGCGGGGACGATGGTAATATGCGATTTGACACCGGCCCGATGCGCGGGCGCGAATGGCTCGGAAAAACGCACATGACCGCCTGGCTGAAATATGCGGCCGACGGCGGAAAGGTGTTCGTCGGCGAGTGGGGCGCCTTCAACCGGACGCCCCACGACGTGGTACTCCGGTGGATGGAAGACTGCTTGAAGAACTGGAAGGAAGCCGGATGGGGCTGGGCGCTGTGGAATTTCCGGGGGCCGTTCGGCATCATCGACAGCGGCAGGAAAGACGTCGAGTACGAAAAGTGGCAGGGACATCAACTGGACAGGAACATGCTCGAACTGTTGAGAAAATACTGACGGCGAGGGATTCAACAAGAAGGATCATTCACTGTTAAATGCGGCGATGGCATCAAACCGGGTTTCGCAAATCTCGGCAAGCCGGTCTATCCTGACCAGTTCAAACGCACTTCGTATCGTATCGTTGGTATTGGCTATCCGCAGCTTGCCGCCCTGTTTTTCAAGTTGCCGTATACAGTAGAGTATGACGCCGATACCGGAACTGTCGATAAATTCGACGCCGTCGAGATCGAGTATTACATTGACGGCATTTTCCATATTCGCCGCCAGAAGCTCCTGTATATCTTCGTAGTTGCCGGCATCAATGTGCGTTACCGGGAGAGAGAAGACCTTAATGCCCTCTACGTCATCGACATGCAATTCCATAATTTTCAATCCTCTTCATTCGCGTTTTCAGACCCGGATATATTTTTCGTGATCTGAATGCAGACGCTACCGTCGGGCTTGTTATCGTATCGTATATTGTCGACACATTGCCGTATCAGGTAAAGGCCGAAACCGTGAACCTGGCTCCCGTCGAACGAGGGAGTCTTCAACTGAATCTTATTGAACTTTTCTCCCCAGTGGTTCATTGTAACGTCTATATGCTCTTCGTAAATTTCCATTTCAAGGAGAATCGGCCGATCGGGACGGCCGTGATACGCATGGCGCATGATATTGCTGACCGTTTCGTTCACGGCCAGTTCCAGGGCGTTGACGATATGTCTTTCAAATTTAAAGCCCTTCATACATGTTCCTCGGAGAAATTTCCTGACTTTATCCAGATTTTTCATATCGCTGGTTATCTCGAGCTCTCCCCGTTCGAGCAACTTGTACTCCTTGGGATCCTCGATACTCACGACAACACAGGTCAGGTCGTCACTGAAATGTGCCGAGCCGGTGAATGCGGAGAGATCCGCGCAGATAGTATCAACGATATCCTTGGGAGAGGAACCGGCATTGTCGATAATCAGTTGCTGTGCCCTCTCGATACCGAACATGTCGCCGTCCGGATTTTTCGCTTCCACCAGGCCGTCCGAATAGAACAGGAGAACGTCGTTCGGCTTCAGCGATATGCTGAACTGCTTGTAGATCTCCTCTTCGTGAAAGCCCAGCGGCATGTTATCTCCCTTGATGAGATCACACGCACCCTTCTTTTCCTTGTAATGAATTGTCGGTGTGTGACCGCAATCGACCAGGTCGGCGCGAAAATTCTCAAGGTCGAATCTCGCGTAACATATTGTGGCAAATCTCTTTAAACCAACAAGGTGTCTGCCCATCTCACCCTGGGCAAACATGACGATCTCTTCAGGTGTCGGCAGCGACGTCACGTTGGAGGAACACATGATGGAGTTTATGCCGCGTGAAAATATGCTTTTCGTGGCGGCACCGAGGAGCGCCGCCGGCACGCCCTTGCCCATTACATCCCCGACGATAAGGTCGAAGTGCCTGTTGTTATGCTGAATAAAATCGGTGAAGTCCCCATCGACCTGCTTGGACGGTATGGTCACCGAGTACACCGACGCACCGTGCAATTCTGCAGGATCCTTTCCGACGAGCAGCGTCTTTTGAATCTGCGATCCGATGTTGATTTCCTGCTGCCGGGCCGCTTCAAGTTCATCGTCGGTCTGCTTGCGCCGAATAGCCGCTCCCAGGACACTCGCGGCCGTATTCAGCGCCTCCAGCTCGACTTCGGATATCTTTGTCGTTGCGGACACCCCGTACTCCTCGAATCCCATAAACCCCCACCACCGGGAACCGGCGAATATGGGAAACACCACCACCAGGTTGGTTCCCCGCCGCTTGAAAAACCTTCTCTCCGAAAGCGGCAGATCCTTGATCTGGCCGTATATCGATCCGCCCTCACGTAAAATGCTTTCCCACCGGGCCAGTTCCCCCCCGTGATAATTGAGGTTCTCCCAGGGTGTCTCCTCCTTCGGCGCGTTCGCGCTCTTCCACTCGTACCGCCGCAGCATGAACAGCATTCCCTGCTCGTCCGTGACATTTTCGAAAATGTACGCCCTGCCGAAACCGGTCACGTCACCAAGCTGGGAGAGAATTTTCGAAACGGATTCCTGCCACTCGGGCGTATGGAGGAATTCCTGGGCGGCCTCGTCGATACAGTGAAGAATCTTGTCTCGACGGGTCAGCGCCATCTCGGCCAGTCTTCTCTGGGTGAAGTCGTGCGCAATCGTGGAGATACCGAGGATGTTTTTCTGGGAATCCTTCACCGGGGAGAGGGTCATCGAGACATATATCGGCTTGCCGTTTCGGTCGATGTTAACCGTTTCATGCCGTTCCACCCGGTGGCCGGCGCGTATCTTGTTGAGAATTTCCTCGAACTTGGCCTTCCGGTTTTCCGGAAAAAGCATGGTGGCGTACTTGCCGACCGCCTCCTCCTCGGTGTAACCGTATATGCGCTTGGCCCCCGAATTCCAGCTCATGATGACCCCCTTCAGGGTCTGGCTGAAAATCGCCTCGTCGGTCGACTGGACGATGTCCGCCATCGTATCCTGCCATTCTTCGTCGTGTTTCCGATCGGAAATATCCAGCATCAGTCCGTCCCAGACCATCCGGTTGGCGTAGTCCCTCCGGGGACGGGCCGTCAAACCCACCCACTTTGCCACCCCGTCCTTGGAAAACATACCGCATTCGTACTTGAGGAGATCATTATTGGCTGCAGAGCGCTCGAAGCTCTTGATCAGCCCGTCCCGGTCGACGGGGGTAACCATTTCCACAAAAGGCGGGTTGCCGGAAAGGGCTTCCTTCGGGGTAATGCCGAGCAAGTCCTTTATGCCCTCGTTGATATACCGGAACCGCGGTTCGCCCTCCACATCGCGATCACATTCGAAGATGACCGCCGGCGCATTTTCGGCGAGGGGTTTGAGCGGGAAGGCCTCGGAAACACTCTCAAACCACGGTTTCCACGCCTCGGGAATATTTGTCACGTGGGGTTTTTTTCCCGCGGATACCACCTTGATATGGCGAACCAGCTTTATCGCCGGCGTGATAATAAAGTAGCGCACAAGCGCGTTGGCGGCAAGTATGAACACCAGCAGTCCCGCCACCAGGATCAGATGCCAGGTAAAACTGTCCCAGAAATCCCTGAACAGAGAATGGCCGTCAACCAGGTACACCATCTTCCAGGGACCGTTTCCAATCTCGGAAACAAAAGCGTGATATCCGCCCGACTGGACATGCCCTGTTTTTACGTCGAGTTTCCCGTCGTCGAATAATTCCCCGGCGCTTTCAATCGCGTCGCTGTCGGCGCCCGGCGATCCGGCGATAATACTCCCGACCCCGAACGACAGGAATAACTGTCCCTCCGAATCCCGCAGCGGTTTCATGTACTTCTGAATGTCCTTGGTGGAGACAATCATCCCGACGGCACCCGCAAAACCGCCGGTCGTGTAGACCGGGGACGCGCAAACCAGATTTGCGTACATGCCCTCCTTCCTGCCGTATAATAACTCTCTCCAGATGACGCCGCCGGGATTGTCAGCGCCCTTTCCCAGATCTTCCCAGAACTTTTCCGCGTATATCTTGTCAAAAAACGTCTTGATCGAATCAGGCCCCAGTTCCAGACCGCCGCCGCCTTCCGTCCACGGCGGGTAACAACTGATAAACTTGAAACCGGATTCCTCCCCGGAGATAAAGAAGGTCAACTCGAAATCACGTACGTTTTCGAAGATCGATTTCTGCACAGACGACAGTTCGACGGCGGTTCGTATTTCTTTCTTTTTCCGATCGCCCATCTCGGCGGGATTGCCTATTCCCACCAGGCTGCCGGCATGCTGCAGCGCACTGTCATTGTCGTGATTAAATTTGAAATAACCCTCGGAAGATTCCACGCTCTTGACGTACTCTTCGCCGTTGCCGCCGTCATCGGCCGCGAGCAATTCCTCCGCCTTTTTCCTGATAAATGTCAACTGCCGCGCCGAAATCGCCGCGTAGTGCGAAAAGCCCTCGGCCCGCTGGTCCAATTCCCGCTGAACCCCCTTGAACACATCGGATCTGCTGGACGAAAAATCCCACCACAATCCCGCCAGTATCAAAATGATAAAAAAGGCGGCCACCACCGCGATAATCGAATTGTACGTCACGGAGAGTTTTTCTGTGCCGCCGGTTTTCAACAATGTCTCCTGGATTCAACCACGTAAGGTAGTATTACCGGTATCACCGATCCGGAATTAATGCCACATTAATATACGGGCTGCTGAACAATCCAGGGCCTGCCTGCGAAAGGACATTTTTCCGCACCTCATCGTCAGTCTCCATCGACGATTCATATAGAATCGCCTGCTTCGACTTCCTTGATCCGCGAAAAACGTGCCTCTTTCTCGTCGACGGCCGACTTGTTCAGCAGGCCCTAATATAGTATATCGGGAAAAATCCAACAATCCCTTACCCCGGCATCTGCGGGAATTGCACACCGGCGCCCCGTTCCGCCGCCGAATCGGTGTTCAGCCGCGGCGACCGCAGCACTGCTTGTACTTTTTTCCCGAACCGCACGGACAGGGGTCGTTGCGGCCCACCCTTCCCGAAATCCCCGGTCCGGCGGCAGGCGGCGCTTCGGGCAATCCCGCTTCCGGCATGACAGAATCAACGGACCGGCTTTGTGTCACGGAATCCGCCGCATCCTGAAGGTCCGGGGGAACCTGTCCCTTTTGTATGTAGGGGGCAATCTTCTTGAGTTCCGGCACCGCGCGCGCAAAAAACCGCTTCAGTCCCGCGCAGTAGTAATTGGTTCTGGCCGGATCGGTGCCGATCGGCATATGGTGTTTGGGGCAACCGCCGTGGCAGCAGTCCAGGTATTCGCAGTTTCTGCACATGTCGGGGAGATCCGTCTTAAGGGAGGCGAATGTCTCCAGCAGCGGATCGGTGACCAGTTCCGACAGCGGCCGCTCCATGAGGTTCCCCATGTTCCACTCCTCGAACACAAAGTGATCGCAGACGTAGACATCACCGTTCCATTCCACGATGTGGGCATTTGCGCAGCGCTCTGAATAGCAGCACGTGCTCGCCCTGCCGAAAAGAATTGAGTGTAACACGCTGTCTATCAGTCTGACGGAAACCGTCCCGACGTCACGGCGCCGCCACAAGTCGAATACCTCCGTCGCAACATCGCCGAACTGTTCCGGCGTGCAGGAGAAGGGGGTCGGAGTCCCGTCTTCCGTACGTTCGAGAATGGGGATGAACTGGAGGTAATGGATGCCCCGGTTCGTGAAGTAGCGGTATATATCCCCGGCGTGCGGCGCGTTGACGCTGTTGAGCGTAACCAGAACGTTGAATTCAACGCCGTACCTTCGGCAAAGTTCCAGACCCCGCCACGCCTTGTGAAAAGAGGGCTTGTCGTGATGATCCCGCCTGAACGTATCGTGCCACTGCGGCGGTCCGTCCAGGCTGATCCCCACGAGAAAGTTGTTTTCCGCCAGAAACCGGCACCATTCATCGGTAAGCAGGGTGCCGTTGGTCTGCAGACTGTTGGTAACCTGCTGCATGGGATTGCCGTACTTCTTTTGGAAGGCGACCGCCTTCCTGAAGAAATCGAGCCCCATGAGCGTCGGTTCCCCCCCCTGCCACCCGAATTCGCACCTGATGGGCTGCGCCTCGAGATACTGGCGGGTATAATTCTCGAGCACCTCGTCGCTCATGGCAAACCGCTTGACGCCGGGGTACAGATCCTGCGGCTTCATCGTGTAATAACAGTAGGCACAGTTCAGGTTGCACCGTCCACAGGCCGGTTTACACATGATGTTGAAAGGCGACTCAACGACACTCATAACGTTCACCTGCACCCTGTTGCGGGCTCAACCGTGTATTTTCTCCAGCAACCACGCCATGTTGTTTCCGAGAACCCGCATTGTTTCCAGTCCTTCGTCGTCATCCGCAATGTCTCCGGGGGCAAGACCGAAACCGAAATTCCAGTAGCACGACCCGACGATGTACATGCGACTTATCTGGAACATGTGGTTGATCGCATCGAACGCCGGCACCGCGCCGCCGCGCCGCACCGCCAGGACAGCCGCCCCCACCTTCTTTTCAAAAAGATCGCCGTTTACCCGGGCAACAAAACCGACCCGGTCGATAAACGCCTTCATTTGCGCGGACACGTTGGCAAAATACGTCGGCGAGGCCAAAATCAACCCGTCGGAATCAACGGCCTTCCGGATCCATTCATTTACGGGGTCGCCGTCCTGGATGCAGGCGCCGTTCTTTTTTTCGGCGCATGCCATGCAGGCGGTGCAGCCGGCAATCGGCTGTCGCGCGATATCCACGATTTCCGTCTCTATGCCGTGCCCGGACAGCACATCTGCCACTATGTGCAGCAGTTGCGATGTGTTGCCGTTTTTCCGGGGACTGCCGTTAAACGCCGTCACTTTCATCGTAGCAATTCCTTTCCATGTATTCCTGGCCCGTAACTGAAAATCGTTTTACTGTCAGGTCGCCTATTCTATCCTTCTTCAATATCGACGGTACCTATACAATATACTTATGAGCGAACGGGAACAAGTAATTCGCCTCCTTAACGGAACTGCCCGGCGGTTGCTGGCGGCCCGAACCGTTGACTTCGCCGCGTGCGGCGCGATAGCGGGCGCCGCCGTTGCCGCCGGCGCACTCTTCATATCGATCGTATTTTCCCTGCCGCTTACTTCCTCGTGGTGGTTTCTTATCCCCCTCGCCTGCGGTGCGGCGGCTGCCCTATTCAGGCTGCTGAAGGGTACGGGCACCATCGAGGCGGGTATGTTCCTCGATCTGGCGTTCAACGCCCGCGAACAGTTCTCCACGGCGGCGGAACTCGCGGAACGGCGGGCCGACAGCGATCCCGCCCGCTACATCTATCGTCTCGCCGTCGCCGGGCATGGACGGCTCCCCCGCAACATCAACTACCACCGACGGGGACGGAAAACGCTTGCGATTCTCCTGCTCATGCTGCTGCTGTGTTTCGTCCTGCAACTCACGGCCGCAGGAATCAGGGAACCCGCCCCGTCGAACACCGAGTTCCTCGCGGACATCCGCGGCATGCCGCCGGCGGAACGGGAGAAGCTGGCGGCGAAAATACGGACTCTATCCGGCGGCTACTCCGACAGCGAGAGAGAAGCCCTCGAAAAACTCGCCGCGATAGCCGACTCACCGGACAACGAGGCAATAGACGCGTTGCTCAAGAAACTCGATCGGTCGCGTATCGAGCTGGCGGAACTGGTTGCCGTGGAAATCCCTTCCCTGCCCGGCGAATCCGGGACGACCGACAGCGGTAGTGCCGCCGGGGCGAATAACGACGGAATCTCGAACGCCCTGCCTGCAACCGGAGACGAGGGGCGTGCGGGCACCGTCACGATCCCCGTGTACAATCCCCGGTATGCAGCCGTGCGCAGCGGGTCGGCGGCGGCGCCGGCTGCCGCGGCGCCGCCACACCGGGAACTCGACGCGGGGCGGAGGTGGGCGCAGGCCAGGAAAAAGGCGGCCGCGATGATTCGGGCCGGGGATATCCCTGTCGAATACCGGGCCATACTCCGGTCGTTTTTCCTCCCCCGCGATTGAACGCCGGTTTTCCTCCCTCTCCGGGTTTGAATATCCCCCTACAAACCGCTTGCAGCAAGAGCCAAAATCGGTCACAATCCTACCCGGTCACGGTCGGCGCCGCGCCGAGCGGAACCGCAAGGAAACAACGATGAACAAGAAAAAGATCGCCTGGCGAGCGGGGCTGGCCCTGCTGCTTTTCCTGATGCTCGTGACGGCCGTCGTCTTTCTGATGGCCAGTTCGGTGCCGTCGGAATATCGGCCGCTTCAAATGACAAAACAGCAACGGGAGGATGCGGCGGCCCATCTGGTGAAGCGGGGTACCGAAATACTCAACAAGTACCAGGAACCCGGTTCGTTTACGCACAAGATCACCGAGGGGGAACTGAACAGCTACCTCGCCTCCCTCGAGGAAATCGCGTACCTCCGCCTGCCGCGCAAAGGCGAGCAGGCCCCGAAAATCGGCGGCGTCTACGAGGCGATGGACAAGGCCGGTGTCGCCGACCCGCTCGTTCGCATGAGCGACGGCATCCTGACGATCATGGTACGGACGGAACGGCTCAGGAAGGTAATCTCCCTGGATATCTCGTTCGATTTTCCGGATGCCGATCGCGTTAAGATCGCCATCGAGGCGGTCCGCATCGGACGTATGCCCGTCCCCGAGGCGCTGGTCCGGGGGGGGCTGGGTATCCTCAAGGAATCGCTGCCCGAGCCGCCGCCGAAGGGATCCCAGTATACGATCCGCGACTTCGACCTGCTGCTGACGACGGTCGTCCGGGGCATCGACGGCCGACCGCTTCCGGCAAGGCTACCGCTTCACGATGAAGTCAAGAAGATCCACCGTATCGACGTCACGGAAGGGGAACTCAACATCCAGTTCGCTCCCGCCCCGCGCGGGAAGCGCTGATCGCGGCGGCAAACGGTCTTCCGCATCCGGGAACATAATGAGACCGACACGTTACGAATTACGGAGCTGAAGATAATTGAAGTACAGTAAATTACTTATACCGACAACCAAGGAAGTTCCCGCCGATGCCGAGGTCACGTCGCAGAAGCTTATGATCCGGGCAGGATACATTCGCAAACTCGCCAGCGGCACGTATACCTACCTGCTGCTCGGCTGGCGATCGATGCTGAAAATCATTCGTATCGTCAGGCAAGAGATGAACAGGAGCGGGGCGCAGGAAATACTCATGCCGCTCCTGCAGCCCGTGGAACTGTGGGAGCAAACGGGCAGGAGAAACGATTACGGCGAAACACTCGCCATACATGTCGACCGTCACGGCCGTGAAAACGCGCTTGCCCCGACCGCCGAGGAAGTGGTCACCAGCCTGGTAGCCGCCGAGGTCTCCAGCCACCGTCAGCTCCCGATCAACCTGTACCAGATCAGCACCAAGGTGCGTGACGAGTTTCGCCCGCGATTCGGGGCCCTGCGCAGCCGTGAATTCATCATGAAGGACGCCTACAGCTTCGACATAAACGGCGACGGTCTTGACACGTCGTACAAGGCGATGCACGAGGCCTACTGCCGGATTTTTACCCGCTGCGGTCTGCCGTACGTCATTGTGGACGCGGCCAGCGGTGAAATCGGGGGATCGGGAAGCCAGGAGTTTATGATACCCTGCGATGCCGGGGAAGATTGCATACTGTCAAGCGACAAGGGCAATTACAGTGCAAACGCCGAAAAGGCGGCCGTCGGCGCGCGGGGTCGCGATCTCGACGGCGAGGCGACCGGTGAACTTCAAACAGTACACACCCCGGGCCTGAAAACCATCGACGAGGTCGGGGAATTCATGAGGGTCAAGCCGAAACACATGCTCAAAACACTGGTCTTCAAGAAAGGGGACGGGTGGCTGTTCGCGGTCATACGCGGCGACCACGAATTGAACGAGGAGAAGCTCAGGGCCGCCGCGGGCGGACCCATTTCGAGTGATATCGGAAACGACGCGGCGAAAGCCGGTTTTCCGATAGGATTTGTGGGACCTCACGCTGCGACACAGCGGGACGACGTGACGGTTATTATCGATCCGGATGCCGCGCAGGGAGGTTTCTGGGTAGTCGGCGCGAACCAGGTAGACTACCATGCAAAACACTTTAACTGGAAAAGAGATCTGCTCGATGACGTGGGGGACGAAGCCGGAGAGCTGGTTCGGGTGGCGGACATACGCCGGGCCCTTGACGGGGATCCGTCTCCGCTGAACGACGGTGGTCGTTTGCAGCAAACGCGGGGGATCGAAGTGGGCCATATTTTCAAGCTGGGAACAAAATACAGCACTGCCCTCAACGCAACAGTTCTCGATGAAAACGGCACCGAAATTCCCTGCGAAATGGGCTGCTACGGCATAGGTATCAACCGGATCCTTGCCTCCGCCATCGAGGTGGGGCACGACGAAAACGGCATGGTGCTGCCCGTTTCAATCGCGCCCTTTGAAATTGAAGTAATTCCCCTGAATAATGATAAAGAAGAGGTACGCGCCGTTGCCGATAAAATTTATAATACGCTTGCTGCATCCGGGACGGAAGTCCTGCTGGACGACCGCGCCGTACGGCCCGGCGTCAAGTTCAAAGACGCCGACCTGATCGGCATACCCATCAGGCTGGTCGTCGGAACAAAAGGACTGCAGGAAGGCAACATAGAAATCAAGGTCCGGAAAGAAACCGGCACCGAAACCGTCCCGGTGGAAAAGGCCGTGGAACATTCCCTGGGCGTGCTTGATGCCTTAAAAACTGAAAATAGACTGTAAAACCAGAGAGAGGAAAAGACATGAATAGAAAAACAACACTGTCGGTAATAGTGATTCTTGTTTCCGCTGTCGTGGTCGGCGGTTGCCAGATCGTTCAGGTCAAGGACCTTGCCGACAACGCGATTATCGGCGCTAAGGTGGATGTCATCGACAGCCGCGGGGCGAGCAAGCTGCTGACACCCTCCATGACCGGACTTGACGGGTCCGCGATGCTGCCGCTTCCGATGGGAAAAACGCCGGAGTTTATCATGGTATCAAAGGAAGGGTACGCGGTCCAGCGGATCGGCAGGCCCGACGATACCACCGTGAAGATCAAACTGCCGAAGCAGTCGAAGGCGACGGCCCCCGCGATCCCGTCGGCGAAGAAAAGAAGCCCGAAGTCCGGAGCACCGGAGACCGGCGGCACGTCAAATGCCAAAACGCGCTGAACGCAGAAGAAGCAGGCTCGCCGACTATACAGTTTACCTCTGCGTCAGGATTGCGACCACCCTTGCCAGGAGCGTGCATTACGATCATGCCTACGGGGCGGCCCGCTTTCTGGGAACCCTTTTTTATTACGTAAGCCGCAGGCACCGTGTCCGTTCGATTGAACACATCAAGCGCAGTTTTCCCGGCTGGCCTGAATCGAAATGCAGGGACGTCGCGCGGAAGTCAATGAGCAACATGATGTACCTGGGGGTGGAATTCATGTTCATCCAGGATCTGATCACCCCCCGCCGGTGGCGACGGCACATACGCCTGAGCAATATGCGGGAAACAATCGAGTTCCTGATAAAACGGGATCGGGGATTGATTTTCCTCACGGGCCATTTCGGCAACTGGGAAATCATCGGCTACACCATGGCCTCCATCGGATTTCCCATCACGGCGGTCGCCCGCCACCTGGACAATCCCTACCTGAACAAATATATCCTGGGCCTTCGTGAAAAAAGAGGGTTACGTATTCTCGATAAAAAGGGGGCGACAGAAGCCATTCCCCGCATGCTCGCCGACAATGGAAGGGTGGGATTCATTGCGGATCAGGATGCCGGAAAAAAGGGCGTGTTCGTCGACTTTTTCGGCCGCAAGGCCAGCACGTATAAATCGATTGCCCTGCTGGCGATGGAATACCGGATTCCCGTTATCGTCGGTTACGGAAAGCGACTCGGAGACAGTTTCAATTTTGAAATCGGGATAGAGAAAATAATTTACCCCGCCGACTGGCGCGATAAAGACAACCCCCGCGATTATATCACCCGGGAATACACCGCGGCCCTGGAAAACAGGATTCGAAAATCGCCTCATCAGTATTTGTGGGTACACCGACGATGGAAACACCGACCGGACGGAACCAGGGCCGTGCCGGACGGCATTGCCTGAGCGGACGGTACCGTTCGCCGGCTCCCGCGAGGAAGCAAACACTTTTAGAGGCTTTGGTTACGTGATAGAGTCGGAATTCCTTCAATGGATATACAATCAGGGCACATGCAGTGACAGCGAGGACATTGTCGTCGGTCCGGGAGACGACATGGCGGTCATCAACATATCGGCCGGCCGAATACTGGCGGCCGTGGATCAGGCCATTGATGGCGTTCATTTCGATCTGGCCGAAGACGGACCTGAGGCGGCGGGCAGAAAAGCGCTCGCCCGCAACCTGTCAGATGTCGCCGCCATGGCCGCCGAACCGATCGGCGCCCTCGCCTCGATTGCCGTTCCGGCGGATTTTTCAACGGCGGCGGCAAAAAAAATCTATGGCGGCATGAAAAAAATCGGCGACGCGTTTCAGTGCCCGATCCTGGGCGGTGACCTCGCCGCCTGGCCCGCCGGATCGGGAGTCCTGCATATGACCGTGGCGATCGTGGCAAAACCCGGCGGGGACGGGAGAATTGCCCCCGTTCTGAGAAGCAATGCACAACCGGGAGACGCCGTCTGCGTGACCGGCGCACTGGGCGGCGCGTGGCGAAGCCGGCACCACCTGGAATTCACTCCCCGTGTCCGGGAGGCCTTGTGCATAGCCGAAAAATACGAGATACATTCTATGATTGATATTTCCGACGGGCTGGCCATGGATCTGCACGCCCTCTGCCGTGCATCGAATACCGGTGCCGAAATAACGGCTGCGGCGGTACCGGTTCATCCCCGGACCGGCGGGCACGAGGTGGAACCTCTCGACGCGGCTTTGCACGACGGTGAAGACTATGAGTTGCTGTTCACTCTCCCCGCATCTTTATCCGCGGACGTTTGCACTGATGAGGAACCGGGGGTGAGTGTGACGAAAATAGGTCGTATCACCCAAGAAACAACGGTGACAATCGTTGATCACCGGGGCGTTACCGCCCCCCTCGAAAAGCGCGGCTGGGAACATCGCACATAACCCGGTTCAGAACATGGCGGTTCCGCAAAACAAAGATACGTTCGATACATATTCTCCCGCCGAAACAATCCGGCTCGGGATACGGCTGGCCGGTGACATGACGCGCGGCGACTGCATCATTCTCAACGGCGGACTCGGCGCGGGAAAAACCGTTCTTGCCCGCGGAATAACCGAAGGGCTCGGCGGCGATCCGGACCTGGTAACCAGCCCGACGTACGTGTTGGTGAATGAATACCCCCTTCCCGACGATGAAATGATACTCTTCCATCTCGACCTTTTTCGCCTGTCGTCGCCGAACGCGGAACTCGCCTCGCTCGGTATCGAAGAGATGCTGGCTGAAGGAATTCTCGTGGTCGAATGGGGAGACCGGGCGCAACATTTTTTCCCCGTCCCCCATTACACAATCGATATCGAAATAAAAGGGGCCGCATTCCGAAGATTTGTGTTTCAAACCGTCGATTGACAAGTTCATACCTGCGCTATATTGTTTTTGTTCATCGCGGAGACCTGCCCGTTTAACGCGTGTCGATTCGATCGAACGATGATGTAGTCATAGAGTGACGATGAAAGAAGCCATAGAAAAATCCGGTGTCCTGCTGGAAGCGATGTCCTATATACGGAAATATTCCGGGAAGATCGTGGTGATCAAGCTCGGTGGTTCCGTTATGGACGAGCAGGAAAGCACTGCGCAGATCCTCCAGGACATCCTGTTTATGCAGTGTGTCGGCATGCAGCCGGTAATCGTGCACGGCGGGGGAAAGCTCATATCCACGGCGATGGAAAAACGGGGCATGCAGGTTCAATTCGTAAAAGGCCGCCGGTACACGGATTCCAGGGCCCTGACCGTGGTAGAACATATTCTGTGCAATGAAATAAACACCGGTATCGTCAGGATGTTCGAATCAATGGATTGCGAAGCCATGGGACTTCATACACTGAGCAACTGCGTCTTGAAGGCTGAAAGAACATACCTGATGGAAGGAGACAAAAAGATAGACCTCGGATATGTCGGCACGATAACGGATATCAACACAAAATTGCTGCGCCTCCTGTGTGCCGCGGGCACAATCCCTGTTATAGCACCACTCGCACGAGACGGCGCCGGCCAGAAACTGAACTGCAATGCCGATACCTCCGCCGGCCGAACGGCGGCCATGCTCCAGGCCGAAAAGTTCGTGTGCATTTCAGACACCCACGGAATCCGAATGGACCTGAGTGACCCCAAGAGCATACTGCCCGCAATAACCGAGCCGGAAGTTGAAGACCTTATCAAAAAAGGTGTCATCTCTTCCGGGATGCTGCCCAAGGTGGAGGCGTGCCTGACGGCATTGGACGGCGGCGTGAAAAGGTCTCATATCATCGACGGCAGGATACCGCATTCCCTGCTGCTGGAGATATTCAGCAACGAGGGGGTGGGAACACTCATAACATCCTCTGTTGAAAGTGATTAAGTGATATGGGTCACCATGTGAAAGACATGACCAAAGACTTTATTGCCGTACAGGACCTGTCTGCACGGCAGGTATCCGGGTTGATAGATCGCACCATCGCGGACAAGCAACTTTATGTCGATAGCCGGGGACCAACGCCGCTCGAGCGAAAAACCCTCGCGATGATATTCGAGAAACCCTCGCTGCGAACCAGGGTCAGTTTCGAAGTTGCCATGGTGCAACTGGGCGGCAGCAGTATTTACCTTGCGCCGGCTGACATCGGCCTGGGAAAACGTGAACCGGTAAAAGATATCGCACGCGTACTCGGCAGGATGTGCGACGGCATCATGGCCCGCACATTCAACCATGATCTTATCGTGGAGCTGGGTGCATGGAGCCCGAAACCCATCATTAACGGACTCACGGATTTCAACCACCCCTGCCAGGCGATGGCGGACCTGACAACGGCCAGGGAGTACTTCGGCGAACTTACGGGCCGCACGCTGGTGTTCATAGGTGACGGCAATAATGTCGCCAGGAGCCTTTCGGCCTGTTGTCTTAAGCTGGGGATGAAATTTATCCTGTGCTGCCCCCGGAAATACAATTTCGAAGAGCGTTTTATTGAACAATTGAAGAACTCCCGGGAAGCCGGAGAGGTAGAAATACATCACGAGCCGGCAGCGGCCGTCAGGGATGCGGATATCATCTATACGGATACCTGGGTATCAATGGGGCAGGAGGAAGAAAAAGTAGACCGGCAGCAGGAATTCGCGAAGTTTCAAATAAACACCGACCTGATGACCCTCGCGCCCGACCATGCGATTGTTTTGCACTGCCTTCCCGCGTACCGCGGTTGTGAAATCACCGACACAATCTTCGAACGCAACGCCGAACACATATTGAACGAAGCCGAAAATCGTCTGCACTTCCAAAGGACCATTCTGAACATTCTGCTGGGCGAGGGCGGTATCGCGCCGTAATCCTCGAAACTATACCGTGACCATGGCGAAAGAAACGACACCTGCACGATCAGATGGCCGCAAGTCTGATGAACTGCGGCCGGTAGCGATAACGCCGGGTTTCATCCGCTCCGCCGACGGCAGTTGCCTCATAGAGGCGGGTGAAACACGAATTATATGCACGGCAAGCATCAGGAATGAGACACCGGGTTGGCGCGAAGACGGCCTCGGCTGGGTCACCGCAGAATATGCAATGCTGCCGGCCAGCACCGGACAGCGAAAACCGCGCGGCGGTAACGGCAGGAGCACTGAAATCAAGCGACTGATAGGAAGAGTCCTGCGAAATATAGTTCGCTTCGACAAGATGCCGGGGATCACAATCTATCTTGATTGCGACGTCATCCAGGCTGACGGGGGAACAAGGACAACCGCGATAACCGGCGCATATGTCGCCCTGGAAGCGGCTCTGGAGAGAGCTGTCGATCGGGGAGCAGCCGACCGGGGGGCCCTTGCCGGCATGGTGGCCGCCGTTTCCGTCGGTATCGTGAGGGGAAGGTGCCTGCTTGACCTGACGTATGAAGAAGATGCCGGCGCAGAAGTGGACATGAATATCGCCATGACATCGGCAGGAGAATTCGTTGAGCTGCAAGGAACCAGCGAGGGGGCGCCTTTCACGGGTTCACAGTTGGAGGAAATGCTGATCCTGGGCCGAAAAGGTATACAGTGTCTGCATGATATCCAGGAACAGGCAGTGCGGCAATCCTGAACCCACAACAGAACGTATCGGAAGAATAATGAAAAAGAACAGAGAACCGACGGCGATATTGTTACTTTTCGGGTGTGTATTGCTTTTCTTCAGCGGCTGCAACAACTACTTTCGAAGCGGCAAC
Source organism: uncultured Planctomycetaceae bacterium (assembly GCA_964557575.1). GTDB lineage: Bacteria > Planctomycetota > Phycisphaerae > SM23-33 > SM23-33 > CAZLBC01. The sequence continues at coordinate 16,311 of CAZLBC010000007.1, forward strand.
CTGTTCCCCGACAGCTCGGAGGATGCGCAATATACCATACTGATGAATGAATTCAGCGGACCGAACGCGGGGGAACTCGCCAAGCTGCATAAAAAACGGGCTCCGGAATACACGGGTTGGACTGATATTGAGCTGGTCTACAAGAGCGGCACATATCAACTGCTGCGCGGCATCTATCCCAGCCGGAGCGCAGCAATGGCCGACCTCAATGAAGTACAATCCTGGCGATCTCCCCAGGGACAGCAGGTTTTCAGTGACGCGAGCATTATAGCGATCCCCGGAAAAGACGTCGGGCCGAAAGAATGGAACCTGAAATACGCCAAAGAGGGATACTATTCCTACCAGGTAGCCGTCTTCTTCGATATGTACAAAAAAGACTATTCGGATCTGCGATCCGACTATGTCGGCAGGAAGAAATTTGCCGTCCAGTACTGTTCCCGTCTCAGGAGACACGGATACGAGGCCTACTTCTATCATGGCCCGACAAATTCGATCGTATCCATCGGTACGTTCGACAAAAAGGCCATGCAGACCAAAAGGATTCCCGTATATCATCCTGAGACGGGGGACAAGACCCTTCGGGAAAAGCACCTGACCATAAGCGAGGAAATGAAGAAATTGCAGAAAAAGTTTCCCCATATGCAGATAAACGGCACGGGGCAGAGCGAGATGTGGATCAATCCGGTTACCAGACAAAGCGAAAAGCATCTCCAGCGCACCTACGCTATCATTATTCCGGGGAGAAAAGGTGCCCCGGAAAAACTCAAGGCAGCCGATGCCGTCCGCAGCAAGGGTAAAGAGTGAATTACTCGATCATAGCGGCAACAGGCAATCCGGGTAAACTCAGGGAAATCATGCGCGTCCTTTCTTCGCTTGATGTCTCGGTCAGCGGCCTGGATCGCCGGCGGGAGATACCCCCACCCGATGAAAACGGTAAGACTTTTGCCGAAAACGCCTGCGCGAAGGCCCTGTACTATGCAAGCGAAACACAAGAGTGGTGCCTGGCGGATGATTCGGGCCTTGTTGTGGATGCGATCGACGGCAGGCCAGGCGTGCATTCCGCCCGTTTCGCGGCGGACAGATGTCCTCCCGGCGCGGACAGAACCGTGATCGACCTCGCAAACAATGAAAAACTGCTCACGCTGTTAAAAACGGTACCCCCAGAGCGGCGTACCGCCAGGTTCGTCTGCCACCTTGCGCTTGCCGATCAGGCCGGCATACTACTCGAAAGTCACGGCACGATCGAGGGCACTATTATCGATACGCCCGCCGGACAAAACGGCTTCGGTTATGATCCCCTGTTTTACCTCACTGAGAAGGGTTGCACGACCGCCCAATTGTCTCCCGATGAAAAAAACCTGCTCAGCCACCGTGGAAAAGCCCTGCGCGAACTTGCCGGAAAACTGGAAGTACTGCTCAGGCATCAGGATTCCAACACCGGCTGATTTCCACGAAAAGCGGCCAGGCGGCAAAGGCACGCGACACCGCCCAACACGGCTGCCGCCGCAAGGTACAGCAGCGCCGTTTCATACCACCCTACTTCCCCGGCGGCAACGTTTTCCCCGATAGCGGTGTGGTTATACATCCAGCCGGCTTCTGTCCAGTTAAACGCGGTTAGCTCAACAACACAGTCACACACCGCAAAAAAAGGATTAACCCGCAGGAGCCATCCGGCAAGCCCGCCACCCGCGGTATCCTGCAGCCATGTATTACCCCAAAGCGGCGAGGACAGGACGATAAAAAAGAAGACCGCCGTCACGATCGGCGCCAGGCATCTGCCGGTGCGTGAACGGGGCACGACCGCCGCGGCACACCCGGCAAGGACAACGGCGGCGATAACACAATAGACCTTCAGGACCCACCAGAAGGAATCCCCTCCCCCGCCGGCGGCAAAGAGCCATACGACGACAAATGATACCAAGGCGGCATCCGCCACGCATCCTCCGCGAAGCAAACCGTCCCAAATGGAACCGGGTCCGGCTGCGATGGATGCCGGGAGGAATGCAGACCAGAGAACGGCAGCCCCGAGCGCACACATCAACCCCCCGGTACCGTCGCCGCCGTACTTGCCGAGAACGTAAAAGCCCGTCTCCACGAATACCGTCAGGAAGACCAGTACCACCAGCGAAACCCCGTTTCGACGCATCAACCGCCGCAGGGTCACCCTTTCTGCACCCGGCGCCGTTGTGTCGGGTTTCGGTGCGATTATTTATCCTCCGCCTGTTTTTCGGGCTTCTTTTCTTCGACGGCGATACTCCTTTTCAGGAACTGCCGATATTGTTCGAGAATGCCGGTATACGCCTTCAGGTCATCCAGCCTTTTTCGAACCCTTTTGAGTTCTTCAGCCGCCCTGATCGCAGGATCCAGCAATTGATCCTCGGGATGTTCAAGCCGCTGTTTCCACTTGCCGACAAGTATGTGCAGTTGCCTGTCGGTCCGGGGGAAAATGTCCTCGCCGGTATCAAGCGCAACATCTCTGAAATTATACACGCCGCCCAGTTTCAACTCCAGTTTTGCGCGCGGCCCGTAACACGTCAAGGCCAGGGGCAGCGAACGGATGACCACCATGCCTTCCCGGTGATTATCGGTGTATTGCCCCGCCCACCCGGACAGGTCATCCCAGGACAACTCCCGGCCGTCGATAAGCAACCTGCCGAACCGGTCGATATCCAGTATGGCACGGGCGCAGGGGGCCTTGGCGGCGTTTTTTACCGGCTCGATTATTATCCTGACGGGAGTCCCCGCCGCCGGGATCTTATCCCTGTTTACTACAAATCGCCTGGCACGCAAATCGCGTGTACTCTCAAACGGCACGTCAATGACGGCGGTCGGCAGGTTGGCCACGGCGATAATACCACCGGTTTGATCGGCAACGTACGTACCGTCGGGCATGACGTCAGAACCCAGGAATATCCACGTGTCAGGTTTGCGTTTAGATTCAATACCCTCGCTCAAACGGAGCCACTCTTCAGCGCGTATCTTGTTGGTATTTCCTTTGTTATCCTTCCACTCCATAGCGATTTTCAGCCCGGCCCCGCGGGGCGGAACGTACCTGTCCATGGCGCCATAGTGCGCCGGAATGCCGGGATACAATCCAAGCATGAGCAGGGCGGCGTGCAGCCTGCTGGGAAGGATTTCAGTCGAAAGCAAACTTTCGTACTCCTTGCCTCCCGCACTGCAGAGCAAGAATTCAAGCCCGTACGAGGACTCGACCACCCGCGCCTTGAAACTGATGCGCCCTGCCTTGAGATCGATATCGGGCCACCCCGACTTCCCGGCCGCAGCCGGGCGGGAAGACGACGTGGCGGGAGGTGCGTTATTCCCGGCGGAATATACCAACCCGGCGGACGCAAACAGAACAATGAACGATAGTGTCGTTTTCACTGATATCATGTTCGCTCCACCAGAAACTCAAGCGGCAAGGGCGTTGCCGAGACCAAAAAAAGGCTATATCTTGCGGGAAGATATAGCCCTTGAAAAAGCGTTTTCAGCTACAAATCACCAGCGGAACTTCCCGTAGAGATTTTCCTCGGTCTGCAGCTCCGGTTTCGTCTCCAAGTCTTCCTGGATCAGTATCGTGGGCTTGACCAGGATAAGCAGCGTCTGTTCATCCCTGAGCTTGCCCCGGTTGGTAAAGGCGCGATTCAAAACGGGGACGTCGCTCAAGATCGGGACACCCATCTCGCGGGTGATCTCGCCGGCGAGCTTCTGCCCGCCCAGCAATACCGTCCCCCCGTCAGGCACGGACACGGCGGTCTCCACCTGGTGCAGCTTGATCTCGGGCAGGCCGATGACCGCTTCGGACCCACCGCTGGATATGGGCGAAAACGTGAGGCTCAGCAGTTCAATCACCTGGGGGCGGAGCATCATCTTCACATAGCGGCGGTCGTGGCTTACCCAGGCCGCGACATCGAGCATCGTGCCGGTCGGCGCGTACTCAACGATGGGCCGGAGCGCGGTGGTATTTTCCGATACGACCGGCTCGATCGACGCGATGAACGCCTGCTGCGTTGCAACGCTCACGTACGACCGCTGCCCGTTCATCAGGGTGATCCGCGGCGCGGCCAGTTCCCGGGTCCGGTTGTCCGCCTTTGTCGCGGAAATCAGGAAATCAACCTGCACATCATCCAGGAACGTACCCATGAGCGTCATGGCCGGGCTGCTGACTATTTCGCCGATACTGGTGGGAACGACCGTGCTGGTGCCGATGAGGTTCGCAAAACCGTCGCTGTTGTTCATCAGGCCGACCGGCGAGAGATTTTTTACCGAGGGCTTGTAGCCGCTTCCCGCCTGCGTCCAGGTGCTGTTATTGATCATGGGCACGCTGCCGCCCGTGTAAGGGTCGATAATCCGTCCCGCGGGACCGCCGGCGAATGCGCCGCCGGTCAGCGGATTTACCGTGGAAGGACCGTTGATCTGGGATCCCATGTTGAAAAACACGTCCACATTTACGCCGATCTGGTTGAGGTACTGGGTGCTGACCGTTATGAAACGCGACTCGATTGAAATGGATATGGTCAGGGCTTCCCTGAGCTTCTGGAGGATGCTGGCGACCTGCCGGTGATTCGCGGCTGTCTGGCTGATAACGAAATTGCCGTCAAGGTAACTTATCTGGCCGCGGCCGCCGCCGTCGACCCAGGCCATCTGGCCGCCGACATTCTGCTTTATCAGGTCCTCCAACTGCTGGATCTTCTCTTCCTCGGTCATCTCCTCGGCATCTTCCTCGCCGCCTTCGTCCTCGAACAACCCGCCGCCGCCGCCGCCGAGACCGCCGCCGAGACCGCCGCCCATGCCGCCCATGCCGCCCATGCCGCCGCCGTACATGCTGCCGCCGCCGCTGGATCCCTGTCCGATACTCTGGATGTCAATGCGGGGACCGGTCGTGTTGGCCTTCCGGAAGAGGAGGTCCCTGACGTCATAGACGAGCGGAATGACCTTCTGAGAAAGCTTCGTCTGGGTGGTTATGCGAATGACACCGCCCTCGATGATGTACCCGAGTTCGACGACCCCCCCGCCGGCGTCATCGAGAATGAAATCGAGTGCCTTTTCAACCGTCACATCCGCAAGCGAAACGTTTATGGCTGCGGACTTGGCGTCCGGAAGTTCCGACTCGATCGCGCCCCAGTTGACATAGATACTCACACCGGAGGTGGTGCGAATATATTCGATCGCATCCGCAAAGGTCACGTCGAGCAGTTGAACGGGAATATGATCGGCGAGTTTTCGCCGTACGGCGCGATCTTCCTCGGATTCCGCACCGGTCTCGGCACCGAAACGGTCTGCCCTGGTGCTGATCTCTTTCCAGTCCTTGGGCCAGCGTATCAACTGGTACCACGGTATTTCAGAACTCTTCGTCGATATGTTTTGAAAATTCGTCTGGGTTCTGAGTTCATTCTCCACGTCTTTATGGCTTTGTGCCTGTATGAACTGCTTGAGCATATAGATGTTGTCGGTCGCCCAGGCATTGCTCGGGTCGAGAGCGACGATTTCCTGGAGGACGCTCAACGATTCCCGCCATCGGGTCAATTCACACAATTCCTTCGCCCGCCGGGTCAACTCCGCGATTTTTTCCTCACGCTCCCGCTGTTCCCTGACGGCGCGCTGTTCTTCTTCCTTCCGTATCCCCTCCATCATCTCCTTGACTTTTTTCTTGTTGAACTTCTCCGCTTCCGCATCGATCCAGTCCATACGATCCTGGAGTTCGGAAAGCTTCTTCCGGTATTCCATTTCGGAAAAGACCCGCTTGTTGTTCCTGAGAATGTTCTGGGCCATCTTCACGCTTTGCCTGGCCATCTCGTAGTCTTCAGCGGATTGAGGATTGTCCATGGTGCTCAGGGCGCGATCCATGTTGTGCTGAATATCGCTTTCCGCAATCTGCCGCAGAACCTTCAACTGGTTCGACAGCTCGAGCAGCATCCCGCCGCCCTCGCCCCCGGCAACCAGTTGCCTGGCAACCATGAGTTTGCGCCGGGCCTGCGCGTTGTCGGGCGCGAGCTTCAGGGCGCGTTTGAATTTGTCAACCGCTTCTTCGGGGCGGTTGTTCTTGATAAGGTTTTCTCCCTCGGCAATAAGCACCTCGACAAGAATATCCTTCTGGTCTCCATCGGCAGGCTCAGTCTCCCGGCCCCCCGCCGCAGGCGGATCGGCCGCAGTCTGATCGCCGTCATTCGCGGGTGCGGCATCTCCTGCATTCGACTCGGCCTCGCCCGTATCCTGTGTCCCGCCGCCGGTAGTCGCGTCATTTTCAGCCTGCGCCAGTTCAACCCCCACTGCTCCTGTGGTGGCCGCCGTATTCTCCTGCGCCGATTCGACTCCCTCTTCGAGTGTTCCGATTTCTTTCACTTCCGGCAGGTCAGTCTTCGCCACATCGGTCTTCACAGCCGCTGCATCTTCAGGATCTTCCGCCACCGGAGCGGCAAGGACCGGCATGGGTTTATCCTCGGCATTCTCTTCGGGTTTCGCAACCGTTGTTCCCGCGGCCTCCCGTCCAATGCGCTCCAGCCTGGATTGTGCTTCTTTGCGGACGTCCTCCGCAATGTATGGACTTTCGACCACGCGCGAAAGCATGCGGCCGGCCTTTTTCCACTTGCCGTTTTCGAACGCGGTGTTTCCGGTGCTGAAAGCAGCGCGCGTCAGCCGCTGTTCCTCAAGCGCATAGTCGATTCTGCCAAGGTATTTTTCGAGTTTAGACAATTCCTCCCCGGAAAGTTCGTCCCGCCGTTGGTAGGCCTTGTCCAATGTCACCTTGGAACCTTCAAAATCGAGGTTCTGATACTGAACCTGCGCATGAAGGAGCAGCTTGATAACGGAATCCGAGCCCGTGTCGCCCGGCTCACCGCTGACGTACGCCGGGGAAAGTGAACACACCAGGCAGACAGACAGTATGCACGCGCGGCCTTTACGCAATGTCAACACTACAGTACTCCTTTCTGAGTACCTCTCTGATCCCGTGGGACCGCACTCATCCTTGAAAACCAAGATCCCACGACCAAAGCGCTTAAAGAAAGAACTCAAAGTCCTTTCTCCGAAGCCTTCCTTGTTCGCTTTAGATTTTTCGTCAAAAACAAGTTCTTTTGATTAGCGCTTGCTGAAAAAAAAGCAAACAGCCAGTAAGCGTAGTTGCGGAAAGTATATACGAAATAAACTAAATGGCAAGAAATATTTGTTTCCAATCGACATTCTCGGGAGGCCATCCCGCCGCCCGGAAGAGGCCGGGATACTAGGGTCTCATGCGCTCTGGTTCGACCTTCTCCCTATCTTTCCCGGGCCTGACCAGACCGCTTCCGGGCCGTTTGAGCGGCGGTCTTCTCAAATTGACATTGTCCGCCCCGCTCTCTTTCGTTCTCCGGGCTGGCGCTTTCATTGCGGGGCCCGCTTTCTGTGTCTTTCTGCGTATAAGCTTCGCATCACCGGAGGAAGGTTTTCCGCCCTGTTTCATTTTTTCACGAATAGCCTCTATTTCCTTGGTTCGGCTCCTGAATTTCTTTCGATCGTTATACATGAGGCGGCTGCGGAGTTCACCGTTTGAATCGAGATAAATCATTTCCACGGTGTTCCTTGTCATACCGCCGACATCGACCCGCTTGTCGAAATTATGCGCCACGGAGATTGCCCCGGTATTGAAATCAACGGTTATCTCCTGTATCCGCTCCGGATTTCGGGGATCCAATATCTCCACCGGAAATTCACCACCGATAGTGCTGCCGGCTTCCAGTTTCGATAACTTCGCCGTCACCGGCTGTCCCATGGCCGTGGTAACCAACGCCAGGGACAGTTTTTGTCCGACCGGGAACCTGCCCGTTATATAAAAATCGACCTTTCTCTCGACGCTGAATGTGTCGGACCACGCGGACCACGGCGAATACAGAAACCGTATAAATGCATCTTCCTTGCGGTCTTCCTTGACGTCCTTGTCCCGCGTCAGCAGGGGATTGCTGATCTGCAACCGCATACGAAAACGGTATTCCGCTCCATACTCAAGGCGGTAGGCATGGAACCACGCCAGGACGGTCCCCTTTTCGTACTGTTCCTGGATGCTTGGTATCTCGACGGTCACTCCGCCGGCGCCCGCGACCGGCGCCGCGTTACCCGTGGTGTCCCGTTTTTTCCCGGGCGTGTCCCCGCCCCCGATGACGGTTCCCTCTATTGCCGGCACACCGGTATCATCCCCCTTGTCTTCGGTCGGGCCGGTGCCGGTCGGCGCCACATCCCGCTGCTTTCGGTAATCGCGAAAAATCTGCAATGGAAAGTGCGCCGTCCACGGCTCTTTGCGCTGACCGACAAGCACGTCGAAAAAATCAGGCTGGAGTGCGGGTACCGCGTACGTATCGCGGCTCGTTTCGAGGAGCCGGGAAAAAACCGCGTCCGCATTGGCCTGGTCGTACTCAGGGACAAATTCCTCCGGGTTCGGGCGTCTCCCGGCCTGGAGGAGATTGAGGTCAACCGTCTTCCATGTGCCGTCGAACTGCTTTTCCTGGAATTCAACCTCGTAACTCACGATAGCGACCGGCGTCTGGCTCAGCGTCGGGGGCGGGATCCTTTTTTTGAATACCGCTTCCCAGAGCTGCATGAGCCGGTCCCAGCGGTACGCGCTCGCCCCCCGCAGGATCACGAGTTCGCCGAGCCGGTCTTGGCCGAGCAATACCAGTTCCGTTCCGATCCACCCGAGGGGCTTGGCAGGTACGACTTTCTGAAGCTCTGCGCGCAGTTCCTCGACAGTCGGAGGATTGATAACGACTTTGATCTTTGGGTCGCTTTTGATGCCCTCTCTTCTGGGGAATGAGAGGTTGGTGAGAATGTTGTTTTTCGGGAACGGGGGCGAATCCTGCAGCCTTTTTACGTCATGGACGTAATGGGGCTCGTACTTTTCGGGCGATTCGGCTTCCTGGATCTGCCGTTCGACGCTTTCAGCATAATCAAGTATTTGCCTGTCCAGTTCAGCCGGCGGAAAACCGCCCTCGGCGGCCTGCCTGGCGTTGCGGGTCACCTGCCGCGGGGTGCCTATACCATAGCGATAGATGATAAAGGCAAAGGCGGCAACCGCCAGTGCCACCAGGATTTTCTCGATGTGTTTTTCTACGAAGGTGTATTTCTGAATACTGGCCATAGTTCACCTCAAACAGGTAATAACCCGCCGTCCCGGGCTTAGAAGCCCTTGATGCTCGAAGGATCCTTTCTGTCTATCTCCCGCAACGCAGAGGCGGGGAGGGTCCTGATCACCTCCGGAGGCATCAGGGGTTTTCGCACCCACCGCAAGTCTCCGTCTTCTCCCTCCTCGGCCTCTCCCCGCGTCCATACCGTCATCATCCTGAGTTGCGCGCGGACCGTGATTTGCCGCAGGGCTTCGGTACCGTAATAATACAACCCCTCGGCCTTGTCGGAAACCTCCGCTGTTTTCATGGTTTTCGGAAAGGCCGGTTTCACATCGAGACGCGTAACCACGTGATAATTGTCGTCAACCAGGTTTTCCTGCAGAATATTAAGGTAGCGCAGGGGCATCAAAACAGTAAATGAATAATCGGCGATGTCGTAGACGGTGTTCGAGACGTCGCCGGTAAGCGTCGCCGCCCGGGTAACCGGCGGCGATTCCCGTTCATCCGGGCCGGCATATCGGCTTTCTCCCGGCCGGCCGTCCCGCAACCCGCCCCGCCCGGCAGTTACGCCGCGACCCCGGGGCATTCTCGTTTCGCTTGCCCGTTCCGCACCCCTGCCGGTACTGCCGCCGAACGAAATGAGCTTGATGCTGAAGAGCCTCTTTATCGGCGAATTGATGACATGCCGTTCGGTTGCCGGGAGCTTTCGCTCCTTGATCACGTCTTTGATGGTGTCGGATATCGCCCCGACGACTTCTTCTTTTATCCAGAGATCGAGGTTCATTCGCCATACCTGGCCGGGTGAAAGCCGGTTTACCACCGCCTCCGTATCGTAAAGGGGCGAGAGGGACGCATAATCGGCATATATCACCCCTGCCCGGGCCTTTTGAAGCCGCACGGTACTCACCGCCCACTGCTGCGCCTGCTCTTCGAGGCTTTTCCGCTCTTTTCTCTCGTCCTTGACGGCCGGCGTTTCGCCCCCCGCCGCCCCCTGCATCCTTTGTATACGTATCAGTTTTTTGAGCTGCTCCTGCTTCTCCTCCTCTATTTCCTCGGCGGTCGGCAGCGGTACCGGTTTCAACATTTTCAACTCGCCGCCAGGCGTCAGGAGGCCCTGGAGCCGGTTGGTGTAATACGACACAAACTTGTTGCTGAGATACGACTGGTTTTCACTCCACAACTTCCTGTTGTAGGGAAGTACGGGAATCTTCTTCTTGTTCGGCAAAGCCAGGACGGGAATCTCGAAATTGTCGGAAGCCCAAGTGACGTTCATGGTTTCGGCGTCGCGAACGTCTTTCATGACCAGGGAAATGTTTTTCCGTGTGCGATCGATTATCGCTTCGTTGACCGGTTCCGATCGCTGCCGGCTGGTGATGTTCCGGTACAGTGTCCGCCGCTTATCCAGCTCGTTCTCGAAATCCTCGTTGTAACCGGAGGCGAGTACAAGCAGGCCGCCGCACAGAATGCCGGTCGCTACGACAAGTACAACATAAAATAAATTATCCTGCAAAAATCTCATAATTCAGTGCTCCCGGTCATCATTCAGGCTTTTCGTTCTCGTCGTTCTCGGAGCCGCCCGACGTATCGTCTAAAACCTGAATGCGGAGTAAAAGGTCGAATATAAAATCCTTGTTGATTGTTTCCCCCGGGAAAAACGGGTCCGGTACCGGGGCCGCGGTACTCTGCTGCCGGAACACCACAGCCACTTCACCTAACAGGGCAAAGGGAAAGCGCGGTTCACCATCGTTTGACCGCAGGCGGTCGACCATGCTGTTCTTCAGGCGATTGATCATTTCCACCGCCCGTTCCCTGGAGAGCGGGGTGCGGCACCGCAGGAACAGGACAAAACCACGCACGGGGGATTCGATGCCTTCTATGACATCGAAATCGGATGCCGTCAGCGCGGGTATCTGTGTCGACAGGTCCTCGGAGTTCAGATCCGGCACGTAGTAGGGCGTCAGTTCTTCCAAGATGATTATGCGCCGCGAGTTGCGGGGCACCTGCTTGACCTTGGAAATAAGTCTTTCCCTGAATTCGTATACTTCGCCGCCATCGATATACGGCAGCATGCTTATGATTTCCATGGTCCCCTGTTCGGACTGTACCTGCGTCGCAAGCGCTCTGCGCGTCTCGGGCGGTGCGAGGGCGAACTCCTCGATAACGGAAATCTCGCTGCTGCTCATCGTGGTCTGCAACATCGCCCGGCAGACCTCTGACATCAGTCCCGGCCAGAAAGCGGTTTTATCGCGCAGCGTCTTCTGCTCGTCCCCCTTGTCCTTGAACAAATCCAGCTCTTTGCTGACAAGCTCTTTATACAGATTCTCCCGCTCCCTTATATCGTCGTTGTACTTCGGAAGCTTCTGTCGGGCCTTTTCGAGGAGTTCACTGCCTTGGTTGCTCTTCAATACCCCCGCATCCCTGGCCGCGGAAAAGGTGACCACCGCGGACATGAGTACGAGAATAACCGCCGCGGCGGCAAACCAGACCTTTTTCTTCGTCCACAACCTCTTCCGCAGGATTGTCGAAGGAAGCATGTTCGTCTCGACGGGAACCGTCCCGAGGGCCTGCAGCGCAAGGCCGTAAGCCACACCCAGCGACAGGATATCATTCCGGTATTGATCGCTGGGGGTTTGAATCCGGTTGAATTTCTCGATCTGGGCAACCTCGACGTTCAGGTTCTGCTCGAAATATTTCTGTATCCCGGGCAGCCTGAATCCGTTCCCCATCCCGAGCATGCGCGAGAACCGGGCGTCCCTGTGCTGCGAAGTATAAAAGCCGATCGACCGCTGGATCTCCTGAACCAGGTCGGCGAATATGGGGCGCATCACCTGGAATACCTGTCGAGCATATTTACTGGACGCCGCCGTTCGCTTGAGCTTGTCCGCCTTGGAAAAAGACAGCTTGAAACTCTTCGCGAGGGCGTTGGTAAAACTGTCGCCGCCGATGCGAATGGTACGTATCCACAGCCGGGAACCGTCGGCGACGACAAGCTGCGTCTTGTCTGCGCCGATGTCAACCATGATCGTCGCCCCCTCGTCCATGCTCAACTGGCCGTCATAAATCATGAAATTATATAACGCCAGCGACGGCATCTGCATCACGTCCGGTTCCAATCCCATGCCGATGAAATAGGAGAGCATCTCGGACATATCCGCGTGTTTGACGGCGAATAAACCGACCTCCACGTCGGGTGAATCGGGATCCTGAAAACACTTGTACCGCCAGATGACCTCGGAGAGGGGAAAGGGAATCTGCTGACCGGCTTCAAACTGAATAATGCGCGGTACTTCCTTCGGCTCCACCGGGGGCAGCTTGACAAACCGGGTGAAACTGCTCTTGCCCAGCACGGAAACCGCAATATTCGAATTGGAGGTATCCTGCCGGCGCAGAAATTCACCAAGGCTGGCCCGAACCAGACTGCCGATATCGGCGTCCGGTTCCGTGAGAGTGCTGGAATGCTCTATTACTTCATACCCATCGAGACGAAGCCCATCCTCGACCGAGACCAGCTTGACCGCCTTCAGCGCACATTGCCCTATATCTATGCCCCATACCGTATTGATTGCCATGGGTTCTCCTTTGACACCACCGCGTATATACCGTCCAAAACGGCGTAAGTATATATCCGTACTGCTTCTTTACATCATCCGCCTTTGAAAATAGATTATATTGTCCGACACGGGGAGCTACCGTGAAGGTTGTTGCCTATAATATCCAAATGGGCAATAAGATACAACATAAATTCGTGTTTTCCGCGTTACAAATACGGTTATAGGAACATCGGCAGATCGTGCAGTATTGGATTACAACGATAGGATGCAAAATAAACCAGTACGAGAGCCGGGGCGTGGCCCGGCTCCTCGACTTGCGGGGCTGCGCCGAAGCCGCTTCTCCCGAAGACGCCCGCCTTCATGTTGTCAATACCTGCTGCGTGACCTCACGATCGATGCAAAAATGCAGAAAGGCCATTCGCAGAGCATTACACCGGTCGGGGGGAAATCGTCTGCTGGTGCTCGGCTGTTACAGTACCTACGACGCCCGGACTGTCAGCGAAATCATTGAAGAATCGCCCGGGCCCCCGCGCAATGTGTTGATTCTCGGCCATCACCAAAATGTCAGCGAACAGGTAGCCGACTGGCTGGAGGACGATAACGGCAGGACGGACACCGCCGCCATCGCCGAACAGAATCCCTCCACGATCGAGCAGCGCCGGGCGGAAGCCCTGCGCATGGGAAGGGCGGGAACACGGAATCTTCCCTTGATTCACCGGTTTTCAGGGAGGCAACGGGCGTTCGTGAAGGTGCAGGACGGGTGTGATTCCTTTTGCAGTTACTGTATCGTCCCCTACACCCGGCCGGTACTGTGGTCAAAGGACATGCCCGAGGTGATACGCGAGTGCGGCCGGCTCGTTCGATCAGGACACCGTGAAATCGTTCTGTGCGGCACCCGGCTGGGTGCGTACGGCCGTTCGAGCGGCACAAACCGAACCGTACCGAATAGCGATCCCCTCGCGGAACTGGTCAAGGGCGTAGCAGCCGTCGACGGTGTTGTGCGCGTCAGGCTTTCCAGCCTGTCTCCCGAGGATGTTTCGGACAGGCTTCTGCAGGCAGCAGCGGAATCGACGATCATAGCACCGCACTTTCACATTCCCCTGCAGAGCGGATCAGACCGGATATTGAAAGCAATGAATCGAAACTATACCGCACATGAATTCCTGACCACGGTTTCAAGAATACGTAAGTATCTTAAAAATCCTGCCATTACGACAGATATTATCGTAGGCCATCCCGGCGAAACCGCATCCGATTTCCTGATGACCGAAGATGTTTCCCGCAGGGCCGCCTTTTCAAGAATACACGCCTTCCCCTTCAGCCCGGTCCGACCCACCGCCTCGTGGCGTCAATACGCCAAGGAGGGTATCGATCCCGAAACCGCTCGAAAACGGATGGCTTCTGTTCGATCCCTCGCGGAAACACTCGCCAAGCAGTACCGGAAGGCGTTCGCGGGCGCGGTGGTCGAAGGCATCGCCGAATCACCCGGCCGGAACCACACAGCGATGAGGGCCGTAACGGAACGGTACCTGACCGTGCGTTTTCTTCCCGGAAACCGCCGTCCGGCCGAACTCGCCGGCACAGTTGTCCCGCTGAGAATTACGGACGTTTCCGGCACGATACTCGAAGGAGAAATTGTATAGATTTTACAATCCATTTGGCTTTTAAATAATTCATGCAACCCGGTATAATTGAAGACCGTTTGATCCCGGAATGTAAACGGCTTGTTCCAGTACAATCTCGAAGGTGATGCTCATGACGCACAGGTGCCTGCCCATATTACCACGCGCGGTTTCAGTGTTTTTCACGGCAATCTCGATCTGCCTGCCGGCGGCGTCCGCGGAACATTCGTTTTTCGCCGAGGCGAATACAATCACCGATGAAATGGTCGCTGCCGCCGTGGCATCGCCCGAACCGGGGGATAATATCAGCCTGGCCGGTCAAATTATCCAGCAAGCGAGGAATGCCTACGATCCCGCGAAAATCGACAAGTACTGCGACGACATCATTCGTCTCACCGCGGAACAAAAGGACGGGTACGCACTGGCCTCGCACGCGGCCGAACTCCGCGCTGCACGGGTGCCCGGGAAGCGAAAGAAAGCTGTCGCGACCGCCTGCGCCCTGCGCAAAAAGATCTTCGAAGCGAATTCAAACGAAAAGACGGGGGTGGACCTGATTCGGGTGCTTATGCAGTCTTCCCGGTACTCCCTGCTCGACAAGGATATCGATTCAGCCAAGGCCGCGCTCGAAGAAGCCCGTGCGGTCGCCAAGGGGATTGATTCTCAGACACTCCAGAAACTGATCCGGGGCCAGATTGACACACTGTCGAGTTACCGGGATGCCGCCAAGGCACTCGATGCGGACCTGATCAGCCTGAAAGCAAAACCGGACAATACACCACTCCGGGTCGGCGTCATCATGAAATACATCCTCTTTTTCGACACGCCGGGTATTGCCGCGGACTTTTTGAACTACAGCGTGGAAGAACCGCTGCTTTCGATGCTGCCGCTGGTCGTCAAGGGGCCGGAATCATTGCCCGCCCCCGCGGCAGAGGAGAGTTACCTCTGGTACAAATCACTGATTGCCAAGGCGCCGGCATACGCGCGCTCCTGTTTACTGTTTCGCGAACGGCAGTACATCAAAAGGTTCCTGGATACGTACCCGAAAGAAGACAAGCGAAAAACGGCCGCTTCAACCGAACTCGCCAGCGTCGAAAAAAGACTCGCCGGTGCCGCGGCTGCGGCGGCCTCGTCTCCCGTCCTCTGGGCGCTGGATGTGAATTCACTTTCCATCGTTGCGGACAACGATATCAGGACCGCCATTGCAAAATCCCAGAAGTATCTCCTGTCGAAACAGAGCGACGACGGCAGCTGGACGGCGGAAAAGACCGGCGGCGTATACGACACTGAAGCAACCACGGCGGTCGTCACGAGTGCCCTGCTGGAAAGCGGCAACGGTCCCGGCGACCCGAACATCCGGAAAGCCCTTGCCCGAATGGCCGCCGCGCCGTCCAATACTCTCGGCACAGCGGCCCTTTCATGGAGATGTTACGCCTGGTCTCTCGCCGAGGGCATGGCGGAGGGAAAATACACCGAGCAACTGCAAAAAGACGCGTCGGAACTCTACAAGGCCAAGGAAGCTGACGGCAGTTTTTCCGGGAAGGGTCCTGAAGACGAATCCTTTTACACGTTCCATGCGACCCTTGGGCTGGCAATGGCGACATCCCGGAATTTCAAGGTCTCCCCGTTCGTCTGGCTGAAGATAATAATGTGGTGGAAAAACAAGCAGAAGACATTTCTCTCTTCGGACGGCGGCGGCAGTGCTCATCGGGACGCCACATCCTGCGCGACATCAATGTTGATAGCGCGGGCGTTTATGGGCAAGGATATTACCCGGAAAAAAGCGATGGATTATTCAAACCTCCAGCCGTCCCTTCAATGGGTGGATAAACATTTCGATAACGGGAAAAACGACAAGGCCCTTCATTATCTCTATAATCTTTCCCGGCTGGGTGTCGCGAGGGGAACTACCACGTTCGGCAAAAAGAACTGGTTTTCCTGGGCCAAAGGCAGTCTTTTGAAACACCAGACTGAAAATGGCTCCTGGAAAACGGGAACCGCGCCGCCGAATATCGGCACCGCGCTCGGTCTGATGGTGTTGAACCTGGCCCGTGTCGGACGTTAACGCGGGGTTCAGGGTACCAGCTAATCTTCGCTGCGGACAGTCTCGTTTCGGTGCAATACCGAGTGAACCCGACTCATCGCGACCCCGCCCAGTATCACGTACGCGGCGCCGTTCATCCGCGAGCGGTACCGTGATCCCGTCATTACTTTTGTATTCTCGAGATCATACTCGTTATTCACCCTTTCCCTCAGATCGACCAGTTCAACAGATCTGAACCGGTCATTTCTCTCGAGGACCCCGACGATAATATCCGTCCACTCGCTGGAAACCTTCAGTCCGACCTTCGTTTTCCTTCGATTGCACAGAGAAACAAGCGCGACGGCATCCCCATCGATTCCGTCGAGGAGTTCCGCGATAAGATGTTCAGCAAACAACCTGCGTTCTTCGAAAGTGGTAATGCCGCTCACCTGCCGGATCACCCTGCGGTCGGCCATATCGACGATCCTCAGTTCGCACGCCATCCGGGTCCCGGGAGAAGGCAGTGGAACCTCGCGCAGCATTGTTCTCTTTTGGCCGGCAATGGTTTTGCCCGGCGGAACAACAAGGGATATGTCAAACGGGGTCTTCATTCTCTTGAGCCGGATTTCGTCGGGAGATGGGTGGACCGTCGCCGGGTCACGAGGTTCGTTTCGTTCCGTATCCACCCCGGAAAGATCAACACCGGCGGCCGCATCTCTCGCGGTGCCCTGCTGCTTCGGTCCGCCCGGCTTTGACAATCGCCGCCGGTGAATAAGAACGGGATACTCGTCGACCGGGGGAATCGCCCGGGACCACGGGGATGTATACCGTATGCCCGCGGACCGGGCGGACGCCGATTCCCCCGGGTTCCCCGCCACCTCGGCAACCGCCGCAGAAACGGCTACGCACAGTGTCGCAATAAGTACGGACACGTCACGGGGACGGCCGTACGGTTGTATATCGTTGTTGTCGGTCATAATAATCGTCGAGCATTCTAACCGTGAACGCCCGGAAGGCAACCCCGGCATGTTCGGAAAAGAGGGCGGCGGAACATTCGATCAGACTCCATTCAACTGCAGCACTCCGGTTATTTCGCAGGACCGCCCTCGTTCATGTAGGTGTCTGCCCTGGCCAGTACGGCGGCAAATTCGAACCCCGACACAATACCCGACGGGGAAGAATTGCGCACGATCCCCTTGTATTTCAGTTCGCGAAGACAGTACCGTTCGTTGGGACCGACCAGCCGCATCACAACGCCGCCCTCGATCCCGCAGAGCCGGCAGACGAGGTAGGCCATCCTGCCCCGCCGCAACGGACGGTCCGCGCTGAAGTCCCATGATCGGCGTGCTATATCGCGGGACAGCAATTCCTTCACCCTGCTCTCGAAAGTACCATGCGGGTCCTCGGAATTCATCAGGAGCAGTATCCCGTGAAATGCCTGATTCTCGGAGATGGTTTTCATGGAGGAAATGCGATCGAGGTAAGCCGCAGACCCCTCGTTTGCCAGTTGTTGATCACCGCCGGTTATTTCGACCGCGCCGTTTTCGGCACACCCCGCAATAACCGCGCCGACCGATATCAGGATGGCAAAAGACAAAAACCGGTAGCGGCCATGTTCTCGCGTGTTTCGCCTTTTCATCAATGCCTTCAAAGCCAAATCTCCAGCTCCACAATCAGAAACTCAAAACCATCCCCGTATACAGGAAATGCCTCGTGGCGTCGAACCGTTCGCCGACCGCGGCACCCGGCCTGAACATCCCGTACCGCGTGGTCACCGCCAGGTCGCTGGTAATGCGCCAGTTGAAATAGACATCCCACTCCCAGCCCAGCCACCGGGAATCGCGGATCACCGTCGGATCGCTGATCGGCCCTCCGGCCCTGTCCTTGTGGTAGAAAAACACCTTTGAACCTACCTCCAGTTTCTTGAACAGGTCGCAATGCTCGAGGGGAAAAAACCGGACCCCGGCGGTGTATATGTGTATGTTGGATAAAAACGGCGCGAAGGCGATCCCGGTGTCTCGAAATCCGAAGGCGTTGAATGCCCGGTCCCTCGTCCCCATGAGGTTTCCCCCCACCGTGGCGCTGGAGGAGGTTCTCCTGTCGGGATCCCCGCTGGCGTACAGGTATTCAACACTGACGCGGGGCTCGGTCGGAACGCGGAACAGGTACTCCATCTGCAGATTTGCCGCCATCGCACATATCCGGTCACGGTGATTTTGAAACACCGGACCCCGGCGGGTGAACACCAGGTTGCTCTCGGAGAACGTCGATCCCCATTCGCCGACCAGTTCCGCCCGGTACGTCAGGTCGGGAATCAGCATGCCCCGGCTGCCGATCCCCAGGTATTTCGAGGAGTAATCGTACTGCTGTGTCGGATCTATGCTGCTCGGGGACGTGTGATCGTCGGAAGAAAGAAAATAGGCAAATGGGCGGTGGTAACCGTGGTTGTCATACTCGATCTGAAATCCGTAGAAACACCGCTCGTTCCGGTTGTATACCAATGGAGAGGCATCCACCGTGTTGAGGCCGTCCCTGACCGACATTCCCAGGAGGGCCGTAACGTTGAAATCGTAGGCGGAAATATCGAAGCGGACCTGATCCATCGGACGGGAAAGCACCAGCGACGTGCCGAACGAAGTGTAATCCCGCCCGACCTTGAAGGTCATTCCGAACGGGTCATCTTCCCCGGCATCACCCGCCAGCAACCTTCCGACATCGAGTTTATACCAGGCCCGTTCCAGGATTTCGTCAAAATCGTCTCCCCTGCCGCCGCTGGGATTGTCCCTGCCGTCCCAATCATCGTATCGCAACAACCCCCGGACATACGCCGTGTGAACACCGCCGAGATCCATTTTAAACCAGCCGCGCAACTGGTGACGCCGAAGCGACCTCCTGCGCCGGGAAAAGGGATCGTTGTAATGAATAAAATCGAAGTTGAACCAGCCCCCGGCAGTAAATTCATCCTCGCGGGGAACCTCTTCGCCCCGGTCGAACGCGGTCCTGAGCTGTTCGTTGTAAACGCGCCGGGCGCCGTCCGCCTGCGAGCGTGCGGACTCAAGCCCGATAAAGGCAAAACACGCGACGAACAATACAAAAAAATACAACCGATTAGTTACATTCATTTCCCATTACCACTGTCTGTCAAGGAACATTATGACCCTCACCAAGTCGTGCCGCCTTAAGATATAGATTCGGCATACCGGTGTCAATATGTGTATCATATCGATTATTTAATAAAATGCATACCGTCTATATTCGGAAAAACCGAAAAATGCGTGCCCGAAAAGAACGATCCGATCGCCCTTCCGGGTTGAGCCGTCGTCACGCAACCCATACAATGGTCACCATGAATCAGCGGCGGACACTCGTGAGCGCAGCCGAACAACTCGCGGCTATAGAACTCTTCCTGGGAAACCGGGATCTCGTCCCGAACGGCGTCGCGCCGCTCCCGGCCGTGGAATCGTCAGGTGAAACCGAATCTGAACCCCAACCTGATATCGCCGCCGAATTGCCGACCGCCCGTGAAAAGGGTACCGCGCTGGCTGCGATAGCCGCGGAAATAGCCTCGTGCCGCCGGTGCGGGCTGTGCGACAGCAGGAAAAACCCCGTTCCGGGCGAAGGGGCCGCGGGCGCTGAACTCGTATTCGTCGGGGAAGCGCCCGGGGCCGACGAGGATGCCGGCGGCCGTCCCTTCGTCGGCCGCGCGGGACAGTTGCTGACCAGGATGATCACCGCGATGGGACTCGATCGCTCGGATGTCTTCATATGCAACATGCTCAAGTGCCGGCCGCCCGGCAACCGGCATCCCGCGCCCGAAGAACTGGAGGCGTGCCGGGACTATCTGTCCCGGCAGTTGGCCGCCATCCGCCCCCGGGTAATCGTCACACTGGGCAATCCTGCCACAAGGGGCCTGCTGGACACCGTGACGGGTATTACCCGGCTCAGGGGCAGTTGGCAGATCCTGCCCGGAACCATTCCCGCCATAGCGGGCACTCCGGTGATGCCCACGTTCCATCCCTCCTACGTCCTCAGAAGATATACCGCGGATACCCGGCGCAAAGTCTGGCAGGACCTGCAGTCCGTCATGGAGCGCCTGGGGCTGGAACCGCCCGGTCAAGACGAGTAACCCGCAATTACCGGGACACGTATCGCGCCGGGTCTTCGATACCCGCTGCCTTGAATCCCTTAAGCCGGAGCCGGCAGGCATCGCATGCGCCGCACGCCCTGCCGTCGGGGACCGGGTCGTAACAACTGGACGTTAACGAATAGTCGACGCCGAGCCGCACCCCTTTCCGTATGATCTCGGCCTTCCCCAGCCGGAGCAGCGGCGCGTGGATCCTGAAGCGTCCGCGTCCCTCCACGGCGGCGGCCGTGGCCAGGTTGGCCAGCCGCTCCCAGCAGGCTATGTACTCCGGCCGACAATCCGGGTAACCGCTGTAATCGACCGCGTTGACGCCGATAAACAGATCAAAGGCCCCCAGCGCCTCTGCGTAACCCAGCGCTATCGCGAGGAATATCGTGTTTCTCGCCGGGACATACGTAACCGGGATCCCGTCGGCCGGATCGTTCTTGGGCACCGGCGGTGAACCGGTGAGAGCACTGCCGCCGAAGCCGCCGCCCTCGGTCAAATCGATTGTAACGAAACGATGGTCGACGGCGTCGAGAGAAGACGCAACGGACGCCGATGACGCGAGTTCAAAACGATGGCGCTGCCCGTAATCGATACTCAGGGCGTGACACGCATACCCCTGTTCGACCGCGATCGCCATCGCCGTCGCCGAATCAAGTCCGCCGGAGAGGAGTATCACCGCCGTTGTTCCGCTGGAAACGGTCATTTTATCCAGATTACTCTCCTTCAGGAATTTTCACAACAGTGATATAATCGAGAATGGAGATCAACAGCATGGCCGAACTGGAAACGTTTGAAAATCCGCACGTCGGGCGCGACTACCGCATACGACACGTCGCACCGGAATTCACCTCCCTCTGCCCGAAGACCGGGCAGCCTGATTTCGGTACCATCGAAGTCGAGTACGTGCCCGACAAGGTATGCATCGAGCTCAAGAGTCTGAAACGCTACCTCCAGGAATACCGGAACGTCGGTGCCTTTTACGAGAACCTCGTCAATCGCATACTGGACGACCTCGTCGGCGCAACGGAACCGCGGCGCATGCGCATCACCGGCACCTTCAACACGCGGGGCGGCATGCACTCCTTCGTGGAAGCCGATTACAACGCTGACGATGACCGGGAGAACTGATGCCTTCCAAACGGGACGCCGCCGGGGAAAAAACCTGACATGAAACCCGACAAAAAAACCATAGCCGCGATCGCGGTCGGCGGCATGCTGCTCGTCCTGATCGGCAGCGTGCTCTATTCCCAGCGGGGCGACCGCCTCTTCAAACGGGGATACGCGCCGGTCGACGGCATAATGAACACCACGATGAACGTGACGCTCGTTATCGGCGCAGACAAGGTCGATTCGGCCGACGCGATCGTCGAAAAAGCCATCCGGCAGGCGGCGCTGGTTGCAGAGTACATGAACCGGTATGATCCCGCATCGGAAATATCCGCTTTCAACACCGCGGCGGCGGGCGCGAAAATATCCCTCCACCCGCAGACCATAACGGTGCTGAAAAAATCACGCGAAATATACCGGCAGAGCGACGGGGTATTCGACATAACGGTCCTGCCGCTCATTGATCTTTGGAAATATCTCGCCGCGCAAAAGAACGATGCGAGGATTCCGAACCGGCTCGAACTGGGCATGGCCAGGCGCAGTTCGACCTGGGATCATATTACCATCGCGGATGACTACGCGGTAAAAAGCACCGCGTCGGCCGCCGTGGATCTCGGGGGCATAGCCAAGGGATATGCGATAGACCTCGTCTCCGGGGCGCTGATGAAAGAAGGCTGCGCGGGGGGGGTGGTGGATATCGGCGGCGACGTCCGCTGCTTCGGTAAAAAAACCGGCGGCATGCCCTGGATCGTTTCCGTCCGCAGCCCGTTTCCGAAACTCACGGACAGCACGGACAAAAAGATCAACCTGTGCATTCTCCACGTCCGCGACAAGGCGGTCTGCACCAGCGGGAACTACGAGCGGCCCATCGTTATAAGCGGCAGGAAATACAGCCACATATTCGATCCGCGGACCGGAGAACCATGCGGGGGCTGCGTTTCCGCCACCGTCATCGCCCCGGACGCGGCGACCGCCGACGCGTGGGCAACCGCCCTGTCCGTCCTGGGTCCCGAGGGATTCCCGAAGCTGAAGGACACGGACATAGAAGCCCTGCTTGTCATGGGAGACGCATACGATTTTTCCGTGGAAATGACCGGCGGTTTCAATGCCTTCCTGTACTATGAAAACCCTCTCTTTTTCGAGAATAACGCGCTGCGGCGACGCATTGAACCGGAACCCGGCACATCGCGCGAAAAGCCGGACCGCGACCGAAATCGCGGCAGGAACACCAACTGAAAGGCACGGCGACTGAAAGCATGAACCACCGCGACAACCATTACGAGAACAGGATGATCCGCAGGGTATTCCCGGCAGTGCTGCTCGCCGTGTGCGTGGCGCCGCGCGCGTTTCTGAAATCACAGAGTGCCCACGAAATATCAGAACGATACGTGGACATTATCAACGGCTATTCGATCATTCCCCCCGGCGACGGGATCAACATCAAGAAAGAGTCATCGGACCTTCTCGCCCACTGGGGGAAAAACTCGGAAAAGACCGGCAAGACAATCTGGTCTCTGAAGATAGCCACGAGGGACTATCGCGACAAAAAAACGCGGATCGGGGAATACACAAAGCAGATAACGGACTTCGTCTTAAGCAGTGGCGGTGAAGTAAGCGCCAGCAATGAGATTTCTATCGCCGGAAAACCGGCGTTCATGGTTGCAGGGACATTGACAACACGCTCAAAGAACATTCAATCCGGGCAGGAGGTCACCGCCGTCCTGCTCTTCCGGGAAGCCTGGATACTCGTCGACCCGGGAACGTTCCTGGTGATTACGCTTACCACGAGCAACTCGATGGATACCGCGGCACGAGAAAGGACATGGCACAGTACCATTGATTCCGTTGCCATCATCGATAACAGCACGGCCCTGGCTGAACGGCAACGCTCGATGGCAACCGGCCGCGCATTTCTCTGGGGCGACAAGAACAAGAACGTTACTCCCGGCATGTCCATCGAAAGGATACGCGCCGCGCTTCCGTCAAAGCCGCGCTGGTTTTTCATATTCAACGGTGCAGAAAAGACAGGATGGATATGCAAGCACGGCGGATCCGCCCGGAGCGAAGGAAAGGCTGGTTATCGTGCAAGGATCTGGTCGATGCAGAAGGTCTTGAACGGACCCGACAAGGTAATCCGGATCTCCGCTTTCATCACGCCGGAATTCGACCGGGAGAAGTGGCGGAAAACCATACAGATCGGCTCGGGGGAACAGTCCCGGCTGGTTGACGAAAACGGCATGCGCATAAAAGGGCTCATCGTTAGAACGATAACGCAAAACCAGTTGAACAGAATCACGAGGAATAATCGTATCCCCAAGAAGATACAGGCTATTTATCTCCCGAAAATCGCCTCCCTGCTCCTGCCCAATCTCATCGGTGCATCCGGCGCCATTGCCGGCGAGTGGACGTTCGCTGAATATTCGGTTATCAAGAATGAGTTCTCGATGAGAACGCTGAAGATCGACAGGACCGAAAAGATTCGGCTCCACAGCGGTCAAAGCGCGGAAGCGGCGCGAATGATCGGCAGGGAGGGCACCGCATCACGTGCCACCGTCTACTGGGTAGACGGGACGGGGCGCCTGCTGAAAACGCTGAATCCCGGCGGCGTGACCACGGAGTTGACAAGCGAGGACGCGGTAATGAAACAATTCCCCGCCGCCCCGGCGCTGATCGCCCGGATGAACACTATCTTCGACAAGATCGGCAGAGCCGACTGAAAAACAGCCGCTGCCCCCCTCCCCCCGCTGCACGCGATACTTCGCTACTCCGGTACCCGCTCTATCGCCGCGCCGACACCGTTGAGTTTTTCCTCGATGCGCTCATATCCCCGGTCGATATGATACAGCCTGCGCACCTCGGTGGTTCCCTCTGCCACGATCCCCGCAAGGATAAGGGCCGCCGATGCACGAAGATCGCTGGCCATCACGGGCGCGCCGATCAGATGTTCCACGCCGGTGATGACAGCCGTCTGCCCTTCCTTCCTGATATTCGCGCCCATGCGCAGCAGTTCCGGCACGTGCATGAAACGGTCCGGAAAAATCTTCTCGGTAACGGCGCTGTTGCCGTCCGCGAGGGCCAGCAGAACCATCAACTGCGCCTGCAGGTCCGTCGGAAAACCGGGATACGGCTGGGTCGTAACGTCTACCGGCAGGGGGCGCCCGGAAGAACGTACCGTGATGCAATCCGGGCCGATCCGCAACGCCACTCCCGCCCTGGAAAGCTTGTCCAGCAGTGCCAGCATGTGGTCCGCTTCGCATCCGCGGATCGTCAGTTCCTCTCCCGCCAGAGCAGCGGCGAGGATGAAGGTGCCCGCCTCTATCCGGTCCGGAATAACCTTGTGGTCAACCGCGCGAAGCGAACGGACGCCCTCGATCGTTATCCGCGGCGTCCCGGCGCCGCTGACACGCCCCCCCATCTCGTTGATACACGCGGCAACATCCGCCACCTCCGGCTCGCAAGCGGCCGATTCGATCACGGTGATGCCGTCGGCAAGGGCCGCAGCACACAGCACGTTAATCGTACCGAGTACGGTGGAACCGAACGGGCCGCCCATAAAAATCTTAGCGCCTTTCAGCCGGTCGGCCCTGACAATGATGTCCCCGTAATCGAGTGACACCTCGGCCCCGAGGGCCCGCAATCCGCGAATATGCAGATCGACGGGCCGTGCCCCGATGGCGCAGCCGCCGGGCATCGATACCCGGGCATACCCGCGCTTGGCCAGGAGCGGTCCCAGCACACAGATGCTGGCCCGCATCTTTCTCACCCGTTCGTACGGTGCGTGTGAGCGGGATTCATCGACCACCGCCCCTTCAACGGTGCCGTCCGCGTGCTGCTCAATCCGCATCCCCAGGTCCGACAGCAAGCCGATCATCGAACGAATGTCCGCGAGATCAGGAACACCCGTGAACCGACAGGTACCCTCGGCCAGGAGGCCGGACGCGAGAAGCGGCAGCGCGGCGTTTTTCGCGCCGCTGACCTGTATCTGGCCGGAAAGCCTGCCGCCGCCCTGTATCACCAGTTTATCCATCGCGACAATAAGACTACCATCACCGCGGCCCGCATGCAATGAAAAGCGGTTCAGTCTTCAGGGATGCCGCCGAACCACAATGCGTCGGGACAAAAAACCACTTGGTTGCGCCACGATCAAAAGATACAATCGACATGATCGACAACCGGTTCAGGAGATCCCGTTATCGCGAAAAAAAACAATCGCCCTACCCTGAGAATCGGATCGGGAACGCTGCGGGGACGCAGGATACTCTCTCCTCCCGGCGATCAAACAAGGCCGATAACGGGTTATGTCAAGAAGTCCCTGTTCGACACCATTCGCCCCCGGCTCGGTTCGGCCTGCATACTCGACTTGTACTGCGGTACCGGGACCCTGGGAATAGAAGCGCTTTCCAACGGTGCCGATCATGTCTATTTCGCCGAACAACACCGGGGGACGCTGTCGCGGCTCAAGACCAATATCGAAACGTGCCGCCTGTCCGACTCGTCGACAATATGGGCGGGCGACATCCTTACGACCCTGAGAAACCGGCTGCCGCACATGGAGAATCCCGCGAACATTATTTTTCTCGATCCCCCGTTCGCCGCATCGGCCGGCTGGGATATAAAAGAGATGTCGCGCGCGGTGTTCGACCCGATTTCGAAGGTGGCGTCCCACGATGCCCTTGCCGTACTCAGAATCCGCGCCGGGACAATCCCGCCCCGGCGGCTCGGCGACTTGCACCGGGAGGGCATCAGGGATTACAATGACATGGCGTTGATATTCTACCGCCGCGCGGATGCGCGATAGTCTCGGAGACACAATGGCCAAAGACCCGTACCTCTATTTCCAGCCCAACCGGATAGCAAAGCTCAAAAGCCTCGATATCGACGTTCGACGGGCGGTCGAGGGATTCATCACCGGTCTTCACAAGAGCCCGCACAAGGGCTTCTCCGTGGAATTCAGCGAGCACCGGGAATACAGCCCCGGCGACGACCTCCGCCATATGGACTGGATAGCGTACGGGCGCACCGACCGGTACTATATAAAGCAATACGAACAGGAGACGAATCTTCGCTGTTACATACTGCTGGATATCAGCGGGTCGATGGGATACAAGTACAATGGAGACATCACCAAGTTTGAATACGGCTGCTTCCTCTCGGCCTGCCTGAGCTACCTCATGTGCCGGCAGCAGGACGCCGTCGGCATGATCGCGTTCGACGAGGACGTTCGATTTCACCTCCCCCCGGCCTCGAGTCCGGCGCACCTGAACCACATATTCAGGAACCTGGAAACACTCACGGCGGGGAGAAAAACATCCATGGGCCGGACCTTCCACCGGCTCGCCGCAACCATCGCGAAGCGGGGACTGGTGATCATCATTTCCGATCTCTACGATGACACCGACGAGATGCTGAAGGGCCTTCAGCATTTTGTCTTCAAAAAACACCAGATCATCCTGTTACATCTCTTTGATTCGGCCGAGACGAATCTTCCTTTTGCCAGAATCATGCGGTTTGTCGACATGGAAACCGGCGAAAAAATTCAGATCGACGCCCAGGCGATCAAAGAATCCTACAACCGCGAGATAGCCGACTTCATCGATCGCTGCCGCAAGGAATGCAGCGACCGAAACATAGAATATACCGACGTGACCACGGACACCCCCTATGAAAGAATGCTCCTGGAGTATCTTGCAAAGCGCAGGGCTTTTCTCAGGCGATGAGTACTCCGTGCCCTGTTGCCTGACGGCGCGGACTCGTGACACGGGACCTGAAGGAACCTGAAATCATGCCGCCGGCATTTTCCCTTTTCGGTTTTGATTTCCAGACGCCGTCGCTGCTCTTCGGCATGCTGGCGGCCCTGATCCCCATCGTACTTCATTTCATCGCCCGTATCCGCGCCCGGGTGGTCGAATTTCCCACACTCAGGTTCCTCCGCCTCAGCATAGAAAAAACCGCCCGGCGGCGGAAAATACAAAACCTGCTGCTCCTGGTGCTGCGATGCCTGCTGATGGCCATATTCGCCGTAGCGGTATCCGAACCGATAAGCCGGGCGGCAAATCCCGGCGGAGACGGCGATCGCGCGGCAGTCATCATCATCGACAACAGTTTTTCCATGTCATCCAGCGCCGCCGGACGAACCAGCTTCGACCGCGCCAGGGCTTCGGCGTCCGAGCTGCTGTACGGTGAGGATAAACCGCAACTGGCTTCCGTAATGACGACCGCCGGCACCGGGGACGTGCCGCCGTTGAGCAGACAACTGGGCGCGGCGAGGCGGGAACTCGAAAAAGCGACTATCGGATTCGGCGCCTCCCGGCTCGACGCGCGCATCGCAACCGCTGCGGAGATGCTGAAAAAGCACGGCTCTATGAGGAAATCGATCTACCTGTTTACCGATCTGCAGGAAAACGATATCGGACCGTTTTTCGAAGCGGTCACACAGGTCAAAGACGCGGGCATTACGATATATACGATCCGCTCCGCGGCGGAAAAAAAGGGTAATGTCTCTGTAAAAGAACTCAGGATACAGGGCAGGAATATCGTCGATTCAGCGATCACCTTTTCCGCGATTATCTCGAATTCATCCGGGGAAATACGCGACGTCGAGGTCATGTTCAGACCCGACGCGAACACCGCCGTGACAAAAACGGCGATGGTCAATCTTGCCGCGCGGGGACAGGACGGCCACACGGCCGAATTGCGTTTCACGCATACATACGATAGCCCGGGGCACGTGGCCGGACAGGTTCAATTGAATATCGAAGACGACATCGGCGCCGATAACATCCGCCGGTTCACCCTGGAGATATTTCCCCGCTGCCGGGCGCTGGTCATCGGCGGTCCCGATTCAAAGACCGGGGGCTGGTGGTTTGCCCCGGCGGGCATGCTGCGCATGCAGCTCGACTGGCGATCGGCCGACGGTTCCCGCGCCGCAGCCTGGCCGATCGAGAGTTCGTATATCAACCACGACGAATTCACGCCGGCACAGCTCGAGGAAACGGACGCCGCCTTTTTCTGCGAAGTGCCCTCCATCGACAGCGACGAGGCGAAGGCCCTGGCTTCGTTCGTCGGAAACGGCGGAACGGCCGTCATGTTTCTCGGTCCGGGTATCGATACCGAATCGTACAAGAAGCTCCTGTTCATCGATGGAAAGCCGTTTCTTCCGGCCGACATCGGAACGCCGGTGGGCGAAATAGCCCCCGATTCTCCCGCCGTGCCGGTCGCCGGGGTGAAGATTGACCACCCGTGCTTCAAGGGACTCTTCGATGAGCCCGAAGAGTACCTGCAGGATCCGATACTGATCAGGCGGCGGTTCCCGTTGCAGCCCGCCCCCGGCGCGGAAGTCCTCCTGACGCTGGAAGGAGGACATCCCCTTCTCGTGGCCAACGAATTCGGCACGGGAACCATCATTCTGTGCGGTACGCCAGACTCCCTGCGGTGGAGTACCAATCTACCGACGCACGGTATCTTCGTGCCCTTCATCATCCGTGCCGCTCTTCTGCGGCAGCGCACCATTTCAACCGTCGGCGGCATAACCGCCGGCCAGCCGGCCACGATACGTCTCGGTGCGGAAGATGAATTCGGCATACCCCGCACACTGCTGATCGCCCCGCCCGACACGGAAAAAACGCAGGAGATAGAGACGGGGGGAAAGAGAACCATCAAGTACGATCGGACCGGAACACCGGGGATCTATCGCTGGAAAGACATTCAGGCCCGGCAACAGGGTATGTTCGCCGTGAACGTCTACGGCCCGGAAGGCGAGAACAATCGGCTTTCGACCGAGCAAACGAGGAAGGGCCTTGCCGCACGCGCCGTTGAACACACCTTCGTGGGCAACGATGTCCGGGAGGCTGCGGGTGCCGCCAGGGCCGCCTCGGCGGGACAGAACTGGTGGGACCTCGTCCTCCTGGTCGTCATCCTGGTCCTCATCTTCGAGAGCCTCGTATCCAATCGCACCGAAGAGGAAGCGCCGGCGGCGCCCACGCCGGCGGAAGCGTGACGAACTCCAGGAAGGCGAACGGGGCCCCAAGGCGGTCGCGGTCAGAAAGATAGAATAGAACCCGGACCTTTCAATCATCCGTGCCCGCGCCGCTTTTTTTGATCCGCGGGAGATACGCCTTCCGGTAATGGCCGCGGCGGAGATTGTACTTCAGTATGCACCAGAGGGCCCTGAGGCCGTCTTTCCAGCCGATCTTTTTTCCCTCGTCATACCCCCGCCCCTCGTAACTGATCCCGACCTCGTACAATCGAACCTTCATCGCGGCGAGTTTCGCGGTGACCTCCGGTTCAACACCGAATCGATTCTCCTCGATGTCGATTGCCCGAATGATCTCTCTCCTGAAAACCTTGTAGCACGTCTCCATATCGGTAAGGTAGAGATCGCTGAACCAGTTTGAACTGGCCGTCAGCAGACGGTTACCCTGCGCATGCCAGTAACGCAGGACCCGGTGGCATTCGCCGCCGGCGAAGCGCGATCCGTAGACGACGTCGGCCTTTCCCTCCGCAATCGGCGCGATAAGCCGGTGGTACTCGTTGGGATCGTATTCGAGGTCCGCATCCTGGAAAATGACGATGTCCCCTGCCGCCTCGGCTATGCCCCGGCGGAGCGCCGCCCCCTTCCCCCGGTTACGTTCCTGGAGAATAACCCGCACATCATTCATTTGTTCTATCGCGGGATACTTCTCGCGCGTGCCGTCGGTGGAACAGTCGTCGACTATGATCACTTCCTTTTCGAGGTCGACGGACAACACGGTCGAGAGAATGGTGTCGATCGTGTCGACCTCGTTGTAAATCGGCATGATGACTGACAGTTTCATAGGCCCACGAGTCTATTGCAAAGCATGAACCAGTCAACAGGAAATGCGCCGGGAAACGCCACAAAACGTGCCCGCGGTTCCCGCTGAAAACAGGCGATACGGCGAGTGCGAACGCAATTAGGGCCTGCTGAACAATTCAGCCGTCGGCGAGAAAGAGGCACGTTTTTAGCACATCGAGGAAGTCGAAGCAGGCGATTCTTTATGAATCGTCGATGGGGACTGGCGATGAGTTGCGGAAAAATGTCCTTTCGCAGACAGGATCGAATTGTTCAGCAGCCCGTAATTAATCCCGATTGACTCTTGACTCCGCGGGGCGTGTCAGATACATGCTTTACAGGCATCGGTACGTTTATCTATATGCCGGACGGGCACGCCTCCGGCGGAAACACGAATAGCACTGCAAAGGAGATGATGATGTCGGAACTGAAAATATACTACGACAAGGACGGATCCCTCGATAGCCTCGACGGCAAGACGGTTGCCGTATTCGGATATGGAAGCCAGGGCCACGCCCATGCGCTGAACCTCAAGGAAAGCGGGGTCAGTGTCATCGTTGCCGAACTCGAAGGAACGGCAAATCATGCCGCGGCGGTCGATGCCGGTTTCGCCCCCGTATCCGCTGCCGAAGCCGCGCAGAAGGGCGATCTCCTGATCATTACTCTGCCCGATGAAATCCAGCCGAAGGTATACCGGGACGCAATCGAGCCCAATCTCGATCCGGGTAAAACACTCGGTTTCTGTCACGGGTTCAACATTCGCTTCGGCCAGATTGCGCCTCCCGACGGGGTGGACGTAATCATGATCGCCCCGAAGGGGCCCGGTCACACGGTCCGGAGTTGCTTCCAGGAAGGCAGCGGCGTTCCCTGTCTCGTCGCGGTGGAAAAGGATCATTCCGGCACCGCGAAAGATGTCGCTCTGGCATGGGGTATCGGCATCGGCGGGGGACGCGCCGGGATCATCGAAACCACCTTCTCGGAGGAGACGGAAACCGACCTGTTCGGTGAACAGACGGTGCTTTGCGGCGGCCTGACCAGCCTTGTCAAGGCGGGTTTCGAAGTACTGACCGAGGCCGGTTACCAGCCTGAAATTGCTTATTTCGAAGTCCTGCACGAGCTTTTGCTGATCATCAAGCTTATGGCCGAGGGCGGACTCAGCTATATGCGCTACAGCATATCCAACACCGCCGAATGGGGCGACTTAAGTGTCGGGCCGCATATTGTCGATACACAGGTAAAGGAAAACATGAAGAAGGCCCTTGCGGCTATCGTCGACGGCAGTTTCGCGCAGAACTGGATCGCGGAATGTGCCAACGGAAAGCCCAACTTCAAGCAGCTTTACGAGGCGGACAAAAACCACCAGGTTGAAGTCGTCGGTCGAAAACTCAGGGAAATGTTTTCCTGGATGGAGGCCAAGGAAGCCCCCGAGGAATGAGGCAGTCCGTTGCAGCCGAAAACGTCGAGATCGCATGGTCTCCGGGTGATACTCGGCCCGGAATCACGTAGTGCATATTCTTGACTTTTCCATGCCGTTTGGTAAGCTTAGACAGCATCAAGGAATAGTGATATAATCATGGTTGCTGGAAAACCGCTGAGAGGCGACTATGGAGCGGTTGGCGGCTATTTCGGCAAATCCTGATAAACTATAGTGTAACGGAATGGACTCCGGCAGAGACAGCCGGCGAGATTGGATCAATAAATCCGGTTGTCCGCCCGATATGATCACCATATCGGTATCGTGAATATGTAGCCGTTTTTGTCTCAGTTATACGGAGTCCATATTCCACAATGGCGAGGAAACAGTCAACTCGCTCTTCCGCGGTCAAGGGGGGTAGGAGTGCTTCTTCAAGTCGGGAGTTATATCCGCGCGGCCGGCGAGCCAAGTCCGCAGCAGGCAAGTCGAAATCCGGTTCGAAAAAACGCCACCAGAGAATCAAGTTCAGGTGCAAGTGCGGGAAGGTATTCGTCGAAAGCGCCCGCCACGCCGGACGGAGGGTTCGCTGCCGGACCTGCGGTGAGATCATCCGTATCCCGCAAGTCAAAAAGAGGGTTGTCGCAACCCTCGTTCAGATCACGGCGAAGGAAAAGCCCGACAAGAGCAACCCGCATGAGGTTGCGCTTTCCGATGTGATTGATTCCGAGGGGAAAATCATTTTCGAGTGCGCCTGCGGCCACAAGTTCCGCGTGGAGCCATCCAACAGCGGGCGCAAGGCGCAGTGCCCGACCTGTAAACGTTTTCTTCGCGTCCCTGAAATCGAAGAGGAGGGCGCGCCTTCCACCGAAAAGAAAAAGAAGAAGACAACGAAAAAGAAATCGAAATCGTCCGGGCGTTCCGATGCCGCCGCGAAAAAACCCGCCCCCGAAGAAAACCGCAAAGACCTCGATGATACGGGCGGCACCGACGTGATGGACCTCGATGGCCTGGGGGATGCCGATGCAGAGGATATGGAGGAAGAAGAAGACGCCGGAGAGATCGAAGCTCTCCATGGAGAGGCACCGCTCGACGAAACGGATACCGGCGACGCCATCGAGGATGAACACGAGGAAGAAGAGGCGGACGAAGAGCCGCCGGGCGCGAAAACCGACATATTCGATGAATTGCGGGCGATGAAATCCGAGGCGGACAAGCTCTTCGCCTCGGTCGACGAAAACGCCGACAACTGGGATCCCGAGTTGGCCAAGACGGCTATAGAGGAAGCCGAAAAAGACATCATTCGATCCGAGGAACTGATCGAAAAGGAAACCAGCCGGGCTACCGAGGCCCGGAAGGCCGTCGAGGAAGTAACGAAGTCCAAGGAAAAAGAAATAGAACGGCTCCGACAGATGCTGGAGGATGCTCAACATCGGGCCCAAAAGGCGGAAGAAGACAAGGGCGAAATCGAGCGGGAAAAATCAAAAATAGAGAGGGAAAACCGGGAACTGGCGGATCGGGCGAAGGCAGATCACACCGAGCAGTCGCAGGCGGTCCAGGAAGCCAGGAGCCTCCTGGAGGAAGCATCGAGGGAGTCCAGAAAAGAACTTCAGCGGCTCAGGGCCGAGGCCGAATCGGCCATGAAACGGGCGGCACAGGAAGAAGAGGCCCGAAAAGAAGCGGAGGAACGCGCTCGGAAGATCGAAAATGAAATGAAAGATCGACTCGATTCGGTGGAGAGCGCCCGCCAGGAGGCCGAGGAGAAAAAGCAAAAATCCATCGAGGAACTTTCCCGGCTCAAGGGCGATGCCGAGTCGGCCATGAAGCGGGCACAGGAGGAGGCAGTGGCCCGGAAGGCCGCCGAGGAACGGGCACGGGAGGCCGAGCAACGGATAGAACAGGAACAGCGCGCCCACCAGGCCGCCCTGGAAGAAACACGAAAGAGAGCCGAGCAATCGTCCACGGAGATTCAGGAAGAACTCGACAAACTCCGGTCTGAAGCCGAGTCGGCCATCAAGCGGGCGGAAGAAGAGCAGCAGGCACGCCAGGAAACCGAGAAACGAATCAACTCGGTTACCACGCAACTCAAGGAGCGCGAGAACCTGGTAAAAGAGGCCCAGCAGATCGTCAGCCAGGTCACCCAGAAGAGCGAGCAGGAACTGTCACGGCTTCGGGTGGAGGCGGAGTCGGCCATGAAGCGGGCGGCACAGGAGGGAGATGCCAGGAAAAAAGCCGAGGAGGAAAGCCGCCAGGCCTGGGAGCAGATGGAGCAGGAACAGGCTGAACGGGAGGCGGCAATTCAGGAGGCCAGGGCGGCAGCAGAGGCGGCCTCAAAGAAATCGAACGATGAACTGGAACGGCTGCGCGAGGAAATGGAAGAAACCAAGCAACGCGCCCAGCAGGAACTCGATGCCCGCCGCAAGGCCGAAGAATTGCTCTCCACCGCCGAGGAGCGTGTCAACGAGGCCAGGGAAGCCGCCGAACAGAAACAGCAGGAGGCCGAAGAGGAATCGCGAAAATCCCGCGAGGAACTCGAACAGCAGCGGGCAGAAGCCCAGCAGGCTCTCGAAAAGGCAGCCGAGGAAGAGGAATCCCGGAAGGCCGCCGAGAAGAGGGTCGCGGAGATAAACCAGAAAATACAGGCCGAAGAGGAAGAAAGCAGAAGGAAGTTGGAAGCGGCGAAGCGCGAGGCCGAACAGATGGTCCAGAACTCCGAAGAGGAGCTCAACCACCTCCGGTCCGAGGCCGAGTCCGCCATGAAACGGGCGACTGAAGAGGAACAGGCGCGAAAAACCACCGAAGCCAATCTTCTCGAGGCCAGTAAGAAAATAGAAGAACAGGAAAAGGCCGTCCTGGAAGCTCAGCAGGCCATGGAGGAATCCAACCGGGAATACGAGGAGCAGCTCCAGAAACTCCAGGAAGAGGCGGATGCCGCCAGGAAACGGGCCGAACAGGAGGAAGAGTCCCG
Organism: uncultured Planctomycetaceae bacterium; assembly: GCA_964557575.1. Taxonomy (GTDB): domain Bacteria; phylum Planctomycetota; class Phycisphaerae; order SM23-33; family SM23-33; genus CAZLBC01. The sequence goes on from CAZLBC010000007.1 coordinate 51,023, forward strand.
GAAGGCCGCGGAACAGAGCGTCCAGGAGGTCAGGGCACGAATAGAAGAACACCAGAAGGCGCTCCAGATCGCCAAGGCCGCCGCCGAGGAAACCTCCCGCGAGTCTGCCGATGAAATCGAGCGGATTCGGGCTGAAGCCGAAGCCGCCATGGCGCGGGCACAGGAGGAAGAAGAGGCGCGGCTCGCTGCCGAGCAGAAAGTGCGCGAAGTCCAGGAGCACATAGAACAGGAGAAAGAAACCCAGCAGCAGCGCGCGGAAGAAGCCGCCCGGAAGGCCGAGGAACTCCAGCGAAGTTACCAGGAAGAAATCAACAAGCTCCGACAGGAAGCGGCGGCGGCCCAGGAGGCTACCCGGCAGGAAGAAGAGTCGCGCAAAAAGGCCGAAGAGGAACTTTCAAACTTTCACCAGAAAATAGAAGATCTCGAGACAACGCGCAACGAGGCCGAAGAAAAGGCCCGGCGGGAAGCCGAGGAGATCCGCAGGAAATCCGAGGAGGAAATCGCCCGCCTCCAGGCCGAGGCCGAGGCCGCGACCAAGATGGCCCAGGAGGAAAAGGAAGGCCGTGAGGCGGCGGAGAGCAGGGCGAGCGAGATCCAGGAAAAGATCAGGGAGGCCGAGGAGGCGCAGGTCAGGGCCGAGGAGGAGGCCCAGCGGAAGGCACAGGAAATCATCGATGCCTCGTCCGCCGAAATAGACAAACTGCGACAGGAATCGCAGGCGGCGAAGACAAAACTCGAAGAAGAATCCGAATCCCGGAAGAGCGCCGAGGAACAGTTCGAGGAACTGCAGCGGCGCATCGAGGAACGGGAGGCCGCCCAGCGGCGGGCCATCGAGGAAGCCCAGGGCGAAGTAGAAGAGACGAGAAAGCAATCGGAAGAGGAAATACTGCGTCTGAAAGAAGAAGCCGAGGCGGCGACATCCGCGGCACGAGAGGAAACCGAGGCCCGCCGGGAGGCCGAGGAGAAAGCCAAGGAAACCGCCGCCAAGCTCGAAAGCGAGGAAAAAGCCCGTCAGGCCGCGGCGGAAAAGGCACGCGAGGAGGCCGAGTCGACCGTCGAGCAGACCAGGCAGGAACTCGAAAAGCTCAGGAGCGAAGCACAAGAGGCGATGGACAAGGCGGCTGCCGGCGAAGAATCCCGGCGGGAAGCGGAGGAAGCCCTGAGAAGCGTTACATCGGAAATAGCGGCTCATCACCAGGCGCAGGAAGAAGCGGCCAAGGAACATCGCGAGGAAATGGCGGTCGCCTCGCAGAGCCTCAACGAGGTACTCGATACCATTGACGACGCCGGAGAGCTGGATGACGGCGATCTGATCGCGGATGAAGTAGTGGCTTTAGAAGTCGCGCCGGAACCGGGAACCGATACCGGGGTATCCGATGCGGAACCCGGGGATTTCGAACTTGAAGGAGAATCCGCGGTAGAGCAACTGGCCGAAGAACTGGAGATTGAGCACACCCGGGACGGGACCGAGGAATCGCCCCCCGCTGAAGACATTGAAATACACGAACCCGAGGAGAAGGCCCCGCCGCAGGAACCGGAGCACACACCGGCGACGGAGACAATGCCTGAAGAAGAGATAGGCGACATCACCATCGTGTATACGCCGGTTCCCGGCGGCCAGTGGCACATGGATGTTCCCTCCGCCTTCAAAAAGGCCTCCTTGCCCCTCTACCGGCTGTGCATTTCGGTGGATGGTGAAGAACTCAAGAGCGTCGACGTCCAACCCCTGATCAAAGCGATCGTGGATACAATCGGAAGATCCGCAAAAGACACGTTTGCCATTGAAGTCAGGCCGTGGTCGCCGGACATAGGAAAAGCCGTGGTCATCAGGTGTATCGTGCGAAAGGAAACCCGGAGGCTTCTGGGCACGAAGTCTTCGCTCGAACTGGAGGGAGAGCTTCTTTCACCCGACAGTACCGCCGTTCACTACTCCCAGAAGAAAACCCTGAACGCGGAATTTACGGGTGAAAGCCGCAGCATGAAAGACCTCATTGATACTGCATGCGAACTTGCACAGCAGATCGCCGACAAAATGATCAAAACGGCCGGATGATTTGAATACTGATGATCAGGTGCTATTGCAGTACGTGCGGTTTGTACATCATCGTCCCGGACCAGTTCGAGGGGGGCAAAGGGCGTTGTCCGCGGTGCGATTCCAGTCTCCGCATACCCAAACGGGATGCGGTGAACCTGCCGGATTCCCATAAGGCGAACATCCGCTTTTTCGCGTTCCCTTCCGCCCCGGCGGCCGGCACAACTGAAAAAGCCCGTGCCGTAACCGAAAAAGACGGTCGCAGCGTCAAGTACAAGTGCAACGATTGCCTGGAACGCTTCGAAAGCCTCAACCCTGATTCTCCGCAGGCACAAACATGTCCTTCGTGCGGAACGGCGAACACCGCCGTCGTAAAAAAGGATATCGCCTTTCACCGGCCTTCCGATCCGGATTCCGGCAACAGCGGCGCCGACGACCGCGCGACTGCCGAAACCACGACTGACGATACTGACGATGAACGCGACATTCAAAAGCGCGTGCATGAAAATATCGAGATGCTCAGGGCCAAAGCCGAGGCCGAGGCGAAGCTGGCCGATGAGACGGCAACGCCGGAACCGACCTCCTCATCTTACGACACAGACACCATTGCCGAACAGGAAGACACGACACTTGAATCGCTGCCGGTGACTGAGGATATACCCTCCGATCTCTACATCCCCGAAGCCCTTCCCGCCGATGAAGGGGAGGTGAAAACCGGTAGCGCGGACGGGGGCGGGGATGGTGAACCCTCCCGGGAAACACCTGGATCCGGACAGGGGCACATCGACACACGCGATCGCGAGGACGGCGCGCCGGTCAAGACGCTGGGCCAAACGTCACCGGTGGATCAAACCGAGCCCCGCGACACAGAGGAAGCAACACGCGCGACGGACAAAAAGACGGCGGAGAAAAAGAGTATCCCCGCCGGAACCGTTGTCGATACCACGGATCAGAGGATCGAAAAGGAGCTTCAAAACAAAGCCACGGCACAGGAAACATTCGAGGGGCTGGTCAGCGAAGCCGAGACATCCCTGGATACGATCTACGGCAAAATCGACGCGCTCGGCCGTAAAACTGAACATACCACAAAACAGGCACTTGCCAAAATAGAAGAGCAGAAAGAGGCCGGTGAACGCGAAATCGGGACGATAATCGAGAGGGAAAAGAATGCCCAAATGGAGATCGAAAAGGCCCGCAGTGTTCTCCGCAAGGCCGAGGCCGCCTACAACGACCTGGTAGAGAATCGAGAGTATCTCACGATTGAAAACCGGGAAATCGTCGACAAACTGGAGAAGCGACTCCGCGGATTCGAACAATCGATAGAGCAGTCCAGCAACAGGGCGAAAAAAGATGTCGACAGCAGAAAATTCGCTGTCACCAAGATCATCGACGGGCAAAAGAGGAGAGACAGCCAGGATAACACCGTCGGCTCGGAACGCCAGGCGATCCGGCATGAAACGCACCGCCTTCGCGAGGCCTGCGAGGAACTCCTCGAGTTGATCTCACGGAGGGTCGAAAGCCTTTCAGAGGCAAAAACAATACTACAGGAATTCAGGGACTGGGAACATTCGCTCGCCGACGGCAGCTACAGCAAAATGGAATCGGCCTCCTTCATGAAAAAGGCCGGCCCGCCGGACGCGGAACCCGATGTTAACAACGAAGAAACACTGGACGGCGGGGGCGTGTTACACGACGACGCGCAGTGGCGATACAAGGCCGACGGCAGAGAACACGGGCCGCTGCCCCTCAAAGAAATCAGGCGGTTGATACTGGACCGGACTCTGGACGGCCAGACAATGGTACGGCACGGAGAAGGCTTTCTCTGGGGACCGGCGGGATCGTTCCCGGAGTTGAAAGAAGCCGTGGAATCTATAAAAAAGGCGGAGGCAAACGGTGAACGAAAAGCTGCTGCCCCGACAACAACACTGTCCGAGGGCTGCGGGATCATGATTGCCGTCATGATAATAGTCCTCGCCTGCACCGCGACACACGCGGTTATCATACTGTTTACAGAAGCCGTACCCGATACCATTTCTCTCTCGGTCAACCTCGCGCTCGGCGGGTCAAGTCTGCTGCTGCTGATTTTCGGATCATACTTCATAATCCGTCACTACCGCGAATTCACCCTTTCTTCGACAGGGTTAAAAACCGCGATGGTAATGAGCATAGCGGGTTTCTTTGTATGTTTCGCTACGGCCCTGGTATTCTCGTACCTTTCTATTGCGGCCGCGCCCGCCGAAATGCTTCGTTGACAGCACATCGAGGCGATCTCCTCAACCGCGGCCCGCGCCGCGGGCAGAAACCCGGCTGTCGCCGGCATCGCTTGACTTTTTCAGACTCCTGCCATACAGTCTCTCGATCATGAGAGTACTTTCAGGAATACAACCTTCCGGTCGTCTTCATCTGGGTAATTATTTCGGCGCAATCAGGCAATTTCTCACGTTGCAGGAAGAGGGGCACGAGTGCTTCTATTTCCTGGCAAACTACCATGCGCTGACCTCGATCAAGGATGCCGATCTGCTGCGGCAGCTCACCGTTCACCTCGCCGCCGGATACCTGGCCCTCGGCGTCGATCCGGAACGATCAGTGTTCTTTCTCCAGTCAGACGTGCCGGCGGTGACGGAACTCTGCTGGTTTCTCAACGCCGTCTGTCCCGTCGGGCTCATGAAAAAATCTCATGCCTACAAGGATAAAGTCGCGCAGGGGGCCCAACCCAATATGGCGCTGTTCGATTATCCCGTCCTGCAGGCCGCGGACATACTCGTCTACGACGCCAATCTGGTACCGGTGGGGCAGGACCAAAAGCAGCATATCGAAATGACCCGCGATCTCGCGGTGAAATTCAACGCGGTCTTCGGCGATGAATGCCTGAAGATTCCCGAGCCGATGATTATCACGGATGTTGCGGTGGTACCCGGCGTCGACGGCCGTAAAATGTCCAAGAGTTACGACAATACGATAGAGATTTTTCAGACACCCAAACAAACCGCAAAGATATGCGGCAAGATCGTCACCGACAGCACACCGCTGGAAGAACCCAAGGACCCGGAACACTGCAACGTGTTCGCGCTCCTCAATCTGCTGGCGCCGCCGGAGGAAATCGAGCAGATCGCCGGCAACTACTCGGGCGGCAATTACGGCTACGGCCAGGCAAAAAAACGGCTGGCCGAACTGATCAACGAGCGATTTGCCGCAGCGCGGGAGACATACGCCAAACTTGAAAACGATTCCGACACCGTGCTGGATATCCTTCGTGAAGGCGGTAAAAAGGCACGCATGGTATCCGAGAAAACCCTTTCCAGGGTGCGCCGGGCATCGGGTATCGTGGCGACGGTTACCGGATGAATGCCGATGGCGGATTACAAGGTAAACCTCAACATCTATCACGGCCCGATGGACCTCCTGCTGTATCTTATTAAGAAGGAAGAGGTCGATATCCATTCCGTACCCATAGCATCAATCACGCAACAGTACATCGAGTACGTGGGGATCATAAGGCAGATAGATCCGAATATATCCGGTGAATTCCTCGTGCTGGCCGCCACTCTTCTTGAAATCAAGACACGTTCCATGCTTCCGGCTAACGAAGCCGAAAACGCCGAAGACGATGATTTTTCGGATCCCCGCATCGACCTTGTCAGACAATTGCTGGAATACAAGCAGTTCAAGGATGCGGCACGGGAACTCGATTCTCTCGCCGAACAGCGGTCGATGCAGTTCCATCGCGCACCGGCGGCGATCGAGGACGACATGCCGGAAATAGACATGGATGATGTGCAGATATGGGATCTCTTTGAGGCATTCCGGTCGGTAATGGATGCCGTCGGAAGCATGCCCGGACAGAGAGAAATCATCTACGATGACACTCCCCAGGAACTGCACCAGATGGACATCCTGGACCGTCTCGAACGCGCCGGCACGGTTTCTTTCAGATCTCTTTTCGAAGGCAGAAACAGCCGGCCTGAAATCTGCGGCGTGTTTCTCGCGATACTCGAACTTGTCCGGGCAAAACAGATCCTCGTGAAAAAACCGCGCGGAACAGCCGAACTCCAGCTTGAATTACGGCCCGACCGGCAACAACACCGTGACGGGGACGCATCGGAAAAAGAAGACCGCAATGACGCGAAATAACAGGGGACGACCGCCTAACTGCCCCCGGCCGTAATCACATGTGGTTCTGTCTGAAGTTTGATGTCGCTGTGAGCCGGGCGGCCACGTGACGGGTCTCTGTTCGGCGGGATGGCGAAATCAACCGGCGTGCTCTTTCCGTCCATGTCGATATGAACCGAGAGCGCGGGGTAATAGGCGACCGAGATGTTCTCCCACGTCTTCGGGAGGGTCCTGACCCGCCGCAGTGTCCGTGCCGCGTTCTTCTGGCGTTCCCATCCGCCCCCGCGTTTCCGGAAATACCAGATGTCGATTCGCCATATCATGCTCTCGGTGTGCAACTTCCCCCCGCCCTCGTGAAACGCCTTGGTCCTGATCAGTTCGACCAGGACGACCGCGCGGTCACCGTATCCCTTGAGATACAACACGCGCCGATAACCGTGAAAACCGTTGAATTCCTGTATAAAATCAAGTAATTCGCGGGCGTCTTTCTGAGTAAAATCTTCGGTACGGTCCGGCGGTATGCCAAGCTGCTTTTTCCTCACCTCGGCGAGTTTTTTCATTCCCGCGTCGAGGACATCCAGATCGACACCCTCTATGCTGCGATCCCGGGGAGTCTGCACGCAAATGTCATAGGTTGCGTTGCCCGGCAGAGAAGAAAAGACGAAACGTCCCGTCTGCCGATCGAATGATTCCGGTTCGAAATGATCCCCCGTGACCCGGGAGACCAGAAATATCCTTTTGATCTTTTCCGCGGGTTTGATCGTTCCCGAAATATCTCCCCGGGCAATCTTAATCGGCGGGTCCTCGGGGATCGGTACCGACTGCTTATCGGCCGTAACCGCTGTCACCAGCAACGCAATGCAGGTCGGAATGGACAGGCGAAAAAGCATCCTGTACGTATTCTACCGCCATACGGGATCGCCTGTCCAGTACCCCGGCGTGTCAATTGCCGACCGGTCTGCCGGCAGAATCAATCTCGCGGGCCTCGGCCAGAAAATCCGCAAGGACCGTGTTGGATGTAAACAGGTGGTCGCGGCTGATCCGCAGGCTGCGGGAGGACAACTCAAGGACACCGGTTTGCAGGTAGCGGCGCGTTGTTCGCGGAAACAGTTCCGCCGGAGAATCACCGTAACGCGCAATGAAGTTCTCGATTATAACGCCGTCAGACAGGCGCAGCGACAGCATTAATTCTTCGGCCGCGGCCGTCAGCCCCTCCAGTCTCTCCGACTCAAACGGCGGCTCTCGGCCCGCGGACAGAGCGGCGATATAGGACTCCAGGCAGGGAACATTTCTGCGCCGGACACCAGCGTAAAAACTCGCCGCCGAGGGTCCCAGCCCGATATACTCATCGTTTCGCCAGTATACCAGGTTGTGTTCGCAGCGGTGATCGGGCATGCAGAAATTTGAGATTTCATAGTGCTCATAACCGGCATCGGACAGAATCCGGACGCCCTGTTCATACATCTCCCCGGCGATGTCGTCTTCGACGGCGGCAATCCTTCCGGCCGCCATGTCACCCGCAAGCGGTGTCCCGGGTTCCACGGTCAGCAGGTAGGCGCTCAGATGCTTCGGCCCCAGTGACAGTGCCGTGGTTACGTCGCGCTGCCACATCTCAAGAGACGCACCGGGCACCCCGAATATCAGGTCAATACCCACGACATCGATACCCGCGCGAAGAAAAGATTCGAACGCCGCCGCCACGTCGTCGGGACGGTGCCGCCTGCCGAGGACGCGCAGATTGTTCTCGTCGAAGCTCTGGGCACCGATAATCAGCCGGTTGACACCGGCGGACGCCAGCGCCGCCGGTATTTCGCTTTCCACATATCGCGGATTTGCCTCCACCGTCAACTCCCCCGGACATCCGGCTTCCGTCGTGATCCATTCCAGAAAGGAACGCAGCGTTTCCGCGCCCGCGCACGTCGGAGTACCGCCGCCCAGGTACAGCGTGTCGATCGGCCTCTTGATCCGGCCGGCGGCACAATGCCGCTCGAATTCGCTCCTGACGGCGTTCAGGTAGGAATCCACGATTTCCGACCCGGAAAAAGTGACCGAATAAAAATCGCAATACCGGCACTTGCCCGCGCAAAAGGGGAAATGAATATACACACTGCCGCACTGTCTGCCACCTGTCGTCTGCATAGCTTCAGTCGCTTCAGCCCGCCCGGCCGCGGGTTCGCCCCGATAAAACCGAAAAAAGTTTCGATTCTTTTACTTGATCGTACAATGCACGCAAGTACAATTACCTAGGTTATACTGTAGCCGGTGGTATCGTTTACAATGCGGAAAGGTTTTCAGGCCTATTCATACAACAGGTGAGAAATTATGAAAGTCACGCTCAATGTAGCACGATCAACGGGTGAGGTTAAAGAAATTACCCTCAAAAAACCCGTAACCGTCCTCGGGAGAGGTTCTGAATGTGACCTGCGTATTCCCATTGAAAGCTGCTCCCGGCAGCACTGTGAAGTCCGGCTGGAAAACGATCGGGTTTTTGTCAAGGATCTCGATTCTTCGAATGGTACGTATATCAATAACGAAAAGATTGCGGAAGCCGAAGTCGAACCGGGAGACGCCCTGACGATCGGCCCCGTGGTAATCAGGTTCAGGATCAACGGCGATCCTGAGGAACTGCCCCCCCTGCCGCCGACAACGGTTTCCGGAATCGAAGGCGTCGCTGACGAAGACGATGAGGAATACCTCGTCGTTGAAGACGATGAAGACGTCAGCGAAACGGCTCCTTCCAGCAGGGAAGACACTGACGAAGAAGAGCAAGTCATCATAGAAGAGGTGGAGGAAGAAGAAGAAGAAGAAGAAGATGATGATGATGATGATGATGACCCGCTCGCCGCGCTCGCCGGCGGCAAGGGAGACGATGAGGACGATGACCCGCTCGCCGCGCTTGCCGGCGGCAGCAGCGGCGGATCGGGAGATGCGCTCGATGCGCTGGCTTCGGCATCCAAGAAAGAGGATGACGAGGATTCTCTCGACGCGCTGGCGGACCTGCAGTCAGACGACGAAGAGGAAGAAGACTAAGGTCGATCGCGGATACAAAACAGAACCTCGGGGCCCTGTTTCAGGGTTCCGATTTTTTTTTGCCCAGACCCGCCCCGGGGGAATCGGCTTCGCCACTCCGAAAGAAATCCTCAAGAATAATCGAAGCCGCAACGGCGTCACAACGACGACGGCGCAATTTTTTGCCGGCATGCGCCGATACTTTCGACGCCGCCTCGTAACTGCTCAACCGCTCATCCCACAGCCTGACTTCTATTGACAGCACGCGAGACAACACGTCGGCAAAACCCCGGGCAGTTTCTGCCTGGTCACCTTCCGTGCCATCCATGTTCAGCGGCCAGCCGACCACAATTCCGTCGGCATTATAATCCCGCACGAAAACACCGATACGGGATATGACCTCCTCGATATTGCCGCCCGCGGTAATCGTGTTCAGGGGACTGGCAATGCCACTTCCCGTGCGGCCGATTGCAATACCGATCCTGCGGCTGCCGTGATCAATACCGATCCAACAGGTCATCCTGATTCCCGTAAACTCAAACAAACCGGCCGCTGAGAATGTATGGAGAAAGCGGCAACTCCTTCAGTCATTTGTATCAATCATGTATATCTTCCCCCGAATGTATCATCAACTGAATCAACGATATCCTTGAGTCTCTCGGCCGCGGACCGGTTACACACGAGGGTAACGTCGGGCGTATGCACCACCACGCAATCTTCCAGGCCCGCGACGGCTATAAGGTGGTCGTCGTCGCTGCTCACAATCACATTGTGCCGGCTGTCCATAACCTTGTTTTGCCGAGCACGTATGACATTCTCGTCCTTGTCTGATTCCAGCACATCCTCCATCGCGCCCCATGAACCGAGATCGATCCACTCGCATCCCAGTTCGGTCATTGCCACTTCCTCAGATTTCTCCATGACCGCGTAATCAATGCTCTTCTTTTCCAGGCCGGGATACACGTCGCGCACTATCGGCATATACTCTTCGCCGCGGGACACGGCCGCTGAAACAACCTCCAGGGCCTGTGCTGTTTCGGGGACATATTTTCGCACGGCGCCGCGTATCGCATCCAATGTCCAGGTGAACATGCCGCTGTTCCAGAAATATTCACCCGAACCGAGAAACTTCCGGGCGGTTGCATGGTCCGGCTTTTCATGAAAACTCCTGACGGTAAAGACCCCGTCGGCGATTTCATCACCTCTCCGCAGGTACCCGAGACCGGTATGAGGCCAGCTCGGCCTGATACCAAAGGTAAGCAGCGCCTTCGGATCGGCTTCTGCTGCCTCCATGGATCGCGCAACCACCCGCCTGAACGCGTCCTCCGGACGGATTATGTGATCCGCCGTAAAAACCGCCATCGTTCCTCTTTCATCCTTGCCGGCGAGTATTTCCGCCGTCAATGCAATGGCATTACAGGTATCCCGACCTTCGGGTTCCTCGATTACGTTTGCGGCGGGAATAAACGCGAGCTGCTGCCGCACCGCCGCTGCATATTCAACGTTGGTAATGACGTAGCTGTTTTCAGGCTCGAACAACCCTTCAAGCCGCCGCATCGCCAGTTCCAACAGGCTTTTATCGCCCGTAAGTCGAAGAAGCTGTTTTGGATAGCTTCTCCGCGACATGGGCCAGAGTCTTTTTCCCGATCCACCCGCCATTACTACTGCATATCTCATGTCGGTATTCCTGTATTCGCGCCAAGCCGTCGGAATTACGACTATTTTATAGAGAAACCGAGGCGGAAGGGAGAATTTTTAGCACAAACTGCGCCCCGGGGAATTTATCGCCTGCTTGTGCCGCATCCCATTGTTGTAAAGCGGCTTTTTTTCCGCTGTTTGAAGAAGGGGTCGGTCACGAGCGTATGGCAGGTTTGACACACGGCGGCATTCACGACCGGGGCGGTGAATTCCTTTTTCTCGTGGTCGGCGTTGAACCGATGGCAATTCTGACAATGCACACCGGCAAGTTCGGGTGTTTTTTCATAGGTAAAAAAACCGCCCTGTTTCATAAAACCGAGCGTGTGACACATCACGCAGTTGGGATCAATGGTGCGCCCGACATCCTGGAGGGAACGCCATGCATGTGCGTGTTTCGAACGTTTCCATGTCTTGTATTGGGCCGTGTGGCATGTTCCACACGTCGAGGACGGAACGAAATCGAGCCCCCTCGTGCGATTGGCATCCAGGGCCTGCCGCATCGCGGCGTGGGCATAGGCCTGGTATATTTCCAGCATGCGCCGGTCCGGGGGCCAGCGGTTATCGACCAGTTCAAGGCGATAATCGATATTCGCTATCTGCCCGCGGTTATCCGACGAAACGGCGACTGCCGCCACGTAATCGGGGCCGCCCACCTGAACGACCGGTTTCCCCTGTACCCGATACAGTTTTTTCCGGCTCTGCCTCGTGTGACCGCGAATGTACAGGTCACCCGCCAGGCGATCAACATCGGCCCTGAGATCCTCATTACTCCCGTGAACGATCACCACGACCAGCCACCCGTCCCGGTCCAGCCGGGCCGTCAGTTTTTCCAGTTCACTGACATCATCAATCTCAAGTTCGGTTTTTCTGCGTGAATCGAAAAAAATAAAAGCATCGCTGGTCACGTGATTCACGACAGCGAGCCGGCAGGTATCCCACTCCCGCTTGATCACTCTCTCAATCTCGATCGACGACGTCTTCGCGCGCACGCCGGTCGAGAGGTACGCTGTCGGCCCGTACTGCAGACACTCTCGAAGCAACGGGTCGGGAAGCGCCCACTCCTGATCCCCCATGGCAACCGCGTCGTACCCCAACGCACGATACCCCCGTAACACGAAGCGATTGCGCATGTCAGCCGGTTCAACCCAGAAGACATCGCCCGTATCCAGTGCGAGTGTCTGTTTAAACGCGCGGCGATAACTCAAAATGAGCCCGCTGCGCCTCGCCAGCCCCCCCGGCATGGGGCCCGAACAGTTACACACTTCGAGCATGCCGTTTGTTCCCCCGGTGACCAGCATGACAACATCCGGATCACTGAAATCGAATCGCGCCACCGGAACGGCTTCAGGGGCGGAACTCCCTTGTTTAACAGGCCCCTCGCGGCTGCAGCACACCACGCCGCCGATCGCGACGAGAGAACAGAATATGAATATCAACCGTGATTGCATGAAACGTCAGGACGGCTGTTCGTGACCGGCAACCGCAGGCGCGGACGGCGACAGAGAATCCTTCAGCTTTTGAAGTTTGAGAATCAGCACCGCCGTCTGTAATTGCAGGTCCGCCTCGTAAAGTTCGTCGAGTTTGCTTTTCTTGAGGTCGGGATCATATTTTCTCAGAAGACCGGTCTCCCGCTGCAGCCGATACATCTTGCTTCTGCGCCGGGGCGAGAGCGGGACCGCGATATTCGGATTGATCCCCCAGTCCTTCGAGTGCGGTTTTCGGTGCAGAAGTCTCCCGTTCTGAAGGTAGTAATAGGCCGTCGTCAACTTCAACAGGGCCTCATCGCCCATAACGCGAATCAAATTCTGAACGCTGCCCTTTCCGTAGCTTCTTTCCCCGATCACCATCGCCCTGCCCAGACACTGGAGCGCTCCCGAGACGATCTCGGCAGCCGAGGCCGTATGTTCATTGACCAGTATGGCAACACGGTTGTTCTTGTTGACATAACTGCCGTCCCCATGTGCCGTCAAACTTCGCCGTCGCTGCATGCGACCTTTCGTATAAACGACCGTGCCGCTGTCGATGAATTCGTCCGTAATCGCGGCGGCACTGGTGAGCAGGCCCCCGGGGTTGTCCCGCAGATCGAGTACCAGGGAATCGACGCCGTCCGCGGCAAACTCCCGGAGAATATTCCGAATGGCGTCGTGGGACGTTTCGGTGAACTGCTTGATCCGTATATAGCCCGTTGTACCCGACAGCGGCGTTTCAAGGCGGTACGACCAGTCGCCGTCTTCCCGACGACGCCAGCCGTCAATAGTACGAATATTCACGTGCTTCCTGACAACGGAAACGTCGAAGGGCTCCCGCCTGCCCCGGCGCCTTACGGTAAGCGTGACCGTCGTATTCTCCTTGCCGGTGATCTTGTTGACGAGCGTGTCGATCTGCTTGTCTTTCGTGATGTGCCCGTCTACCTTGAGAATCAGGTCTCCCGCCTTCAAACCCGCTTCCAGTGCGGGCGAATCCATCAGCGGCGTGACGATCTTGAGGGGCTCTCCGGGCTCCTTCATGACCTGAACCCCGATCCCGGTAAAATGGCCCATGGTTGACTTGTTGAACTCCATCATGTTGTATGGCCAGATCATCCTGCTGAACTTGTCCAACTTCGCCAAAAAGCCGTGAGCGAACTCGATAATCGCGACCTCGGTCGGCAGGTGAACGGTTCCTTCGGAATGAGAGAGTATCCAGTTCAGAGATCGCTGGAGGGTAATCCCGTCCACGCGGTCTTTTCGTTCCATCTCCTCGATACGGGAGCGGATACCCGCGATGAATTCTTTGCGCATTTTTGCGTTTTTGAGCCCGGGGAATGTCTCGAACACTTCAGGCGTTCGGGCCAGGATAGCGACACCGTTCAGGGCGGACCGGTTCAGTTCAAGAAAGTCGATCTCCGAGACGTAACTGGACTTGAGCTTACTGATCGCCCTGCGCACCATCTGGGCATCGACTTCCCTGGTCAGCTTTTTCCAGTACGGGATATCGGGCTCGGGGGGGCTGTCCTCTTCCTTCTCATCGTCCGCTTCTGATTTGTTCGCCCCGTACAGTTGTATCACCCGAACGTGCTTGAGGGCCTCGAGAACCATCGCGCCATACGCCGGAACGAGCGGAGCGATTTCCTCGAGCGTATTGCTCGCCGCCAGGAGGTCATTCCATTCCCCGTTTTTCTTTGCTGCCGCCGCGTGGTCTTCTATCCACCTGATATAGTCGTCGAGCCAGGGCTCGGATTGCATATCGCCGGGAAAAATTCTCTTTGCGAGGCGCGCGTGCAACAGGGCCACCTTCCATGGCTTTTCCGAAACCATCGCCTCCATGTCCGTCACCGCATTGGACAGTTCCCGTTCCAGAAGGTACATTTCTTTCATCGATTGCCATCGCTCCAGCGGACGGGAAAATCGCATCGAGGGCCACGCACGGGAAAATTTCCGTAACGTGGTCTTCAGGTTATCGCACACCTTCCGGAATTCCCGGGCGAAGGCGGTGGTATTGCCGTCGAAGAACGCGACCGCCTTGTCGACAATGCCGGGCAGTTTTTCAAGGGCTTCCCGGCCCTTTCGCTTGAGTTCGAGGGCCTCCTTGTTGTCCACCGCTTCGATATTCTGAATGGGGGATATCAGTTCATAGGCCTCGATGAATTCCGTCTTGACCGTTTCCCGCAGATCCGACGCAAAATCAGCCTTGTCAAGCTCGGGAAGATAATCCTCGGCCACTCTCAGCCGCTCGATTCTTTTCAACTCGTAGCGATACCGCCTGAGGGCTTCCGCTTCATAATTCCTGCGGGTCTCGGTATAGGAAGTGATCATGTCGAGAGCCTTGTAAATTCTCTCATCCCGGGGAGAAAGTTTTTTGGCTTCCTGCAGGAGATTCAGGGCGGCGTCGAAATCGCCCTGTAATGATTCATCAAGCCCCTTGTTGAGAAGATCGGCCGCAGACGCCGGCACCGGCTGCGCGGCGGACTCGGCATGGGGGGCGGAAAAGATCGAAATCGGCAGCACCAACACCGCAGAAATCGACAGGGCGAGATACGAAAACGCCCCGCGCCGCGGCAGTGCTGATAGAATACGGTTTTTCACTGATATCTCCTGAACAGTTGCGATGCAAAGGCATCAAAACAGTATACGCTGATTGCAGGCGTTTTATTATAATCCCGCCGGAAAATTGTGTAAGGGGTATTTCCCGATTCCGCTTTCGCCCCGGGGCTCTTTTACCTTGTCGCCCCCCGGCGGCCGGGGTATTATTATGCCCTGCCGGAAAACGGAAGGAACGATAATGAAACGCGTTTTAATCCTGTCGCTCACAGCCGTACTGGTCGTGGTTTCCCCGACCACGGGAAGCACGCATACGGACCCGGCCGCGAAAGAGGTCCGGGAATTCGTGGAATCATCAGATCGATACCTGCATCACCGGCACCTTCGCCGCGGGATGAAGGGGTATGGGCTGTCCGTCTTCGCGGAGACACGGATAGAGAAGTTCGAGGTTGAAATCGTATCCGTTATGGACAATTACAATCCCGGACAGGATCTGATCGTGGTCAAACTCAATCCGAAGCGGTTCGGCAAATCGATGATTATCGCGGGCATGAGCGGTTCGCCCGTCTATGTAAAAGACCCTGCCGACGGCAAGCACAAGCTGATAGGGGCAATCGCCTACGGCTGGTCCTTCAGCACGGTGCCCGTGGGTGGCGTACAACCGATTACCCACATGTTGTCTCTGCCGGGGGTACTGGCAAAGGCACAAGCCGAACACAAGAAATCTGAATCAAAAAAAAAGAAACCCGCAAACGACAGGAAAAAAGGCGGAGAGAAAAGGGCCGGCGACGCCGGATGGGCCGGGCCGGTCACGAAGGGCGGCGGCGGATGCACCGGTGTTGTCTCGACAAACCGCGATTATCTCGGGGTGGTCCTTTCGCGGAAAAATCGTGATTTTTCAGCGCTGTTCCCGAAACGCCGCTCGGCTCATAAAAACGGGCTCAAGCCGCTGTCAATCCCCCTTTCGATTCCCTCGGCTTCCCCCGACGTGATTGAATTGATCGCCGGACACCTCGAGGGAACCGGGCTGGTTCCGATTTCCGGCGGTGGCGCGGGGAATATGATGAAACAAAAACCTCTTCATGTCAGACTCGAGCCGGGTTCCTCCCTGGCAATACCCATGATCACCGGCGACATGGACTGGGCGGCCGTCGGCACGACCACCGAGGTGATCGGGGATACCGTGCTCGGTTTCGGCCACAGCATGAACGCCATGGGAGACGTGAAACTGCCCATGGGAACGGGGTACATTCACGGTGTCATTTCCAGCCTCAGCAGGAGCTTCAAGCTTGGAACTTCGATACGCCAGGTGGGAATACTCGGCAGGGATGAAGAGGTGGCCGTGGGAGGAACGATCGGGGGGCGTGCACAGATGATCCCGCTGACGATTCAACTCAACCAGACCAGCGACAAAAGAGAGCGGGTCTTCAAGTATCGCGTGGTTGATAACTGGTTTTACACCAGTCGGCTGACGTCTTCCGTGGTTGATTATTCCATTCTTTCGCTGCGCCAACCCCCCGTCTACCACCACATCGAATACCGGATCGATATCGATTTCGGTGCATACGGGCACTACCGGGTGAACAACAGGACCGGCGGCGGATATAGGGGTCTGAATGCCGTGACTTCCGATCTCGCCCGGCCGATTGCAGCCATGATGACAAATCCTTTCGGCCCCCCCGTCAGTCCTTCGAACATGACCGCTACCGTGAAGATTCTCGAGGGAGACATAACGGGTGAAATTATCGACGGACGGCTCGACGGCACACTTTACCGTCCCGGAGAAACGATAACCGGCAGCGTGGTTGTGGAACGCTTTCGAAAAGACAGGGCCACTATCACGTTCTCGCTGAAACTGCCCGAGGAGATTGCGGAGGGTGATTACACCCTCACGGTGTCCGACATGTTCCACCACCTCTCGCTCCTCAATTCGAGCAAACCGCACCTGTTCGAACCCAGGACCAGAAAGGCGTTAATGGACTCCCTGAACATGATCGCTCAGCCGCGAGGGGACCGGCTGTATCTCGCCGTTCCGCTCAAGGAAGAAAACAACCTCGCCATCGGCCGGGAGGAACTGCCCGACCTCCCGGCGGGGAAGTCGTCGATATTCGCCGGTGCCGGCGGACCCGACATCTATACCTTTCGACGATCGCTGGAAAAGAGTATCGAGACTCCCTATGCCGTCACCGGGTCAAGAACGCTCAGTATCCGTGTTCGAAAGAAGACCAACGAGAGACTCACCAGGTGACGGCGGAAGAACGCCGTAGGCACGTTTTTTGAAAGGACATGCAGTGAACAGGTATGCCTTTACCGTACTGTTTTGGATATTCATGCTGACGCCGAGCCTGCGGGCCGTGCAGCCGCACGTCTGGCTCCACCAGGACCAGAAGCACTTTTCCGAAGCCGAAAGAAACAACGCGGTCGTCGACTCTCACGGCGATGTCACACCCGGTCCGCAGATTGAAACGCTGATCCCTTCAGAGGATGCCCCCGATATTATCTCTTCAATTTCGGTCGGCGGGGGGGGTAAAACGATATTTGCCGGCAGCGGCACCGACGGTGTGATTTACCGGATTACCGGCGACGAGGTCAAGAAATACGCGGAGATTCCGGCAACGGTGGTAACAACGCTCGTCCCCCTCGGCGGGGGCGCCGTACTGGCCGGGGGCGGCGGCGAAAACGCCGGTCTCTACGGGATCTCGAAAGGCAAGGCCCGCCGGGTGTTCTTCCACAAGGACGTGCAGTATATATGGCAGGTACTCATTACCAGGAAGTGCATGTATCTCGCGACCGGGCCGAACGGCAAAGTGTTCAGGCTCGATTCGGAATTCAAGGGAGGGGAAATCTACAGCGCAGGGAAACTTGCCAAGAATATTCTCTGCCTCGCACCGGGGCCCAAAGGGCATATCTACGCCGGAACGGACGAGAAGGGGCTGGTACTCGAAATCAACACGAAGCGAAAAACCGGCCGGGTGATTTACGACGCGTCCGAAAAAGAGATTTCGTCCCTCGTTGCAGACGGAAACGGCGGCGTGTTCGCGGCCACGTCGGATATGTCAAAAATACAGGGTGATGCATCACCGGACGGTAAAAAGGACGGCCGGCCCGCGACACCCGCCACCGCGGCGGAAGCAAAAAAAGAAGACGACGCGAAGGACGCTTCCCCCGCAGAAAACAAAAAAGAGACAACCGAAAAATCACCGGCATCTTCCGCGGCAAAAAACAAGGAACAGACGAACGAGGACAAGGATTCCGGTGCCGACCAGGGAGACGAGCCGAAAACCGACACGCCGTCTGAAGAAAAGCGGGATAATCGGAAACAGACGACCCCGACGAAGGAGGATGCAACAGATGCTGCGGCGTCCGCCAAAACGGCCGCAGCCGGCGCCGCAAGGAACACCCCGGCTAAAAACGAAAAAGAGGGACCGGGAAAGAAAACAGTATCCGCCGACGAACCTAAGGTGATCATCATCAAGAAAAGCGGTTCCCCACCCTCCGCCACGTCTCCGAAGAAAAAACCGTCGACCGTTTCCAAGCCGTCGCAAAAAGGCAATGCCGTGTACCACATTACCAGCGACGGGGCGGCGAAGGCGATCTTCCGCATGCCGATACTGATCCAGGCGATGCTTGCCCGGAAACAACGGCTGATCCTCGCTTCCGGAAACGAAGGGCGGATCTATTTCGTCACGACCGACGGCCAGCTCTCCGGGGAACTCGTCGACACGGAGGCCAAGCAGGTGACGTCCCTGGCGGTCGACGCGCAAAACGCGATACTGTTCACCACCGCCAACGGGGGATCAGCCGGCAGGATACTGACGGATCCGGCGAAAAAAGGAACGCTCGTCAGCAAGCCCCTCGACGCCAAGAATATCTCCCGGTGGGGAACCCTGCGGGTCGACGGCACGACGCCCCGGAACACCGCGCTGTCGATTGCCACCAGGAGCGGCAATCTCTCGGAACCCGATGACAATTCCTGGAGCGACTGGTCCGGTGAAATCCCGCTCCAGGACGGCTTCGCGCATATGGGGAGCCCCGCCGCCCGTTTTCTCCAGTACCGGGTGACCATGACGTCGGGCGGGAATGCGGTCCCCGTGCTTCAACGCATCAAGCTGATCTATCAGCAACTCAACATGCAGCCGGAAATAACGGCGATTGAAGTGCAGGAAACCGGTCAGGATCCGAAACGAAAAACATCGGCACCGAACAAGGTTTTTCGGATCATTACGCTGAAGGCCGCCGATGCGAACGGCGATACATTGCGATACAAGCTCGAATATCGCCGCGCCGATTCGGACGCATGGGTCACAATTGAGGATTCATTCGACAAGACCAAGTATGTATGGGATACCCGGTCTTTCGAGGACGGGGTGTACACGCTGAGGGTAACGGCCACCGACGCCCCGGCAAACCCGGAAGCATCCGCAATGAGCGGCGCGCGGCTGAGCGAACCGATCGTTCTTGATACCACTGCCCCCACACTTGCCGGTATCCAGTGCAAGGTGCGCGGAAAAACAGCAACCATCTCCGGCAAGATCACCGACGAACTCAGCAGGATCGCGCGCATACAGTACCGGGTGGACAGTGCCGAGCAATGGAATGCGGTCCTGCCCGTCGACAACATCTGTGATTCGAACCGGGAGTCCTTCACGTTCAAAGTGCCGGACCTGGATCCGGGTATCCACCGGATATCCATCCGGGCAACCGATGTGCTCGACAACACCGGTTACGGAGGGTGCGACGCGCGTATAAAGTAGAACCGCCCGGCTCGCCGATTTACAAACCCAGCGCTTCCTGCAGGGCCAGGATTTCGTACGCCGTAACCAGCGCGGGATCGCCCTCCATCCACCGGTCCGCCTCATTTTTCCACGAACCGTCGTCCTCCACCTTGCCGGCGAGCGTATCAATGAGTTCATGGCGCCAGTTATGGGGCTTCTTGTCCGGGTTGACATCGGGGATCTCGTCCAGTCCCCAGCCCCGCAGTGCCCGCGCGAACACGACGTAGTAAAAATAGACTCCCTGCTGGTCACGCCCACCGGGCATGTTGGGATTGCAATCGAGCGTCCAGTGCCGGCGAATCCAGGCGTACACAGACTTGATGCGGGGATCGTCGCGGGAAACACCGGCGTAGAGCATGCTCTTCCAGGCCGTGTAGGAAATAGAGCCGTAACTCCTCAGCCCCTCGCCTCCGATTGCCGGTCCCGCCTTTGATTCCCCTGCAGAGATATCGCGCTTGGCCGGTGCATAGATAAAACCGCCGTCATCGGGACCGTTTTTTGCCCATGCCATCGTGTTGCTCTCGCTTCGGTTCTGGCACCGGTTGACGAAGCTGAGCGCGCGCTGCATGGCGGGATCGTCCGCCTTCACGCCGGCCTCGTACATGGCCTCCATCCACCACCCGAGGTTGTTGAGATCCGGACGACCGTGCTTAGCACCGTAACTCACGCCTCCGATATAGGGATGGCCTTTGCCGATCGTCTCGCCTTCCTTTTTGGGATCCCCCGAACTGCTGCCTGCGGTGATCTGGATGGTACGGAGAAACGAGACCGCCTTCTCCATGGCCCCTTTGAATTTCGGATCATCCGCCGCCGCCAGTGCGCAGACGGCAATAGCGGTACAGTAATTCGAACGGCCTTCCTTGGGATTGTAGATACCCCCGTCATCCTGCTGGTAACTCAGCAACACCGCAAAACCGTTTTTCACCACGGGTGTCTCGGCGGTGAAATCGGGATGACGAACAAGCCCTCTGAGCACCAGGGCGGTCAGTGCCGGCCGGAATGCCCCATTCATGGACCAGACGCCTTTTTCATCCCGGTTTTTCAACAGCCATGCTATTCCGTCATTCAATAATTTCGCGGCCTTTGTCCGGTGAGCATCGTCAACGGCCTCCGGGAACTTCGAAATGAGCGACAGCTTTTCGTCGGCGGCAAACAGCGATCCGGAGACAAACAACACGATCGCCGACATAAACAAAACAGTGGTTCGCTTTTGCATATCATTACTCCTCGTGGATTATATGTATCACCATCTGGAACGTTGCAAATACCATGCCCGAAATACGATGGACACGAATCACAGGATTATTCCCCTGCCGGAGATGGCGGCATGCACAAAAAGGAGGCATCCCTGCACATTTTCTGTCAGTGCTTGCGACCCACAATGGTATACATCGTCAGGCTCATGACCTGGAAAATCATCGCGACGATCGCCCAGAATGTTGCGGCGGGAAAATGCCCCTCCGCTACCGCCTGATAAAAAGCCACAACGAGAAAAAGCACGACCAGCGACTGGCTCAGTCCCCCGATGAGGCTCAGAAGACTGAACTCGCTGTGTTCTTCCTTTCTGGCCAATTGCCTGACGCAAGCCAGGATCTCCTTGCGTACCCTGCTGTCCTCCGTGATCGTTTCATACTTCCGCCCCGTTTCGTTTTGATCACCTGCCTGCATTTCAGGAACTGCCGACTCGTCTCCGTCTTCCACGGTCACGGCGGCCTGCCCGTTTTCCGGTTCATCGGGTAACGATGCGCCGCCGCCCTGAACGTCGCGTTCATCCTCGTCATCCCGCCCGTCAAAGGTGGTATTCGATACTATGATCCTGGCGGCTTCAACGATATTTTCGGCCGTGTAATCCGCCGCGGCATCGGCATCCTCCCCGACATGCTCGGATGCCGAAATCAATACGGTCCGACATCCCGCCCCCCTGCCGGCTGCGACATCCCGGTCGGCATCACCGACCATCCAGCACGACGCGAGGTCCAGGTCCAGCTCTTGTGCGGCCCGGTGCAGCATGCCGGGCGCCGGCTTGCGGCACTCCGAATCCTGCCGGTACTCCGCCACCGTCCCCTCCGGATGAAAGGGACAGTAGTACACCGCGTCGATCCGCGCCCCCTTTTCCGCGAGCATGTCACAGAGCCTCTCGTTTACCCGCCGGACATCATCCTCTCCGGCCATCCCGCGGGCAACCGCCGACTGATTCGTGACGATAACCGTCCGGTAACCCGCCTGAACCAGTGCCTTGACGGCCCGGTCGACACCCGGTACCAGGGTGAGGGCGTCCGGGTCCACAAGGTATCCTGGATCCTCGACGAGCGTCCCGTCCCTGTCCAGAAAAACGGCGGCATCAGCCATCATTTTCCTCCAGGATTTTTTCGATGATCGCGGAAGTACTGAGGCCCGCTGTCAACGCGAGATGCTTGACCGTACCCCCGTAGGCTTCAACCTCTTCTTTTCCGACTATTGTGGACGTCGAGCCGCCCTTTACGAGGATATCGGGCCTGAGCACATCGAGAAGGCGCAACGGGGTATCATCATCGAAAACAACCACGTAGTCCACGCATTCCAGTGCCGACAGCACCGCTGCACGGTGATCCTGCGAAATGACCGGCCGACCCGCGCCCTTCAATCGCCGCACGCCGTCGTCGGAATTAATCGCAACGATCAGGCAATCGCCCTCATTACGGGCGTCTTTGAGGTAGGCAACGTGGCCGGCATGCAGCAGATCGAAGCAGCCGTTGGTAAAAACAATCCTCCGTCCCTCCCTGCGTTTCCGCTCGATGAGAGAAAGAAGCGTCGTATCGGAAACCAGTTTTGAAGTACCCTGAGTGCGAAAACGCAGTTCGTCGGCAATCTCTTCCCGGGTAACCGGCACAACTCCGAACCGCTCCACCTCGAGCCCCCCCGCGATGTTCGCAAGAGAAAGTGCCGTCTGGAAATCACACCCGTTGGCCACCGCAAAGGAAAATACAGCCACGACGGCGTCACCGGCACCGGTTCCGTCGTACACATTTCTGGGTTCGGTCGACATAGATAACCGGCGGTCGTTCTTCTCCATAAGATAAACGCCCTCGCGATCCAGGGTAATAACAACCGCATCGGCGCCCACGATATCCATCAGGATGGTCGCCGCCTGCGCAGCCGACGTTTCGTCGTTAATCTCACACCCCGACGCCAGCGAGGCCTCGAACCGGTTCGGCGTAATAACGGTGGCACCCCGGTATACGGAATAATCCTCTATCGGCGAGGGATCAACGACGGTGATGCATTCGGCCCGGCGGGCACGGTCGAGGACCTCTTGCGCGAAACCGCCGCCGAGCAGGCCTTTACCGTGGTCCTGCACGATAAGCATCCCCGCATCGCCGGCATCGAGAAGATCGGAAACGGAAGACAGAAGCTGCCCCCGTACCGCGGGCGGCACGGGTGCGGTGTCTTCCTCGTCCGCGCGCAGTATCTGGTGGGGATTTTTATGTTGGGCCCGCCCGACGAATCTCGTTTTCACGACCGTCGGACGATCGTCGATTGCGCGCAAACCGGCAGTTCCCGCCCCGGCGGCCCCGAGTCTGTCGATGAGCGTGTCCCCGTTCGCGTCGCGTCCCACAATCCCCACGCACTCGGGCGTCCCGCCCAGGGAGGCAATCATCGCCGCTACGTTACCACCGCCGCCGCACCGGTGTTCGCGCGCGTCTATTTTCAAAACGGGCACGGGAGCCTCGGGGCTGATGCGCCCGACGTCCCCGTAGACATATTCATCGAGCATGAAATCGCCGACCAGAATGATGCGGGGACAACCGAAACCCTCAACCGTCTTTACCAGCGTATCCATGATGAGGAATTGTAATGGCTTCCGATGATTAACGCAATCGTATCGAGCAGCCGCGGACGACCGCCGGGACTGTTTTGGGCTATTCCTCGACGGTGCGCTTGAGATTCATCGCCCGGTTTGCCAGTTCGTCGGCTTCCGTGTTTTCCTCCCGCGGGACGAAATCGATAGCGAATTTCTCAAATCCGCCAACCTTCCGGCATACCTCGTCGAAGAGCGGGCGAAGACCGGCGTTTTTTACCCGATATATTCCGTTCACCTGCCGTACGACAAGCTGTGAATCGCTGAAGACCTGAACGTCCGTCGCGCCGAGTTCTCGAGCCCTGTCGAGCGCCTCGATCAGGCCGCGGTATTCGGCGACATTGTTCGTCGCTTCCCCGATATAGACACCGGCTCCCGAAACAACGACCCCGTCGGCGGACCGTATAACGACACCCGCACCGGCGGGACCGGGATTGCCCCTGGATCCCCCGTCAACATTAATTATATATTTCATCGCACGGACGCCGGACTATTCACCGGATCGATCCACAAGATACAGAATGCGCCTGCAGTTGTCGCACACGCGAATATCATCCCTGGTGCTCAGGGCGTTGACGTGCTCTGAATTGATGCTCATGAAACAACCCCCGCAGGAGTATTCACCACCGTCCCCGACAACCTCTGCCATGGCTTCGCCGTCATATTTTTTCGCCAGTATCTCAAACGTGGAAAGGATCTCCGGGTCGACAACCGCCGCCGCCGCCGCGCGCTTTTCCTGCAATTGTTCAATTTCCTTTTGCAATCCCGCTATTTCTTGGTCATTACGCGACCGGGTATCCTTGAACGCGGCCTCCTCCTCAACCTGTTCCTTCTGAATGTCCTCGATCTCACCATTGACGGCTTCAAGCTGCGAGAGAATGTCAAGCCCCACTTCATCAAGCTTGGCATTATCCGCCTTGTACGTATTGATTTGGGTGAGAATTGCCGCGTATTCCTTGTTGGTTCTCGCCTGGTTCAATTCCCTGCGGCTTTTATTGATCTTGTCATCTCCCTCCCGCAGGTCGAGTTCGTACCGGTCGTACTTCATCTGCAGTTCGGTTCTGGCCTTGTTCAGTTCATCAATCCTTTCCCGGCACTCCCGGATACGCTTTTCCTGCGAAGCAGCGGCGTTTTGTCGAACCCTTACCCTTCTGCGTAACTTGGCAATATCGATTTCAATTTTCTGTAATTCGTACAATGCCTCTAATATCGGGCCCATCAACAGATCCTTTGTCTAGTGTGATCCGAAAAAAACGACCGTGACCCCGCCTTTTCATTCACCGCGCACCGGCATGTACCGCCGAAATTCCGGATCTCATTTCTTCACTTGTAAAATACTTAAGGAGGGAATTATGGCACTGCGTCATTGTTCTGTCAAAATAAAATAGAGGATTCAATTCGCTTATTTCGTGCGGCTTTTCACGCAGGCATTGAAATCGATTACAATAATCACTGTGTATCCTGCCGACGATACCATAGCCGCCGTCTGCACTGCCGCGGGAAAAGCACCCGTCGCCACGGTCCGCACATCGGGCCGGCTGGCGTTTTCGATTGCCGAGAAGCTGTTTTTCCTCAACGGAAAGCCGGTCGTTCCGGACACGATACCGGGTTTCCGGGCACGGGAAGGTATCGTCGTCTGCAGTATCGGCGATCAGTGTCGGCGGTGCGCGTTTCCGGGCATTCTCTACTGCTTCAAAAAACCCAGGAGTTACACCCGGGAAGACGTGATTGAAATCCAGATGCCGGGATGCCCCGAAACGGCGGGAACCCTGCTGGAAAACATGATCGCCTGCGGGGCGCGGCGGGCCGAAGCGGGAGAATTTACGGCACGGGCGTTTTTTTCGGGCCGCCTGGATCTTTCGCAGGCCGAGGCGGTCGCCGACATTGTTCACGCCGAAAGCGAAGCGGCTCTGCGGTCCGGTCTCGCCGCGCTGGACGGCCGGATTCACCAACTCTGCGAAGACACGGCAAACGAATTGACCGAAATACTGGCTGCCGTGGAAGCGTCGATCGATCTCGCCGAAGAAGACATCCAAACGGCCCCGACCGGGCTGGTATCCGCGCGGCTCGACGGGATCGCGTCACACCTCGAAGACATCGCCGATTCCGCCGGATCGATCCCCGACCGGTCCTGGATGCCCCGCGTCGCGATGGCCGGCCGGGCCAACGTCGGCAAGAGTTCCCTCGTCAACACGATGACCGAAACGGAGAGGACCATAACCTCATCCCTGGCGGGAACGACCAGAGACATCCTTTCCACGCCGCTGCATCTCGACTGCGGCGCAACCGTCGAACTGCTTGATATCGCGGGGTTTCTTCATAACGACCACGGCGATCCGCTGCTTGCCGCGCGGGCCCAGGACGCATCCCGCCGGGCGACGGCCGAGGCGGATATCGTGGTGTTCGTCCTCGACGCCGCGGCCGGCGACAATTACGGCGACGACATCGATCTTCTCCGGGAACTCAGGGAACGCAACCCGACGGCGCCGGTTATTGTGACGGTGAATAAAATCGACGCGGCGGAGGGACCGGGCGGAACCGTGTACGCGGCGATCGCCGACGCCGTCGACGCCGCCCCGGCCCCGTTCTCGACAGTCGAAACCTCGGCAATGACGGGAGCCGGTGTTGACGAACTCAAGCGCACGATCGCCGCAGTGCTCAACCTCAAGACATTCCGCGGCGGCGCGGCGGTCGGACTGCACGATCGTCAGAGAAAGTGCCTGCGAACGGCGGCCGCGTTGATCAGGGAATGTGTGGCGGTTGTCAACAGCGCAAACGAATTGGCGGACAGCGCGGAAAAGGCCTCGATTGATCTCCGCTCGGCAATGGGAACGCTGGGTGAAATTTCCGGACAGATAGTGAACGAAGACGTGCTGGGAACGATCTTTTCGCGGTTTTGCGTCGGCAAGTGACCGGTAGGCCGGCTGTTATTCCCTGCCCCGGGCGGAAATCGCCGCCCGGCGAATCTCGCGGGCGATTTCATCGGCACTGCGCAGATGAATCCAGTCCGGCCGCGCATAGGGATTGTCCTCGACGGTAAAGGCAAGGCTGCCGGTGCCAAGCAACCGTTCGGCCCCGTAATGTACCACGACCACGTCACTGATCCTGACCAGGGGGCATTCGAATACATCCGGTTTCCATCCTCCCTGCATGGTCAGAAGCCGCCGGTCGGTGAGGACATACAGCCTGCTGATCCATCGGAGCGCGGCGATCGCAATGTACATGCCCCCCCACAGGAAGCCCGCGGTAAACACAACCGCGGCAACGGCATACGGAATGCCGCCCGTGTATTTTTCGTATCCCCACAGCCCGGCAACAATGACCACGGCCATCGCGATTCCCGGAACGGCGCGGAGAGGAATAAACCATATGCTCGGTCTGACGGCCAGGATAATCACTTCGTCGCCGCGGACAACGGCCTCGGGAACCAGCCCGGCCGCGGCCGAACGGGCTATCGCTTCGCCGGCGGGACTCATGCGCGTCCCTCCCGCCGGGCAATCATATCGGGGGACAGCACACCGATGCAGGGCAGGTTTCGATAGAGGCCGTTGTAATCGAGGCCGTAACCGACGACAAATTCGCCGGGGATATCAAAGCCGACAAAATCGACGCGTTCCTCCCGTTCGGGCAGATCAGGCCTCGATTTTCGCAGTAATGCACATGAATGAATCCCGGCCGCGCCGGAGGAAACCACGGCATCCATGAGGAACCGCATCGTTTCTCCGCTGTCATAAATATCGTCGACGATCAGCACATCGTGTCCGTCCAGACGCGCCGGCGGAGGCAGCCGGAAACGGCACCCCCGGGACCGGGTATGCGCCCCGGGATAGGAGCTGATCGATACCGGCTCGACCCGTATCTTGAGCGGCAGCCGGCGAATAAGATCCGAAACGAATACCAGGGAACCCGTCAACACCGGAAGAATCGTCAACTCGCGGCCGTCAAAAACCATCGAGATCTCCGCGGACAACGCATTTACGCGGGCCTCTATCTGTTCCGGCGTCACCAGAACCTTCTGAAGTACCCGGCCGTCATAATCGCTTCCGGTTGTACCACGCGCATTCATGGATGATATGATATCTTCGACCCGCTCCCGTTTCAGCAACTCATCCGCATTTTTTGCTTTGCTCGACAAATACGAGTAACCACCTTCCGTCAGACGGTGTATAAACCCATGTACATGGCGATGTCCGTATTTCGGTAATGCGACGAACACCAAAAATCCGACAAATACTCTGGAGAATAACCTGATTACTGTATATAGTAGCCGATGGAATCATTTACATGATTGGCACACAAAGGAGAGAATAATGAACAAAAGACAACTGTTTATCGCGTTTGCGATTACTACGGTTTTTGCCGGCGGACTCCCGGTACTGGCCGCAGGCGGCAACGAGGAACCGATCGGGCCGGATCCCAATCAACCCGCCGCCGGCAACATACTGGAGATCATTCCCGCCGATGCCCTCAGCTTCATCGCCGCGCCGAACCTGAAGGACATGCTCGCCGCCGTTGAAAAGATGGCGGTCAAGACGGGGCTCAACGAGTCCATGCCGATCGCCCCCGGTTCGACGCTGCCGATGCTCTCCAGCGCAGTCGGTCTCGGTAAAGGATTCAATCCGAACGGCGGGGTCGCCCTGGTCATAACCGATCTGGCCAAATCGGGCCTGAACCCCGAGACGCTCGCCACCAATCCCGAGATGGCCATGGCCTCTCCCCCGTTTGCCATTGTCGTCGCCGGCAAGAGCGTGGAAACCGCCTTCCCGAAAATGATACAGAAAACCCCGGAAGGAAAAACAGCCTTCATGCTGCCGGGTCTCGGCCCCGCGCAAACCAGGAAGATCGGCGATTACATCGTCATCAGCCCCAACCCGAAGGTCATCGCCCAGTTCGGCGCCGGTAACGGCATTCTGAAATCCATGCCGGCTGCCGAGAAGAACGTCATCGAATCCTGCAGTGCTTCACTGTACTACAACATCAGGGCGGCTGCGCCCCTTATTGAAAAGCTCCTGGAAGCGCAGGAGAAGAAGATGAAGGAGTCGCAACCCGGCGCGGAGCAACCCGGCGCGATGATGGGCCCCATGGGCGAGATGTTCGACATGATGAAGCTCTCCACCGACATGATGAAACAGGTGCAGGGCATGGCAATGGGCCTGAAAATGTCCGATACGGGCATAGCGATCGACATGGCCGTGGATTATGTCCCCGGCACCAGCCTCGCCGAGCAGGTCGCCTCCCTCAAGCCGGCCGCCGCATCACTTCTCGGCAAATTGCCGGCAAACCTGTGGGTCATGGCCGGCGGCATGACGGCGAATTTCAAGATCGACAAGAAAACCCTGGTCGATGCCATCGACATGCTCGATACGCTGCTGAAGCAGGAGGGCATCGCCGTCTCGGATGATATCAAACAAAAAGTCATCAACCTCGCGCTGTCATTCGGGGACGAGATTACCGCCGTGCGGTTCGCGGGCGGCAGCCCGGTCGGCCAAGGAGTCTTCAGCCTGTCCGTGGTTTTGTCCTGCAAGGATGCGGCAAAGATGAAGGTGTTGATGGGGCAGGAATGCACGCTCATCAACGACATCGTGCAGACCGTCCTGGCCCCGAAGGAACCCGATTTCAAGTCCCTGAAATTCGAGTACGTCAAGGGCGCCGACAGCGTCGGCAGCATGACCGTTGATGCCGTTGAAATGAAACACGCCTCTCTCGCCGAACTCGACGAGCAGCAAAAGAAGAAGATGGCCAGCGTTATCGGCGAGGACAAGATGCGCGCGCTGGTTGCGTCCCCTGACGCGAAAACCGTTATCGTCACGTTCGGCGGCGGGATGAAATTCCTCCAGGAGGCGGTTGCCGCCGCCGCGAAAGGCGGCGCAATCCAGAGTGATCCCGGCGTTGCCGCGGCCCTGAAGGAACTGCCGGACAAACGGTATTTCACGATGGTCTTCAGCATGAAGAACCTCCTGAAGGCGATCCGGCTGGCTGCAGCGAAGGTGGGCGAAGAACCCGACCTGCCCCCCTCGCTGAAGATCGATACCGACGTTCCGGTCGCAATGGGCGCGACGGCCGAGGGCAACACCGCCAGGATGACCATTTTCGCCCCGGCGGAACTGATCAAGCAGGTCTACAACGCCGCCATGACGGCGCAGAGGAAGCAGGCGGAGTCGAGCGGAACGGCCGACAGCACGGCGAAACCCGCCCCGAAACCGTCGGATTTCTAGCAGTTGCACACGTAATACAAAAGGGCGGGAGCCGCACGGCTCCCGCCCTTTTTTTGTACTGTGCCCTGCCGCGTTACTCCCCGATGATCTTCACGAGAAGCCGCTTGCGCCGCATGCCGTCGAACTCGTAGTAGAAGATATGCTCCCAGGGGCCGAGGTGCAGCCGGCCGTCCGTGATGGCGACCACGACCTCCCTGCCCATCACCTGCCGCTTGAGGTGGGCGTCGGCGTTGTCCTCCGCCCCGTTGTGCCGGTACCGGTCGTACGGTTTTTCGGGGGCGAGCCCCTCCAGCCACACCTCGTAGTCGTGGTGCAGGCCGGACTCGTTGTCGTTGATAAATACGCTCGCCGTAATGTGCATCGCGTTGACGAGGACCATCCCGTCGGTCACCCCGCTCTCGGCCACGAGCTGTTCGACCTCATTGTGGATCGAAACAATCTGTCGCCTCTGCGGAACGTTCATCCAGATTTCCCTGGTCAGTGTTTTCATAAATCACCTCTTGGGGTTACAGTATCGTTGAGATGACAGCGTACGCAAACACGACACGCATGGCAACGTTCTATCCATAAAAGCGGTTCAATGGACAACATCGAGCGACTGATCGACAGCAGAATGCTGCCCGCGGTACGGCAGCCGGGGCAGTACATCGGCATGGAGACGAACGCGCGGCGGAAAGACCCGCGCGCGGCGGCGGTGCGGTTCGTGTTCGCGTTTCCCGACGCCTACCGGGTCGGCATCTGCCATCTCGGCAGCCGCTGCCTGTACCACGCCGTCAACGACCTGGACTTCGCGGCGGCCGATCGCGCCTACTGTCCGCTGATCGACGCCGAGCAGGTCATGCGCGCAGAAAACATACCCCTGTTCGGCTGGGAAAGCCGCTGCCCGATCGCACAGTTCGACGCCGTCGGGTTCTCGCTGAGCTATGAACTCTGCGCGACAAACGTCCTCACGATGCTCGACCTGGCGGGTATACCGCTGAAAGCCGCCGACCGCTCGGATACCCATCCGCTGATCGTCGGCGGGGACGCGCTGGCGGATGCGCCCGAACCGCTGGCTGTCTTTTTCGACCTGTTCCTCCCCGGCGACGGCGAGCAGGCCGTGGTGGAACTCGCAAAAATCATCCGCGCGGGAAAAGCGTCGGGCATCGGCCGCGATGACCTTCTCGAGACGATAGCAAAAAACCACCCCTCCGCGTACGTACCCCGGTTTTACGAACCGTCGGGCCCCTGGCCGGCGCCGCCCCGTCCCGTTCGCGCCGACATTCCCCCGTTGATCCGCCGCGGTTGTATCGGTGATCTCGCGCACACGCCGCCGCTGCTCTCCTCGCGTCCCCTCGTGCCCACCATCGCGGGGATTCACGACCGCCTGTCCATAGAGATTATGCGGGGCTGTCCGAACGGCTGCCGATTCTGCCAGGCCGGGTGGCTTCGCCGGCCGGTTCGGCATCGACGGCAGGAGGATATCCTGGCAGCGATTCGCCAGGCCGTGGACGCCACGGGCTACGACGAAATATCCCTGCTCAGCCTTTCGTCCGGGGACTATCCCGGACTCGACACACTGATCGACCGGTTGAACGCGGATCTTGCCGGCCGCCATGTCTCCATATCACTGCCCTCTCTCAGGACCGACGCGCAACTCGCCCTGCTGCCGAAACTGACCAGCGAAGTGCGGAAGGGAGGGCTGACGATAGCGGCCGAAGCAGGCAGTGAGCGGATGCGTCGCGCACTAGGCAAAAACATCTCCGAAAAAGATATGATCGAAGGCGTGACGGCCGCGTGGGAGGCCGGATACCGGAGCGTCAAGGTATACTTCATCGCCGCCCTGCCCGGTGAAACCGAACAGGACGTCGCAGCCATCGTGGATCTCTGCCGCAGGCTCAGCGATACCCGCAGAGACTTTGACGGAAACCGCGGTGCCATCACAGCCTCCGTCTCCTGGTTCGTGCCGAAACCGCATACCCCCATGCAGTGGGACGGCATGCGGGAAGAGGATTACCTGTGGCACACGAGGAAGACGCTGAAGGACCTGGCGCGCGGAACCCCCATACACCTGAAATTTCATCGCATCGAGCAATCACTGCTGGAATGCTTTATCTGTCGGAACGGCCGGGAAGCCGCCAAAACGATCCATGCCGCCTGGAAAGCGGGCGCCCGCATGGATTCCTGGATAGAACACTGGAACTGGGAAACCTGGGTACGCGCCGCCGAGGAAACCGGGACCGACTTCGATGCGATCGTCCACTCGTCGCTCCGGCCGGCATCTGCCCTCCCCTGGTCCCACATATCATCCCCCGCAACGGAAGAAATCCTGCATCGCCAAAGGAAACTGATGAAGGATACCCTGCGGGACCCTAACCTGGCGTAAACGCAGCGGAAACTCAGCTCCCGGTTTTTTCCATGTTTTTTTCGACCGGCAAACCGGGACTGCCGCACAAGGGACACAGATTGTAGTACTTCCGCTCAAAGAGAAGGGTCTCGTACTCGTTCCGGCAGCCGGTACAGCGGTAGAGGACGCTGGGGCCATCCTTGGAATACACGACTCTCGTTTTTCTCGGCGGGACCCTTTCGCCGTCTTCAGAATAAGCGTAAAATCTTACACCTTTTCTTTTTATGTTTCTTTTTACGCTCAGGTAGGACTGGGGAAGACGCAAAACAGACCCGCACCGCGGGCACCTGCCCTTACCTCCCATGTATTCACTGGTAAAACACAGGTACAAACCGCATATACCGCAATGAATATCTATCGTATTGTCGTTGTCCGCTTGACTCACTCTTCCCGCAACCTTCGACAAAAAAACGGCATCTAATTGAAATAAATCGACTTATACGCCGAACAGCTCTCCAGAAACCAGTTCCCTGTTTCAAAAATGACAGGCGATTATACCGCAAACAGAACGGTTATGTCCAGAGTATTTTTGACGCCTCGAAAATCGGTCCGTCACTGCAGCAGAGGCGGTACGACCACCCCTCGCGGGAGGCATCGGCGAGCTTCACCGTACAGGACTGGCAGGTTCCCATTCCGCAGGCCATGTTTCTTTCCATGGAGACATAGCAGGTCAACCCGCCGGATGCGGACAGCGCGGACACCGCCCTCATCATGGGTTCCGGACCGCAACAATAGACCACCGTCGCGTCTGCATCCGCAGGACGCCGGGCGAGCCATCGCTCGAACAGGACCGTTACCAACCCCGCGTAGCCGACCGTACCGTCGTCGGTTGAAATCGCCGTGGGCATCCCCAGTTCCTCGAATGCGCGGCAACAGAACGAGGGCTTCCCGTCCCGGTCTGCGGGATCGGAACCTGCCGAAAGAAAAAGGTGCTCCGCCGACGTGACGCCGGCAAGAACCGTCGCGGAAATCCCCCGTCCGG
Organism: uncultured Planctomycetaceae bacterium; assembly: GCA_964557575.1. Lineage (GTDB taxonomy): Bacteria > Planctomycetota > Phycisphaerae > SM23-33 > SM23-33 > CAZLBC01. The sequence goes on from CAZLBC010000007.1 coordinate 84,087, forward strand.
CGAGTTCCCTGCCGAGATACACCAGCGGGGGAATCCCGACACCCCCGCCGACCAGCACCGCCGCCCGGCAATCGCCGGGCACCGGAAACGAATTGCCCAGGGGACCGATGATCGACATGCTGTCACCCGCCGCACACCCGGCCAGCCGCCGGGTACCGATACCGACAACGCGATAGATAATATCGAGTTCCGCTGTTTCTCCGCCGTGCCGGACCCCCGCCAGTGAAAAAGGCCTGCGCAGAAACGGTTCGGCTTCGACAAGCTCCGCCTGCTGCAATACCGGCGGCTTGTTATCCACCCATTCGACCGTTCGCTCGCCGAAATCCTCGCCGGGCGCACTGCACTGCACCTGGATGAAATTACCGGGCGTGCACGGTGGAAACCCGGGTGCCGCAAGAGTCATCAGAAAATGATCCTTGCACAATTCGCGGTTTTCGCGTACGGCCGCGGTGAAGACGCCTCGTTTCGAACAGTCCGGTGTATCGTCCATATCTCTCTTTTACACCAATTTATAAGACGCTGCAACGTTGACAGCCCGTATCGGGGGCCATAACATCTTGAACGGTACTCAGTGTGATTCCACCCGGCACACCATTCTGCAGGCAACGATGGACAACAACGAGAACACACAACACGAATCGGCGGCACAGATGGCGGGAAAATCGTGGCACGGCCGCCTGAGCGGCATCCCCGACGGTCAGACCGCTGCGCTTCTGTCGAGCCTTGACGTCGATATCGATCTGTGGAAATACGATATCGCCGGATCGAAGGCCCATGCCCGCATGCTGTCTGAAGAAGGAATCATTTCCGCCGAGGAATTCGCCGTGATCGAAAAGGGACTCGAAGACATAGCCGGCGACATCGAGGCGGGAAGGCTGACAATTGACAACAGTCTTGAAGACATACACATGGTTATCGAGGCGGCACTCATCGAGCGGACGGGACCGGCGGGCGCCAAGCTGCACACCGGCAGGAGCCGCAACGACCAGGTCGCCCTCGACCTGAAGCTCTGGTCGCGCGACGCCGCCGCGGATCTCGTCGGCGCGATTCGCACGCTTCAGCAGGCCTTCGTGACGCTCGCGGAACGATCGGGCCGCACTATCATCCCCGCGTACACCCACCTCCAGCGGGCCCAGCCGATCGCGGCCGGCCACCTGCTGCTGTCCTATGTCGAAATGCTGCAGCGCGACGCCGGACGGCTGACGGACGCGTCAAAGCGGGCCGATGCCTGCCCGCTCGGGGCCGGCGCCGTCGGGGGAACGTCGCTGCCGCTGAACCGCGACCGGATCGCGGCGCTGACGGGCTTCTCGTCGGTGTCCCGCAACAGCATAGACGCGACGTCGGACCGGGACTTCCTCGTCGAACTGTGCTTCGCCTGCGCGATGCTCGGCGTGCATCTGTCGCGCTGGTGCGAGGACTGGATTATTTTCAGCTCGTGTGAATTCGGACTGATCGAACTCGACGACGCGTACTGCACGTCATCGAGCATGATGCCGCAGAAAAAAAACCCCGACACGCTCGAACTGATCCGCGCGAAATCGGCCGCGGTCATTTCTGATCTCGTCGGGATGCTGGTGCTGATGAAAGGCCTGCCCTCGGGATACAACCGGGACCTGCAGGATGACAAGCGATTCGCCTTTGGCGCCCGGCGTGTTATGCGCCGCTCGCTCGGCGTCGCCGCCGGCATCGTCGCCACCACCCGCCTGCGCGCACCCGACCTGAAAGACGGCTATCTCGACGCGACCTCATTGGCCGAGTACCTGACGTCCCGGGGCATTCCGTTCCGCGAGGCCCACGGTATCGTCGGGCGGATCGTTGCGCGTGCCGAAAAGAACGGCTGCTTATTGCGCGACATTCCCTCGGGGGAACTTGAGAATCTCTGCGGAATCGCCTGCCCCGGGATAGAGAACGTTCTCGGGGCGGAAAACGTGGTCGCCGCCTACGCGTCACCCGGCGCCGGCGGGACCGGCCAACTCGCCGAACAGATTGCCTGTTGGAAGACTGAACTCGATATGATGTGACGGGTCCGTAGCCCGTCGCCGGTGTAATGCGTGTCAATACGAGAACAACCTGAAAAAAACACCATGGCAAAGACAAACAGCGAAACGACTTTCGAACACCTCGGTTTGATCCCCCCTCTGCTGAAGGCCCTCGAATCCGAAGAGTACACGACCCCCATGCCCATACAGACGGACGCGATTCCGCCCGCGCTGGAGGGCCGCGACATCATGGGATGCGCCCAAACCGGCACCGGGAAGACCGCCGCCTTCGGATTGCCGATCATACAGCACATTGTTACTCATCCCCGGCCGGCAAAAAAGCAGGACCGGCGTCACGCCCGGCCCGTACGGGCGCTGATTATCAGCCCCACCCGCGAACTGGCTCGCCAGATCGACGAACGGATCGGGGCCTACGGCACGTACACCGCGCTCCGGTCGACGGTCATCCACGGCGGCGTCAAGCAGGGACCGCAGGTCAAGGCGCTGAAAAAGGGCGTCGATATTCTGACCGCCACGCCCGGACGGCTGCTTGACCTGATCGGGCAGGGTGTCATCGACCTGGGAAACACCACGTTCTTCGTGCTCGACGAAGTCGACCGTATGCTCGACATGGGTTTTATCGAGGATATCTGGCGCATCGTCGGGTACCTGCCCGACAAAAGGCAGACGCTGTTCTTTTCCGCGACAATCCCGCCGGCGATCCAGTCGCTCGCCGGCAGCCTTCTGAAGTCGGAGAACACGGTTGAAATCAGGATCAATCCCGAGGCTCCCGCCGCCGACACGGTGCGGCAGTCAATCTACCTCGTCGAACACAAGGACAAGATGAAGCTCCTGAAGCACCTGCTCGCCGGTGAGCAGATTACCCGTGCCCTCGCGTTCACCAGGACAAAGGTCAGGGCGGACATGGTTGCCGGCTTTCTGCAGAACGCCGGTTTCAACGCCGACGTGATTCATTCGGACCTGCCCCAGTCAAAGCGAAGCCGTGCCCTCGAGAGATTCAAAAACGGCCACACGAGGATACTCGTCGCCAGCGACGTCGCCGCCCGGGGGCTCGATATCAACGAGGTTTCCCACGTGATCAACTTCGAACTGCCGCAGGAACCCGAAATGTACATCCACCGGATCGGACGGACGGGTCGCGCCGGGGCGCCCGGGCGATCCATATCCTTCTGCGATATCGAGGAACGGCTGGTGCTGCGCCAGATAGAAAAGCTGCTCAGGCGGACGGTCGACATCGAAACCCGGCACCCCCACCGCTCTCCCTTTCCCAGGAACGCCGACGAAGACGAGCACACCCAGGACACGGGCAGCGGTCTCTACCGGCACCGCCGGCCGTCGAGCAGGAGCAGGAGGTTGTAGGCACACCCGGAACCGCACAGAGGAAACAGGGGAAACGGGAATCATCACGCCACAGGAAACCAACCGGCTCGTTCGCGTCCCGCTCGCGATACCCGCCGTGTCTCTCGCCGCCGGGATCGCGACCGGCATCTGGCTGCCGGCCGGGTTATGGACGTGGGTCGTCACGGGGGCGCTGTCGCTGTTCTCCGCTCTTGCCGTCGCCCGGCGAAAGGACCTGCGCGTATGCGCCGCGGTCCTGGTGGGGGTCGGCTTTTTCGGCGCCGGGGCGGCCAGGATGCATCTCGCCTGCTATGCTATTCATCCGGACGACGTCGTCACCTTTGCCGGCGCCTGCCCGATCCCGTCGACCCTGCGGGGAACGGTATCAAGCTTTCCCGTCGCGGGCGGCACAACGCCCGGCGAAAAGAACCTGCGGTTTCTGCTCGACGCGGAAAAGATCATGACCGCCGACGGATGGAAGGAGACGCGGGGAACCGCGCGCGTGACGGTCCGGGGGCGGGAAGGCGGCATTCGCCCGGGGCAAACGCTTCAGTTGACCGGCATGCTGGGACGCTACGGGGGGCCGGATAATCCCGGGGGGTACGACCCGGCGTCCCGGGGCAGGCTCACCGGCGTGCGGACGTGGTTTCACGTCCCGACGGCGGGGGGGGCGACGGTGGTCGAGCAGGCCCGCGGGCTGCGCCGTTTTCTGGGGCGCTGGCGGGCCGCCGCCGCCGGCAGCCTCCTCGAACCCGGCGGCAATGCCGCCATGCTTGCCGATGCCATGGTAACCGGGGAACGCCATCCTCACCTCCGCGAACTAAACGAATTGATGCGACGGGCGGGCATCGCCCACTTTCTCTCGATCTCCGGGATGCACCTGTGCATATTTCTCGGCTTCCTGTATACCCTGTGCCGGCTGGGATCCCTTTCTCCGCGGTCCGCGGCATGGGCCGTTCTCGCCGCTCTCGGGATGTACCTGCTCCTGGCGGAATGCCGGCCGCCGCTCCTGCGCAGCGCGGCGATGGCCGCGGCCATCGCCGTGGGGGTCATCTCCGGCCGGCGGGGATCGTCGCTGAACTCCCTCTGCGCCGCCGGCATCATCCTGCTGACGATCGAACCGCGGCAGCTTTTGCGCCCCGGATTCCAGATGAGTTTCACCATCGTAACCGGTATCATCCTCTTCGAACCGCGGATCAACGACCTGCTGTTTTCCCGCATGAAACGCACCAGGGAACTGATGCTTCTCGACAGCCGGGGCTTCCGGACATGGTTCCGGTTGAAATGTCTTCCGGGACTGGAAACCCTCTGTTCGATCTCCCTGACCGCCTACCTGGCCGCCGCGCCCCTGGCGGCGTACTGGTTCGGGTTTTTCAGCCCCTGGGCGGCACTCCTCAGCATGCTCCTGCTGCCGCTGGTGACAGCGGTCCTGGTCCCGGGATATATCGCGCTGGCGATCGCCCTGCCCATGCCGACGATAGCATCCGTATTCGCCCACCTTTCCGCGGCCGCGGCGGCCGGCCTGGAATGCATCGTGACCGGCGCAGCGTATCTTCCCGGCCTGTCGATCGAACTCTCTCCGGTATCGCCGGCGTGGGTCGCCGCGTGTTACGCGGCACTCGCCGCCGGCATCCTCGCCCGTCGCCGCCAACTGCGCGTCGTATCTATCGCTGCCGTCCTGGGTGCCGTCGCCTGGACGTTCATACCGCCGCCGGGCCCCGGCGGCGCAGCGATCAATCTCCTGGCGACGGGAAACGGACAGTGTGTCGTCGCCCGCGGTGATCGGGGAGAGACCGTGCTCTTTGATGCGGGGGCCCAGCGGTTCCGCGGATCATACCGGCGCGTTCTCCGTCCCTTTTTGCGCGCCCGGCGACTCGCCGACCCGTCGACTATCTTTGTTTCCCACGCCGACAGCGACCACTGCAACATGCTCCCCGCCCTGCTCGACCGCGGCGTTCCCGACCGGTTGTATGTCGGCACCGCCTTTCACCTCGCGGGTAACGAGAATTCCGCCGCGGGCCCGCCCGTCGATGAGCGGTGCGCGATTTCCCGGCTGGCAGCGGGTGATGTAGTGGAAACGGGGGGATTCACGGTCTCCGTCCTGTGGCCGCCTGCGGGGTTCGTCTCGAAAAACAGCAATGAACAATCCCTGGTTCTCTCGATCAAATCCAACGGCCATCGGATACTCCTGCCGGGAGACATCGGCGGCAGCATCCAGAGAACGCTCCTCGAAGATTCCGAAAAACTGAGGGCGGATGTACTGGTCCTTCCCCACCACGGCGAGTGGAGCGAGGCCCTGCCGACATTCATCGCGGCGGTCGATCCGGACATCATACTGGCGAGCTGCGGCAGAAATCTCCAGGCCCGAAACATCGGCAACAGGGACGCAGCGGTATTTTTCGGTCGGCTGCAGGAAACGAGGCGGTGTTTCGCCACGGGACGTTCCGGCTGGATCAGGCTGGACCTCTCGGGGGAACACATCGTAACAGAAACCATGCGGTGATTGCCTTTTCACAATCGGATACCGGGTCAGAAAATATCCCCCGGCAGAACCGGCGCGGGTGAGAAGGCGTCGGATGCCGTGATTGAACATCGTGTGCGTCCCGCGCGTATCATTGCTATGGACTTGAACCGCCGATGCGTATTAGAGTATACCTGCCGGAGAGACACCGGCGAATTGAAAGGATCGGCGTGGCCGCAGAATACAAGATCATCAGTATCGGGACGATGGCCTGCAACCTCATCTGGGGAGAGCGAGGGCGGGTGCGCACGCAGCATGCCACCACGACGCTCGTCGAAGAGGGCGGCCGGCGGTTCCTGGTCGATCCCTCACTGCCGCCGGAGGTGCTCGACGCCCGGCTTCACGAACGGGCCGGGAAGCGCCTCGACGACATAACCGACGTCTTTTGCACCACGCTGCATCCGGCAGCCAGGAGAGGGCTTGAGGGCCTGGCGGGCGCCGACTGGTGGTGCGGCCGGGAAGAACTGGAGGATTTCTCCAACCATATCCGTGAGCTTGCCGAAAACGCAAGCGGAACGGAAGACCCGGACAATATCAAACGGGAACTGGGCGTCATTCGGCGGTTCAGGCCCGCGCCGGACACGTTCACCGAGAACATCGGGATCTTCCCCCTTCCCGGGTATTCCCGCGGTTGTACCGGCCTCCTGCTGACCCGGCCGGCGAGTACCGTCCTCCTCGCCGGCCCGGCCGTGCCGACCGCCGACCATGTTCACCGCGGGATGGTGTGGGAACAGTGCGCGGACAGCGAACGGGCGAAGGAATCACTCCTGGAGATACTCGAGATCGCCGATGTCATCGTCCCGGGATTCGACAACCTCGTCCTCCAGCCCTCAAAATGGATGGGCCGCAATCACGGCATATGATCGCGCTGCGGGCAACCGGCGCGTGAGCGACAGAACACAGGGAACATGATGGACGCCTTTTTCGCGGAGTACGGTTTGCAGGTGCTGTCGATGGCCGTTCTGCTCGCGGCATCCGCGTTTGCCAGCGGAACGGAGACCGCCCTGTTCAGCCTCACCCGCCGTGATATCGCTCAACTCGAACAATCGATGTCCGGCCGGGTCGCGGTCGGGCTCCTGAAGCGCCCGCGGTCCCTCCTGACCGCGCTGCTCCTGTTCAACATGCTCGTGAACGTCGCGTTTTCGGCGACCGCCGCGCTGATCATACTCCGCATCAAGGCATCGGGGGCGGGCGCCCTTTCGATCATCGCCGCGTCGGTCGTGCCGCTGCTGCTGCTGATCCTCCTGGGCGAAGTCACGCCGAAGATGATCGCCTACTCCTCGTCCCGCGCCTGGTCGGCGACGGTCGCCATCCCGGTGTCCTTTCTCGAGCGCGTCCTGCGGCCGCCGATCGTTTGCCTGGACGTCATGGTCATATCCCCCCTGTCGCGCATCATCACCCCGCCCGGCCCGGCCCGCAGCGAAATCACGCACGAAGAACTCGCATCACTCATGGAGATATCCGCCCACCACGCGGGGATACCGACCGACACCGGCAGCATGTTCCGGGAGATCGTCGAGCTGGCGAACCTGAAGGTCAGGGACGTGATGGTACCGCGCACCGACATGATCACCTGCGATATCGACGGCGAGCCCGAAGCGCTGGTCGCGCTGGTGCGCGAAACCGGCCTGCGCAAGGTGCCCGTCAGGGGGGCGGCCCAGGACGAAATAATCGGCGTCATATACGCCCGGGATCTTCTCCTGAAACCCGGCACCCCCCTCGCGGACCTGCTCAGCCCGGTCTTCTTCGTTCCCGAATCGGCGACGCTGGAAAAGGTCATGCCCCTCTTCAGGGAAAAAAAGATGCAGTTCGCCCTCGTCGTCGACGAGTACGGGAGCACCGCCGGCCTCGTGACGCTCGAAGACATCCTTGAGGAAATCGTCGGGGATATCCGGGACCGCCACGAGATCGACACGCCGCCGACGGTGCAGCAGTGCGGGGAAGACGAATACCGCGTGACGGGCGACCTGGCGATCCACGAGTGGGTGGGCGTATTCAAGATAGAGGAGTCCGTGGGGCGGCGCATACACACGTTCGCCGGGCTGGTGGCGTATCTCCTCGGCAGGATACCAAGCCCCGGAGACACCGTCCGCTGGAAAAACCTCTCCATGACGGTCGAATCGGTCCGGCGAAGACGGGCCGAGCGGATCAGGCTGACACTGACCGGGGAGGAAGCCGAATGACGGCCGCAATCCCCGCGGTAACGTGGCTCTTCTGGGGCGTCTTTTGCGTCGCCAATGTCCTCATGGCCGGCTTCTTCGCCGGCATCGAAACGGGCATCTATCTCATGAACGGCCTGCGCATAGAACTGGACGCCGAGAGCGAGCACCGCCCGGCCCTGCTCCTGCGCGACATGCTGAAAAATCCGAACCGCATGCTCGCCGTCCTCCTGGCGGGAACCAACCTTCACCAGTACCTGGCGACCTTCTCGATCAGCACCCTGTTCGTCCTCGCCGGGGAAGAAGACAACGCCGAGTGGTACACGATGGCCGTCGCCGTCCCCCTCTTTTTCATCTTCGCCGAAAGCGTCCCCAAGCACGTGTTCCGGCGCAGGACCGAACCCCTGGTGTACGGAGGCGTCGGGCTGCTGCACGTCGCCGATCTCCTGTTTCACGCCGCGGGTTTCGCCGCGGCCATCCGGCTGTTCAGCGGCGGCCTGATGTCGATTATCCGCCGGGACCGGGTGCGGCAATCGCGGCTGGGCAGACCCGAGCCGGCGACCATCGTCGCGGAGGGCCACGCCAGCGGCATCCTGTCTCCCTCGCAGGCGAAGATGGCCCACCGCCTCATGTCGATACCGACGATCACGCTCCGCGGCGTCATGATACCGCTGCGGAAGGCGGCGACGCTGCCCGCCGACGTCGGCCGGGCGGCATTCGTCTCCCGGGTCGCCGGCCACAACTACTCGCGGGTGCCGCTGATCGGCCGGGACAACCGCGTGACGTATATCGTCAACGTCTACGACGTCCTGGTGGACGACAAGGGGCTGGACCCGGCCCATTTCGGGGCTAACCCCCTCCTGCTCGATGCCGACATCCCCATCGTCGACGCCCTCTCGGAAATGCAGCAGGCGGGCGCGGCCATGGCGATCGTTACCGGACCGGGCGGACGGCACCTCGGGCTGGTGACGATCAAGGACCTCGTCGAGGAGATCGTCGGCGAACTGGAGGAATGGTAAGTCATTGGGCTGTATATTTTTTCATTTTTATTGGAACTCACGCGGATTGTCCTCGTCTACAGCTCCGCCGGAACGGACAATATCGATATGCGCCTGCATTCCTCTCGAAAGGAGATACGATGAGGTCAAAGCGTCTTCTCACGATCGTTGCGCTGCTTTTCTGCCCCGCCGCCATTGCCGCCGCGGGAACCATCGGTTTCATCGAGGATTTCTCGCTCGCCGACAAGCGGGACGAGGCCCTGAAACAACTGATCCCCGGGACCGTGGACTATTACTACTACCACTGCCTGCACTACCTCAACACCGAGCGGTTCGATAAGATCGAGCCCCTGCTGAAGGTCTGGGCCAATCGCCACAACGAGGGCGGCCGCTACCGGGAGATCCGGAACCGGCTGGCCCTCCTGACCTACGACACGGACCACGACCGGACGCTCCGGTATCTGCGCAGCAGACTCAACCTTCACTTCAACCACCAGCGGGAGGAGCTGGACCCGAAACTCACCCTGCCGACCGCGCTCGACCAGGCCCTCATCTCGCGCGAGCGGCTGACGGGGCGCGCGATGGCCCGCCACGAGCACACCACGGCCGGATTCGAGGACGCGGCCCTGTACCGGCTGGCGCAGACGAAACTCGATCCGCGCATACGCCGTCACCTGCTCAAGCGACTCCGCCGTCCCGACGTCCCGGGACTGGTCGCGCTGGTAAAGAGCGACCTGGCATACCGGCACTCCGGCGGCTTCGGCTCGCTGCCGATCCACACGCTGATGCTCACGGCACAGCTTGAAGCCCTCCTGAAGCTCAAGCCGGATCTGCGCAACCAGACCCACTTCGTCAACACCTGCCTGTCCCGGCTGCGGCCCGGCGACGACGCCGCGCGGCAGTTCGATCCGGCGGTCAGGAACGCACACCTCGACCGGCTCTGGGCTTACGTCTCAACACTCGGCCCCGTCCACAACTCGCTGAAGGCCTGCGTGCTGTACCACCGCCTCGTCCTCGACCGGGAGCGCGGCGAATACAACCGCGCCCGCTTCCTGGAATACATCACGCTCCCCCGGACGGCCTCCTACGTGAATCCCGATTACATCAAGACGCTCCAGCAGCGGGACCGCAGCGGCCGGTGGCGGGTCAATCTCGGCGCGGACTTCTCGGAATTCACGCTCCTGGCCCCGGTCGGCAACGACGAACCGCTCGTCCGCAGTTACCTGATGCACTTTTTCCGGGAAGAGAAGACCTGGAACACGAAGGAATACACCGACTACATCCGGGAGACGTACCTCAAGGAGGTCTTCGCGGAGACGAAGATCACCGCCGGCCTCGGCGACGCCGAGCAGTGGTATTCGCTCCTGAGCCCGGCGAAGTACACGGCCCTCAAGGAGCGGGTCGACATCGACTTCGCCCACACCAACCCGGCGGTCTTCACGCCGGCCGACGAGGTCCGCCTCGACGTGCATATCAAGAACGTGCGGAAGCTGATCGTCAAGGTATTCGCAATCGACGAGCTGAATTTCTACCGCGCCACCCACGCGGCAATCGACACGACCATCGACCTCGACGGACTGGTGGCGAACTTCGAGAAGACCTGCGCATACGACGAGCCCCCCTTCCGGCGGGTCCGCCGGACATTCGCCTTCCCGCAGTGCGCGGACCGCGGCGTGTACGTGGTCGAATTGATCGGCAATGGAAAGAGTTCCCGGGCGGTCGTGCGCAAGGGTTCACTGGGATACCTCGAGAATACCGGGGCCGCCGGCCACGTCTTCACGATCCTCGACGAATCGAACCGGCTGCTGCCGGACGCGGCGGTCTACGTCGGCGGCCGCCGGTACGCGGCGGACCGGGAGGGCAGGATCACGGTGCCCTTCTCGACCAAGCCCGGGCGCGAGGAAATGATCATCGCCGCGGGCGGTTTCGCGTCACGCGATCACTTTCAGCACCACGCCGAACGCTACCGGCTCCTGGCCGGGATCCACGTCGAGCGGGAGGCGCTCCTGCAGGGAGCGAAGGCGCGGGTGCTGATCAGGCCGTCCCTGCGCCTCAACGGCACGGAGGTATCCCTGAAATTACTGGAGGAGGTCAAGCTGATCATCCGGTCCCGGGACATCGACGGGGTAACCACCACGGTGGAGGTCGGGGATTTCCAGCTCAACCACGACGGCGAGTCGGTGTACGAATTCGCCGTGCCCGACCGGCTCCGGCAGATCGGGTTCACCCTCCGGGCGACGGTGAAAAACGTCAGCCTGAACGAGAAGCAGGACCTCGCCGCCACCGCGTCCTTCGCGATCAACGGCATCGACACGCGGCACGCGGTCGCGGATCTCTTCTTCTCGCGGGACGCCGGCGACTACTGCCTCGACCTCCTCGGCAGGAACGGCGAGCCGAAACCCGGCCGTCCCGTCACGGTGGAATTGAAACACCGCGATTTCAAGGAGACCGTCCACGTGTCCCTGCAGACCGACGACAGCGGGCGCGTCCGGCTGGGCCCGCTGGAGGACATCGCGTCGGTCACGGCGACCGGCCCCGCGGGCATCAGGCACACCTGGACGCCCCCCCGCGACGGCCGCACCCTGCCCGGCGTCATTCACGGAAAGGCCGGGGAGCGGGTCCTGGTACCGTACATGGGCGCCGCCGAAAAAAGCACCGGCGCGGATTTTTCCCTCATCGAAACCCGGGGGGGTGTCTTCGTCGCCGACCGCACCGGCGCCCTGAAACTCGCGAAGGGATTCCTGGTCGTCGAGGACCTGCCCGCCGGCGATTACAGCCTCCTGCTCAGGGAGACCGGACACCATATCACCATCCGCCTGACCGACGGGGAGCAGCGCGGCGGCTACGTCCTCTCGCCGACCCGCCGCCTGCAGGTGATCAATGCCCGCCCGCTCCAGATAACCGGCGTCGCGGTCGACGAGAAACACGTGCGGATCAAGCTCTTCGGCGCCGGTAAGTACGCGCGGGTCCACGTCGCCGCCGCCCGGTTCCGGCCGGCGTATCCCCTCGCCGGGAACCTCGCGATGCCGATCCGCACCCCCGGCTTCGCCGTCAACGCCCCCGCCGACTCCCAGTACGTCGCCGGCAGGGACATCGGCGACGAGTATCGCTACATACTGGACCGGCGGACCGGGAAAAAGTACCCCGGGAACATGCTGCAGCGCCCCGGTCTCCTGTTGAATCCCTGGGCGATCCGCGAGACCGACACCGGCCGCCAGGAGGCCCGGCGCGGCGGGCGGTACGGCAAGAAGAGCGTCGCGGGAAAGGGAGGACGCGCTACAGCCTTCGGCGGGAAAGCGAAGGGAAAACCCGCCGCGGAAGCCGGATTCTCGAACCTCGACTTTCTGGCCGGCCGGGCCGTCCTGCTCGCCAACCTCCGGCCCGGCAAAAACGGAGTTGTCACCATCGACCGCGCCGACCTCCGCGGCCGCCAGGACATCCGTATCGTGGCCTGCGACCCGGAGAACACCGGGTGGCGGCAGGTATCCCTCAAGCAGGGCCGGCTCGAAACACGCGACCGCCGCCTCCCGCGGCCGTTCGATCCCGCCGAACACTTCACCCGGCAGAAAGAAATCACCGCCCTCGCGGCAAAGGAAACACTGGTCATCGAAGACATGGCGACCGCGCGGTTCGAGACCGTCGAGACCCTCGCCGATGCCTATGCCCTGTACATGACCCTCGGCGGCAACAGCGATCTCGCCGAGTTCGGTTTCATCCTCGACTGGCCGGAACTCACGGAAGAACGGAAGCGCGAGCTGTACGCGCAGTACGCCTGCCACGAGCTCAGTTTCTTCGTGTACAAAAAGGACCCGCCGTTCTTCGAGAACGTCGTCATGCCCTACCTGAAAAACAAGCGCGACAAGACCTTCATGGACCGCTGGCTCCTGGGCGCGGACCTCGGCGACTACCGGGAACCCTGGCGACACGGCCGCCTGAACGTCTGCGAGCGGATACTCCTGGCCCGGCGAATCGAGGGCGAGCGGCCGGTGACCGCCCGGGCCGTCACGGACCGCTGGGAGCTGATCCCCCCGGACCCGGCCGCGCAGAACCGCCTCTTCCAGACGGCGATCAAGGGCAAGGCCCTCGATGCCGCCGGCCGGGACGGCGGATTCGAAGCGGCGAAGGAAGAAGCCGCGAAACAGGAAGCGGGGAAAACGGCGGAACAGCGCCGGCCCGCGCGCCGGCTGGAGAAAGAAGTCGCCGCCCGGGACGAGGCGAAAAGTCTCGAAGGGCTCGCGGCCAAAAAGGCCGACGCCAAGACCAAGGCCCCCGCCAAGCCTGCCCCGGAACCCGCCGCCCGCCCCGCCGAGGCGGAGGAGAAACCGCGGCAACTCGCGGAAGCCGATAAGCTCGCCGACGGCAAGGACACGGCGATGGACGATTCCCTCGCCCGGGGCGTCAAGGACCGTAAAAAGGTCAGGCAATTCTACCGGAAGATGCCCAGGACGAAGGAGTGGGTCGAGAACAACTACTACCACCTGCCCGTCGAAAAACAGAATGCCGGCCTGGTGACGGTCAACGGGTTCTGGAAAGACTTCGCCGCCCACGACGGCGACGGGCCGTTCGTCTCCGGGAACCTCGCCGCGGCCCACCGCAGCTTCACGGAGATCATGCTGGCCCTCGCCGTCCTCGACCTCCCGTTTGCGGCCGGGAAGCACCAGGCCGCCGCGAAAGACGGGGCGTTCCGCTTCACGGCCGCCGGCCCCGCCGTCGCCTTTCACGAGGAGATCCGTCCCGCCGCGGCCGGAGCGGAAAAGATCCCGGTGCTGGTCAGCCAGAACTTCTTCCGCCACGGCGACCGGTACAGCCACGAGGGCAACGAGAAAACCGAGAAATACGTCACCGAGGAATTTCTGACCGGCGTGGTCTACGGCTGCCACGTGGTGGTGACCAATCCCACCGCTTCGCGGCGGCGGCTGGATGTCCTCCTGCAGGTGCCCGCCGGCGCCATACCGGTCGCCGGGGGCCGGAAGACCCGATCGGTGAACCTCGACCTGCAGCCCTACCGCACGCAGACGATGGAGTATTACTTCTACTTCCCCGCCACCGGCACATACCCCCACTATCCCGCCCACGTGGCCATGAATGAAAAGTACGTGGCCTCGGCGGACGGCTTCAGGCTGAACGTGGTGAAGAAACTCAGCAGAATCGACACATCGAGCTGGGCATACATCTCGCAGTTCGCCGACGGCGAGAAGGTCATCGACTACCTGAAGTCCTGCAATCTCCATCGCATAAAGCCGGAGAAAATCGCCTGGCGGATGAAGGACAAACAGTACTTCGACCGGGTCCTCGCGATCCTGGATCGCCGCCACGTCTACAACCACACGCTCTACAGTTACGGGATCTACCACGACCGCCCGGATGCCGTCGCCGCATACCTGCAGCACCGGGATTCGTTCGTCCGGCAGTGCGGGACGGCCCTTGAAAGCCCCCTGCTGACCATCGACCCGGTGGCCCGGAACACCTACCAGCACATCGAGTACCGGCCCCTGGTCAATGCCCGTGCCCACCGCCTCGGCAACCGGCGGACGATCGTCAACGACCGGCTCTTCGCCCAGTACAACCGCCTCCTGAAGGTCCTCAGCTACCGGCGCGAACTCGACGACCGGGACCTGGCGGCCGTGACCTGCTACCTCTTCCTGCAGGACCGCGTCGAAGAGGGCCTGCGATTTTTCGACCGGATCAATCCCAGGCGGCCGGCGTCCCGCATGCAGTACGATTACCTGCGGGTCTACACCGACTTCTACCGGGGCGACACCGCCGCTGCGCGGAAACTGGCGGCGGCGTACCGGGACTACCCCGTCGACACGTGGCGCAAGCGGTTCACCGCGGCCCTCGCCCAGCTCGACGAGATCGCCGGCACGGCCGGCGCGGTCGTCGACGAGGAGAGCCGCGCGCAACAGCAGGAAAAGCTCGCCGAAACCGAACCGGCCTTCGATTTCCATGTCGCGGGCGGCCGGATAGTGCTCAACCACCGCAATCTCGACGCGGTCAGAGTCAACTACTACCGCATGGACATCGAGCTGCTCTTCAGCCGCAGCCCCTTCGTCCGGTCGGGCCGGGCCGCCGGCCGTTTCTCCTACATCACGCCGAACGCGACGAAAACGGTGAAGCTCGACAAGAAAGAGGGCACGAAGAAAATCGACCTCCCCGAGCAGCTCGCCGACGTCAACGTCCTGGTGCAGGTCGCCGGCGGCGGGCTGACCCGCAGCGACGCCTGGTACGCCAACACGATCAACTGCCAGGTGATCGAGAACTACGGGCAACTGAAGGTGACCGACGCGAAGACCGGCGCGCCCCTGCCGAAGACCTACGTCAAGGTCTACGCCAGAACGGCCGGCGGCCGGGTGCGGTTCTACAAGGACGGCTACACCGACCTCCGCGGGCGGTTCGACTACACCTCGCTGAACACCCGGGACCGCGGGGCCGTCGAGCGTCTCGCCCTCATGGTCTTCAGCGAAACCCACGGCGCCGTCGTCCGCGAGGCCGCGCCCCCGAAGCAGTGAGGGGGGAATGGGGAAGATAACGCCGTACCGAAGCAGGGGGCGCGGGAGACGTGATCACCGGCGGCCGGGCGTTCAGCGTCCGGCATAGCGCGGAGAGAGCGGCGAGATATGCGATTAATGCGCAGCGCTATAGTTTGTGTAACCGGCTGAGCATCTCTCTGTAGACTTCTTGATCGCGGCGCATACCGATTTTCAAAACGAGAACCCTGATTTCTTTATCCTCTATCCGGTAAATAACACGATACTTGGAAATTTTCAGCTTCCAGTAGCCCTTTAACGCATGACGGAGGGGGGCCCCGTATTCCTCCGGGGATACGCTCAGTTTCTTATAGATCGTCTTGAGGATAACGGAGCGGTCTTTTTTGCCGACTTTTTTGAGATCCTCGTCGAGGACACGATGGTGAATTTTTATCTGCCACATCATGCACGGGCCGCGTTACAGCAGAGATTCGATATCCACGTAGTCGGCGTCTTCGCCGTTATTGAAACGTTCGGCCGCGATAAAACCCAGGACCAGGTCTTCCGCCATATCGAGAAGACCGGCGAGGTGTTCATACTGTTCGTTTGACATCAGGACCGCCTGCGGCTTGTGCCGTTTTTCGATGACCACCAGTCCGTCGCGTGCCTTCTCGAGTATCTTATCTATGCCGGATCGAAGCTCGGAAACCCCGACCAGCGTCGTATTTTCTTTCACGGTAATCATTTTCGTATCCTTACGCAGTCCGTCAATCGCTGTCGATACGCCGCGCGGAACATGATAAGAACCAAGGGTATTGTAGTATAGGCCATTTTAATTGCCAATTAAAATGGCAATTAAATTGACAATTAATCGAGCAGTCGGCCCTCCCGGTCTTCAGCGAGACCCACGGCGCCGTCGTCCGCGAGGCCGTGCCCCCGAAGCAGTGAGGGGGAACGTATACGGCACTCCGACGTCCTTACCGTTCATCGCCGGGCAGCGGCTGTCGCTCGGGGACACGATCCAGCACGTTTCTGAACCCGCCCGGGCGTGCCTTCTTCGCCCGTTCAGCGATGTAGTCCTCCGTTGTGATAGCGGAAATCTTTTCTGTCACGGCAGAGGTAATGAACGTGTTGATGGACGTGCTGTTCGGCCCGCAACATATGTGTGCAACCGATCCACGTTCGGCCCTGCCGGGGAGACAGTCGACAATCCGCGGAAATCGTTTTAGTCCGCCGCTCCCCGCCGGAAAACCCATTCCTTCGCCAACTGCCGCAAAAGCACGCAACTGTCGGCACGGCGGGCGTGCCCGATCCAACCGGCCAGGCGGGGCTCGATGTCCCCCCACCCGATCCGCCCCGCCGCGTACGCCCGCTTCATCCACCGGACGCGGCGCCGCAACTGCCGGACGTTGTCCTTCAGTATGAGGCGGTAGCCGGGCCGGACGCGGTAGCCCAAAAACCGTATACCGGCCCGCGCCGGCGACACGCGCGCCCGCCGCTCGTGGATACGCAGCCGGTCGCCGGCCAGTCGCGCCACGACCCGGCCACGCGCCGCCCGCAGCGCCGCCGCGTCGTCATGCAGCAGCAGGAAATCGTCGCAGTACCGCAGGTACCCCCCGATCCCGAGCCCGCCGGTCACGAAGTGGTCGAGGTCGTTGAGGTACCAGTTCGCGAACCACTGGCTGGTCAGGTTGCCGATCGGCAGGCCGCGCCGCCGCCGGCCGGGCGCGAACAGGTCGTCGCCCGGGAAGTATTCCTCGACCGGCTCCTGGGCGTTTGCATTGTCGACCACCAGGTCCATCAGGGCCAGTACCCGCCGGTCCTTGATCAGCCGCCGGAACTTGCCCTTGAGTATCTCGTGATCGATGCTCGGGAAGTACTTCCGGATGTCGCACTGGAGCACGCGGGTATGACGCCGCATCAGCGACTGCAGGCGGTCCGCCGCCGCGTGGGTCCCCTTGCCCTTCCGGCAGGCGAAACTGTGCGGGTGGAAGTGTCGATCGAGTATCGGTTCAAGAACGTTCATCAGGGCGTGATGAACGACACGGTCGCGGTAGGGCGCCGCGGAAATCAACCGCGGTTTGGGGCGCGCAATCCAGTGCGTACGATACCCGCCGGGCCGGTAATCACCGGACAGGAGGTCCCGCCTGAGCCGTAACAGCTCCGTCTCCCGGTTGAATTCGAACCGCCGCACGTACCGCCGGTCGCGCTTGCCCCGCCGGGCCTTCCGCGCCGCGGCAAGCAGGTTTTCCCACGACACCAGCGGCGCCCATAATGCACCGTACCGCTTCATGGTCTCCCGCGTGCGTCGTTGCGCCATCCGCCGATCTGGCGGCCGATGTCCTGCATCGTCGCGGCCGCGTACCGCTGGCTCTTTGCCGGGAACACCGCGAGATCGACGGCCAGCCGGACCTGGAAACGCAGAATCTCCAGCTCGATATTCGCCGCCGTGAGATGCTCGCCCGGCGCGCGCGAAAACTTCGCCCGCAGGAGCAGGGCAAGGAGCGACTGGAGCCGCGCTTCCATGTCGCGCCCGAGGCTGTGCCGATGGTGGCGGGGGAACTTCTCAACGTGGCGGACCAGCCACAGCGTGAAGTCATAAAAATCCCGGATTACCTGCAATTCTTTAGCCATCGTCGGTCCGCATCCGTCATTGTTCGCCGCCGTCAACATCGAAAAAAAGAGGCCGGCCGACACGTTCCCCCGCAACCGGGGTACCAGACTCGGCCGGCCGTTCAGCGAGTTTTCGGTCGCCCCGCCGAAGGGGCGACACGGGAGCCGCGCCAGGACTGGCGTCTCGCCGCGCTCCCGGCATCCGTGAACACCGGGATTCCGGGCGGACTACCCGCCTGAGCGGGTATCGCCGGTGCACGCCGGCCGACAGGGGAACAACCACCCGGAAGCCGTTATTATGGTTCCGGTTTCCGGGGTCGTTCCTGTTGCGGTTCGCCGAGCGGCAGTGACGTGGTTGATTGTTCCACGAACCGCCGCGACGCACACGGCCGGCCGTTCGGCACGGCCCCCCCGATGCGCGGCAGCGCCGCGCGATGCGGCTTATCACGTTTCCGCCGGTTGCCGCCGGCGGCGAAAATGCGGGCGCCTGTCCGGTGCGGACAGTGCCCTTCCCACATAGACCGTCCACGCTTGTTTTTAAGCCGTAAGACGGCCGCCGTCGGCCCTGCGGGCCGACCGGGGGGCGTTGCCCCCCGGACCCCCCTCCAAAGGGTAAAAGGGCAAAGGGCAAAGGATAACACACCATCAGTCCACGCCGGCCGACAGGGGAACAACCACCCGGATGCCGAGAGTAGGGACCCGGTACCCGGGGCCGATCCTGTTGCGGCGCGCCGAGCGGCAGTCACGTGGTAGACCGTACCACGAACCGCCGCGACGCCCACGGCGGTCTCCGGCGGCGGGGCCTGTCGGGTCTTGCGCCTTCTCCTTGGCGTAGTTGCCGTACCAGTCCGCACACCACTCCCAGACGTTTCCGTGCATGTCATACAGGCCCCACGGGTTGGGCTTCAGCGACCCGACCGGGGCCGTCCGGTCGTGCCCGTCTGAATGGGCCTCGTCTTTCCTGCCCTTGTACGGGTCCGTACACGTCCGGTCGGCGTAGTTGCCGTACTCGTGCAGGTCTTCGTCCTTGTCCCCAAAACTGAACCGCGTCGTTGTTCCGGCCCGGCAGGCGTATTCCCATTCAGCTTCCGTGGGCAGCCGGAATATTCGTTTCTTTGCGGCGGATAATCGCTTGCAGAACGCGACGGCATCGTTCCATGAAACCATCTCCACCGGCCGGTTAGCGCCCTTGTACTTGCTCGGGTTCTTGCCCGTCACGACCAGGTACTGGGCCTGCGTGACCTCCGTGACGGACAGGTAAAACGGCTTGGTGATCGTGACCTCGTGTTGCGGGCCTTCGCGCGAACTGTCACGCCCCGCCTCGTCCG
>CAZLBC010000008.1:0-38151 GCA_964557575.1 uncultured Planctomycetaceae bacterium
CCTTCTCTCGTTTTCGACTCCCGTATCCTCCGGTTCATCTCGTCGATTTTCTCGGACGTGATATAGTCGGTCATCCGGTAACGCCCCGGCTTCATCCGGACGCGGTTGCCGCTCTTTTCCGCGTACTCCGCCAGTTCCTCCGGGCTGCTGATGGTGACCTCCGTGATCTCCTTTTCCGTCGCAAGGGCGGGCGCGTCCGCGATCAGCAGAGTCTCCCCTGGGCGGCGGGACATGAGGTATATGAGTATACCAGTGACGACGAGACGAACGCCCACCGATACGCGGACGACGAAGAAACGCTTTTCGAACCGGAATCGGTAAAGATCTATAACGTGTCGCGATGAGCGCACCGTGCCGGCGCACCGTCCCGTGAGCGGCTGCCGCCGGCGGGAGACGTTTTCGCGGTAAGGCACTGAAATCCCGCCTTCACCGGCTTCGCATTTCTCCCCCTCTTCGCACTGCTTCCCTGCCCGAGAGTTGTTCCACCCCGCACCCGGTCCCGCCGCCACGAGGCCCGCGGCCGCGTGACGAGCGTGGTCGAGGGCGTCAACCACACCACCGAATCAGGGTCCGGCCGTCTTGGCCTTATTCGTTTTTTCTGCTAATGCATCGGCGGCTTCCTTGATGCCGTAGCGCCTGGTCAGGAAATCCCCCACGTAGACAAGATGAATCGGCAGCTTTTGACCTTTGGTGCGCTCCAGAATGTCATCGAGTGTCCCCCGGTAGATACGTTCCTTTTCGCGGTAACCGGCGTTGCACACGATGGCAATCGGCGCGTGTCCGCCGTAATGGGGCTTCAGTTTCTTCACAATGTCCTGCAACGACAGGTGCATCGTGAAGAACACCATGGACGTCCTGGCTTCCGCGAGCTTTTCCATATCCATTCCGTTGCTCAGAATGACCGAACGGGTATGTTTTCCGAAGGCAACTCCTTTTTTCAAGGCCGCGTTTGCGCAATTAAAACTGCTGACGCCGGGAATGATTTCAGGATTCAAATCCTCGAACGCCTCCATGAACCATATATTCGGCCCGTAAATCGTGGGATCGCCGGAAACCAGCACCGCTACCGTTTTCCCTTCCGCAATCGCGCCGCGGACAATGCCCGACACTCTTTTCACCTCTTGCAGCGCTTTGGGGTAATCGGTTTTTCTTTTGCGCATGAATGTTCGATGAATGTTCACGGAGGTTTTCTCTATTCGTTTTCCCTTTAACAGATGCGGGAAATACTTGACCGCATCTTTTCCGCAGAAGACAATATCGGCCGCTTTCATGGTGTTAAGCGCGCGCACGGTAATGTTGTCCGGGTCGCCGTTGCCGATGCTGACCAGATAGAGCCCGGGAGTGTTAACGCTGCTGGTTTTCACCATCCCCGGCGTTTCCGAAGCGGACCCGGCCAATGAAAACATCAGTGCAGACACCGTGGCCGCAACCGCGAACCATGCCAAAAAAGAAGTTGATAATTTCAATTGTCTCTCCTGTTACTATGTAATGTAAGCGTAATATATAGGGCCTGTCCGAACCAGTCGGCCGTCGACGAGGTGCGGAAAAATGTCCTTTCGCAGGCAGGCCCTGAATTATTCAGCAGCCCGTATATAGATTGTGGGACATAATGGCCGCAGGATGGTGGCCGTTTTGGCCAATGGCCGGAGACCTCATGTATTATACTCTCCCCGGCAACCGCCGATCAAAGCGTTTCCGGCAATATTTCGCCCCCATATACGAGGGACGTTTTCAGTGAAAAGTCTTGACAGAGCGAGCGGTTGTCAGAAGGAGTGCCTCGCGATGCGTACCGCACCAGGGGTGCTGTGCCTGTTGTTGGCTGCCGGGGCCGTCCTCGGCGGCGAACCGGACGAGTCGGCCGCGCCGGCGGCGGGCATCCTCATCCAGATGGAAAACTACGACGTCCGCTCGCGCGAAGAAGACTTTGCTCGCCGCCACACCGCCCCGCACGCACTCGGGCGAATCTGCCTCACCAGATTCTTCCCCGCCGGCGCGTGGTGCGGCTACGACTTCACGGTGGAGACGTCCGGCCGGCACTATCTTTGGCTGCGGTGCGCGTCGACCGGCGACCGGACGATTCGCTGGGCCGTCGACCCGAAGGACCCCGCGGATGCGAAGGCCGCCCGCACGGCCGACATCGAGGGCGCCGGCGTCCTCCAGGGGCCGAAGGCGTACGCGTGGTCGCGGCTCGGCGCGGTCGATCTGGCTACCGGCACGCACCGCTTTGTGCTGCACAGTGCACCGGTGCGGCCGGACGCCGTCTGGATCGGCCGTCGCGACGCGCCCGTGGACGACGAGGCCGTCTTTGCGGCCGAACTCGCCCGTACGCGGCGGCATCTGGCGAATCCTATCGAGCCGGTGGCTCCCGACTGGCTCGCCGAGGCCGACGATTGCACGCTACCCGCCTGGTACGACCGTATCCGGGTGTGCGCCCACACGCGCCTCTCGTGGCAATGGCGCGAGCGGAAGCCCGCCGTCTTCAACCACGCCGGGGCGAAACTCGCCTCCATCGGCTTCAAGGAGATCTCCCGCCACATCAAGAGCGGCAGCGAGGCCGCCTGGTGGCCCAGCAGCGTTGGGGCCGTCGTGGATGAGGCGAAGGATACGAACGTCGCCCGGCAAATCATCGACGAGGCCCGCGACGCCGGCTGCCGCATCCTCGTCTACCATCGGCACATGGAAGACCGGCACCTCGCCGAGACGCATCCGCAGTGGACCGCCCGCGACGCCGACGGCGGGATCCTCACGAAACGCGGGCCAAAGATCTGCTTCAACACGCCGTATGCCGATTTCATCGAAACCCGCCTCGTGGAACTCGCCAGGATGGGCGCCGACGGGTTCTACTTCGACGAGGTGCATATGCCGAAACCGTTCTGCTGGTGCGAGAACTGCCGGCGCGCCTTCAAGGCCGAGACCGGCATGGATTACCCCGAGCGGGCGGACCCGTTCGACCCGGCGTATCAGAAGGCCATTGAGTTCAAGAACGTGACGATCGAGCGGCTCTTCCGTCGGTTGCGCAAGGCGATTCACGACGTGAATCCGGCGTGCGTGCTGCTCGTGGCGTCGAACACGTACCCCCGGATGGACGATCGGCACACCACGCACCGGCTGTACCGCATCACCGATTCGATGAAAACGGAGTTCAGTTTGCCGGCGCGGAGCCTCCGGCACTGGCCGTTCGGCGGCGATTCGGACGTGATCAAGCCGCCCGCGGATACGATGCTGGCCCTGGGGTACGCCATCGCCCGCGACGCCTGCGATGGCCGGCCGCCGCACGTTTGGACGCACGGTTTGCCCAATGCGCTGCACGCCCGTTTCGCGACGGCGGGCCTCGTGGCCCACGGGGCGATCGCGAACCTCGACCACCGCGAGGGGACGATTCCCGACCACGACCTCTTCGGCGCGGCTGTGGCGATCGGGAACCGTGTGGCCCCCGCGTTGGCGGGCAAACGGCCGGTGCGGTGGGCGGCCGTCCACTTCTCCGAACATGCCCGCGACCACGATATGCCGCATCGGACGGCCGCATGGCTGAACGTACTGCATCCCACCTGGGGCATGTTCGCGACGCTCCTGCGGGCCCGGATGCCGGTGACCGTTGTGACGGACAGCCAACTCGCCCAAGGGCGGCTGGAGGGCGTTTCCGTGCTGCTCCTGCCCGCGCCCGACCGGCTAACGGACGGCATGCGCCGGGCCGTGGCGGCGTTTGAGGGTCGCGGCGGGTGCGTCATCCGGCAGCGCGACGCGTGGGGGTGGCACGCCGCGCCGGATGGTTTCACGCGCGCGGCGGGGGCATTGCGGGGTCTGATCGCTGAAAACGCACCGCCGGTGCCCGTCCGCGTCACGGGCGGTCCGGAGAAGATGCACGCCGTTGCCTTCGTCGGACGCGACCGCCGGCGGCTCACGGTGACCGTCGTGAACGACTTTTCGTGGGTTTTTACGGGGCGGAAGCGGTTTCGCAGCGGCAAGCCGAACCCGGCGTACACGGAGGCGTTGGCCCGTTCGGCCCCGCCGCCGTGCGAGGGTGTAACGGTGCATTTGCGGGTTTCATCGCGTGTGACCGGTGCTCGAGATGCGGTGACGGGTGCGGCGCTTGAATCGGAATCGGCCGACGGCGAAACCCGTTTTGGGGTTCCCGGGTTCGATTGCCTGGCCGTGGTCACGGTGGATATGGACGGGCCGCTGCCGTAAGCGCGTCGGCGCGCCTTACGGGCTGCTGAACAATTCAGGACCTGCCTGCGAAAGGACATTTTTCAGCAGCCCGTATTTCCAAGGGTGGTCGAACCCTCGCGCGTTTACGCCGATACTGATTTTCGCTTTACGATGTCGCCGATCCAGAGGGCAACCGCGTTGAGGAGATTGTCCTCCTCCGGCAGAAAGGGATTTTGTACCGGCTTATTGTAGTCGACGAAAATTTCGATCGTACCCGCCGTTTTTTCCGATACCATTATCGGCGCGCTTTGTACGTATGGCGTCGTGTGAAATCCCTTCGAAACGTAGGTGTTCTCGCCGATGCGAACCCGGACGATGGTACATTTCGGATATTGCCAGCCGCGGGGGATAATCGCCACGATATCGTCGAGGATGTCATCGAGTGTTTTTCCCGGCTGAATGCACTGGGCGGATAT
The DNA here is from genome assembly GCA_964557575.1 of uncultured Planctomycetaceae bacterium. Classification (GTDB taxonomy): domain Bacteria; phylum Planctomycetota; class Phycisphaerae; order SM23-33; family SM23-33; genus CAZLBC01. The sequence goes on from CAZLBC010000008.1 coordinate 4,626, forward strand.
CCGGTAGAGGCAGTCCAGTTCCTTGACGCGCTCGCTGAGTTCAAGGGTCCGTTTCTTCAGCGCGGTGCCAACCCACTTGTATTCATCGAGCTGGGCCTGCAGATTGTTGATATCCGCCTGGGCCTCTTCCAGGGCGGCGATCAATTCGCGTTTCGAGATATTGTCTTCCATGTTCGCTCGCTGAGTTCAACGGCTATCGTTCGACCGGCGGCATCTCCTTTTCCGCGGCGGGGACCTTTTCCCCCAGCACCGCCCGGGCGTGGCGGGAGAAGAGGCCGCGGAGGTCCTTCGCGTAGGACTGCAGGATCTCCTCGGCGATGCCGTCGCGGTCGCCGCAGCGGTAGAGGGCCCGGGCGATGACGATCTCCCGCAGCGGCCCGGTCCGGCGGCGCTTCGACCGGTCCCGGTCGTGGAGGGGCTCGATCTTCGTCATGGCGTGTCCGCGCATACCCGGCTTGTTCAGCAGTTCCGCGAGCGGTTCGGCGGCCCGCGGGTCGCCGATCTGTTCCAGGGCCAGGGCCACGGCGCGGTGGTGGGAGAGCGTTGTCTTCGCGTCGAGCAGTTGCAGCTTGCTGAGAATGGGGGCCAGGGCCCGCGGGTCCCGCGTGTAACCGAGGGCCAGGACCAGGGCGTCGACCGGCGTCGGCAGGTGGGCGTACTCGGCCATCCGGCCCTGGTAGATCTTCGGGTCCCACCGGTTGACGCCGTCCAGGGCCGTGACCAGATCGGCAACCGCGTCCCGCGCGCCGAGGACGCCGAGGACCTTGGCGTACCGCAGGCGCATCGCGCCGTCGGCCTCCTGCCACGCCCGCCGCAGGTGCGGCAGGGCCCGTGTGGGATGGCTCAGCGCGACCGCCAGTCCGCGTGAGACGGCGGCCCGGGACGCGGCCGCATCGCCGATCGTCGCGGCGGCCTTCCGGACGGCCTCGGCGGGGAGGGGAAAATTATCCCGGTGCTCGAGCACTTCCCGGGGGAGGCTGCCGATTTCCACCAGGTGGCGCTGAAGGGCCCGGACGTCGATATGCCGTGGCGTTATGTCCCGCTTCGCCGCCGCGGCCGCCGCGACACCGGCCGCGTAGCCCTGGTTTGCCAGGTCGAGCTGCATCCGCATCATGGCCAGGGCGTCGCGGCCCATGCTGATGCCCAGGCCGGTGACCAGGATCCCCTCAAGGCCCTTCGGCAGCAGGCACCGGTAGGGGGTGTAGCAGGTGCCGCCGGGGGCGGGGTGATTGGCCTTGAGCGATTGTTTGTCGTGGGGGATCAGGGCGAAGTAGGGCCGGGTCGGGTAGCCGTGGGAATCGTAGTCGCTGGCCGAGAAGGTGATGCTGTCGGCCCAGGTGCGGCCGGCGATCTGGTCGAGGTGGGTCATCACGCGGTCGCCGATCACCCGCTGCCGCTCCCGGGTCTGGATGAGGTTCCCCGCGTCGAAGGCGCCGCCCATCGTCATCCGCGCGCCGACCAGCGCCCGGTGCACGTCCACCATGTCGGTCTCGTCGACCAGGAGGTAGTCGCTGTTGTACTGGTCCCTGCCCAGCGGTCGCTGCGGCAGGCCGGTTCCCTGCAGGGCGATGTCGCCGAGTTCCAGCGATCCGAACATCGCGGCCGCCCCGGCCGCGACCGCCAGGTCGGCGCTGCCCGTTCCGTCGATGACGACGTCGGCGAGTACCGCCCCGCGTCCCGACGGTGTCGCCAGGACCGCCCCGCGGACCGTCCGGCCGTCGACCACCGCGCCGCAGCCGAGGACACCGTACCAGATCGCGCCGCCCGCCGCGACGATCCGCCGGTGGTACCACGCCATCTTATCTTCGGTCGTGACCGCACTGCCGGCGGGGAAGGGGATCTCCGCCGCGAAGCCCTTCTTTCGCCCGTGGTAGGGTTTGCCGATCATCCCGAGCGTTCCCATGCCGCCGAGGCCGTACTGGTATTCCGCCACCAGGACCCGCGCGCCCCGGCGGGCCGCGCCGATCGCGGCGGCCGCGCCCGAGGTCCCGCCGCCCACGACGACCACGTCGCAGGTCGCCAGGACGGGAACCGCCCGCGGGCCGGCGGGAATCCGCTGCGGCGGCTGGAACGCCGGCCGCACGCCGCCGAGGCGCTCGGCGACATCCGGCCCCTTTTCGGGCGCTGCAATGCCGTCGCCGGCGGGCAGGGCGGGATTGTTCGGCGCCGCCAGCGATGCCGCCTCCTTCGCCGCGGCGGTACCGACGCGCCGCGCGAGGGCGACCAGGCAGCCCGGCCGCAGCAGCGCAGCGGCGGTTTCGCGGGGCAGGTCGGCGCGGCCGCCCAGGACGTACAAACGCTCGACGCCCGCCGGGCGGCAGTGGTCGAGGTCGACCGGCCGCCCGTCCCGGAAGTCGTCCGCCGTCCTGCGGCAGACGATCGGGTCGGGGGGAACGAAGTGGATGTTCTCGGCGGCAAACAGCAGGCCCTTCGCCGTGGTTTGGTCGCGGGCGACCTGCTCGGCCCGCGCCAGGGAGGTAAAGGCCATGTCCGGCAGCTCGATCGCCAACTCGCGGTGGACGGGCCTGCCGGACGCCTGCCGGTCGGGGGGAATCAGCCCGCGGGTCACCCGCAGCCGCCCGCCGTTCCACGGCCGATAGTGCGCCCCGGCCAGCCGCGCCGCCGCCGCGCGGTCCGTGGCGTCGACGACGATTTTCGCGACGACGGCCTGCCGCCCCGCGCGGTTCGCCATGACGATCCCGCAGGGCGTTCCCTCGGCGTCGCGGAGGATATCGGTCGGATAACAGCCGAAGAGAAAACTGACCCCCGCCTTGACCAGGACGGCGTCGAGTGTCTTCTTGACGTGGAGGGGGCGGACGGGTGCTGCCGGCGGCGTTTCTGATTCGCCGCCGTCGGGGCCGGTAACGGCGATTTCGCCGACCAGGACACGGGCGGAACCCTCGGCGTGGCGGATCGCGAACCGCACGTACCGCGCATCGCCCTTGACCGAAGCACTGTAGCAGATCACCGCGTGCGTGCCCGTGCGCCGGGCCGCGGCCTTTTCGGCCGGCGCGGCGGGCGTCCACTCTTTTCCGTCGCGGCTGACCGACACGGAGACCGAGTCGACCAGGAAGTCCTTGGCATGGTAGCAGTAGACGGCGGCGCGGTCGATCGCGCGGATCTTCCCGAGGTCCGTCGCGATCGTCACGTGGCCGGGGTACTGGACGGATTCGGTCGCCGCGTTCCCCCACGTCCCGTCGGTCAGAAGAGATGGTTTCTTCGTGTCCGGGTGGCGCGCATCGTGGCGGGGGGTTGTCGTGTAGGAGGCAATCGGCAGGCGGTTGTTCAGGTCGGGTTGCGATCCGGCCGCAAAGAGGCGCCGGACGAGGGGGTCGTCGGGGAGGTCGGGCGGGGGGACCAGGCGGAGGGTGCCGCAGATATCGTCGCCGAGGCAGGGGCGGGGGGCCGCCAGGAAGACCGTCGCCCCCGCGTCGGCGGCCGCCGCGGCCGCCGCGACGGCGCGGATCGAGCCGCCGACGACCGCCACGTCGACGTTCGCGGCGACGGGAATCGACCGTTCGGATTCGACAATTGCCCGCTCGCCGCCGTCAGCCGCGCCGATCGACAGCAGCGCGGCGACACAGCAGGCAGTCGCCCGCAACGTAGTTCCCGTTTGTATCATCGTCCACCTCGTGTGATTCGATCTCCGCGTATTGTACCGCCTTACTGCAGCGTCGACGCCCTTCATTTTTCGCGCGCGTTACGCCTGTCGTTCGTGCCTCGTTCGTCGTGTGCGAACGCCTCATTCCGGCAGGCGGGGGGCTGTCCGACCGGATCACGGCCCCGATACCCGGTTCACCGCGACGTTGTCGATGACGTAGGCGCCGCCCCTGGTGAAGCCGATGACCAGGTTCAGGATCGCGTCCTGGTTGTTGATGATGGTGCCGGTCACCGACGTCCGCTTTCCTTCCGCCAGCGGGACTTTTGTAAATCCGTTTTTGAAGGTGCCGCGGCTGAGCAGGTAATAGGGGAAGCCGCCCGGTGGTACCGTCAGCGCCTTGATATCGAAACGGATGCGGCAGGTCAGTCCGGGGGGGACCTCAATCGTTTTGAAGCTGATCGTGTTCCATTTCCCGCCGGAACTGCGGAGCAGCAGTGAGGTCCGGCCGTCGATCACGTTCTTTTTGTTTCGCGTGAGGGTGCTTCGGGTGGTTCCCGGCCAGGTGACGGTGTCTTCCCGGAGGTCGAAGGCTTCGGGATCTTCGAAGCTGACGGTGAGGGTTTTGCCTTTCTCGAGGGGCGTCGGCGGCGCCGGCGGGATCACCCCGATCTTCAATCCGGTCATGGCGTCGAGGGTGGCCCGCAGCGTTTTGCGGACCGGCTCGCAGCCGGTTTTCCCGGCCAGGTTGGTCCATTCGTAGGGGTCCTTCCGGTGGTCGTAGAGTTCTTCGAACCCGTTGTTGTAGCGCGTGTAGCGGAAGTGCCGTGTGCGCACCGAGTAGTGTTGCATTTCCGCGATGTTCGCGTATTCCGTGCCCGCGTAGACCATGGACAGCGCGGCGTCGGGGCCGTCCCAGGCGCCGTGTTCCGGGTCTTCCAGGAACGGGCGCAAGCTGTGACCGTCCAGCGGTGCGCCGTTTTCATTTTTGCGCGTGTCGCCCTTCAGGCCGCAGAGATCGACCATAGTCGGGTACAGATCGACCAGGGAGACCGGGTGCTCGGCCCGCGTTCCGGGCGGGGCCACGCCGGGGGCCCGGATGATCAGCGGCACCCGGCAGCTTTCTTCCCACAGGGACATTTTGAACAGCCAGTCTTTTTCACCCATGTTCCAGCCGTGATCGCTGGTGACCACGACGATGGTGTTGTCCCGGAAGCGACTGTTATTCAGCGCATCGACGACCGTGCCGATACAGTCGTCGACGGCGGCCACCGAGGCGAGATACGCGCGGGTAAACGCGCGCAGCCCCTCCAGCGTGCCGCCGTAGGATTCGCGCAGCATCCGGAAGTATTTCGGTCCCTTTGCGTTTTTTCCGGCCACCGCTTTCAGGCCGGTGTCCTCGTCGTCGCCCTCCCTGCGCACCGGCAGGGTGACCCGGCCCGGGGCGAACCGGTCGAAATATTTTTGCGGCACGTGCAGCGGTGTGTGGGGCCGGATGAAGCCCACGCCCAGGAAAAAGGGCCGGTCGGCCGCGGACTGCTCGAGCTGCCGGATCGTGGCCGCGGCCCATGCGGCGTTTCGTTCGTCCGGGGTGGGGTCGCGGTCATCCGCGCTCCGCAGCCGCATGCGGTCGGTTTTTCCCCAGGTTCCGTAGATCCAGCCCTCGCCTTTGTTTCGCTCCTCCGGCGGCGGGACGTCTTCCAGTGCCCCGTAGGAGCCGTCGACCGGCCCGATGGACGCGTAGGGCTGCGGAACGGCGGGGTGGGCCACCCGCTTTCCGTCTTTGAACCAGAACGGTCCGTAGTCGGCCTTGTGCTTGAACGCCGTCCATTCGTCGGCGCGCAGGTGGTGCATCAGCTTGCCCGATCCCAGGACGCGGTAGCCGTTTTTCTTGAAATGGTCCATGAGGGTGCGGGAGTTTTTGAGCACGGGATTGCGGTACCACGTGGCGAAGTGATGGTTTTTCGAGGTGTGCGGATAGATGCCGGTCAGGAAACTGGACCGGGAGGGTGCGCAGATCGGGTTGTTGGAGTAGGCATGGGTGAACGAGACGCCCGTTCCGGCCAGGCGTTCGAGGTGGGGCGTTCGCGCCTGCGGATGCCCGCCGAAGCCGGTCACGTAGTCGTTGAGATCGTCACAGACGATCAGCAGCACGTTCGGCCGCCGCCGGTCCGCCGCCCGCAGCGACCGGCGCATAGCGAGCCCGAGCAGCAGGCTTCCCCAACCCAGGTTTTTGAAGAAATGGCGTCGGTTCATGTCTGTGTACCCGGCAAGTGTACTCGGTACGGGCCGTCATGCAACCACCCGGACCGGCGTCAGCGGTTGGCGCCGCGCGGTGCTTTCCGTTGTATTGTTTGGTTTTCACCGTAACCGGCGGCGAGCGGGGAGCTACCGCCGGGCGAGGACCAGGCCGCGCTCTGTTCCGTCAGGGGCTTTGTCCTGGATCAGACGAATCGTGTCGTCGCCGAGCCACCGGAGTGTCAGATCGCTGCGCGGTCCCCGAACTATCCACGTATCACCGTCGGTCGATGCTGTCGACCACGCCGCCTGTTCCTCGTCGCCGGCGCCGCGGACCGTGACCGTTTTCGCGGTGAACGTCATTTCGAAATCACCCATCAGCGCCTTCATCCTCCGGGCGGCATCATCTTCCTTTCCCTCATCGAGATCAAATGCGTCGAGTGTCCTGTTCCAGTCTACCTTCCATGTGCCGACGAGCGAATGATCTCCGTTCCCGGGCGTCGGTGCGGGTTCCTTCTCCGGTTCGCTTTTGCCGCAGCCGACAAAGAGCATAAGGACAGGAGTGACGCCCATTGCGAGCCGCCGTCGTGAGCCGATTCCGCGTTCTTCGCGCATAGCTCAATCCTTCTTTCCGTTTGTGGGCCAGACGGTGTTCCCGTCGGTGTTCTGCAGCTCGACGACCCCGCCGTGCTCGCTTTCGAGGTAACTGCCGATCTGCTGGCCCACGGTCCGGTTGCCGTCGTCGGTCAGGTGCTCGTCGCCGAAGTCGGCGCCGTCGGCATTGCTTTGCAGATCCTCGTTCCCGCCGAAGGGCTTGCCGCTCGGGTTGCCCTCGGCCCACTGCTTGACCTCCATTATCCACCCGGCGATGTTGCTGACGCACGCGCCGAATGCGGTCGCCACGTCGGCGGTGGCCATGAAGTGGCCCAGATCGATGACGGTCCCGTCGTGGAATTTGACGAAACGTATACCGCCGAATTCGACCGTTTCGATGCCGAGGCGCTTGACCGTTTCCGTGGGTGTTTCATCTTCTTCAGCCTCTTTATCTACGGCCTTGGCGACCGCGCACTGTCCGCACAACCCCCGCCAGTCGCGATCCAGGCCGATCCCCTCCTCGTCCAGCACGATCATCTTCCCGCACCGGGAGCAGAGACCGTGTCTGACGGCGAAAACGATCGATACGAGGAGCGTGCACAGTAACAATCCCGCCGTCAACACAGTTCGCTTCATCGTACCCGCCTTCCATTAATGAAACGCTTTGAATACACGGACGACTCTTATAATGTACAACACACGCAGGCCAGATTCAATCTTCCCGGTACTGGACACGGTCCGCGTTATCCGGGATGATGCCGTGCATGTTCGCCCAGATAGTCAACTCGCTGGCCCCGGTCTTCCTGGTCATCGGCCTGGGGGCCGCGCTCCGCGCGACGGGATTCCTCTCCGAGTCCTTTTTCCGGGGGATGAACAAGCTGGTCTTCTGGGTGGCGCTCCCGGTGCTCCTGTTCCACAAGATAGCCGTCGCAGAGTTCAGGGGCGGGCCGGCGATGAAGGTCTTCGTCGTCCTGGCCGCCGGCGCGGCGGTATGCATCGGCGCCGCCTACCTGCTGGCCTGGCTTTTGAAGGTGCCGTGGACCGCCCGGGGCGCCTACGCCCAGGCGGCCTTCCGGGGTAACCTCGCCTACGTGGGGCTGCCGGTGATCCTCTACTCGGTCGGCGCGGCCGTCGGGGGCGGCGAGATCGAGGCGATCGCCGTCCTGGCCCTCGCCCCGCTCGTCCCGCTCTACCAGCTCGCCGCGGTCCTGGTGCTGCTGGTACACGCCGAGGGACCCCGGCGGCCCTCCGTCGGGCAGGTCGCCTGGAAGACGGCCGGCAATCCGCTGCTGGTGGCCTGCGTCCTGGGGGGCGGTTTCGCCTGGGCGGGCCTGGCGCTGCCCGACTGGGCCGACCGGAGCTGCGCGGCGGTCGGGCAGATGGCCCTCCCCCTGGCCCTCCTGGCGATCGGGGCCTCGCTGACCCCGGCGCGGGTGCGGGGGAGCCTTCTGCACTCGGTATCCGTCTCGGCGGTCAAGGTCGCCCTCGCCCCGGCCGCGGGATACGTCGTCGCGGTGTGGCTGGGGATGTCCGGCGACGAAATGAAGATCGCGATGATCTACCTGGCCTGTCCGACGGCCGTGGCGTCATACGTCATGGCCGAGCAGCTCGGCGGCGACGACGCCCTCGCCGGCAGCGCGGTGGTGATCAGCACCCTGATGGCCCTCGTGTCCCTGAGCCTGGTCGTGGCGCTGTGTTGAGACACCTCTTTCGGAATGGCGCCGCCCGCGCGGGTTACCCCCCGATCAACTCCTCCAACGCCGTAAAGGGGAGCCCGAGCGCCTCGGCGACGCGCCGGTACGTGCAGTGTCCCCCGGAGGTATTGACGCCCTTTTTCTGTAGAGCGTGGTCACGTGCGTACGGATATAATACGTGTGAAAAGTATCCATTGCGATTCATTTTCTTTACTGCCGTCAGCGCGCTTCTTCACTGCCCGAAACAGACGACCCCGCCGTCCATCGTGACGAGGTACAGCCGGCCGCCCGCGGCGGCCATGCCGTCGAAGACGGGCGGGGAATCGAGGTCGTATGCGCGCTGCTTTTTCCCGTTTGCCGGCGAGACGGCCCACAGGATGCCGCCCTGTTCGCCGTCGAGGGCCCGTTCCTGGGCCAGGGCCGCCTTCGTTATTTCCGGGGTACCGTAGTGCCTGTCCGCCGCCTCCTCGTCTATGAGATCGGGCGGGCCGGCGACAAAGAGCCGGTCGCCGGCCAGGACCATCGCCCGGACGAGAAGGGGAAGGTCCCGCCGCCAGCGCCGCGCGAATTTCCGGTCCGGCGCCCAGGTGACCGGGTGGCCCCGCTTTTTTCGCTCCACCTTCTCGATCGCGGGCGCCTTGTCGGCCTTGAACAGCTCGTACTCGAGGGGCGTGGACCAGCGGTAGTAGGACTGCCGCCGGCCGTAGCCGTAGACGTGCTGTTCGTCGAAGACCAGTAGCCGTCCCGACGGGGTGTACCGCCCCGCCCGGTAGTAGCCGCCCGCCCCGCTCATGAAGTGCTTGCCCCAGACCTGGTAGGTTCGGTGAAACCAACTGTCGTCGAGAAAGCCGCTGGGGCAGAACAGGTGCGCGCCCGCCCCCGACTGGTCGGCGTACTTCGCCATCGGTTCGACCGCCACCCGCCGGCCGGCGAAATCCAGTTTCTGGGTCCGCATGTAGACGTAGTCTTCGTCGCAGGAGAGGATGTCCGGCAGGGCGGGGGGCATCTGCGTGAAGCCCGTCTGTTTCTCCTGTATCGTCGCCGGCAGGTCGGCCTCCTGCCCGGCGGCGCGGGAGAAGTCCCATGCGCCGATCGTGTTTCCCCGCGCGTCTTCAATGCGGAACCAGGCCAGGTGCACCGTCGCTGGTTCGTCCGGCTTCCGTGTGTCCCCGCAGGGGTCGAACCGCCAGCGCTTGATTTTACCCTTCGCCGGCAGGTCGACCGATACCTCGTGCCACTGATTGTCGTGGGCGATCTTCACGTCGGTCCGGTTTTCGCGGAAATCGCCCTTCGTGTCGGCATAGAAGACCTGCGCCGCGCCGGCGGCATCGGCCCGGTACCGGAAACGCACGGTCATGGGGCCGGCGTGCCCGATCTGCGGCGGGTTGAGTATCGGGTCGCGGCCGGTGACCGCGATCTTCAGGGTATCCTTTTCCAGCGACAGGTCGGCGTTGCGGTGAACACGCCAGCCGAGAATTGACTCGTTCTCCGGCGGCGTCCGGAGGTTTTCGGGAATGGTCTCGGTCATCACGTTTTCCGAGAGCTTCCGCCCGGTCCGTGCGTCGAGTCGCAGGAATCGCAGGCCGCCGTCCAGGAACATCGACCGTCCCGCGGCGCAGTAGACCACGCCGTCCCGCAGGAGAACGCTTCCGTGAACCGGCCAGACCGATTCGAGTTTTTCGAACGAGAACAGCCGCCGGTCGACCGGCGCGGCCCTGAAGACCCAGGCCGGTTTCCCGTCGTCGGCGAGAAGGCAGTAGACCCGCCCGTCCCGGCACCCGAAATAGACCCGGCCGCCGGCAACGGTGGGCGGGGAATCGACCGGTCCGCCGGCCGTGAACCGCCAGGCAATGTCGCCGTCCCCGGTGTCGAGGGCGAAGACGGTGTGCTTTTCGGGCGCGGCGGTATAGAGCCGGTTCCCGGCGATCGTCGGCGGGGTGAGCGTGTCCCCGACGGCGGTCCGCCAGACCCGTTTAACGTTGGGGGATACGGCGGTCTCGGTATGCCCGCTGCGGGTGTTGTCGCCGCGGTACGTCGGCCAGTCGGCGGGGATCGGATCCAGACCGGGCGGTTCCCCGAAGGCGGGCCCCTTCCGGAGGCGATTGCCGTCGTCAACGTCGGGCGGCGGGAGCCGCGACGCGTCGCGGGAGGCGAGGGCCGACAGGCCGCTGAGCTTGCTCTCCATGAAGCACGCGCAGGGGTGCTGCGGGGCATAGACCAGGCCGTTGGCGGGCATGATCCCGTAGAGGCACGCCCCGCGGACCCAGTTGTTCCGCTCCCAGTGACCCGTCGCCGGATCCACGAACTCGATGCCGGTCCGGGAGGTGAGGAAAAAGCGCGTCGTGGCCTTTGCCCGGTGACAACGGTGATGGAACCACTTCCAGGTCGTGGGCGCGATGTCGGGCATGAATCGTTTCGTGACGGCGCCGGTCCGGATGTCGCGGCCGACGAAGAGCCCGGAGTCGTCGGGGTTCATCAGGGCCGCCGTCCACACCGTCCCGTCGATGACGAAGATATTGTCGGGGGACCGGTAGCGGGACCGCAGGGCCTCCGCTTCCCACAGGATCTTTCCCGTTTCGGCGTCGATGGCGGCCATGGCCTGCTGTTCGGGATTTCGCCGGCGCTTGGCGATCCGGTGGTTGACCAGGAGGACGCCGTCGGCGACGAGCGTGGTCGGGGGCGAGGAGGTAAGCATGGGGGAGGAGAACGGCAGTTTTTTCGATCGCCAGCGCTCACCGCCGGTTTCCAGGTTCAGGGATACAAGGTGCGTCCCCGTGTACAAAAACGCCGCTGTCCCGTCGCTGCAGAGGCTCACGGGGGCGATCCACGCGAACGTCTTTTCCCACCTGATCTTCCCGCCGCCGGGATCGAGGGCGGCAACGGATTTTTTATGGGGCGCGAGGTCCCGGTCGTTCCGGCCGCGCCGGTAATCCGGATCGGGGTTCCGTATGACCAGGAGCGTGTCGCCGGCCAGGATGATCTCCTCGCAGTTCTCGGCCGCCGGCCAGCGGGCGACCGCCGTGCCGGTCGCCGCGTCGAACGCGACCGGCGCGTGACCCTTCCCGGCGGGGCAGTAGACCCTGCCGCCGGCGGCCACCAGGTTCCGCGGGAGGGTGAAGGGGCCGAGTTTCAGCCGGTAGAGGTGATTGACCCGGGCCGGCAGGTCTTGTGTCCAGAGGATCACGCCGTTGTGGGCCTCCCGGGCCACCAGTTTCCAGCGGGCCGGCAGGAGGATCGACGCCCGCGACCCGTAATCCAGGACGTAAAAGATGCGGCCGCCGGAGGAGACCAGGGCGTTGAAACTCGAGACGTGGTCGTGGTGGCGGGCCCACTTCGGGCCGCCGATCCACTGGTAATGGCCGATCGACTCAACGAGGCGGTCCCGCGACACGGCGTTGCCGGTGGCGTCGTAGAGGTAGTGCGTCCAGTCGTCGCGGGCGTCGTCGCGGGGTTTTTCGATTTTTTTCCACCCGCCGGAAACTCGAGCGCGGGCGATGCCGCCGGGCACGAGGACCCGCATGACCTCGGGTTCCGGGATCCGGCAGCCGGTTTCGATCACCAGGAGGTTCACCGAGCCGTCGACGAGGGGGAGGTTCCGGCCGTCGAACACGTCGACCGAGACGCGGCCGTAGAGGCCCTTGGCGAAGACTTCCCGGCGGAGATCGGGGATCGCATCTGCGTCGGCGGCGAGGCCGAGGACGCGGCGGCGCCCGCCCTCGGCGAGGGCGGCGATGCGATCGGCGTCCCGGCAGCCGGCGCAGACGACGAACCCGCCGGGCAGGTCCCCGCCCGGCACGGCGGCGCCGGCGGGGGCGGGGGCGGGAATAAGGATGATGGAGAGGAGGAATACCGGTGTCGAGATGTATTTGACAATTCGCATGGTTCCGTATTCAGGATACCCTTTCAATTCCGGGGACACCATACCTAATTCAAATACACCGCTTGCCCCCTGTTACAATTCGGGGGACACCATACCTAATTCAAATACTAATTCCGGAGACATACCTAATTCAAATACACCGAACGCGCCCTGTCACTGTTCATGTGGTTGAAATGCCTTTTGATGGTTAATGCTGGATAGCTTCGGCGCGAATTAGGTACGGTGTCCCCGCGGTGCCAATGGACAGCAGTATCAGGCCAGAGGGGTGGGAGCAGCGGGGTCGGCGCATTCAACCCTCTTCTGCAGTATGGACCGTGTCGATGAAGGCGAGTGTTGCCGGAGCGGCGGCTTCGGGCGGGCAGTTGAGTTTCGTCGGATCGTTTGCGGCGACGGCGTCGAAGAAATTTTCCAGGTGAAAGCTGTCGGTTTTCTTCTCCTTCCACTCCTTCCGCATCACGGGGGAGAGGCTCGCGATAATCGGGACGGCCGGCCTACGCTGCGATCTGACCGGGCAGTCCTGAAGGAGCTGGTAGATCCCGTCTCTCTTCGTGAATCTCGCCGCGGCGGCGGCGAAATGATCGTGTTGTTCTTTCACCGCCTGCTGCATCCAGGGCTTGAGTGTCTTTCCGGGGGCGGGTATGTATCGGGAGTGGCTCGACCAGTCAGGAATGATGAGTGTTCCTTCCGTCCCCATGAAACACGTGAGGTGAGATCCGATGTGGTTGCAGTTCTGGTAGTTGAGCGACGCGAGTGCCGCGCCGCCGACGCGGTCGCCATACTCGTATAGGGCGGCGATGCTCGTCAGGCATTCGTAGCGGTCCTCCACGACAGCGGCATTGCTCCCGGAGGCCCGCAGTGCGGTGGGAGCAGACCCGAGAAACCAGTTTAACAGGTCCATCGTCCCGGTGCCGCGACATGCGAGAAGGCCGAGCGAGTACTTCCGAAACAGCCGCGCGTAGGGATACTGTTTTTGTTTTCAAGACCATATCGCCGGAGAACCTCCTCCGATATCTTGAAACGCTCCCCCGCCGGAAAATCGCAGATTTCCGGCGGCGGGGGAGCATTCCATGCTGTCCGGCACGTCAGAACCTCGCCGCAGTCGCCACTTTCGATCATTCGCTTCGCGGCCAGGTACAGCGGGTTGCTCCGGCGGTGATGGCCGACTTGGCATACCCGGCCGGTAGCCGCGGCGGTTTCGACGATCTTATGCGTGTCTTCGGGGGTCATTGCTATCTCGGGAACGAGGTAAATGTGCAGTCCGGCGTCCATGGCGGCGCAGGCGATCTCCGCGCGCAGGAACGGCGGGACGGCGATGATCACCGCCTCGAGTTCCAGCGTATCTTTTGCGGCGAGCAGGTCCGCGTAGTGAATGAATCTCTTCGGATCGGCTTTACCTCTCGTCTCCGCGCGGATGGTCCCGTATTGATAGTTCAGTCTATACTGCCAGATATTGCACACGGCCCTGAACCGCACACCGGGTATCTCGAGGGCGCTACGGAGCAAAATCATGCCTGTGATGTCCGGGCCTCCCCAGAAGGAGCAGCAGAATGGCGACCCGAACGCGATGATCGCCGTGTTGATTTCCCGTTTCTCCTGCATGTTTTTGTCCTGTTACCCCGCCGCGTTGCGGCCCTACCCCTCGATCATCGCGAGGATGCCCCAACTGACGCCGGCGGCGAGGCCGCCGAGTATGAGCGCCCCCGTCAGCGCCCCCTTGAGCCATCCCTGCAGCAGGCCGATAACACCGCCGACGACCGCGCCCGAACCCGGCGAGGACCCAGATGCCCGTTTCCGAGGTGATCACAAAACCCATCGCCGCCTCCGTCTCCTCTTGTTCCATGGTACACGGGGGAACACACCGGACGGGGACGGGTGCGCTCTGTTCCCGCCATCCATGGTATCACACGTGCGCCCGGCGGTACAACCGGGGGGATGAGCCGGTCTGCTTTTTGAAGACCCGCGTGAAGTAGTTGGGATCCGAGAAACCGAGCCGGTAGGAGATCTCCTTTATCGACAGCGTCGTGGTCATAAGGAGGAGCTGGGCCTGTTCGATCCGCTTGCGGTTAATGTAGGCGACGGGCCGCATCCCGATCAGCCGGTGGAACAAATCGGAAAAGTATGTCGGGTGCAGGTCCATGATGCCCGCCAGTTCCTTCAGGGTCATTTCCCGGTCGAGGTTCTGCTGGATGTATATCAGGATTTCGTAGAGCCGGTGGGTGGAGACGAGGTGTTCGTCGCCGGCGAGCTGCTCCAGGAACGGGGACAGGAGGATCCGCAGCAGCCCTTGCGTTTCCATCTGCGCGCCGATGCCCGGCAGCCGGCGGTCGGCATTCCAAATCAGGGCGTTGTAGTCCGGGTGTCCCGGGTCGACCTCGGTCAGGCCCATCTGCGGATTCATCGCGGCCAACCGCTCGACTCGCGCCGCGGTGTGCGGCGGTGCCTTCAGCGCGTAGTTTTCGAGCGGCAGGGAGAAGAGTTCGTAGCCCTGCCGCAGGCGGCAGGTAACAATGGCGTACAGGTTGTCGCACCAGGAATTGCAGAGGTAGTCGACCGGCAGAAAAGGGGGGGAAATCACCAGTGTGCCGGGACGCAACCGGATCTCCTGCCGTTCGTGCCTTATGATCCCCCCGCCCCGTTCTATGTAAAACAGGCGGGTGAACGGGCTGATGATGCCCCGGTAGCGCCACCACCGGCCGACCCGCACGCGGGCCAGGGCGTAGTAGTCGATCTCCACGCGGGACAGGAGCCGCCGGTCTATGGACGGCACAGCAGCGTTGTTTTCAGTTTGCTGTTTGGTCATCCGTTAAAGCTGTATATATGTAATATGTGCTATTATTATCGATAATATCCTATAATTAAGGTGAAAATAAAAGGCTGAAAAGGGTATATTGATAATTCACAGGAATAAAGTGCTAATCCATTGCGAACGTGGAAGGAGAAAAGTCATGTCCCGAAAACCCTGTGCTGCCGCCGTCATCATCATTGCCTGTCTCTTCCTGTCCCGCTGTGGCGACAGGGAGCGGGTTGTGTACGAGCCCCGGTGGGAATCGCTCGCCTGCCACGAGACACCCGCGTGGTTCCGGGACGCCAAGTTCGGGATCTATTTCCACTGGGGCATCTACTCAGTCCCCGCCTACGGTACGGAGTGGTACTCCCGCAACATGTACCGGGAGAAACGGCCGGAGTACAAACACCATCGGGAGAAATACGGCGACCAGAAGGAGTTCGGTTACAAGGATTTTCTCCCGCGGTTCACGGCCGAGAAGTTCGATGCCGACCGCTGGGCGGAACTGTTCCTGCGGGCCGGCGCGAAGTACGCCGGGCCGGTTACCGAGCACGCCGACGGGTTTGCAATGTGGGACAGCGAACTGACCGAGTGGGATGCGGCGGACAAGGGGCCGAAGCGGGACATCGTGGGTGAACTGGCGAGGGCGGTGAAGAAGCGGGGGCTGAAATTCATAACGACCTTCCACCACCAGTGGCTCTGGGCATGGTACCCCACGTACGACGAGCGGTACGACACGTTCGATCCCGCCCTGTCGGGCCTCTACGGTCCGAAGGTTCCCGGTCCCGCGGCGTTTAAGAAACCCCGGCCGAACGCGGCGTTCTGCCGCCGGTGGCGGGACAGGGTCATGGAGGTGGTGGCATCGTACCGACCCGACGCGGTTTACTTCGACTCCCGCCTGGCCACGATCGGAGAGACGTACAGGAAGGAGATGCTCGCCCACTATTACACGGCGGCCGCGCGGTGGAGAAAACCGGTGGTGGTGACCTACAAGAACGAGGACCTGCCGGCGGGGGTGGCCGTCAGGGATGTGGAGCGGGGCAGGATGGCCGAGCTGAAGGACTTTCCCTGGCAGACCGACGACTCGATCGACTGGAAGTCGTGGGCCCACCTCGAGAATCCGCAGTACAAGTCGACCGACCGGCTCATTGACGAACTGGTCGATATCGTCAGCAAGAACGGCAACCTCCTGCTGAACATCACCCCGCGGGCCGACGGTGTCATTCCGAGACCGGTCAGGGACCGCCTCCTGGCCATCGGCGCGTGGCTGGATCTCAACGGCGAAGCCATATACGGTACCCGGCCCTGGCGGGTTTTCGGGGAGGGGCCGACGAAGGTCGAGAAGGGACATTTCGGTGAAAAGAAGATCGGCGCGTTCGGCCCCCGCGACATCAGGTTTACCACGAAGGGCGACAGCCTGTACGCTATCGTCCTGGCGTGGCCGGAAAAACAGCTTCGCATCGACTCGATTAATACCGCCGCGTTGGGATCCGGGCGGATCGCCGCCGTTGAGCTGCTGGGCTCGGACGAAACAGTGACGTGGACAATCGACGACCGACGCCTCACAATAACCCTGCCGACCGGAAAGCCCTGCGATCACGCGCAGGTATTCCGGATCACGCTGAAGTGACGGGAAGCGCCATGGCGACCCGCGAAGACAGGAACCCCGGCTGCCGGGAGAAGCTCGCGCGGGTGCGCACGGCCCTCGCCCGCGACGGCGAGCCCGACCGCGTGCCGATCAGCGACTTTTTCTGGGGGTCGTTTATCGAGCGGTGGCGGCGGGACCTCGGGCTCCCCGACGACGCCGATCCGTACACGTACTATGACCTCGACTACATCGTCACCATCCCGAACATGGACCCGCACATCAGGCCCTTCGAGACCATAAAAGAGGACGACGAGGTGGTGATCGTCACGACCGGTTTCGAGGCCCGGCTGCGCAAGAAGTTCGAGCTGCCCATGCCGGAATTCGCGGGCTGGGACACCGACACGATCGAGAAGCTGGAGGCCTTCGCGTTCGACGACCCCGGCGACCGCCGGCGGTACTTCGCGGCCGGGGACAACCAGATCGCCGGCGTCGGCGACGGTTTCGAGCGGAACTCGCCGGCCTGGGTTGAGACGGTCGGGAAACTGCGGCCTGATTTCCCCGTCCTCGGCAGTATGATCGAGTGTTCCGAGTGCCTGACCCGGCTGGTCGGCCAGCAGAACACGCTGCTGTGGATCGGGCTGTATCCCGAGCGGCTCGGGGAGTGTGTCAACCGGATCGGCCGGTTTTACCTCGACTGCACCCGGGCGGCGCTGGACGCGGCGGACGGGCTGCTGGACGGGTTCGTGATCTGGGGAGACGTGGCCTACAAGGCGGGCATGTTCTTCTCGCCGGCGTACTGGCGGGAGTATTTCAAGCCCTGGGTGGCGGCCATGGTCGACGCCTGCCACGAGCGGGGCCTGCCCGTGATCTACCACGGCTGCGGGAACGTGGAGGCTGTCTTCGAGGATTTCATCGAGATCGGCGTCGACGGGTACAACCCTCTCGAAGCCAAGGCCGGGATGGACGTGGTGGACCTGCGGGAGCGGTACGGTCACCGGATGGCCTTCTGCGGCAACAGCGACATCCGGGTCTGGGAGCGGGGCGACCGGGACGAGATTCGCGCCGAGGTCCTGCGAAAACTCGCCGCCGCGGCCGGCGGGGGATACATCTTCCAGTCCGACCACTCCGTCGCCTCGGACGTCTCGGGCCATACCTACGATTACATCGTCGGCCTCGTCCGCGAGCACGGCGACTATCCGCTCAGATTCGGGGACACCCAGATTCGGGGACACTATACCTAATTCAAATACACCATACATTTCCCGGCATATTCCCGGTACTGAATCACATTAAATAGACGGAAGAGAAAAGCTTCCGCTCGAATTATGTATAGTGTCCCGGAATTAGTGTCCCGGAATTACGGAATTATGAATTAGGTATGGTGTCCCCGGAATTACTTCGTGAAACCCTTTTCCTTCAGCGTCGGTGTGCGGGGCGCGTGGCCGGGGAAGCGGGCGCCGTATTGTTCCAGCGTCCGCCGGATGCTTTCGTACTGGGCCTTCCACGAATCCTCCGCGTAGCCTCCGCCCAGCGTGGTGACGACCGGTATGTTGTTTTCGACGCACCGGTCGATGACCGCCGCGTCGCGCTCGACGAGTCCGGCGGGCGTCATGTTCAGCCCGCCGAGGGGGTCGGCGGCGAGCGTGTCGGCGCCGGCCTGGAAAAAGACGATCTGCGGCCGGGCTTTTTCAAACACCACGGGAAGGGCCTTTTTCAACTGCCGGAGGTACTCTTCGTCACCGCAGCCGGCGGCCAGTTCTATGTCCAGGTCGCTCTTCGCCTTGGGAACCGGGTAGATATTCCCCTGGTGCATTGAGAACGTGAAGACGTCGTCGTCGGCGGCGAAGATCTCCGCGGTGCCGTTGCCCTGGTGGACGTCGAGGTCGACGACCAGTACCCGTTCGACCGCACCCTCTTTTTGCAGGACGCGGATCGCTATCGCCAGGTCGTTGTAGATACAGAAGCCCTCGCCGCGGTCCCGCCTGGCGTGGTGAAATCCGCCGCCGAGGTTGATCCCGATCCCGTGGTTCAGGGCCAGCCGGGCCGCCAGGAGCGTGCCGCCCGACTGGTAGCGGAACGCGCGGAGGAGACCGGCGTCGACGAGGGCGGGGGGAACATTCCTGATGGGCGTCATTTCGATGTATCGCGCGACCTGCTGCGAATCCCCGAGACTCTTGAGGAATCGCTCGCTGTGGGCGAGCAGGATCTGTTCGCGGGTGACCGGCTCCGGGACGAAGAAATCTTCGGGGCGCAGCCATCCGTCGGTGTTGAGCCGCAGGAATATGTCGCCGTACTTCTGGGGATGCGGATGCAGTTTTTCCAGCCCGAGGAAGTTGATGTGATACTGCAGGGAGTAAACCACTGCAACCTTCCCTTCCGCCTCTCCCGGCCGGGGACGGTTGGTCTCCTTGAATGACCGGGGCGGTATGCACGCATACATGATCAGCCAGATCGATGCCATGGCGGCGACCTGGACGACCGTCTTCAGTTTCCGGTTTTTCTGTTTCCGAGTCAACGGCGATTCGCCCGGGTGCCCGACGCGCTCGATGTCCGATGTTAATTTCCGGGCGGTGGCGGCGGCGGGGCCGCCCGGGCCGGCGCGCTGCGGGCCATAAACAGCCAGGGGACCATGCCGTACATGCCCATCATGCCGGGGGCCTCGAACTCGGCCTTCAGCGTGGCGGTACGGTCTTTCGTTTCGATGTCGATCGATTTCATGAAATTGACGATGCGGTCCTGCATCGATGCCATCTGCGGGGGGGCGGGGTTTTTCTCTATCTCCGCAAGGCCTTCCTGAATCTTGCCCCGCACGTAGGCAACCGCGGTGTCAACCTGCGTTTCGTCGTCGCCCGCGGCCGTGAGCGTGATGGCCATGTTCTCCGTGCCCGTGGTTGCGGTGGTGAGAATATAGGTGTCCAGGGCCTTGAGCGGGGCCATGTCCGCGTCCATCTGGTTTTTGATATTCTCGGTCATCGTCATGACGCCCCACGCGGGTGAGGCGATATCGGCCTTCTTCAGGAGCTTGCCGATCTCGCTGGTCGCCGAGAGCTGCTTTGTGCCCGTCGCGACCGCGGCGGCGATTTTCTCGATGGGTACCGGGTTGTCTTTCTCGCCCGCGTTGGGAACGAGGGCCAGGACGTTGTCGGCGGGAGTCATCAGGTACAGTTCCCGCGACGGCTGGTATATCTTCAGGTCTCCCGCGAGCTTGGGGGGTGCCTGGCTGTTGTCCTCGATGAGGTCGGCTATCCTTTCGGCGTCGTATTCGCCGCGGAAAATGATCACCCCGTAGCCCCGGTCGGGGTTGTCCTGGATGGTGCCGGACATCCCCCCGGTGATCGCGTCGAGCCGTATGTTGCCCAGAAAGCAGGTGAGTTTGATCAACGACGTGTTGGCCCGGTCGAGCATCTGCTGCCGGGCCTCGGGGGTTCCCATCATGGCGGCCAGCGGGGAGTCGTTCACGAGTTTTTCGAGCGAGACGGGCGGGCTGTCCTTCGTTTTCATCTGAACGATGGCGGCGATATCGCCGGGCATGAGCCAGGGATCGTTCCGCAGCGCCGCCGTGTCTCTCTTCGCCGTGTATTTCCGGCCGTTGATCGCGGCGACCGCACGGGCGGCGTACGCGGCCACGAACGGCTCCTTCGATTCCAGCAGGGGTTTTAACACCGCCAGTCCCTTTTTGTCCTTCAGCTCTCCCAGCGTCCGTATGGCCATCAGCCGGCGCAGGGCCTTGCCCCCCGAGGTGGCCAGGAGCTGCTTGACGTCGGTCTGCTCCATCGTGTCCATGTCCGGCATGTCGTCGAACGTGCCGCCGGTTTTCTGGGGCGCCGTCTTGGCGATCTCACCGGCCATCGCGTCGACGGAAATCGCCGTGCCGCCGGCGGTCCAGAAGACATCCGTCCCGATAAAATCAAGCAGCTCATTGCCGGCATTGCTGCCCATCGCCAGCATGAAAACCAGTCCCACTCCTCCCATGGCCATGTTCTTCTCCTTCGCAACAGGGTTATACGCAGCGCGTATCATACAACCGAGGCGGGGGATAATGCACAGGTAATTCTTCGATTTTCTTGTGCCTTCACGGCCGTTTCACGAGAAACAGCCCCTCCTTCGGCTGCAGGGTCACCGAATCGCCCACCGGCGACCCGTCGTTGGTCTCCGGGTCCTGCCGGGGCGTGCCCCTGATCCGGCGGTACGTCCGGCCGGGAAGCAGTCGCGCGAGATCGAACGTGAAGGGGCGCGGCGCGGGGTTGGCGAGAACCACGCCGTTTTCGTATTCCCGGTACATCGCGTCGGGATGGTGATGGGCCGTGATCCGGGAAATGATCATCGGTTCGGCGCCCTCGACAGCAAAGGACAGGTCCACGGTTCGCGAGGTGATCGCGGAAAAATAAAAGGTGGCGGTGAAGTTTTCCGGGCCCAGGAACGTCATGTACCGTACCGGCTTCGAGGGCCGGTGTGTTTCGTCGGCGTCGACGATCCGGACGTCTCCCCAGTAGGCGTGATCGGTCGTGGCGTTGTCGCGCGGGCCGCAGTCGGCAACGAACTTGACGGATACCCGCCTGCCGGCGAGGTGGGAGAGGTCCAGGGAGTGCCGGGTCCAGGTGTTCGATTTCTGTCGATGCGACAGCAGTTCGGTATAGGTACCGGTCTCCGTGCCCGTCACCGCGGCAACGGCGACCGAGAATACCACGCCGTCGCTGCGCTCCGGGCTCTTGGGTCCCATGCCGGTAGAGAGCTGCAGGCGGGCCTCCGCGGGCAGCGTCAGTTCCCGTCGCCAGAAGATTTGCCCGGTCGCGCCGCGGTAGGGGGGGTGGACAAAGTAAGCCCTGCGGGCGGCCCCGGTCACCGGCGCCGCTTTTACGTACCGCAGCGATGCCCGGGTTGCGGGGTCGCTGCCGTCTATCGGCGTTTCGTCTCTGCCGCGCAGGCGAATGCCCGTTTCGGGAAGATCGGCCCTGACCAGTTGGAACGGGGAGGGGGCGATGCCGACCTGCATGTGGCGGGCCATCTCCGGCGGATAGCCGCTCAGCGGCCGTCCCCGGGCCGTGACGGTGACGAAGAGGTCCGGTCCGGCGGCGGGGATGTTTCTGATCGTGAAGTGCATGTCCTTGTCCCCGCCGGGGGCCGCCATTTTCAGGCCGCCGCCGGCGGGTTCGCAGGAGAGGCCGTTTTCCTCGATCCGCGCGGCCAGCCGCTTGTCGGGCGGGGAACCCGCTCCATCCAGGACGTCGGGACGGCGTTCGGCGAGGTGCACCGCCTCGCCGCGGGGCGCGCCGAGCCAGCCGGCGCGCCGCTCTTCCCCCATCCACAACTCGTCCCAGACGCCGAACAGGCCGTCTGTTCCCCGGCGGGGCGCCAGGCTGTAGCAGATGGCCGCATCGGTGAACAGCGCCCCGGCGAAGACCAGCCGGTGGGTCTTGAACGGCAAGTCGGGGCGCTTTGGCCGGCCGGGCTCGTCGCCCGGGACGATGAACTTGTGGTTGACGTAATTGAACACCGGTCTGCGCCCGAACGCCCGCCAGTAGCAGTGGCGGTTCAGGCCGCCGGACCAGTCCTCGATGCGGTGGTCGCGCAGGGCCGGCCAGCCCTCGGACTCGATGCCGTTGAGCAGGCCGAAGGCCCGCTGGTGGCGGGCGGTGAAGCCGTCGGCGAGGATGAGCCTGTCGTCTCCCATCGCCTTTCGGAAGGCGCGGCAGAAGGCGACGACGCCCGCCCCGTAGACGTTCCGGCCGCCGATGAACCCGCCGTCGGCCTTTCCGTCGGCGTCGACGTCGGGACGGCGCCCGCCCCGTCCGCCCCCGCAGGTGTGGTGGAGCACGTCGAATTCCAGGCCGTCGAAGGCCGCCAGATCGCCGCCCGCCGCGAAGTGGGCGGCGAGGTCCTCGACCAGGACGTCGGTACAGGTCCTCCCGGCACGGTCCTTCGGGCAGCACGTCGCGTAGTTGTAAAACCACATCAGGTTGTTCCGCTTGCCCCACGGCCCCTCGTGGACGTGGGCCGCCGCGTATGCCCCGCCGGCCGGAAACGGCCGGGGTTTCGTGCCGTAGCAGCCGCGCCGCACGACGATCGTGTTCTTTTTCCGGTCGGTCGACACGAGCTGCACCTGCTCGCTGCGGTGCCAGTCGGGCCTGCCGTCTTTCCCGAGGACGCAGAGGCCGACGTCCTCGTTGCTTTCCCGGTAGCGGCCCACGGTGCAGCGGAACAGTGACGCGTCGGCGACGCGGATCTCGGTGGTGCCGTCCTCGGCGGGCACGCCGGAGAGGATCTTCGCCCCGTTGTGGTATATCCAGTGTCCGGCGAAAAACGCCCCGCCGCTGTCGCGGGGGTCGCGGGCGTTGCCGTTGTAGTGCAGGAGGACCAATTGCCGCGGATGGGACTGCTTGAACCGGCTGAAAAATCGGATGTTCGGCGCCGAGCGGCCGGGGATCTCCTCGTCGAGGGCCTTCCCCTCGATTCCCATCAAACGGGAGAAGTGCTTCTCCCATTCGGCGTACGTGATGTTCCGCCGGGACGCCATGCCCTCGGCGGCCCGGAAAAAGAACGCCCGCGGCCAGTTGTTGTCCATGACGAGGAGGCCGGCCGGTTTCCCGGCCGCCGCCGGGAATGTCGCCGCGGACAGCGCAACCATAGAGAGAATCGCCGTTGATGATGCTTTCATGGAATATCCTTTCAAACAGCTACGTGCCGCGAAATGACAATTCTAAAAGCCTCGGGTCCGGGAATCAAAGCGGAATCCGTGCCGAAAAGCATCCACTTGAAATCCGGGCGGGGGGACGGTACCATGCCACCGTACCTGTGAAAGGGAAATTATGAGCGATGAAAGACGCGGTATCGCCGGCGCCGGAAACTGGATCATCGATCACCTCTATATCTGCGACTGCTGGCCGCAGGAGGAGGCCCTGGCCAATATCCTCGCCGAGGACCGCGGCACGGGCGGCGCGCCCTATAACTGCCTGATCGACATCGCCCGGTTCGGGGCGGGCGAAGACGGCCCGATCCCCCTCGAGGCCGTGGGCCTGACCGGCGAGGATGAGGACGGGGAATCGATCCGGGCCGACTGCGGGCACTGCGGCATCGACACCACCGCCCTCGGCGCCACCGCCGAGGCCCCCACGTCCTATACGAACGTCATGGTCGTGAAGGACACCGGCCGGCGGACCTTCTTTCACAACCGGGGAGCCAACGCCCTGTTCGGTCCCGAGCACGTGCCCGTCGACGCGATCGGCGCCCGCCTGTTGCATTTCGGCTACCTGCTCCTGCTCGACCGGATGGACGAGGCCGACGAGGAGTTCGGCACCGCCGCGGCGCGGCTGCTGAAGCGTCTGCGGGACGCGGGGATCGCAACCAGCATCGACGTGGTCAGCGAGGACAGCGAGCGGTTTCCCCGCGTCGTCACGCCCGCCCTGCAGTACACCGATTACGCCATCCTGAACGAGTTCGAGGCCGGCCGCACCGTCGGCCGCGAAGTCAAGCCGGGCGGCGTGCTCGACCCGGCGGCCCTGCGCGACTCGTGCGCGGCGCTGATGGACCTGGGGGTCTCGCGCTTTGTCTGCGTGCACATGCCGGAGGGCGGGTACGTCCGCACCGCCGACGGCGCCGAATACTGGCAGTCCTCCCTCCAACTCCCCGACGGTTTTATCGCGGGCGCCGCGGGGGCGGGAGACGCTTTCTGCGCCGGGATGCTCTACGGTATACACGAGGGGTGGGACATCCAGCGCAGCTTGAAACTCGCGGTCTGCGCGGCGGCGATGAGCATGTCGAAGCCGGGCTGCACCGAGGCCTGCACCGACCGGGCGACCACTCTCGCGCTGGCCGAACAGTACCCGTTCCAGCCGCCGGCCGTCGAGCTGTAGATGGGAACACGGACGAGGTGAATCCTCGCGGTTACCCCCTCAATCTTTCGACTTCCCGGCGTAGAACGCCGCGACATCGGCGTGGAGTTTCTTCGCGGCGCCCGCATGAAGGTAGATCATGTGGCCGGCGCGATACCGGCGGATGACAAGGTGGGGGCGGATCGTCGGGTGAAGGTCGACCTGGTTGACCGTGTACGCGGTGGCGAAGCAGGGGGTGGCGAGGTCGAACATGCCGCAGGCCATCAAAACCCGCAGCGCGGGGTTCGCGGTCATGGCCTCCTTGAGGCTCTCCGCCGCGTTGATGTAGCCCTGTCCCATACCGCGGTTCTTAATCCCCGACGTCCAGTCCCATTTCATGGTGGTCTCGGGGTTCAGGAACTCGTAGACCTTCTCGCTCTCGTATGCGAGTTCTGCGCGGATACAGGCGTTGACGGCGGCGGAAAACGGGCCGAACAGGGGCCGCAGCGACGGGTCGAAAGACGGGTGCGCCGCGCCGGGACGCGGATCGACGCCGGTGACCGTGGCATCCATGCGGCCCACCAGCAGTTCCTTGTCTTCCAGCAGGCGGCGGGTGAAGGTCGCCACGCCGATCCTGCCGCGGTGCCGCCGCACGATTGCCGGCTCCAGCCCCGTCAGCTCCGCGACCTTCCGGTACAGCGCGGCGGATTCTTCAGCGGTCCGGGCCCCGCCCTTGAGGAGTGCCCCGAGGTAATCGCCGAGTGCATAGCGCTTAACGGCGGCGAGGCGCTCCTCCAGTTTTTCGTCCGCGGGGAATGCGCCGCGCCCGTGGTAGGCGGCGGCGGCCGCGCAGGCGGGCAGCCGCAGGGCATACGGGAGGTTCCGCCCGCCGCCGCCGTGGAGGGTGGCGAAATCGAGCGCGGGCGACACCAGGACCATGCCGTTGAGCTTGATGCCGAGCCTGGTTTCCAGGTGATTCGCCATCGCGGCCGCCCGGGTCGACCCGTAGCTCTCGCCCGCCAGGTACTTCGGCGACAGCCACCGTTTCCGGGTGGTCAGGTACAGCCGGATGAACTCGGCCACGGAGCGAACGTCCTGCCTGACGTCCCAGAACGCCGCGCCGTCGTCCTTCGACAGGCTGCGGCTGTAGCCGGTGCCGACCGGATCGACGAACACCAGGTCCGTGAACGCCAGCCAGGTCAGGGGATTGTCGGCGACGGCCGGCGGCGGGGGCGCGGGGGTGCCGTCGGGGTTCGTGACCAGTTTTCGCGGCCCCAGCGCCCCGAGGTGCAACCAGACCGACGCCGCCCCGGGGCCCCCGTTGAAGGCGAAGGTCACCGGCCGTTTTTTCCGGTCTTCGTTTTCGACCGCGTAGGAGACGAAGAAGAAACGCCCCTCCTTTCCTTGCTCTTCTCCGGGCGAGACGGTTATTTCGCCCGCCTCCGCCCGGTAGGCGATCCGCTCGCCGCCGACCGTCATTTCGTGGCGGGTGGTCGAAACCCGTTCCCGCCCGTTTTCAGCGGGGCGGGAGGCGGGGCCGCCGCCGGATGCCCCGCCGTACGCGATTCCGGCCGACAGCATCACTATCGTATACACGGGGAGATGATGTATCCGTTTCACTGCGACATTCCTCTCTGGCTTTACGGTGCCGTTGCGCGGCGTTCCTTCGGTTCCGCCGGCATTCCGTCGACCGGCCGGGACTGCTCGAACATCTTAAGCCCACGGCCGGTGATGTAAAGCGGCGACCCGGTCAGTTCGACCCGGTCCCCGGTCTTTACCGCCGCTCCCATCATATCCGTGACCGTCGCGATCGTTCCCCCGACCGTTACCGGCCGCGGCCGGCCCGTCGTCCACGCCACGGCCAGGTCCCGGCCGTCCGGCCGGCGATAGCACACGGCCCGGCAGTGTCCTTCCGAGCGGGCGCGGGCGAGTGATGCGCCCGCCGTCATCCGGGCGAAGACGGACACGGCGACCGCCGCCGGCTTGGGGGCGCAGTTGTATGTCTGGTGGCGGACGATCCCGAAGTTGGCCTCGTTGTAGGTCCGGTCGGTGCCGTCGTCCTTGAAATCGTACCAGTGGACCTTTTCCACCGTCCCGGTCGCCTGAAGGAGGGCGAGCGTTCGAACCGCATAGCGGGCCTGGGTCCGCCGGTCAACGCCGCGGGGGCCGGTGTGGGTGGGCCACCCGATCTCGGTGACCCGGATCCCCCGGGGCGCGCGGTGCTTTCGTGCCAGGGCGGCGACCTTCTCGATCTCCTCGACCAGCCCGGATTCCTCCGGCGTGCGGGGATAGCGATAACAGTGCACGCTGAGGACATCCATGCTTGCGGCGCAGCCGGCCGCCAGCATCCCCCTGATATTCTCGAAGTGGTGGGCGGAGTGCTCGCCGCCGAGCCCGACGACGGTGACGTCCGGGTCGGCCTTTTTGATCGCCCGGTGGGCGTCGACGAGCAGTTTCGCGTAGGCTTCCGGGGAGTTGGTCTTCGGCTTGCCCCGCATGCCGCAGCCGACGGACCACTCGTTCCACACCTCGTAAGCCCGCACCTTCTCGCCGAACGCCGCGATCTCGGCGGCGCAGAAGCGGCAGTAGGCCTCCCGGGTCGCCGCGGTGGTGGGGAAGCCCCCGTTTTCGTAGAACCGGTTGCCGTAACAGAATATCATCAGGGGGTTTATCTTCAGTTCCGCCGCCCGGTCCACGAAGGCCGCGCGGTCGGCCGGCACCGACAGGATGCCCTTCTTCCGCTCCACGGCGGCCCAGGGGATCTCGTCGCGGATCTCCGTGATCCCGTAGCGGACCAGCAGGTCCATGGCCTCCAGCGGCCAGCTCCGGGGACGTTGGAAATGGGTGCAGACGCCGACGAAATCGTTCCGGCGGTCGGCCGCGGGCGCCAGCGCCGCGCAGGCGAATATACGGGTCTCGGCAATCCGGTCATCGTCGACCCGGTTGACCAGGGCCTCGTAGTACCCCGGCTTTGGGAGGCGAACGGACAGTGCCGTCCCGTCGGCCGCTCCCGCGCCGGCGGCGATCTGTTTCTCTGCGCAGTCGAGGACCCGCCACCGTATCGCCCCGGCGGGTGCCGATGCCCGCAGTGTCACCGTCTCGCCCGGTTGGTAGATGTTTCCGCGGCGCTTGTCGCGGACCGCGATCTCCAATGACGGCTTGAAACTGACGGCGCGCACCACCGCGACGTCGTCGATGTGGAACGTGCCGCTGCCGGTGAAGCCCTTCGCCGGCCGGTCGGCCAGTATCGCCGCGAGCCGGCAGGGGTAGTCGAGCCGGCGGTTGCCGTCCCCGCCCCAGCAGCCCTCGGCCCTCCCGTCGATCGCCGCGGCGACGTAGCGCCAGCCCGCGAAGTCCATGCGGTCCATCCCGATCTGGTGCGTTTCCCCGGAGGCGTCCTTGATGCGCATCTTCAGGCCGAGGCCCGCGCCGTTGCCCCGGACCCGGAATCCGAGGCCCAGGCCCCGCTTCTTGAATGTCACCGGCCGGACGACCGAGACGTACTCGATCCGCTTTTCCCCGGAGAACCGGTAGGTAATCGCCAGGGACCGCGTGCCGCCCGCGGCGGTATCCGCGGTCGTCTCGATCGCGGTCTGCGCGTTCTGCCCGGCGTCGTGGACCTCCCAGCCGGTGAGATCCTTTTCAAAATCATCGACGGTGCTGACCGTCGCGAAGCGGTCCTCGACGGCCGGCATTTTTTCCGGGCACTCGATGGATGACCACGTGCTCCCGGCGGAAACGGCGGCAGAGCAGGCGAGGATGACGGTGACGGCGAGCGGCGTGCGGGTCAGCGGTATACGCATGGCAGGGTCTCCCTTTGTCATATCTGTCGATAAAAGCAATGACCGAACGGCCAGCGGTCAGACAGTATACCAGAGAAAAAGGGGACGGGAGTCTTTTTTGCCTGAGCAAAACATCAAACAAAGAGGCTCATCGTTAAAAAAGACTCCCGTCCCCTTTTCTCCCGCGCCTCGAAAATCGGCCCGGCATCCGTGGTATAATTCCCGCCATGTGCGGACGGTTCTCGGCCGAGATCGACGTGGAAACGCTCAAGGACTGCGCCCGGATTTTTCAGGCGCCCGCCCGCGCCCTCTCCTTCGACGCCCGCCCGGGGACCGAGCAGTTCGCCGTGGCCCGCCACCGGGGCGAGTCCCTCGCGGGGGGGATGGTCTGGGGATGGGAGCGGGATTTTTCCGACCGCCTCCTGATCAACGCGCGGATCGAGTCGGCCCCCCGCAAGAAGACCTGGGCCGGGGCCGCGGACAGCCGGCGGTGCGCGATTCCCGCCCGCGGCTGGTGGGAGTGGGCGGGAGAAGAAGGCGCCCGGCGGCCCTGTTTTCACCGGCGGGGTGACGCGGCGATGCTGTTCCTGGGCGCCCTGTACGAAAAACCGGCCGACACGGGTCGGTTCGTCATTCTCACCCGCCCGTCGTTCGGCCGGATCGCCGCGATTCACGACCGCATGCCGGTCATCGTATCGACCGACGACCTGGACAACTGGCTCGACCGCGACAGGGGATTCGGTGACGTCGCCGCATGCGCCGGGGCGGCCGAGGAGATGGACTGGGAAGTGATCGAATGCGACCGCCTGATGTCCGTATGAACGTCGTCACGCAACCGGAAAGGAACATCCTGATGAATAACGTCCACGATCTGCCGCAGACGCGGTGTTTTGTATGCTGCCCGGCCCTCGTCTTCCTGCTCGCCGCGATCCCCGCAGCCGCGACAGAGGACGGCGCGAATGCCGTTGACCGGAAGATCACCGAGCTGCTCGGCCGGGAGTGTCCCGCGATCAGGATCTGGCCCGGCGGGACGGGGCCCGACGAAAAGAAGGATAGCGGCGCGGAGGGCTTCGGCAGCGCCAAGCGAAACGTGATTCGGGTCAAGAACGTCACCGTCCCCACGATCACCGTGGTCCGGCCGCAGAAGAGGCGGACCGGCCGGGCGGTGATCGTCTGCCCCGGCGGAGGGTACAGCATCCTCGCCCTCGATCTCGAGGGGACGGAGATCGTGCAGTGGCTCAATGATGCGGGTATCACGAGTATCCTGCTGAAGTACCGGGTCCCCCGGCGGGGGGGCGATTTCCCCAAGCACCACCACGCCCTCCAGGACGCCCAGCGGGCGATGAGCATCGTCCGGTCGCGGGCCGCGGAGTGGGGCATCGATCCGGCAAACATAGGCATCTGCGGTTTCTCGGCCGGCGGGCACCTCTCGGCGATGATGTGCCACACCCACGGCACGAGGACGTACGAACCGGTCGACGACCGCGACCGGGCCTCATGCCGGCCCGATTTCGCCATACTGATATACCCGGCCTACCTGACTGACACCG
Organism: uncultured Planctomycetaceae bacterium; assembly: GCA_964557575.1. Taxonomy (GTDB): domain Bacteria; phylum Planctomycetota; class Phycisphaerae; order SM23-33; family SM23-33; genus CAZLBC01. The sequence goes on from CAZLBC010000008.1 coordinate 34,143, forward strand.
TTGATTCCCCGGACATCGCCGCGCCCTTCGCGAAGCCCGAAAAGGGCGTCGTGCCTCCCGTCTTTATCGCCGTCGGCCGGAAGGACCGGTTCGCGAAGGGGGCACTGCGGTACTGTCGCGAGCTGATCGCGGCGGGCGTGGAGGCCGAGTGTCACGTCTACTTCCGCGGCGGGCACGGGGTGGGGCTGCGCAAGGAGCGGGGGTATCCCCTCAGCGAGTGGGCACCGACCTGCGCGCGGTGGATCAAAGACCTCGCGGGAGAATGAAAACGGGTCGGCCCCCCTGCAAATGGTATTGATTCACGCCCGCGGGCGGGTAGAGTGGGAACAGCGTGGCACAGGAAACCGCAAAAAACGAGGATGCGCTCCGGGGCGGGTATAACTTCGGTACGTTCAAGGGCGTCTTCACCCCCAGTATCCTGACGATCCTCGGGGTGGTGATGTACCTCCGGTTCGGCTGGGCGGTCGGCAGCGTCGGGCTGACGAAGGCCCTGGTGATCATCACGATCGCGTCCGCCATCACCTTCCTCACCGGCCTGTCCCTCTCGGCCCTGGCGACGAACATGAAGGTGGAGGGCGGCGGCGCCTACTACATCATCTCCCGCTCGCTCGGTCTGGAGGCCGGGGCCGCGGTCGGGTTGCCGCTCTTTTTCGCCCAGGCACTGGGCGTCTCATTCTACATCGCCGGCTTCTCGGAGTCCGTGGCCGCCGAGTACCCTCACCTGGTTGCCGGAATCGCCGAGTGGCTGAACCTCCCCGGTCCCGCGGCCGCATTTCTCGCAGTCCACGATGAGAAGGTGATCGGTCTTGTGGCGCTCCTGGTACTGACCGCCCTCGCCTACTTCTCGGCGGACCTGGCACTGAAGACCCAGTTGATAATCATGGCCCTGATCACGGTATCGCTTGTCTCGCTCTTTTCCGGCAGCGACCCGACCGGCGGTATGCCGCCGGCGGTGTCCCCCGTCCAGAGGCTGCCCTTCTGGCCGGTCTTCGCCGTCATCTTTCCCGCCGTCACCGGTATCGAGGCCGGCATCGCGATGTCCGGCGATCTGAAGGACCCCGCGAAATCGCTGCCGCGGGGGACGATCGCGGCCGTGGTGACCGGCTACCTCGTCTACGTGCTCCTGATGGTCTTCCTCTGGTTTACAATCTCGAACCACCGGCTGCTGGTCGACTACCCCCTGATCATGCGGTACGTGGCACGGTGGGGACTGCCGGTCCTGCTGGGTATCTGGGCGGCCTCCCTGTCGAGCACGATGGGCGCCCTGCTCGGGGCACCGCGGACGATGCAGGCCCTGGCCCGTGACCGGGTCCTGCCGGCGATCCTCGGCCGCGGATACGGAAAGGGAAACGATCCCCGCATCGCGACGGCCCTGGTGTTCTGCGTGGCGGGCGCGGGAATACTCCTGGGCGATCTGAACCGCATCAGCCAGGTCCTGTCGATGTTCTTCCTGACCTCCTACGGCGTGCTGAACCTCTCGGCCGGCCTCGAGGAACTGCTGGGCCCGCCCGCCTGGCGCCCCAAGTTCCGTGTGCACTGGGCGGTCTCCCTCGTCGGTTCCGCGGGCTGCTTTACCGCCATGTTCATGATAAACGCCGCGGCCTCCGCCGCGGCCATCGTGGTGGTGGGGGTCGTCTACTTCCTGATGGAGCGGCGCAACCTCCGTGCCTGGTGGGGTGACCTGCGGCGGGGGCTGCTGATGCTGGTGGCCCGGAACGCCATCTACAGCCTCGCCCGCGGCGAACCCGACGAGCGGACCTGGAAGCCGAACATACTCGCCCTGACCGGCGCCCCCGCGAACCGGTGGCACCTGGTCGAACTGGCGGGCTCGATCTCCCAGGACAAGGGCTTTCTCACGGTGGCGGCGATCGTACCGGAGGATACCGACGCGGAGCACGTCGCGGGCATCGAGGATGCCATCGGGAAATACCTCCAGCAGAAGGACGTCCCCGCGATCGTCAGGGTCTACCCGGCGGACTCCGCCCTTGCCGGGGCCGGCATGCTCGCCAAGACGTACGGCTACGGCCCGATTGCCCCGGACACGATCCTCCTCGGGATAACGGAGAAGGAAGAGAACTACGGGCGGTTCGCCGAATTCATCATCTCCGCCGCCCGCCGGAAGCAGAACCTCGTGGTCTTCAGGGATGAGGATACGGACGAAGGCTACGGCGGCGGCGAGAAGAAACAGGGCGGCGAGAAGGCGGAAGGCGAGGACCGGCCCGAACCGAAGCGGGAGCGGATCGATATCTGGTGGTACGGTTTTCGGCAGAACCTCGGGTACATGCTGGCGATCGCCTACCTGCTGTCCCGCAGCCCGGCGTGGCGCGGGGCCCGGATGTACCTCAAGCAGGTCGTCGACAGGGAAGACGATATGCCGGATGCCCGGCAGCGACTGGAGACGTTTATCAGCGAGACGCGTCTGCCGGCCGCCGAGGCCGCGGTGATCCTGCGGGAGGAGGGAGACATCTTCAACACCATCCGCGCGCATTCCGATGGAGCGGACATGGTGTTTATGGGTATGCGAACGCCGGAGGCCGAAGAGCGCCCTGCCGATTACGGGGAGTACTACGCGGATCTCGTCGAGCGGACCCGCGGCATGCCGCCGACGGCCATGATCCTGGCCTCAGGCGAGACGGACTTCCACGCCATATTCGAGCGGTTGAAATAGGGGAGATTATTACTGAATTATGCTAAAAAGGGGTTGAATATTACTCTAAAGGGTTATATTATTACTTATGAATTATCGAGTATTTATCAAGAAGAAGGTAAACCGCGGGCTGCGGAAACTCCCCGCGAATGTACAGAAACTCTTTTATCTGTTGGTTGAAGATTTGAAGGCTGATGGCCCGATCCAGAAAAGCTGGAATAACTTCTCCCCGCTCGGTGAAGACAGGTACCACTGTCATCTGAATTACCGGTACGTGGCCTGTTGGACGTGTTGCGCGGGAGAAATTGAAATCGAGGTGTACTATGCTGGCTCTCGTGAAAAAGCCCCATATTGAGTTGTCTATCCATGGCGAGCACGCCGACGAGTTGATCGAATGGATCGGTAGAAAGTACGATGTCAGTGTGCTTACCTCTGAACGTTCGGATAGTATTCCCGTCGAGGAAACCGATTTCTGGAAGGAAATGAATGCCAATCGCGTCGGCAACATGCTTGCGGCGGCGCGGCTCAAGGCGGGTCTGACGCAGGCACAGCTCGCCGAAAAGCTGAACATTCGTCAGAATATGATCAGCGATTACGAGCGGGGCAAACGCCGTCTTTCTCCGGATATGGCAAAGCGGCTCGCCGGAGCGCTGGGCATCGCGGTAGAGAGATTGTCGTGAACGGCGGGGGATCAATAGGTGCAGGAAAAAATACCGGCGGGTAGGGGCCGATTACTTTCGCGGCGGACACAGGCTCGACCTGCGAAAGAAGCGATGGTATCCCCTCAGCGAGTGGGCACCGACCTGCGGGCGGACCAGCGGGTAAAGATACGCCGGGCGCTGGAGGGTATGGATTGGTGATCCGCCGGACGCCGGTTGATGTGCTCCAGCGTCCATACCGCCTGTTAATCGTCCGGGGTTTGAATAACCGGGGTCATGATTCTCCGCGTTTCTAACTGTCTTCCTCAGGCAACGCCGGCAGGCCGGAGTCCTGCCACATTCGGCGGAGTTCATGCTGTTCGTCCTCGGACGCAACCGAGAGTGTCGTTATGAAATCAGCGACGAGCTGTTGTGAAAAAGGGAAATCGTCGGTTTCGAGAAATCCCAGAGCTGCCGTGATGAACCAGCGCCCCGAATCCAGATGCGCTCCACGCTTTCGGTCCAGAATACCCAACTGGCCGCAGGTGATCGCGGCGCCGTGCTCGTTGCCCTGCCGCTCTGTGATCTCCAGTGACTTCCGGTACCATTTCTCCGCCTGCTGGAAATCGCGCTGTTCCTGCGCAATCGTGCCGAGCTGGTGGTAAATGCCGGCGGCGCCGTGCTCGTTTCCCTGCCGCTCCGTGATCTCCAGTGACTTCCGGTA
>CAZLBC010000008.1:38251-99614 GCA_964557575.1 uncultured Planctomycetaceae bacterium
CGGCGGCGCCGTGCTCGTTTCCCTGCCGCTCCGTGATCTCCAGTGACTTCCGGTACCATTTCTCCGCCTGCTGGAAATCGCGCTGTTCCTGCGCAATCGTGCCGAGCTGGTGGTAAATGCCGGCGGCGCCGTGCTCGTTTCCCTGCCGCTCCGTGATCTCCAGTGACTTCCGGTAGGCCTTTTCGGCATCGTCGAAGCGTCTTTCATGAAACGCAACCGTACCAACATGGAAAAGACCCGTCGCTTCCAGGCCACGGTCTCCACGTTCTCGAGCGATGTGAAGAAGCTCATCGGCATGAGCGGCGAGTTCCCCCGGTCTTTGAAGCAGCGCATACAGTCCGCACAGGGCCGTCAGGAAACGATGCCGGTCGGCATCCGGGACGGCCTTGGGATCGATCCGTGCGGCAAGCGCCCGGGCGCGGGGCAGATCACGACCGGCCAGGGCCAGTCGGAGCATGGGAAGGTAGAAGTCCCGGGTCAGATCGCGTGGGCCTTCCCCCCGATCAATTGCCTGGGCCAGCCGTTGTTCCATACCGGACAATCGATCCCGAGCCACTGCGGGAGAAGGGAGGTCGTCTTCAAGGAAATCGGCCATCTGCTGCAGCTCACCTCGCGCCGTATCCGCGCCCCTGCGCGTATGTAATTTCAACGGGATCCAGTCGGCCAGATGATCCGCAACGGTCAGGAGGCAATGATAACTGCCGGGAAGAAGCATGAAAATGAGGTGACATTTGAGTGCCCCCAGACGCTCCCGTTGCAGGTTCATCTCACGCCAGAACATATGGCGCCCCCGGTCGTCCTCAGCGTCCGTCTTGTCGACCACGAAGAGTGCGCCCTGCTGCGGCGGCCACTCGGCCGTCACGTTACCCAGCGTCTCCACGAAGGAGGCTGCTTTGCCGGTCAGTGGTTTTGTCAGCAGGCGGGCAGGCCTCCCCTTCGCCTCAACGCTTGCACTCAGTTCACGAGCCAGGTCCAGGCCTTCGGCGGTTGTGGCGATCTCGACGGCCGTCATTGTCCGGGCAGGCACGGCCAGGGCATTGCGCAGGATGAATACGTCATTCTGCTGTTCGTTCAAGACAACCTTCCCAGGGCCTTTAAATTATCGACGACTAATGGGTGAACACCGAACCAGCCCTTCCCGTTGTATTCGACCAGGGCGCACGATTTCAACAGCAGTTGGTTTGTTGTGTCGGTCACCGGTGACACGCGTTCGCCGTGTTCCTGTTTTGCCGCATATTCGGCCAGCCGGTCGTACAAGACGGTGACCGACGCCGGGCCGTCCTGGATTGGCTCGTACGGCAGTGTTATCTGCTGCCAGAACTCCCTGGCCAGTTGGTCGAGTCCGTAGTGAATGTGTTCGGTCTCAATGCGGTGTTTAATGCCGACCATACAGGCCACGGTATGCAATACCTCGAACGCGTGCCGTAACACGCCACCTGTTTTCATCACCAGCAATGCAAGGGCGTCATCCGCGATCAGCGTTTCCTCTACACGCGAGAGTATGATATCTTTTACCACGTCGAAGCCATCAACCCGGCGGGCGGGAGGTTCGGTGACTTTGATCATCGGCAGTGAGATAACGTCATCGAAGTGGTGCCTGAACGCATTGACGTCGGGGGAGTGAAAAAGGAAAATGGGGATCGTGTAGATGATGTTGGCTTGCACGCCAGTGAGCAGATTCACATTGTTGACGTAGATCTCCCGTGCCTGCTGGACGTCCAGCTTGTCCAGGTCCTCCACGACGACCAGCAATTCCCGGTCCTGCGGCAGCGCGTCCCGGACAGCCTCGATCACGGCATTCGCCTGCTGCAAGAGGTCGGCCGGGCGCTTGCGGAGCGTATAGACGGCCGTCTCTTCACTGTGCGAATCCAGCTTGATCTCCGCCCGGAATTTGGCGAACAATCCCACCAACTTGGCGAGAGGGGAGGCCGCCGCGTCAACCCCGGCGTCAACATCCAGTTTCGCCTGTCTGCTCTCCGTAGATTCCCGCGTCACGGTGCTGAAATAGTCGTATACGGATTCAAGGTCGGCACCACGGACCGCGAGATTCTCCCCTTGGGCGGCGGCGAGTACGCGTTCGGTGATGATAAGGATCAGATCTTCGGCATAGACCGAGGCCGGCGTCATCTCATTCAAAACCGAGAACGTCACCGGCAGGTAGCGGGCACCCTGCTCAGTATGAAATTTATTCAGCTCGGTCGATTTGCCGCACCCACGGTGCCCGTAGAATAAAATCCGCGCGATGGCTTGGCCTTCCAAAGCCATCGCGAGGCGGCGGCGTGTGGACTGGTGGGGATCCCGGGCCCGGTCTGTCTCCACAAAGAAGGCCTCAAGCGCCGGGCCGCTCAGCGGCACCGGGCGGCAGACCGTGCGGATTTCTTCCAGGTTCCGGGCTTTTTTTGCTTCTGATGATTCAGCCATATCGGGCGTCTCCGTGCCATGACACCATGCCGTTGGTGCCATTGTTACCGTAACATACTATATATGCAGGGGATTCTCAATCGGGGTGGGGAGATTTGAACTCCCGGCCTCCTGCTCCCAAAGCAGGCGCTCTGCCAAGCTGAGCTACACCCCGCCGCACGGACCGGGTAATTGTGCCAGCGCACCGGCGGCGCGTCAAGACGCGCGGCGGCGGGTGAGTTGCCCGAACCGCCGCCCGGCTTTCCCTCAATCCAGCCGGACGAAGATCGTGCGGGGCAGGGCGCCCGGGCGGGTGCAGATGCTGCGGTCGATAACGTCGAGGTAGTGCCACTCGCGGGTGCGGTCTCCGGCAAGCTCCTTCTGCACGGTGATGTAGGCCGCGAACGTGTTGCTCCGGGTGCAGACCAGGTTGCTGACGCGCCGGTAGAGCAGGTGCCGGACCGGCGGCCAGGCGGGACTGTCCCGGTCATACAGCGAGGCCGTGTATTCTTCGAGGGGCACGATCAGCTCCGCGGGGGTCAGGAAGCCCTCGAGTGCGTCGTACTTGTTCGTGTTTTCGTCGTCGCCCGACTCGTCGCCCCGGTGGGCCGACGTCGGCCGGCGGCGAAAGGCGACGATTGCCGCGGCCACTTTTTCCGGATCGACCGCCTTCGTTTCACCCCGGAACTCGGGCGTCCCGTCGCCGTCGAGGTCGACGGCCGGCGCGAGGGCCGCCGGCCACGGCAGCCGCGCGAGCACCGCCGCCGGGGCGGTGTTGATGTTGATCCGGCCGTAGACGACCGGCTGCCGCCGTCCCGGGACCGGGCCGGGATCGGGTTCCAGCAGGTCGAACAGCTCGCCGATCAGCAGGGGCCAGGGGATGTCGGGGTATCGTCCGGAATCACAGAGGGTGTTGCCCGGCCCCTCATTCAGGAAGTCCAGCCGGCCCCGGCTGTCGGTGCGGGCATAGGCGCGAAGTTTTTCGGGAAGCGATGCGCTGTCGTCGGGACCGACGGCGTGGAGGGCCATCAGTTCGCCGAGGTCGACGAGGCCGGCGGATGTTGAGGCGCGGCGCGGAATGTGAAAGCCGGGCCGACAGTCGATATCTGCCGCGGCGAGTCTGTTTGGTCGGCCGAGGGTATGTATGGCGCCGGGTCCTTCGCCGGTCGTCTCGCGCTCCAGGGCCACGAGGTACCGCATGCGGGCGGGGTCCGTGTCACGGGCGGCCGCGGCCTGGCGGACGACCGATGCGGGGCCGTCGGTGGGGGGCGCGGGATACCCGTCGGTCGAGACGGCTATGGCGTCCGCCGGTATAGACCTGCCGCCGATGTTCCGGACGAGCCGGGCCGCGTTTCCCTTGGATAAGTCGAGGCCGGGCATGACGTGGACCTCTCCGGCGGGCGGCGAGAAGCCGTCGGGGACCGCCGACGATAGCACGGTCGTCCAGGCCGGCGTTCCGGCAGGGAGATCAAGTTCGGCCCTGCCGGAGACGAGCGTGTAGGATGCGAGGTCGACGCGCCGGGGGTTGAATATCTCCACCGCGAAGACCGCCGCGGTTTCGCGGTACCCGCCGCCGGTATCCCGGTCGAACCACACCGAGACGAAGGCCTCGGAGAGGACCGGCTGGGGGACGATCCCGTAGACGCTGCCGCCGCCGGGGAGCGGAAGCTCGTAACTCTTATCCGGCCTGCGCCCGTCAATATACGCGCAGGTATTTGCCAGAAAATGGCTTATGTATTTTTCGACACGATGGCCGGGACGGCCCGCGGCGGCCAGAAGCATATCCCGGACGAGGTCGACTTCGCGGGGCAGGTCGTCGGGGTTCAGCCGGAGGCGGCGGTTTCCGGCCGGGACGCGGAGGGCGGGGGTGACGGCGGCGCGGGTGGTCAGGTATTGTCGTATGGCGGCAGGCAGGGGGGCGCCGCCGCTGTCCGCGGTCGCCGCGCAGAAGCGTCCCGCTTTGAACGGCCGCTGCGGGGCGAGCCACCGGAAGTGGGGTTCCTCGTCGATGAAGAAGGGGGTGTACCCCGCGCCGGGGTCGGACAGCCGTGCGGCGCAGCAGGTGTAGAAATCCATGATCGTTCCGGGGTTGCCGTCTTCCCGCGCCGCGGCGATCAGGTCGTACGTGCCGCCGGCGCTGCCGCGAATGCGCACCGCCGCGGGGCAGGTGGGTCCGTCGAGGCCGGCGGAATCCGGCAGGGGGCCGCAGGCGGTATTGACGCACACCAGGCCGGAGAGGTCGATCAGCCGCACGGCGACGTCGTAGTCGCGGTTGCGGAAATCGACCACCTTGTCGGGCTGTCCGCGGTAGGCGTCGGGCACACCGTCGCCGTCCGTGTCGATATACCGCTTCGCGTCGGGGGGGATAACGACATCGTTGGTCTTGCTCGACCACGCCCCGTGGATGCGCGTCAGGTGAGGCCATGCGCCGTCCACTGCCTCCAGCGACGCGAGGATGCCGTCGCAGCCGTCGTCCTCGTCGGCGGGGAAATCCATGTACCGCCGCCAGGCGTCGTTTCCGTCGGCAGTATCGTATACCGTACCGTACGGTTCCCCGTTCTCGCCGAGGTAGAGATCGGCGACCAGGCACCGCTCAAGGCGGTTCCGAATGCCCGTCGCGAGCCGGTCGGGCGTGTCGAGCCCCGCGGCGACCTCCGCGTGCCGGGCGTCCAGGCGGCAGACGAGCAGGAAGGTCACGGCGAGGAGTGCGATGATCGTGATCAGCGCCACGGCGATCAGGAGGGCGCCGCCCGTTCGGGTAACGCGGTAAGACGGGTCGCGCGATAATGTCAGTGTCCGACGGTGCATATCGTCTCGAACTCCTTTGTGTTTTTTGCATTCGTGCCGCTGAGTGAAAGCGTCGCGCGAATTGCCGCCGGCCACGTTTCCGGGGGCGCGGCGGCGGTCCAGGTCCCGTCTGCACCGGCGGCGCCGATCGCGGCGAAACGGACGTCGCGGCAGCAGTCGGCGAGGATGTACCGCGCGTGGCGTACCTGGATAAGGTTTTGCGGCGGCAGGTGAATCCGCGTTTCCTCGCGGGCGAAGCGCAGCAGGGTGTCGATGATGTCCGCGACCGGGCCGTCGTCGCGGGCCAGATTCCCGAGATCGACGCCTTCGATGATGTCCCCGGTGGCCGGATCGTCGTCGGCTTCGCCCCCATCACTCAGGATGGCGGTGGTTCGCAGGAGCACGGTCTCGCCGCCGGTCGGCACGTTGTTCCGGAGGGAGTAGCAGACGCAGGCGGCGGTGGGGGCGGGGCGATCGGCGCCGGGGTGTTCGTGTTTGCCGGCGCGTGTCAGCACGAGCGTGTCGCCGTTCTCGCCGACGTGGAGAAAGCCGCACCGGGCGGTGGTCAGAAGGTCCCGCCGCAACTGTGAAGAAAAGGCGAGGCCGACGGTGTGCGCCCGGTGTGCGGCGTTGGCCGCGGTGACCAGGGCCGCGGATTTCGCCACCACCGCGCCGAAGGCGATAGACAGCAGGGCGAGGATGCCGGCGGTCACCATGAGTTCCACGAGCGTGAAGCCGGTGATGCGGCGACGGACAGTGAGGGGCGCGGTCATCGGTCACCCTTCTCGTCATCCTTCGCGTCGCGCACCGGCAGGGCGGTCCGGGTGGCCTGGACGACCAGCGCCGGGCTGGCGACCGGCTGGCCCCGCTCGGCGATCACGTAGAAGCCGTCGGTGCGGTAATCGGCCTCCCAGGGGCGCTTCAGCCTCCCGCGGGTGCCGTCCGCGCTGATCCATTCCAGTATGCCGTACCGGCCGGTATTCCGGTGGATCAGCGGGGAGCCGGCGCGGAGCGGTCCGCCGCCGGACGTGACCTCCACGAATCGCTTGCGGCCGTCGCCGTCCTCGTCCCGTATCGTGCAGGTGACGGCGGCGGCATATACCGCGCCGCCGGCGATGCGGTCGTAGGAGACGGCGACGATCTGGTAGTCGTTGCGATGAAGGTTGAAGTAGCGACCGAATACCAGGCAGCCCTTCTCGCGGCGCCCGTCGCGGCGGGAGGGGCCGTAGGGGATGTCGGCGGGATACCCCTTCTCCACTTCCTCTTTGTGTTTCTCTTCTTCGCCCGTTACCGGCGGGGTCAGGTAGTGGGCCCGGGGCGGCTTTTGGAAGGGACTGACGAGCCTGCCCCGGCCGTCGACGTCGTGACGCAGGACGGCCGCCGCCTCGGCGAGGCCGTTGCTGCAGATGACCGAGCCGACGACCATTTTCTTCGCCGCGACGTGGTTTTTCATGCCGGCCGGAAAGAGCGCCGCGGCCATGGCGAACCCGGCGGCGAACACCGCGATGGCGATCATGGTTTCGGGGAGGGAGAAACCCCTTATGTTTTTGGCCGTTCCCGCTTTTATCGCGCTCTCCTTGTGCTGCCCGGTGCCGTACTGCTCTTTTACCTGATTCCGTGTGCTGACACGGGTTCGACGTCGTTTGACGGACGATGCCGCCGGCGTTCCGGGAAATCCTGTTTTTTTCGCCCTACATGCCCCTTTACAGACAGTGCCGGGCCCTGGTATCGCTCGACCGCGCCCGGATATCACAACCCGGGAGCGGCCCGCGAGCGAACGGCGTATAGACTAATTACACATGCCGAATGCGTCAACTGTTTCTTGTCGTTTTATTTGTTGCCGGAACAACAGGTTCCGCGCTCAATTCGAGTTAACGACTTTCTTCTGGCAGATCTTGGCGACCATGGAATTGGGCATCGTGTGTATTCTCGTGCAGTTGCTTCGGTCGATGATATCGAGGTAGTGCCAGTCTCTGAGTCCGTTGCCGTTGGCGTCGTACTGCCGCACCGTTATATATGCCGCGAACGTGTTACTGCGGACCGTCACGAGATTGGCGACGTTGCGGTAGAGAACATGCCTGAACAGGGGATACCTGATATCGTTGGGTGGTATGTTCAGATCTTCCCTGAGATAGTTTTCGAGGGGTATCAGGAGTTCCGAGGGAGTGAGAAAGCCCCGTAGGGGATTGTTGGCATTTCCGCTGATAGCCCCGCGGTGATAGTGTTCATCGTGGTCGCCGCCGAACTTGAGCTTGAAATCCTCGTCATAGGGATTATTCCTGAAGTCGACTATGCGTTTGGCGATTTGGCCGGCATTGACCGCGGGGACGTTCATCTCCTGGTTTTCTACCCACACGGGCCAGGGCAGCACCCAGGGAAGTTTCTCGAGGACCTGCTTCGGCGCGGTGTTGATGTTGATTTTTCCGTAGACCACGGGGTTGCCGTCGCCCCACATCCGGTCGACGCCGAGCAATTCGATCGTTTCGCCGACGATCAGCGGCCAGGGCAGGTCCGGGAATATGGTTCCGTCGTTACAGAGATTCGCTCCTTGACCATCTTCTTCCACTTCCCGCACGCGGAGGAAGTCCGCCATGCCCCGGATGTACGATTTCCAGTACGCGGTGCTTTCGTCGGCGAGCTGTTTCGGCAGGGATTCGTCGGCGGTGGGGCCGGTAACGAAGAGCCCGAACAGTTCGCCGGTGCTGAGGAGGCCGTCCTGGTCGGGGCGTGGTTGTAGGATATGAAAACCGGTCTTGAATTGCTCGTGATCATCGAAGTCCTCGTCGTCGAACTGGACGTCTCCGTTTGCGGCGCCGATGGTGTGGTTCTGTACCGTATTTTCATCGACGTTGTCGCCTTCCTCCTCCGTTTCCTCGATCGCTTCCTTGGCGACAATGTACCGCATGTTGTCCTTGCTGGTGTCCCGTTCGACGATCTTTTCTTTTACCACTGTTTCGGCGCCGACGGCGGGATCGTCGGGAAGATCGCCGATGTCGATCACATCCATGGGGACGACCCGGGCGTTGCCGCCCGTGTCATCGGCATCCCTGACGAGCCGGACCGGCCCCGCGGAGAGGTCGAGGTTCGTATCGTCGATCCTGACGCCTCCCTTCGGAACGAAGAAGCTGTCGTCACCCTCGTTGTGGACGACGTAAATGTACTCGTTGCTGTTCATCTCGGACGTGATGTTTCGATCGAGGTCGCCGCCTTCCTGGATGAGGCGGTACGATGCCCCGCTGAAGGTATTGGCGGAAAAATAGGGATTGTGGATTTCCACCGCCTGAACCAGCGTCGGTTCGTAGCCGTCGCCGGCGGCGTTTATCTTGTGCGCCGCCTTGATATAGGCTTCAGTGAGAACCGGCTGCGGCACGACCCCGTGGCAGGTGTATTCATTTACATCGAGCATGTAGGCCTTGTCTTGAGACTGCCCGTCCGCGTAGGCCCACGCGTTCGCCGTGAAGTGCAGCATCTGCTGTTGTATGGCGGCGTCGTTTACGGTGCTGGCCAGGTATGCCGCGATTTGCTGCAGGCCGGCCACCGGTTCAGCGCCGGCGGCTGCGGTGCCGTATTTCCCGAGAATGGTGTTCAGGTTGAAGCGGTCGAACGAGTCGGTATCTTCGGGCCAGGGTTTCCTCAGCCGGGAAAACGAGCTGGTAAACGTCGTCAGGTACTTGCGTTTCACGGGGGCAAGCTCGGACCCGCCGTTGCTGACGCAGGTTTCGTAGAACCGTCCCCGGTCGAACGGGGTTCCGGTGTCCAGCCATCTGAGGTGCGGTTCGTCGTCGAAGAAGAAAGGGCGGTATGGCGAGTTTTCATCCAGTGAACCCAGCCGGCATATGCAATTGTCGTAGTAGTCGACGAGGTCGCCGCTGCTTCCCGTATTGCCGGTGATGAGGTCGAACTGCCCGCCGACGTCGAGGGTGACGTAGGGCTGGCATATGGGCCTGTCGTTTACACTTGCCCCCGTCCCGTACGCGGTGTTGACGGAGACGAGTCCGGAGAGATCTATCAGCCGCACCGCGACCTTGTACTTGTTGCCCGCCGAGTCGGTTGCGCTCGTGTCCCGCAGGTACGCATCCTTTATTCCGTCCCCGTCCGTGTCGACGTACTCGTCGGAACTGTCCATTTCGGCCTGGCTTACCTCGTCCGTCCTGGCCGTCTCGCTCGATGCGTCCCAGAAAATGCGGGACAGGTGAAGCCATTGCTCCGAACCGTTCTGACCGGTCTTGTCGGCCTCGAAAGCGGAAATAATGGTATCGTAGTCGGCGTAGTCGGGCTGCTCGAAGTTGCGGACGGGTGAGGGGAAATCCCGGAATCCCCGCCAGGCCCGCAGGTGATGGGGTCTCGCCGGCAACGATGTTTCCCAGAGCCGGCGGTATATGTCGCTGCTGCCGATGTCAGCTTTGCCGAACGTGTTATTAGGAGTAAAGTAGAGATCCTGTATCAACCGCTGCTCGAGGTACGAACGCACGCCGTAGACGATCCGGTTTGTCGCGTTCAGATCCGCCGATGCCACGGATTGTGTCCGGTTTCGCCGGCATACCAGCAGGAAGGTGGTACCCAGCAGGGCGAGAATGGTCAGGAAGGCCACCACCATCAGGAGGGTGGACCCGCGGCGGCGGGTATGCGCGGCCGTCTTCGAAGCAACGCCGAATGTCCGTGCGGTATGCATTGTTCTACCTGCTCCTTCCGTCCCGCGAACAGCTCTCGCGGGGTTGATGAAACGATGTTCTATGCCCAATGTCGTGCAGTTTTCGCCGCCCGCGGGCGGGGGCCGTCATTTCCATATCGAAACCGGGCAGTATATTTCGATGTCTCTTCCCGACTCGACGCCCTGGACGGTTACTTCCACCACGGTCAGGGCCACCTTGACCGCCTGGGGCGTGTCTTCGGTTTTCAGGTTGTATGTGGTCCCGGTGGCGTTCCCGGCCCAGGCCGGGGCAAAATACGGTTTGTTATCCAGTTGTTTGCACTGTTCCACGATCACGTAACGGGTGTCCATGATTTCCCCGTAATTCCGGGGAGGGATCTGAACCCCGCCGCCCAGGATGCTCCCGGGATCGGCGGCATCCGGGTCGGTGGGGGGATCGAGAAAATACTCGTACAGTTTCGAATACTCGTCGGTATCGACCTCGATCGGTTCGGAAATCCGCAGCAGGGCGTCGCAGCCGTCGCCCGTGGGAAAGGATGTGTAGGTGATTCTCGACAGGTTGCTTCGCGTACTGTCTCCGGACGCGTCGAGGTCGTTGTACTTGCCGACGGATATCATGACGATGGCATTCTGGGTTATCTTCAGAAAGCCGGATTTCGGGACGGTCAGGAGGTCGGTGCCGAGCTGCCGCGACAGCGCCGTCTCGGTCGTATTCAACCGTTGCGATCGATTCGCCGAGGTGACCAGTTCCTTGCTTTTGGTCATGATCAGGCCGAAGGCCAGAATGAGGACGGCGAGGATTCCCGAACTCACCATCAGTTCAACGAGGGTAAAACCGGAAACGCGGTCGCGGTGCGTTCTGTCCATGTTCATTGGCTGTGTTCCTTAGTCTTAGTGCATCGGAAGGACCGTGCGCGTGACCTTGACGGTCAATGCGGGGCTTACGATGATGTTGTTGTCTTCATATTTCAGAACGTAGTACCGGTCACCGCCGGTGGGCATTTGATCCTCTTCCCACATGTCTTCCCACGAGCGGTCGAACATGACGTCAACCCGGTCAGGGTACCGGGCAACGGTGTCCATGAATGCGTACTTGCCCGTTTTCCGGTGGATCAGGGGCGAACGGATGAGGATTTTTGCCAGCTCGCCGGCGTCTGCCGTCAGCCTGTAGTAGGTATCACCGTCGGCGTTTGTGTCTTTCGCCAGCGACAGATCGTCTACTTCGGCCAGTTCCACGAAGCCCGCGTGGTTCCTGATCTTTTCATACGAGACGGCCGCCATGAGGTAGATGCTCTGCTGGGGATAGTCGGACAGCGGGCGGCCTACCAGGAAGCATCCGCGCTGCGGCGACCCGCTTATGTTTTCCTCGTGGGGATAATAGAACGGCATGTGGTTGTCTTCGCCTTCCGGCAGGTCGAGCAGGCCGTCGTCGGGATCCTGGAACGGGTGTTTCGGATGTTCGCAGTCGTTCGGGTTCACCAGACGCGGCCTGAGTTTGCTCATGGCCTTGTAAAAGGCCGCGTCGCAGAGGGTGGAACCGACGTTTATTCGCTCGGCGTCCTTGTGGTTTTTCATGCCGATGGGGAATACCGCCATGGTCAGCGCGAATCCCACGCCGAAGAGGACGATGGCCATCATCATCTCCGGCAGTGAAAATGCCCCGCGCGGTGAATGTCGTAAGGTATTCATGTTACCTCCTCGTGAAACTGTGACCGGTGTAGGAGTTGAAGGTTATGAACTCGGCGTTGTTGTCGAGATAATCTTTCCAACTCGGCGCGTAGCGAAATGTCTTGTAGTTAAACGGCGTGACACCGAGGACGGGATGGAGGGCACCGTCTTCGAGCGCCTCCGGCGGGTCGCTCACGGGCGGTTTCCAGAGAAGTGTTCCGGCGGCGGTTGGGTTGTTTCCAAAAAGCATGCCGTCGCCCCCGGACGGGTACGTGATCTTCGCGGCCTCGGTCATGATATTTCCCTGGGGAGAGAAGAGGATGGTAAACGTGGTAAAATCCTCGAGAATGTCCGGCCTCTTCAGTTTGGCGGAATACGACTCGTAGTCATTCTCGCTGTCGGCGTAATCCCCGGTATTGAATACGAAGGGTGCCGTTGCGCTGTTGTTCAGAAACGTGTTGCTCAACTGGCCGAACGCGAACGGTTCGGGGAAGGCGGTCGGGGCATAGACGGCCCGGCCGCCGCCGTCGCCGTCGCCGTCGCCATCGCCATCGTTCAGTGTTCTGAGTTCTATAGTGTTTCCATCGGTAAAATTCCCCGAGACGAATGCGGCGTAGCAGCGGTCGGAAACCAGTTCGTTGTCTTTCATGCGGTCGTCCAGCCCCACGTGAACGCCCACGTATTCCGAGCGGCTCAGGGCCTCGGTCCGGGCGAGGGCGATGTTGGATGAAAGAATGTTGACCGACTGCGATTCGCCGCTGTCCCGGATCATGGTCGCCGCGGAAGGCACCACGATCATGAGTATGAGGACGATGAGCCCCATAACGGTGATAAGTTCGACGAGCGTGAATCCCGCGCGGGTGATCGACGGCTTTTCAGCCCGGGTCATTTTTGTTGTCGTTTCGGTGATGTTCATGTTTTTTTTCTTTCCATTGTTTCTTCGCGCACCGTCAGCGGACCTGGTCTGAAGTGATGTTGTCGTCCATCGTTCCGTCCGTGTAGCCGTTTGCATAGGAACTGCCGTAATCGCCGTTGAAAAAGTCCGCACCGAGCTTGCCGTCCGGCCCGCACGAGACGATGGCCGGCGATTTGCCGAGCCCGCCGTTGAAGCAATAGAAGATCGGGTTCTCGAAGCCGTCAACGATTGCCGTGCAGTCCTTCCAGCCGCCGTTGTTCATCTTGATCTCGACGAACCGGTCGGTGGGGAACTGCATCAGGACCTTCTCCGCATCGCTGCTGTGCCGCAGGGCGGCCAGAAGCACGTCATTGCCGTCGGTGCCGTTTAATCCATCGTTTTTCCATTCCACGACCGGCCGCCAGTTATTGTCGTGCCGGGAGGGGTACACTCCCTTGTCTTCGCGGTAGGCGTCGACCGCCTCCATGGTCAGGGCCAGAACGTTCTTGGTGTATTCCACGGCCTTCTGATCGAGGACCTTTTGTACGGCCACGATCCCGATGCCCAGGAGGATCAGGAGGATGGAGAAGACGGTCATCAGTTCCAGGAACGTGAAGCCGCGGTTTTTGGTCCCGGGCCGGGCGGCGGGGTGTCGAAATGCATCGGTACGTCGGTCGGCCATGGTTTCTGTCCTTTATCCTTTCGTCGTGTCGACCCCGATGGAGAGGTCGTCGGTCTCGTCGTCCGTATCGAGGCCCCGGCTGGTGAGGATGGGCGTCATCCGGTCCGCTCCGCCCCGCCGGTCGTAGCGGAGGGGGCCGCCGAAACCGTCGATGAGGACGTCGTTTCCGTTTTCGTTTTCACGTACGGCGGCACGGGGGAGGCGCCGGAGGATCGCCGCGGACTCCTTCGTGCCGCGGAGGTCCCGCAGCAGCCCGGCGGTACTGTTGCGGCTCCCGTCGCCCTCCGGCCATTGTGCGTTTTTTGCGCTGCGGCGGAATTCCCGCACCGCATCGCGAACCACCTTCTGGATGTTCCGGGTCTCCTCGTTGCGGGAGGTCTTCCATACCGTCGTGCCGATGCCGTCAACCAGGGCCAGCAGAATCGCGATAACTGAGATCGCGACTGTCATTTCGACGATGGTGAATCCGCCCCGGGCAGGGCCCGGCGGGCGGGGGGGCAGCGATCGCGCTGTTCGTATACGGTTCATGGCTATCGTTTGTCCACCACGGCGTTGTTCACGTCGGTGCGCGGGTCGGCGTCAAGTGTCAGATCCCACCACTCCACTCCCGGATCGCCGCCGGACAGGTGGTTGTCCACGTCCCACCGGTAGCCGGGAGATATGATGGCGTAGGGCAGGAGGGGCATGTCGGTATCGTCAAAGCCGTCGGGGGGCTGCCCGTGGTAGTCGGTACTGTTCAGGTAGGGCGGCGTCGGCGATTCGTCGATGAACTTGGCGTCCAGTTCTGAAGGGACGGTCAGCGAACTGTAGTTGTTCGAAGTCTGCGCACTGAAATACTGGATCTCGTGGTCGAAGGCATCCATGAAAAAGTAATATTGCGGCTTGTTGCCGTCATACTCTATGTCGATCTTGAGCTGCTCCGTATCCCCGTAAGGGCCGTATTTCTTGCCCCGCGCGCTGGTCTTGAAACCCTCGCCCGGATAATAATCCTTGTTATCGCCTGATGCGACCAGCGAATTGTCGCACATGGTGGGTACCACGTCGTCGAGGGGGCTCTGCAGTTCCATGCCCGTCATGTCCACCACCAGCCTGCTCATGCCGCTGGCGGGGTAGACCCCGTGGTCGGCGTAATAACTCTTGCAGCCGCTGTCGAGAAGGGTGACCGTCGACCGCGTGGCTGACATCCGCACCTCCCGCGTGATCGCCTGGAAACTGGGGAGAAAGACGGTTATCAGCAGCAGGATGATCGTGATGACGGTAAGCACCTCTATCAGGGTGAAGCCGTGCTTACGACCGTGTTGTGCGTTTGATTGTTTCATTGTTATCGTCTCGTATACCTACTGGTTGCCGGTCATTGTATCGGTGTCCGCTATTTTTGCTTCTCCTTCAGGATGTTGGTGAGGTTGTAGTCCTGGAAATACTCCCGGTTGCCGGTCGTGTTCCTGAACGGCAGGATCAGCAGGAAGGCGTCGTAGTTATTGATCCGCGAGGGATCGAACTTGGTGTTGATCAGGTTCAGCGGGTCGCCGTTGTTGACGTTTGTGTTGAGCGTGGTATCCGGCAGGTAATTGACGCCCGCTTGAGTATTCTGATCGACGTAGAAGGTGCCGTTCAACCGGTTGTTCTCGTCGCCCACGATTCCGCGGTTGCCGACGATGGCGGGATAGTAGAGCATGGCGCGCATCGTGGACGGGGGCTGGGAACCGCTGCCCTTGCGGATGGAACTCGGGTCGGCAATGAACGCCCGGTTGCCTGCGATAAGGCAGTATTCCTTTTTGAAGGGCATGTAGGTTTCGTTGGGGAGGATGTTGTTGTCTCTCAGGATATTGAGATCGAAGGAGCCTTCCTTGCCGCCGAGTTGCTTGTTGACCTGGGGCGGTTCCCAGAATGCCTCGGCGAGGACCTCGCTGCCGGTTACGCCGAGGGCGTTGACGGTGTTCCCCCATTGCTGGCCGGGATAGAGGCTGTGATCTCCCTTGAACATGGTAATGGCGTCGGCGGCCGTGGTGATGAAGGTCTTTATCTTCGTCTTTTCCGCCATCAGCACGGCCCGGAAGGCGGCCGGGGCGAGGATGGACAGCAGCAGTATCAGCGTGGCCACCACCACCATCAGCTCGACGAGGGTAAACGCCGTCCGGGTTTCGCGGCGTTTCGATTTTTGCGTGACCGTGTGTTCGTCTCTCATTGTTCTTTCCTTACCGTATGACATTTTGCAGCGCTGTCGATTGTCGTGCCGGTTACTAGTTCTGCACGGCCTGGAGCATCCCGATCATCGGCATGAACAGCGAGATGACGATGAACCCGACGATGGCACCGAGCAGGATGATCATGACCGGCTCCAGCAGGGATACCAGTGAGGAAACGGCCGTGTCGACTTCCTCTTCGTAGGTGTTGGCGATGCGTTCGAGCATCTTGTCGAGTTCGCCGGTCTCCTCGCCGACGTCGATCATGTTGACGACCATCGAGTCGACGATCCGGGCCTGGCTCAGCGGCTTGGAAATGGTTTCGCCCTCCCGGATACTCGACCGGACCTTCATCAGGGCCCGCTCGTAGACATCGTTGCCCGCGGTCTGCGCGGTGGTCGACAGGGCCTCGAGTATCGGCACGCCCGCCGACAGCAGGGTCCCGAGGGTCCGGCAGAAACGGGCGATGACCGTCTTCTTGAGTATGCTGCCCATGATGGGGATCGACAGTTTGAACCGGTCGAGGATATACGCCCCCTGCTTGGAGAGCCGCAGGAGCCTGCAGAGGATGATCAGGCCGATAATCGTGGCCACGATGGTTATCAGGCCGTCGGGGACCATCCAGTCGCTCATGGCAATGAGCATCGTGGTCATCTCCGGCAGTTCGGTGCCGAGTTCCGTGAATATTTCCTTGAACTTCGGGATCACGAACCACATCAGGGCGGCGACGATACCGAAGGCGAAGGTCAGGACGACGATCGGGTAGACCATCGCGCCCTTCACCTTCCGCCTGAGGGCCTCGGCCCGTTCCATGAAGTCGGCGAGCCGCTGGAGGACGAGGTCGAGGACTCCGCCGAGTTCGCCGGCCCGGACCATGTTCACGTAGAGCCGGTCGAAGGCCCGCTTCTGCCGGCCCATCGCCTCCGAGAGGCTGGTGCCGCCCTCGACGTCGTCGGCGACGAGCCGTGCCGCGACCCGCATGGGGCCCGGCTTCTGCTGTTCTTCCAGGATGCGGAGGCTCCTGAGCAGCGGCAGGCCCGCGTCCTGCAGGGTGGACAACTGCCGCGTGAAGAGGGTGAGCTTTTTCGTGGATATCCTTCCCGCCGACCGCCGCCGACCCTTCGCCCCTTCCTGCTTGTCCGCCGCGGCACTCCCGCCCTTGCCTTTTCCGGACCTGGCCTTGACCCGCGTGGGGAAGTTTCCCATGGAGCGGATCTTGGTGACGGCCTCCTCGCTGGTCTCCGCGTCGATATTACCCTTCACGGTCTGGCCCGAGCTGTTCATCGCTTCGTACTGAAATGTCGGCATCTTAGGTACTCCTGATCTGTTTCTGTTCGGCGGCGATCGTCCTCGCGGGGATCAGCCCATGTCCTCTTCCTCTGCTATCGTCTGGGTGATGATTTCCTCGATGGTCGTCAGACCGTCGAATATCGCCAGAAGGCCGCTTTCGCGGAGGGTGCGCATGCCCCGCTTGCGGGCTTCTTCGCGTATAATGTTGGTGCTGCTGCGCTTGTTGATCAGTTCGCGGACGTTGTCGTCGAGCTGCATGATCTCGTAGATGGCCATCCGGCCGGAATAACCGGTGTTCCGGCACGCCGTGCAGCCCGTGCCCCGGTAGAATTTCTTTCCCGACACGTCGCCCTTGTTGAGCCCGAGTTCGAAGAGCATCTCCTCGGTCGGTTCGATCGCCTCCTTGCAGTTGGTACAGATTTTCCGTACCAGCCGCTGCCCGATGATGGCCTCGACGGTGGCGCTGACCAGGTACGGTTCCAACCCGAGTTCCAGGAGCCGGGCGACCGACGAGGGGGCGTCGTTGGTGTGCAGCGTGCTGAACACGAGGTGGCCGGTGAGGGCCGATTCGACCGCGATATTGGCGGTCTCCGGGTCCCGCATTTCCCCGACCAGGATGATATCCGGGTCCTGCCGCAGGAAGTGGCGGAGGCAGCGGGCGAAGGTCAGGCCTATTTCATCGTTGATCTGGGTCTGTACCAGGCCGTCGATGTCGTATTCGACCGGGTCTTCGCTGGTGAGTATCTTGACGGACACGTCGTTTACCTCGGCGAGGGCGGAGTAGAGCGTCGTGGTCTTGCCGGAACCGGTCGGACCGGTGACCACGACGATGCCCTCGGGCCGGTGGATCAGCTTGCGGTAAACCTTGATATCTTCATCCCGCATGCCCAGCTTTTCGACGTCCAGCGATATGTTGGAGCGGTCGAGCACACGGAGAACGACGCTCTCCCCGAACATCGTGGGGAGGGTCGAGACACGGAGATCGACCGGGTTAGCGTTGACCACCAGTTCTATGCGGCCGTCCTGGGGAATCCGCCGCTCGGCGATGTTCAGGTTGCTCATGACTTTTATGCGCGACGCGATCGCTACCGCGATATTCCGGGGCGGCGGCAGCATTTCGTAGAGGACGCCGTCTATCCGGTACCGCATCTTGTACTCGTCCTCGAAGGGCTCGAAATGGACATCGGACGCCCGGTTGCGAATCGCCTCCAGCAGCACCATATTCACGAGCCGCTTGACCGGGTTCGACTCGGCAACGGCCATGAGGGTGTCGAGGTCGATGCTCTCGTCGCGATTTTCGAGCATCGCAAGGGTCTCGTCGGTGGCCACTTCGTTGATCAGGTCCGTTATGGAGTCCGCCCCGGAGCCGTAATGTTTCGCCAGTGCTTTTTCTATCGCTTCCCGGGAGGTGATTTTCGCGGTGACCGAGTAGTCCCAGAGCGTCTTCAGGTCGTCGGTGGCGCGGAAGTTCTCCGGGGATGACATGGCGATCGTGAGATGGCGCTCCGCGGGATCGTAGGCTATGGGGATAATTTTGTACGCATTGGCCGTCTGCGCGTCGATCTGTCCCAGTACACCGTGGTCAAGTTCCACCTCGTCAAGGTCGATGTATTCCATCCCCATCTGGTAGGCGAGGGTCAGGTTCTTGGCGTCCTCGTCGATCATGCCGATGTCCATCATGACCCGGCAGAGGGGGCCGCCCTGTTTTTTCTGGACATCCAGTGCCTCGTTGACCTGATCCTTGGTAAGAAGGCCGGTCCGGACCAGTATTCTCCCGGTCGGCATTCCCCGCAGTTCTTCGGGGTCAAACCGCCTGGACGTCTTTTTGTTCGATTTCGTTTTCTCAGCCATCTCGTATGCTCACAGTGTAATTACGCGTCCGTGCTACTTTACCTTTTTGACGTTCTTTTTCTTGACGGATTCGTCCGACTGCCCGTGCTTGATTTTGTCTATGCGCTCCTCGAGCTGGTCGGGTGCCTGGGCCCGGTCGAGGGCGTGCTCTTCGTCTATCTTGCCCTCGTTGTGCAGTTCCAGCAGGTGGTCGTCGAGGAGCTGCATGCCGAGCTTCTTACCGGTCTGGATAACCGAGGGAATGCGGAATGCCTTGTTTTCGCGTATAAGGTTGCCGACGCCGTGGTTCACCACCAGGAATTCAAATGCCGCGATCATGCCCCTGGTGTCCTTCCGGGGGATCAGCGTCTGGCTCAGCACGGAGAGCAGCGAGTCGGCGAGCTGTATCCTGACCTGCTCCTGCTGGTCGACGGGAAACTGGTCGACGATGCGCGTGACGGTTCCCTGCGCGCTGTTTGTATGCAGCGTGCCGAATACGAGGTGGCCCGTTTCCGCGGCCCGGAGCGCCGATTCGATCGTCTCCAGGTCACGAAGCTCACCGACCAGGATTACGTCGGGATCCTGACGGAGAGACCGCCGCAGTGCTTCGGCGAAATTCGGCACGTCAATACCGACTTCCCGTTGCGAAACGAGTGACTTCTTGTGGGAATGGTAATATTCGACGGGGTCCTCTATAGTGATGATGTGCCGGTCGAGATTGGTGTTGATGAAGTTGATCATGGTCGCCAGGGTCGTTGTCTTTCCCGAACCGGTCGGGCCGGTCACCAGGAACATGCCCCGCGGCCTGCGGAGCAGGGAGGGAATGATGAGGGGCAGCCCGATTTCCTCCAGGGACAGTATTTTGCTGGGGATCAGCCTCAGGGTAATGGAAATGTGTCCCTTCTGCATGAAGACGGCAGTCCGGAAACGGCCTTTGTCGCCGAACTTGAAACCGAAGTCGGTTCCGCCCTGTTCCTGGAGTTCCTGCTGGTTTCTGTCCGGCGTGATCGATTTCATCAGTGCGGCGGTGTCTTCGGGCGTCAATACCTTCGTTTCGAGTGGACGAAGACGGCTGTGGAGCCGGAGGGTGGGAGGGCGGCCGACATGAAGATGAAGGTCACTCGAGCCGCTTTTAATACATGTTTCAAGAAGCCTGTCAATGTGTAGTGTGGCCATCGTGTATCCTTAACAAATCTGCGTATGGTGTATCCACGGCGAACCAACGCGTAAGAATGCTTGAGACCCCGGAAATCCCCGGGCTCACTTAATTATTTGATGATCGGTGCCTGAAACGTAGCGGCAATTCCGTCCCCGCGGAAAGAAATAGACATAAACCTATATATAAAATAGCATTAAGGGAGATGAAATTTATTGTTATATCTCAATCATCGTGTCGGCCTGTGTCAGCCGCGCAATCTCTTCGGGTGTGGTTATGCCGGACTGAATCTTATCTTTCCCGTCCTCGAGCAGGTTTTTCATTCCCGTCGCCCTGGCGGCCTTTCGCAGCTCGCTGACCGGGGCGCTTTCGAAGGTAAGCTGCCGAATGGCGTTGTTCATTACCATGAGTTCGAAAATAGCCTGCCTGCCGTGATAGCCGCAGTTGTTGCAATAGTTGCAACCCTTTCCTCTCATGAAGGTTGCGTTCTCCAGTTCCTCGTCGGTATAGTTGAGGAGTTTCAGCAGTCCGGTATTCGGTTTGGTATCTTCTTCCTTGCAGTGCGGACATATCTTTCTGACGAGCCGCTGGGCCATAACCGCCTGGATACTGCTGGCGATGAGAAACGGCTTTGCACCCATATTGTTCAATCGGGTCAACGCGGAGGGTGCATCGTTCGTGTGGAGTGTACTGAATACCAGGTGTCCAGTTAATGACGCCTGAATTGCCACTTCAGCGACCTCCAGGTCACGAATTTCACCTACGAGGATGATATTGGGTGCCTGCCTCAGCATCGACCTGAGGATGTTTGCGAAGGTAAAACCGACCATATCCTTGATCTGGCACTGGTTGATTCCGGTGAAATGGTACTCGATCGGGTCTTCGGCGGTGATGATTTTGCGGTCGGGCCGATTGAGTTCGTTGAGGGCGGCGTAGAGCGTGGTGGTTTTGCCGGAACCGGTAGGGCCGGTGACGAGGATGATGCCGTTGGGTTTTTTTATCAGGCCCTGAAATCTCTTGTAATCGTCCTGAGCGAACCCGAGATCCACGAGGTTGAGCTTGGCGGTTTGGGTCCGCAGGATACGCAGGACCATCGATTCGCCGTGGTTGGACGGGATCGTGGAGACGCGAAAGTCGATATCCTCGTCCCCGATCCGCATCTTGATCCGGCCGTCGAGGGGAAGCCGTTTCTCGGCGAGGTCCATTTTCGCAATGATCTTGAGCCGGTTGATAACCGCTCCCTGCATCCGCTTGGGTATGTTGTCCCGCTCCATACAGACACCGTCGACGCGGTAACGGACGCGAACGCGGTTTGCCATCGGTTCGATGTGAATGTCGCTGGCCCGCATCCGGACCGCCTCGGTGACCAGCATTTTGACCAGCTTGATGACGGGGGTGGATTCCTCGTTGAGTTCCTCTTTGACTTCCTCTTCTCCGTCGGCCATCTTAGCGAGGCCGCCGGGGCCGGCGTCGAATTCCTCGACCTCTTTTTCGAATGACATCGACGAATCGATGTATTCAGAGATAAATGATTTGACTTTGCCTTTCGGCGCGAGGTAGGATACCGGCTCTTCGTTGAGCATGAAGCGGAGCATGTCCATCGTCTGGAGATCGAAGGGGTCGGTGATGACCACCCTGAGCCGATCGCTCTTGTCTTTTTTCAGGGGGATGATCTGGTGACGCTTGATCATCTCCTCGGAAATGGTGTCCAGTTCGACTTCATCGAGGGTGATAGCCACCGGGTCGATGTACTCCATGTTGTATTGAACAGCCAGCGCCTTCGTGATATCTTCTTCCTCGGCGAGGCCCAGGGCCATCAGGGCTTCGCCGAAGCGGACGTTCTCGCTTTTCATGTACTCGAGTGTCTCGGTGACGTTATCCTCAACGATGACCCCCCAGTCGAGGAGCAGTTCACCGAGCTTCTTCTGTTTTCTGGCGCTCATTAGGGTGATACCTCACGTTCTTCCGATGTGGGTGATTGTTCTTTCCCGCGCGGCAAACCGCGGAATCCTTTCAGGGGTTCGGAATCCAAGCATGACAGATTCTACTGTCCTTTGATCCGGGATTCAAGCGCCGGCGGCATGTGCGGGCATAATTTTACGAGATGGGCCGGTGGTCGTGGTGTCGCCGTATGTCGTTCGCCGCGGCGTGCAGGTGTCGCTCGGACTTCAGCAGCGCGGTGAGGTTGCCCGTTGAAATCCCCAGATGCCGCGCCGTGGACGAGAGGCGGCCGCACTCTGCGTCGAGCAGATCGAGGATAACTGCCGCGCACGGCCAGAAGCCGGGATTCTTCCTGCCGATGTGCAGTGAGGCACCGGCCCGGTGTTCGCCCGGCGTGCGTGAGCACGGAACAAGATATTCCTGCATGATCGGGAACGAGGCGGGATCTTCCGGGGGCGGCTGCCGGTGCTTTATCGCCAGTTTCATCTTCAGTCGTTTCAGCGCGATCGTCCTGTTTTCTCGCTGGGATCGTGCATCGGAGGCTGTCGCGGAGATTCCCGTGGGGCCATGGCTGATCGTGACGGCCGAGTCGGTTTTGTCCCGGTGCTGTCCGCCGGGCCCCGAACTTCTGCAGGTCCGCACCCGGCACTCACTGAGAAGTTCATCGTCGGATTGTCTGAGAAATCGGCGACACATCGGTTGTCTACTATACCGGGAACGGGTAGAATTCTACAGGTCGTGAATCTTATCTATTGGATTTCCGGCACGCAGTGTTGTCGGCACTGCTGCATGTCACCGTTATTTTTTCTCGTAATTATTCCGGCGGGCGGGTATACAGTA
This sequence comes from uncultured Planctomycetaceae bacterium, assembly GCA_964557575.1. GTDB lineage: Bacteria > Planctomycetota > Phycisphaerae > SM23-33 > SM23-33 > CAZLBC01. Next base: position 60,575 of record CAZLBC010000008.1, read on the forward strand.
TTCAGTTCACCGTATGTTGCATACACAGATGTAGATATATATTGCGGACGGATCCCATGAGCGAATGGATGGATGCCGAGTCACACGCTGACAGGGCTCAGCGATTCTGCGATGAGCAACAATGGCAGCAGGCCGCCGAGGAATTGCGAGCCGCCCTATCCCAGGATCCCCTGAATCCCTACTGGCATTTTATCCTCGGCCTCATACTCGAAGAAATGCAGCAGTACGAAGAAGCCTGCGATGTCTTGCGGAATGCCGCGGAGCTCAACGGCGGCGACATCGAGACGCTCAACGTCCTGGGGGTCAATCTCGCGAGAGTCGGGGAATACGCCGAGGCCCTCGAATGCTTCGAGAAGATCGAGGAAACCGATAACGCCTACGAACCGGCGTACTGTAACCGGATAGCGATCTACGCTGAACTGGGCTTGCATGACGAAGCTGAACTCATGTTTTACATGGCCCGGCAAATCGACGACGAGTGCCCGGCATGTTACTTTCATATCGGAACGAGTTTTTACAACAACGAACTGTATGAGCGGGCGGTTGATTGCTGGAGGAAAACCCGGAAGCTCGATCCTCTTTTTCCCCGTATTAATTCCAGTATCGGTGATGCCTGCTGGGCCGCCGGTGACCGGGAAGCCGCGCTGGAATGCTACCTCGCGGACGCCGAGAACGATCCGGATGATTGCGACCTTATGCTCGATATCGGCGAACTCCTGATGGATATGGGACGTTCGGATGAGGCCGAGCACTATTTCCGCAAGGTTGCCGATGCGGAAGAGGACAACGTCACCGCACAGTACTGTCTCGGCAGGCTGGCCGAGGAACGCGATTGTCCGCGGCTCGCCAGAAGGTACTACCGCAGCGTCATCGATCGCGACGCGAGTTACCAGGGAGTCCGTCTCCGCATGGCGCGGTTGTTGCTCGAAGACGGCAATCCCTCGATGGCGAGTGAATATGTCTTCGCGGAAATGGACAACGAACCGGAAGATCTGGCGACGCTGATGGAAATCGGCGAGTTGCTCATAGAACTGGGCTTGGGCCAGAAGGCTCACGCCCTCCTGAGGCAGGCCCTCAAGCTCGATCCCGGCAATCCTGCGGCGATGCATAACTTGGCAGTAAGCTGTTTTGTTACCGGCCGTTATGACGAAGGAATACGCTACTGCCGTTCGGCGCTGAAAATCAAGCCCCGGTTCGTCCTGGCACTCTACAATCTTTCTCTTGCTTTTATGTGCAAGGGGCAACTGCTCAGGGCGCGGACATTTCTTAACAGAGCTGAGAAAATAGCGCCCGACGACGAACGGGTGCGCCGGCTCGCCGCGATGCTGGGCATGAATTCCCTGTGGTGGAAGATTCAGTCGCGGATGGGATTGCTCTTGAGCGGAAAACGAAGGCGCCATGGAACACGACCGGATGGATAAGCAGCACGATCGGCCGCTGGTGGTGGTCACCGAGGACCTCCAGCCGGCTGCGATGGAATATCTCAAGCGGCATGCGCGGGTCCGGGAATCCTCACCCGACATGGTGCTTCGGGATATCGGGTCGGCCCGCGGGCTCGTTGTCAGGACCTACACGAAGGTCGACGCTGCACTGCTCGATGCGGCCCCGCGTCTTGCCGTCGTGGGCAGGGCCGGAGTGGCGATCGACAATATCGACGTTGCCGCGTGCCGCGGCAGGGGGGTCGAGGTTGTGCATACCCCCGCGGCAAACACGCCGGCCGTGGTCGATTATACGATGCGCATGATAATCGAATTGAACCGCTGTTTTCGATTGATCACGGGGCCGCTCGCCGCCGATGAATTTCACCGGATGCGACAGCATCTTTTCGGTCGCTTCCTCGCCGATTGTACGCTGGGAATCATCGGCTGCGGGCGGATCGGGAGCAGGGTCGGCAGGGCGGCGGCGGGCATGGGAATGACGGTTCTGTACAACGACATCCTCGACATAGCCGTTGATTATCCGGCCGAGCAGGTGGACAAGGATACCCTCTATGCGCGAAGCGATATCATTACCATCCACACCCCGCTGACGGACCTGACGAGAAAACTGATCGATGCGGATGCCATACGAAAAATGAGGAACGGCGTTCAGTTCATCAACGCGGCGCGGGGCGGGTGCGTCGACTGCGAGGCTCTCGCGGCGGGGCTGAAGAGCGGTGCGATCGACGGGGTGGCGATCGATTGTCACGATCCCGAGCCGATGGGGCCCGACTATCCCCTTTTCGGTATCGACCGTGCCATTCTCACGCCGCACATCGCGGCGGCGGTACCGAAGGCCAAGGAGAACATGTCGATGGTGGTTACCGACGTTATCGGTGTTCTGACGGGAAGTGCAGCCAAATATCCCGCCCCGCCCGAATCCGATTGAGATGGTGTTCCCTGTCTTTGCGAATTGCTTTCGGGAGGTGGTATAACCCGTGAAAACCTGCACTCTCGCCGGTAAAATCGCCGATATGGTAATACGTAAAAAGAGTACATTCCGTTGACTTTTTGAGGAGCATCGACACTACTTTGTTGACACCGGTGTCGAAACGCTTACAATTGCATACTTTAACGGTATTTCCAACTCGCGACCCTGTCCTGTTGAAAGGATCGAAGGAAATCGATAAATCGATAGGGAGAATTCATGTTGATTGACAAAAGAATTGTGGCTCGTATAGCGTCGCTGTGCGTCATCGGAACGTTCGTTCTGTCTACCGCGGCCGTGGCACAGGATAACGCCGACAGTATCTTTTCGTTTGGAGACGACGACAAGGGCACGAAGACCGAAGAGAAAAAGCCGGCGGAGGATACCGCCCCCGCCGCCCCGGCCGCCCCGGCGGCGGACACCGATACCGGTGCGGCCGCCCCGGCCGCCCCGGCGGCGGATACCGATACCGGCGTGGCCGCCCCCGCCCCCCCGGCGGCCGATGCCGGCGAAGCAGGCACGGGGACCGATGCCGCCATAGCCGGTTTCAGTTATTCCCCCGGCCAGAACAAGATCTGGAAGGAGATGCTGTATTATGTCCGGGTTGCTCGACCGCAGATGGCCAACTCACAGGCGCAGGCCCTTTTTGCAACGGCGGGGTATTCTCCCAAGATTGCATACGAACTGTCCGTGGCGAACGCAATGTCCCGGAGCTATCTCGTTCGCGGCGGGAAACTCGAGGGTTTCGGTGATACGGCCACGAAACTTCTCGAAGCCATCGAGGAGGGTTTTAAACAGTGGCGATCGGACCCTCAGCAGATCCAGAATACCATCGAACTGCTGGGCAAGAGCCTTCGGGGGTATGCCATCGCGGTAGAGCGCCTGAAGCTGAGCGGCGAGTACGCGATTCCACTGCTGATAGCCGAGTTGATGAAAGATGCCCGTGGAGAAAAACAGGAGATCATACAGCACAGGATTATTACCATGCTGCCCGAAATGGGCCCCTGTGCCGTCAGGGCGTATTCCGTGGCACTCCAGTCCGACAATATGCACCTGGTCAGCTACCTGGCCAATGCCCTCGGTAAACTGGGGTATCCCAGCGCCCTGCCCCGGTTGCGGGAAGTGTTCGATCGGCTTCAGGCGGACGGGGGCGGCGACAGTGATCTGCGGAAATCCACGAGAAAGATCGTGGCGTCTGCCATGGTCAGCTGCGCCGGAAACGATACGGCCATACTCTCGAAAGCGGCCGACGAGTTGTTTTACCAGCTGGCCAGAAAGTATTACTATCGCGCGGAGTCACTGCGGCCGGATCCCCGGTACCCCGATGAAGATGGCTTCGCCTGGTTCTGGAAACCCGCGACGGGTGTCGTGCAGGTGCCGGTGCCCCGACCGCTGCTGTGCGATATTTACGCAATGCGCATGAGCCGGCTGTCGCTGAAATTCAATCCCGCCATGGACGCGGCAAAACCGCTCTGGATGTCGGCCGGTATCAGGCGAACGCTTGACCTTCCTCCCGGCGCGGAGGATAACCTGTGGCCGAAGGACAAGCCGACCATCGATTATTACCTGCTTGCATCCAGCCCGATGTATCTCCAGATGGTCCTCGCGCGGGCCATGAAAGACAATGAAATCCGGATTGCCGAGAAGGTCGTTTCAACGATGGGCCGTAACACCGGATCCGGTACGCTGACCGATACGATACCCGGCGGCGCGGCGCCCCTCGTCAGCGCCATGGGGTATCCCGACAAGGCATTGCGCTATCTTGCGGCGGAAACGTTGTTGAAGGCGATGCCCGTCTCTCCCTACAAGGGACGCCAGATGGTTCTCGCGCTGATGAACGAGGCCCTGAGACAGAAGGGGCAGAAATACGCCATGCTGGTGCCGGGTGATGTCGAACAGGGCAACAAGCTCAAGGACGTCCTGCGGGGCGCCGGTTTCGAGGTCGTTTCCGAATCCGACGTTAACAAGCTGCTGCTGTCGGCTGAAAAGGCCGAGGCCGGCCTTGATCTCCTCGTCGTGGGCCAGGGCGTCAACGCGCCGAACGTGGTGAATATGTTTCGCCGGCAGATGGTGTTCTACTACCTGCCGGTTATCGTCACCTCCGCGGTACCCGACATGCGGGATTACGCGAAGCGCGACGGCAGGATGACCCTGGTGGATCCCGACAGGATCGACAACGACACGATCACTCTGGCGGTTGAAGATGTCCAGAAAAAGGCTGCGGGAAGATCCCTCGATTCCACCCAGGCACTGGAATGGGCCATACGGTCCGCCGAGGCGATCACTGTTGTCGGCAAGGGCAGGAAGACGGTGTACAATCTGAAGAGAACCATTACGCCGCTGATCAACGCCCTCGGATCCGACAATACGGATCTGCAGACGGCCGCCGCGCGGGCCCTGAGCACGATTGATGATGCCAAATCGCAGCGGCGGGTCATTGAGCTCGCACTGAATGAGGTTGCGGATCCGGCGGTGCGGGTGGCGGCGTTCAACGCGGCGAGTGAGTCGGTCCGCCTCTTCGACAATTACAGTACGGAAGTGCAGGCTCGCGCCCTGGTGAAACTCGTTTCCCAGGTGGGGACGGGTCAGGCGGATCAGAAACTGAGGGAAGCGGCGGCCCAGCTTCTGGGCACCATGAACCTCCCGATAGTCAAAAAGCCGGAACTGATCCAGAGCACCGACGATATAGACTGATCGACGGCCGCGTTCCGCGGCGGTCAGGTTTCATTCAGCTTTTCGGCCAGTATGATCATGCGGATGAGTTCTTTTCTGTAGCCCCGGGGATCGAAGTCCGCGGCGCCGGCCGCCAGTTTCCTGGCCGCTTCCAGTGAATATGACGCGCAGTATTCCGAGTCTCTCAGCAGCAGCGCGAAACCGGATACCGCCGCGGCAAACCTGAAGTCGCCGTCGCAATCCGCGATATCCGCGGCGATGTTTCCGATGGACTTCCGTACCGTCATCTTCTTACCGGTCGGCAGGGTATACTGCAGGACCGCCGTGATCAGTTCGCCTGCCGTCCCCTCCGCGGTTTCGGGACGATACCGGGGGGGGATATCTTCGATGATCACGCCGGCCGTACCCGCGTGGCGGGCGGGGATCGCCTCGTACAGCGCGGTATACCGATGGCCGGCATGCACGCGATCCGGCGTACCCGGCGTGTCCGCATCCCCGTTCGCGCCGGTTGCGCCGCGGCTGCAGCCCACCAGTCTCCACGCCGCGATCATCGCGGGATTGAACTCGACCCGCAGGCGGGGATCGCGTGCGATGACCGGGTGCCGGCCCGACAGCCGGTCTCGTATCTGCCGCGTGCAGTCGGCGCGGCTGTCGATATAGTGACACACCCCGCCGCCCGCGCGGGCCATGTCCTCGATTCTCGGCAGGCGGCTGTAGGGCATGCCGAAGCCGAGGACCGTCAGTTGAATACCGTCGGCCGCGTTGCTGCCGATCAGTTCATCGAGCGTCGCGCCGTTTTTCGGATCGTCGAAATCACCCTCGGTGCAGAACACCAGGCGGTTGTCGGCGTTTTCCAGCCGGTGTTCCGCGGCGAGCGAATACGCGCGTCTGAATTCGTCGACGCCCGCGGCGCGGTTTCCCGTTTCGCCCTCCACCAGCAGCGCGGCGATATCCCGCTCCCCGCCGCCCGCCGGAAAGACCAGTTGCCGGGGTTCGTCCCTGCCGCGCAGGACGATCCCGATACGCCGGTTGTCGCCGGAAACCGCGGCGAGTTCCGCGATGGCTCCGGCGGCGATTGTCTTGTTTTCGAGGGATACATCGAGCAGAAACACGAGGTTTGCGGGCGCCGGTTCCGGGGTTTCGACGGCCGCGCCCGCCGCGGCGACCCGCAGGAGAAGGCGGTCCTCGTTCCACGGACATGCGGCGGCGGCCAGGTGCAGCGAAAACGACGGATCGCCGCTGCGCGGGGCGGGGTAGTTGTAGGTGAAGAAGTTCACCATCTCATGCGGGCGGACGGATTCTTTCGCCGGCATTGTATCATCTTCCAGCAGGCGGCGGACAATCTCGTAGCCGGCCGTCGACGCCCGCAGGGCGGACCCGGAAAACGGAACGGTCGCGGCCGGTCGAAAGCGATTTTCGGCGATCCGCCCGACGGCCGTTTTTGCCGCCGGGACAACCGGTGATACGGCGGCGTCGTCGAGCGGCCGCCGCCGGTCGAAAAAGATCCTGCGGGGATCGAACGCGATCGGTTCCCGCCGGCCGGAAGAGGCCGGTCCGAGTGCCTCGGTCGGACGGGAATCGATTTGAAAGCGGGGGCCGAAAAAGTAGGTGGCGATGCCGATCCCCATGATCAGCAGCGCCGCGGCGGTGAGCGAAAACAGCTTCACCAGGACCGCCGCCTGGCTGGTTTGCGGGAATTCGAACGTCTTCCTCTCCACCGCGGATCCGAGGGCGTCGATATCGTTGTGCCGGCAGGCCCCGCTTCCGCCCGCCGCCGAGAGAACGGCGCCTCTTTGCCGTTCTGTCAGGACCGCCGCGGGTTCCGTGTTCAGGGCCCCGCGGAGCGTATCGGTCGTCCGCCGGAATTCCGCGACCATGGCCGCGGTTGCGGGGTTTTCAGCAATCATACTTTCGCACGCTTCCCGATCGGCGGGGTCGAGTTCCCCGTTGACGTAATCGATCAGGATACCGTTGCGTTCTTCGTCGGTCATTTCATGTTCAGGTTTCATCCTGCACCTCGTGCCGTGTCCGGCCTTCCGCGGCGCCCTGCAGCCCGCTCCTCCTGAAACCGGTGCGGAGCCTGTCGATGCCGCTATGGATGATCACTCCCACGTGGGAAATGCTGTGGCCGGTGATGTCCGCTATTTCGCGGTACGTGAAATCGTTCTGGTATTTCAACCGCAGTACCTCCCGGTATTTTCGGGGGAGCGTTTCGAGGATCGCCATGACCTTCTCGCAGGTTTCACGATGTTCCGCCCGGTCGCGGGGAGACGGGGCGGCGGACGCAACCCGCTTCGATTCGTCGCTCAAGTGACTCATCCCGCGCTCCTTCCTGACAACGTCGACGGCCCGGTTGCGGCACACGGCAAAAAGCCAGGCCTTCAGTTTCGCCCCGTGTTGGGGACTGTCGGCCGCCGCGGGATCGCCCTGTGTTCGTACCCACTTCAGGAATGTGTCCTGGACCACGTCACGGGCCCGTTCGATGTCCCGCGTTATGTGGGCCGCGTATCGCACCAGCGGCTCTTCATAACGGGACATGATATCCCTGACGCGGACCTCGTTCGGCGGTGTGCATGGTCTGTCCATCGGTCTGTCTGAGTCTATCGCAGGTCGGGGGACGTATACAATAACGTTTGAATGTGAATATTCTTAATGATAAACCGTTGGAACAATGAAAAACGATCTGAAGAGGGGCAACAAACCGACGTTTTGCCGTCGGGGATCGGTGCGCGACCTGCCGGCCGGTTACTGGCCGTCGTGTTCCGGCCCGTTCCCGCTGTCCTTCTGTTTTTCCCTTTTTTCCCGCGCGAGTGATTCGACTTTGCGGGGGCTGGTGCCGTTGGCTTGAGCAGAGGCCTGGTTTTCTTTTTGGATGGATTCGTATACTTCTTTTCGGTGTACCGGAATGTCCGGTGGGGCCGAAATGCCGATGCGAACCTTGTCCCCGCGTATGTCCACGATGGTAATTTGAACGTTGTCGCCGATCATTATTGTTTCGTCGCGCTGTCTCGATAAGACCAGCATCAAAATCTCCTTCCGTGGAAGAGAAGGGACCCGTACTAAGTATATCCATCTGCGGTACCACTCGGCAATGCAACATATATATCGGTAGAATCCGGCCATAAGTTAAATATTATTCAAGGCTTTCATGAACGGTGTTTTCGGGGGACCGGCAAAAGGGGTTGCCACGCGGCCCTGTGCGTAGTATTTTCCGGCTATGGACAACAAAAGCGTTAAAATGGCTGAACATCCCGTTGCGGTCCTCGATTGGATCGGCGGCGCGGAGAGCGGAGTACTGCGGCTGCTTGACCAGACCCTGCTGCCCGGAGAGGTATCATTTTGCGAGTGCGGCACGGTTGGGGACGTGCATGATGCCATCCGGCGCCTCGTGGTCCGGGGCGCCCCGGCCATCGGGGTCGCCGCGGCCTACGGGATGGTGACGGCCCTGCGGGACATGGCGGCCGGCGACGCCGCGGCATATCTCGAATCATCGCGCCCCACGGCGGTAAACCTGTCGTGGGCCGTCCGTCGCATCGCCGCTGCCTGCGGGGCCGACGGCACGCCGGCCGATGCCCTCGCCGAAGCACGCAGGATACACGCGGAGGACCGGGCAATGTGCGACGCCATCGGCCGTTTCGCCGCGCCGCTCGTCAGGAGACACGCCGCGGGAGTTGGCGTGCTGACACACTGCAACGCGGGTGCCTTGGCCACGACGGGAATCGGGACCGCGACCGCCGGCATGTACGTTGCCGCCGCGGGCGGGTGCGACCTGACCGTCTACTGCAGCGAGACCCGACCCCTCCTCCAGGGCAGCCGGCTGACGGCCTGGGAACTCCAGCGGGCGGGGATACGGACCGTCGTTATCACCGACAACACGGCGGCGGCACTCATGGGTGCCGGCATGGTGAACATGGTCATTGTCGGCGCCGACCGGATCGCCGCGAACGGGGATACCGCCAACAAGGTCGGCACCTGCGGGCTGGCAATCCTGGCGTCGCATTTCGACATTCCGTTTTACGTGGCGGCGCCGTCGAGCACGTTCGACCGGGAACTGGCCGCGGGGTCCGCCATTCCCATCGAGTTTCGCGGGGATGACGAGGTGACCTGCGGATTCGGCAGACGGACCGCTCCCGAGGGGGTGACCGTGTGGTCGCCGGCCTTCGACGTCACGCCGGCCGGACTGATCAGCGGGATCGTCACCGACCGGGGATTGATTGCCCCTGTCAACGAGGAGAAGATCCGAAGCCGATTGTCGGGTGGGCAATAGCTGGAACCGGTTTCATAACCTGTTTTGCAGGCGAAAGCGCGACATGTTGTCGATCTGGCGAGGAACGGAAGCGACGGCATATTGTGGAAATATGTCGAGTTTCCGTGACGAAGCCAGGCGGCAACAGGGTCGGTTGCAGCCCACATCGAGGTTATGAAACCGGTTCTACACATTCCTCCCGGCGCAGATCGCGATGGCGAGTGCGTCGGCGACATCGGGAGGTTCGGGCAGTTCGCGGAGACGGCACAGGTCCTGAACTGCGTGCTGGACCTGCTCTTTGGAGGCGTGGCCGTTTCCGGTCAGCCCTTTTTTTACTTTTGTGGCCGGTATTTCCCTGACCCTGATTTCCGCATGCGCCGCGGCGAGCATCATCGCTCCGCGCGCGTGGCCCATGGTGATCGCCGTGCGGGGATGCTTGTAATGAGCGTACAGTTTCTCTACGGCAATCGTGTCCGGCGTGAACTCGCCGATGACGGCGGTCAGATCGTCGTATATCTGCCTGATCCTTTTCGGCATGGCTGCCTTCTCGTCGGTACGTATGGCCCCGGCCTCAACGATGCGGGGCTCCCCGCGGCGGCGTATCCCGACAACGGCGTAGCCGGTGACGCGCAGGCCGGGGTCGATGCCGAGTATGCGATAGGTATCGTCGGGTTCCGCCATGCCGGTTGTCCCCTCAGCGCTTTCGCCAGGTCGTCCCGTCGGGTGAGTCCATGATCTCGATTCCCCGGCCGGCGAGCCGGTCCCGGATCTCGTCGGCACCGGCGAAGTCTCCGGCCTTCCTGGCGGCGGTCCGTTCCTCGATGAGCCGCTCGATCTCGTCGGCATCGACGTCGGTTGTCGTCGCCGCCATGTTCCCGATATCAAGACCCAGCACCTCGTCCATGGCGAGGAGAGTCGCGTATCGCCGTCCCGCCGGCGCGTCGTCCTTGACGGCACGCCACAGCGCGGCGAGGGCCCGGGGGGCGTTCAGGTCGTCCGCGAGGGCGGCGCGAAAGGAATCCATGTGCGCTGCGAGGGGGGCGTCCTCCCCGGCGCAGTCCGCGCGCAGTTCCCGGACCGCCCGCTTGAGATTCGAAATCGCCGACGCCGCGGCGTCAAGGCCGTCCCACGAAAATGAAAGCTGCTGGCGGTAGTGGGCCCCGAGCAGAAAGTAGCGGTAGGCCACCGGTTCGTACCCCCGTTCGACCAGCGATTTCAGGGTGAGGAAATCACCGGATGACTTGGCCATCTTGCCCTTCAGGGTCAGGAATTCGCCGTGTATCCACCAGTTGCACCACTCGTGACCGAGGGCGGCCTCGGCCTGGGCGATCTCGTTGGTGTGGTGGACGTTGATATGATCGATGCCGCCGCAGTGGATGTCCAGCCGCTCCCCGAGATACTTGATCGCCATGGCGGAGCATTCGATGTGCCACCCGGGGAAGCCCGTTCCCCAGGGACTGGGCCACTCCATCAGTCGTTGCGTGTCTTTCGGGCTGAATTTCCAGAGGGCGAAATCGGTGGGATTTCTTTTGCCTGCAACCATTTCGACCCGGGCGCCGGCTTGCAGGCCCTGGATGTTCCGGGGGGCGAGCTTTCCATAATCGGGGAATTGAGCGGTATCGAAGTATACCCCGTCGTCCTCGATGATGTAGGTCAATCCCTTTTCCTCTATTTTCCGCACCTGGTCTATCTGGCTGTCGATCTCCTCGGTTGCCCGGCACCAGATATCGGGCTCCCGGATATTCAGCGCCGCCAGATCGTCCCTGAAGGCCTGCCAGTAGAAATCGGCGATCTCCCGGATATCCCGGGATTCCCGCGCCGCGCTGAGTTCCATTTTGTCCTCGCCGGCATCGGCGTCGTCCGTCAGGTGGCCGACGTCGGTGACATTCATGACGTGCTGAACGTCGTAACCTCCTATATTTGAGAGGGTTCTGGTGAGGATGTCCTCAAAAACGTACGTGCGGAGATTGCCGATGTGGGCGTAGTTATAGACGGTCGGGCCGCAGGTGTAGAGCCGTACCGTTCCTTTTTCGATGGGCGCGAATTCGTCCACGCGTCCGGTCAGCGTGTTGTGCAGACGTAATGTCATAGAAGATCTCGTCTTCAACAGCGGGATGTTCACATAGGGGGGGAATTATACCGTGCCTGCAGGGGTATTCCAAGGCGTATTCGCTTTCATCGCAGGAGCAGCCAGAGCACCAGGGCGGCCAGCGCGGCCGCCGCGACGGCCATCCAGGCGCCGCGGCCGCCGATAGGGTCTTCGTCGTCCCCTGTCGCCCACGCCCCGCATACCGGGCATTTTGAATAGTCGTCGTACCGTTCGGCCCCGCACGCCGGGCATCGGCAGCCGGCAGACTCCTCGTCCAGCAGGTCCCGGTCTTCCGGCCCCGGCCCTTCAGGATCGTAGCGTTCTTCGATGTCCTCGCCGCCGGAACTCATCCCGCCGTTTCCAGGAGCACGACGGCCATGGCCGCGATTCCGCTGCCGCCGTCGGTCAGCGCGGTTCCTTCTCCCGTTTTCGCTTTCACGCTCACCGCGCCGGGGGATATCCCCAGCAGTGTCGCGACAGCACTTCCGATCTTGTCCTTCCAGCCGGAGAGGCGCGGCGTGTCCGCGATGACGGTAATATCGCAATTCACCGGACGGAGCCCTTTTTCGCCGGCGAGTGTCAACGCGGTCTCGAGGAAACGGGCGCTCGCGACGTCTTTCCACCGGGGATCGTCATCGGGGAAATGCTCGCCGATGTCCCCCGCGGCCGCCGCCCCGAGAACGGCATCGGTCAGCGCGTGGAGGACGACGTCTCCGTCCGAGTGGGCCAGCACCGCTACCGCGCAGGAAATCTCGATTCCCCCCAGGATCAGGCCGTCGCCCGGCATGAGTCGATGCGCGTCAAAGCCGAAACCGATTCGTATCATGATCGAAAAATACCTGAAAAGCCCCGCGGCCACAAGTGCGTGGCCGCGAAAAGCGTTGCCGCGCTGAAAAGGGAAGCGGCGGGGGGTCAGAGTATGAACAATTTTATCATCAGGGCCATCGCGCTGCGGTACGCTTCGCCGAGCGGATCGAAGAACTCGACTTTGAACAGCGTGCTCAGCAGGCGGGGGCCGAAGATGACGGCGAGCATGGCGGGCATGCCGTATTTCATCTGCCAGTTCATGAAGTCGGCCTGCCTGTGGCGGGGGAGGGATTCGCGGACGATGTGATGTCCGTCGAGGGGATACAGCGGCAGGAGATTAAAGATACACAGAAGCACGTTGATCGACATCGCGAGAAACAGTGCCTCCACGAGCAGTGCCTCGGTGCCGCCGGTCGCACTGTACAGCAGGGGGAGTACCGGCCTTCCCGCCGCCTGCATGCCCTTGAGCACGAGGGCAAAAATCAGTGCCAGCCCGAGGTTGGTCAGGGGGCCGGCGAGGGATACGGCTATCTCGCCCGTCTTGCGATTCCGCATGTTCAGTGGATTCACGGGAACGGGCTTCGCCCAGCCGAAACCGATGAAAATGATGGCTATCGTGCCGAGGGGGTCGAGGTGCGCGAGCGGATTGAGCGTGATTCTGCCGGACTGCTGTGCGGTCGGATCACCGAAAGCCAGGGCCGTCCGGGCGTGGGCGAATTCGTGTAACGTAAGACTCAGCAAAAGGAAAGGAACCAGTATCGGCAGGATCCGCAGATCGTTTGTCAGGAAAGCCATCATTTCCATAGTGACTTCCTTTTACTTGACCTTGCTGATTTGGACAAGGCGTAATACAATTTTCCGGACATAGTTGACCGTGCATAATTATCGGCAGCGTAATGGTACATGAGAAAAACATGGATCCCGAACAGTTCCGCCGGGTTCTGAAAGCGGAAGGAGAAGCGGTTCTTGCGGTCGCCGAGCGCCTCGGCAGCGATACATCGTTGTTGTGCGCAGCCGCGCAAGCCGTGTATCAGTGCGCCGGCAAAGTCGTGCTCACGGGAATCGGCAAGGCCGGTATCGTCGCCACCAAGATATCCGCCACCCTCGCATCCACCGGGACTCAGAGCATCTTTCTGCACCCGGTTGAAGCCCTGCACGGTGACCTCGGCCGCCTCCGGCCGGATGACGTGGTGGTCGCGCTCTCCAACAGCGGGTCCAGCGAGGAACTTGTGCGTCTCGCCGAACATATTGCCCGGCGGGGGGCGTCGCTGATCGCCGTCACCGGCGATGCCGAATCCCCGCTGGCACGTCACGCGGACCACGTGATCTGCTACGGCAGTATCGAGGAGGCGTGTCCCCACGGTCTTTCCCCCACGGTAAGCACAACGGTCATGCTGGCGATCGGCGACGCACTGGCCCTGGTGGTGATGGAGATGCGCGATTTCAGCCCCCAGGATTACGCGGCGTTCCATCCCGGCGGCGCTCTGGGCAGAACATTTCTGCGCGTCGAGGAGGTCATGAGTTTCCGGGACGGCGCAGAACTCAGTACGGCCCCGGATTCACTGACCCTCGGTGATGCACTCGCCCGCGCCGAAAAAGGCGACCGGCGCAGCGGTGCGATGCTGCTGGTGGACGCGGAGGGTCGGCTGACCGGTATCATGACCGATGCCGATCTCCGGCGGATGCTGGTTGAAAACCGGGGCGGCGATCTCCTCGATCGGCCGGTGTCATCCGTGATGACGACCGACCCCAAGCGGGTCGCCCTCGGCGACTTCGCCAGCGAGGCGGAGGCCCTCTTCAACCGGCACCGGATAGATGAACTTCCCGTCGTCGACGGGGACGGCAGGCCGGTCGGCATACTTGATGTCCAGGATATACTCGGGGTGAATACGCTCGATGGTTGACCAGATGAATAATGAGATAGACACAGACAGGCTGAACGCCGTGAAACTCCTGGTGCTCGACGTCGACGGCGTGCTGACCGACGGGAGGTTCATCATCATGCCTTCCGGCGAGGAGTATAAACCGTTTAATGCGAAAGACGGATCCGGTATCAAGTACTGGATTCGGGCCGGGGGAACGGTGGCTTTTATCTCGGGCCGCGACAGCGCGGCGGTCGCGGCCCGAGCGGAGGAACTGGGTGTCGATATTGTGCGTCAGGGATGCAAACGTAAGGCACCCGTGTTGACGGCGGTGCTGGACGAACTGGAAATGGCGCCCGGCGCCGTCATGGTCGTCGGCGACGATCTGCCCGACCTTCCCCTGTTTGATCTCTGCGGACTGACGGCCTGTCCCGCCGACGCCGTGGACGAGGTGCGGGAAGCGGCCGATTATGTCTGCCGCGCCCGGGGGGGCGACGGGTGCGTGCGGGAAGTCGTGGAACTGCTGCTGAAGGGGACCGGCAGGTGGGATACCATTATGCAGCGGTACCGGCCGAACGGTGACGGAGACCGGGAATGAAACGGAAACTGTTTCTCCTGGTCAGCACGTTTATCGTCCTTCTTTTCGGTTTCGGGACGTACAAGCTTTTTTCGCCCTCGGGCGGCAGTTTCGACCCGAAACCCCTGCCGCGTCCAGGTTTCGGATCATTGGAAGACGGTCCCTCGGTGGAAAACGTGCGGGAACTGGTGCTCTACGAACGGGACAGCGAGGGGAAGATCACCGGCGAGTACCGGGTTGCCTCCTGGAGCAAGGAGGAGGACGGCAGCTTTTCCCTGGTCAAGCCCGAAGTGTGTGTCTACCATCCCGACGGGAGACGTACTTACGTCAGGTCCGCGCGGGGACGGCTCTATGCCGAGCAGGTGGCGGAAGGGATTCACGTCCGTCACGGCAGGCTCGAGGGCGACGTGGAGATCTTCTACGATCAGTCGAGGGCCATGGAACGGCCTGATCCCTGGGACCGCACACCCGCCCGGCTTGCCGAAGAGGTGATCCGCATCTTTTCCAACGACATCTATTTCAACCGCGACATGCTCGAAATCCATACCGACAGCCGGATAACCGTCTGGTCGAAGGAACTGGACATTGTCGGGCGGGGGCTGCAACTGAAGTGGAACGAGTCGCCGCGGGAATTGAGAAAGCTCCGCCTCGAGGAAGGGGACGTCCTGATCGTCAAGGAGCTGGAAGATCAAATGGAGTTTATCCAGGTTCCCCTGAAAGGCACGGCGCCGATATCATCGGCTGCCGGGCCCGAAAAAAAAGGTGTACCGGCGACGCTCGCGGAGCCGGATATTTCGAAGGAACCGGCGCCGGTTGCGGCGGACGACGCCGAGAAACCCGGCGTGAAAGAAGAGCCCGTGGCGCGCAATATTTATACGGCCGATTTCAAGGAAAACATCCGGGTGTGGTCCGGAGACCGCCAGTTAACCGGCGCGGCCTTGCTGAATCTCGAATTCGAATGGGACCGGGCCTGGCGACCGGGAGGAGACGAGGAGGGCGAGGAACCTGCCGCGAGCGGACCCGCCCCCCGGCCCGCAGCGACGGTTGTCTCAGCGGAACCGGCACCAGCGTCGCGGCCGTCGACGGCCGGCGCGTCGAAAACCAATCGTATGGAAGTTTACTGGGAAGGCCCCCTCGAGATCACCCCCACCGGGACCACCCCCGATCCTAACCGGGAACGGTACGCCATTGTCGGGTCGGGGGAGACCGTCGTGATCAGGGAGGGGGGGACCCGGTTGATGTGCAGTGATTTCAGTTTTGAAAATCCCCGGCAGAAGGCGGTGTTCGAGGCCGGTGAGGACCAGGTGACGCGCCTCCAGTTGAATCCCGGCGAAGAGATTGTGTGCGAGGGGAAGATCACGTTTGATCGGAGCGAGGGCGCGGGGCGCCTCCACGGTCCGGGGCAACTGGTTCGGTATGACCGCGATCCGCTCTACGCGCCGTTTCCGTACGGTTTTATCCCGGAGGACCCCCGGCGGGTCACCGAGGAGATTACGTGGAAAGATCACGTGGATGTGGCGTTCATCGAACAGAAGGTCGGAGAGGGCGGGGGCAGCAGGCCGGTTATCGACAGTGCCGTGTTTACGGATTCCGTTCAGTTGCGGCGATATGCCTCGTCGCCCGCGCCGGAGAGCCGTCCGGCACCTGCGACGGCGGAGACGGAGAAACCCGCGAACACCGGCGGTTACGATTACCTGGATTGCGACATGCTAAAAGTCACCATGGGTTTTTCTCCCGACGACGGCAAGACGTTCCCCGCCCGGGCGGTGGCGACCGGCAGTGTGCGGGCGCTGCTCGAAGGCGCAGCCCTCACTTCAGGGGAGGCGACGGTGGTATTTCGCCCGGTTGCCGACGCGCCCGGGAACACGTCAGAGACCCGCCCGGCCGCAGCGAACATGATTACCCGCAGCGCACGGGTGGAGCCGAAATCGCTCGAGGCCTACAAGTCGGTCAAGCTCGTGCGGCGGGACCCGGAGAAACCGGAAGAACCGCCTCTCGAAGTCGAGGGTGATTATGTAAAGACCCTGATGAATTACGACCCGGACAACGACGACCGTCCCGCCCGGCTGGGCGTTTTGACGGGAAGGCCCGCCCTCGTCAAAAGGGATAACCAGCACATCAGGGGCAACAAGATTTACTTCGATGAGGAGAACGAGGGGGTCGTGGTGAAGGGTGCCGGGGAGCTGGCGTTCGTCACCGACCAGGATCTCTCGGGCAACGTAATCGAAAAGCCCGAACCTATCAGGATTTCGTGGGCCGACGGCATGGAGTACTTCGGCGGGGAGTACAACCGCTGTATTTTCAACCGGGACATCGAGTTGAAAAGTGGTGGACGGTACACTTCGTGTCGCCAGATGCGGGTCTTTTTCGAGGATAAGCCCCCGGAAAAAAAGGATGCGGAAAAGGAGTCGAGCAGCGAGGAACAGGCCGAAAAATCAACGAAAAAAACCGACGGGTCGTCGGAATATGCGTTTGGGCTCAATCTCGAAGCGTTCAGTAACAAGAAGATGTCCCAGATCGAGTGCATCGGCGGACGGGGAGACGATAAGAACGTGTTCATGAAGACCCTTTCACTGGATCCGAACCAGGGCAACGCGATTGCCCGCCGGAGACAGATCAGGGGCAGGAAGGTCCTCACGGATATCGTCAACGGCAAGGCCTACGTGCAGGGGCCCGGTTCGCTGCTGGCGGAAGACTATCGTCCGCCGGTGCGCGAGGAGGATGAGAACGGCACGCGGGACAGCCTCGTCAAGATGGTCGAGGGCCGGCCGAGCCAGACTCTCTGCATGTTCAAGAAGGGGATGTGGTACAGCCAGGAAAAACGGTACGCCCGGTTCAAGGACGGCGTCGATATGAGATACCGTAACGGCAACGAGGTGTATCTCACTGAGAACCTCAATGTCGCTCCCTGGGCATGGGGCCGGCTGGAGGAAGGCAGGATCATGAAACTCCGCGCCGATTTTCTGGAAATCTGGTTTGACCAACCGCTCGGGGAGGAGGAATCCAGGGCGCGCCGCGAGAAGAAAGAACGGGGCGAGGGATTGTCGCCCCTGGAGGCCGGCTCTCCCTTCGGGCCGCCGAAGATCATCCAGGCCAGTGACGGGGTGGTCTTTTCCGACAGCGACGGGAAGACGAGGAGCGACGTGGAATGCCAGCGGCTCCTTTTTGACAACGGGAAAAATCTCGCCAACATATGGGGGTATGATCGCAGTGCGAAACGCAAGAAAAATGCGCGGGTGATCATCAGCCGTCTCAACGACGCGGGGGAGATCGAACGGGCCGACACAATAGAGAGCCCGACCTTTATATTTGATATCGAAAACCAGTCCCTCAAAAACAGCGAGGGCGAAAAATTGGAATTTCGTTGAATGGTGCCGTTCGCGAAGATACAACGCGGCACGATTCGACCGGAGGCCGGTTCAAGGTGAAAACGAAAACGGTGTTCAACAAACGCAGGCGCGCCGTGTGGAAAGATGTGCGGGCGCGCCGCAAGGTCGACGTCATGCTGGTCACGAAACCGCAGGATGTCGGTTACCTGACCGGGTTCTCCGGCGCGGAGAACGGCGGGGCATACCTGGTTCTGTCCGGACGATGGAGCATCCTGATACCGGGGCGTTTCTACCGCGAACAGGCGATTGAGGAGTGTCCGGGACTGGAATTGTACAACGACAAGCCGGCTTCCTATGCCGCCGTGGCGGCAGTCATCAAGGGCCGCAACGTCAGGCAGATCGGCATACAATCGGAGGCCGTCACCCTGTCGAATATCAGGAAGATGCGGGACGTCTTCGGGAAAAAAAGGTTCGTCGAACTCGAAGGCATGACGCACGCCGCACGAATGCGGAAGGAAGACGGAGAAATTTCCTGCGTCAGAAAGGCGGTGAGCATCGCCCGCCGCGCATTTGATCGGCTTACTGCGGCCGGCGCTGCGGGCATCGTCGGCAGGACGGAGCGGGATATTGCTTCCGAACTCGATTTCAGGATGCGGGAACTCGGGGCGAAAAAAAGAAGTTTCGACACGATCGTGGCCTCCGGTCCCCACAGCAGCCGCTGTCACCACTTTCCCACGAAGCGCAGGATTCGTGCGGGCGAACCGTTGTTGATAGACTGGGGGGGCATGGTTGGAGAATACTGCAGCGACTTGACGCGTACGGTGTTCATCGGTAGAATCTCCCCTCAATTTGAGGAAATATACCTGACGGTCCGAAAGGCCTCCCGGGCCGCTATTGCGTCGATTCGGCCGGGCGTGCAGTGCGGAACGATTGACAGGGCCGCCAGGCAGGTCATTGAAGACGCGGGTTACGGCGAACGTTTTCACCACGGACTCGGACACGGACTCGGCAGAGAGGTCCACGAGGAGCCGTATTTGAAATCCGATGGCCGAACGCGTCTCGCCGGCGGCATGATAGTGACGGTGGAACCCGGGATTTACCTGCCCGGGAAAGGCGGGGTGAGAATAGAGGATGATATACTGGTAACGCCGGACGGGGCCGGAACACTGGCCGGACCGGCGAGCACGCTGGATAAGATACTACTTGCATGAGAACGGTCAAACGGTTTTCGGCGTGGGTCCGTTGACTGTTTTTTCAGGCCGTCCGGAATACAAAAATCAGGATACAGACCATGGCGCGAGCTAAGAAAAAGAAGAAAAAGAAGTCTGCAAAGAAGGCTCAAAAGAGGGCGAAAAAAACACCCCGGGCCGCACCGAAACGCGGGGCCGGTTCCGCGGGACGCGGACGGCCGGAGACGAATTCTCCCGCTATTGCCGACGTCGAGTACCTGATGGAGCTCATGGAAGCCAGGGATATCGCCGAGGTCAGCATCGACGACGGTTCAAGCAGCATTTCGGTGAAACGAAATCTCGCCGCCGGCCCGATGGTTCCGCAGCATCCCGAATTGCGGCCGTCACCGCCGCCGCACGCGGCGCCTGCGGGAGCCGGCGAAGCGGTTGCGGAACCAGCGCCGGCGAAGGACGACGAGGAACTGACTGAGATTACCAGCCCGATCGTCGGCACCTTTTATGCCGCACCGAGTCCGGAAAGCGATCCCTATGTGAAAACGGGAGATGTCGTCAACGCGGATACGGTGGTGTGTATCGTTGAGGCGATGAAAGTCATGAACGAGATCAAGGCGGAGTGTGCCGGTACCATCGCTGAAATTTCCGTAGAGAACGCCGAGCCCGTGGAGTTCGGGCAGGTCATGTTTCGCGTCAGGCCCGAATAACGGAGGGTGATATGATTTCCCGCGTACTTATCGCCAACCGCGGCGAGATAGCGCTCCGTATCATACGAGCCTGCAAAGAGTTGGATCTCGAAACCGTCGCCGTCTACTCGGAGGCCGACAGGGATTCAAGCTACCTTCACTTTGCGGACGAGGCCGTCTGTATCGGGAAAGCGCCCTCCGCCGAAAGCTATCTTAATATTCCCCGGATAATTGCGGCCGCCGAGATAACCGATGTCGACGCGATACATCCCGGGTACGGATTTCTCGCAGAGAATGCCCATTTCGCGGAGATCTGTCGGGATTGCAAGATCAAGTTCGTCGGGCCGACGGTCGAGAACATGGAATTGCTCGGGGACAAGATCAAGGCCAAGGAACTCGCCCGCAAGGTCGACGTGCCCACCACGCCGTCCAGTGACGGTGCCGTCGCGTCTGTAGACGAGGCATGTTCGTTCGCGGCGGATATCGGGTACCCGGTAGTCTTGAAGGCTGCCGCCGGCGGGGGTGGACGCGGTATCCGATACGCGCACAACGAGGCGACCCTGAAATCGATTTTTCACCAGGCCGTTTCCGAAGCCGAAGCGGCATTCGGCGACGGAAGGGTATTCATGGAAAAGTGCATTGAAAATTTTCAGCACATGGAGGTTCAGATTTTCGGTGATGAGCACGGGAACGTCATACATTTCTGGGAACGCGAGTGTTCGGCCCAGCGGCGGAGCCAGAAGGTTATCGAACAGACGCCGGCGCCCGCCATCGATGATGAAAAACGAACATCGATTTGCGAGGCCTCGGCGCGGCTGGTGCGCGAGGCGGGGTACCAGAACGCCGGGACCGTGGAGTATATATACGACAAGGACGGGAATTTCTATTTCATGGAGGTCAATACGCGTATCCAGGTGGAGCACTGCGTGACCGAGATGGTGACGGGAGTGGACCTGGTCAAGTTGCAGTTCCGCGTGGCCATGGGTGAAAAACTGGGTCTCGCGCAGGAAGAGGTGAAGCAGGAGGGGGTCGCGCTCGAATGCCGCATTAACGCCGAGGACCCCTATAACGGATTCAGACCGAGTCCGGGGCCGGTGGAACACTTCTGTCCTCCGGGCGGATTGGGTATTCGCTGGGATTCGCACGTGTATCAGGGCTACGTGATACCGCCCACCTACGACAGCATGATCGGCAAGCTCATCGTGCACCGTCCGAATCGCGCCGACACGCTCGCCGCTGCACGGAGGGCCCTCGATGAATTTATTATCAGGCCGACGAAAACCACCATACCCCTGTGCCGGGAGATTCTGTCGCACGAGAAATTTGTCGAGGGTAGGTGGGATACCAAGATGATAGAACGGGAACTTATTCCGTGAATTGAGTGGTGATTGTCGATTCGAGCCCGACACCGATAACACCCGGAAGCACATTTGGAGAATGAACCATGTTGAAAGGTAATGCTGTCATCGGTCAGTCAGGCGGCCCCACGGCCGTGATCAACCAGTCGCTCGTCGGTCTCATCGAGAGACTCAAGAGATGCAGGAGCGTTCCGAAGATACTCGGCGCGAATCACGGTGTGCGGGGGATCGTGGATGAGCGATTCATCGACCTGAAAAAAATCAGCACATCCCGCATGGAACGACTGGCGCTGACACCCGGGGCCGGTCTCGGATCCAGCCGCGACAAGCCCGATGCGGCATATTGCGAGCAGATATTCGATGTGTTTCGCAAAAATAATGTCAGGTACTTCTTTTACATCGGCGGAAATGATTCGGCCGACACCGCCCGCATCGTCGACGATATGGCCACCCGGGACGACTACGAGTTGAAAACGTTTCACGTTCCGAAGACCATTGACAACGATCTGCGGGTGACCGATCACACGCCCGGCTACGGGTCCGCCGCAAAGTTCGTCGCCAGCGCCTTCGCGGGCGAAGACCGCGACAACGCGGCTCTGCCGGGTATTAAGATCAGCGTGGTCATGGGCAGGGACGCGGGATGGCTGACCGCCGCCAGCGTCCTGGCAAAACAGGGGCAACAATGCGGTCCCCACCTGGTGTATGTCCCGGAGATCCCGTTCGTCGTGGAACAGTTTTGCGATGACGTTCAGCAGGTGTATTCCCGCCTCGGTCGCTGCCTGATCGCGGTTTCAGAAGGGATTTGCGATGAGACGGGAACGCCGGTGGCGGCGAACCTCGCCGAGAGGCTCGGACACCGCGTTGAACGAGACAGCCATGGCAACGTTCAGCTTTCCGGAAAAGGCGCCCTCGGTGACTTTCTGTCCGATCTGCTCAAGGCGGAACTGAAAAGGCCCTATAAAACGCTCCGGGTCAGGGCGGATACCTACGGGTATCTCCAGAGAAGCTTTGCGGGGTATGCGAGCGAAATTGACCGGACCGAAGCCAGGGAGTGCGGGCGGAAGGCCGCCGAACTCGCCCTGGAGGGAAGGGTGGAGGGCTCGGTTATCATGAAACGGGCGAAGACCAAGAAGTACGGCATCACCTACGATTGCACGGCGTTGAAAAACGTCGCGAAGGAAACCAAGAACGTGCCCAGGAAGTTTATCAACCGGGCGGGTAACGGGATCACCAAGGCCTATGTCGATTACGCGCTGCCGCTGGTCGGGCAGCTCCCGCCGATAGAGATATTGTATTAATCGGAATCAACAGCCGTTATTCCGGATCGCTGTCCGTCTGCGATTCTTCGCCGGACTCTGTTTCCTGCTGCTGCGTGTCCGCTGTTTCGCTGTCCGCGGGTGCGCTGCTCGGCTTGGTCGAGGGTGTGCGAAGTTCCTCGGCCCGGGGCAGATCATCGAGCGTTCCGAGTCCGAAAATATCGAGAAATGTCTTTGTGGTCCCGTACAGCATCGGACGACCGATAACCGGGGCCCGTCCGGTTATTTTGACCAGTTTTTTCTCTATCAGGTTTCTGATGACTTCCCCGCTGGCCACGCCGCGAATCGCCTCGACATCCGCGCGGAGTATCGGTTGGCGGTAGGCGATAATCGCCAGCGTCTCGAGCGCCGCGCGGCTCAGGCTGGTTTCCTTCCTCGATTTCTTCAACTCCTTGAGGATATCGAAATATTCGGGTTTCGACATCATCTGGTAACCGCCGGCGATTTGCTGTATGCGAAAAGTGTTGGCTGATTCTTCGTACTTCCGGTTGAGATTGTCTATCGCCTTTTTCACCATTCCCTGCGACAGTTCTGTAATCCGCGCAATGCGCGAGAGCGGTACCGGGGCGTCGCTCGCGAAGAGCAACGCCTCAACGGCCGAAGCCGACTCGCGTTCCTGCGCGGAGAGCGTTACCGGTGCGTCGGATTCCGGGTCCGGTGCTGATCCGTTGTATTGTTCGCTGTTATGTTCAGCCACGTGATTGCTCCTGCCGGGACACGCCCGTCCCGATACGTGCAATACGGTTTCGGCAAAAAGCTTAAGGATATACCGATAAAATAGCAACCCCCTCCGTTCGGCCCCGGGAGGGGGCGTCGTGATCCGGCGGTGACAAACACCGGAAAATGTCGTCTTCCGGTGAATTCATGCGGAGGGCTGAATATAATTGTATAGTGAAAACAGTTGTTATTTTCCTCGTGATAGGATGTAATATCAGCTTTGGTGAGAAACGACGGGATACGCTGTTACCGGGCTGATTCAATGTAATGATGTTTTTCTTACGGTACCATAATAAAATGGAAACCGGCGAGGGAGCATAATACTTCAAGGTTGCCACGGCAAGCATTTGGGACTGTTTCGGGGAGAGGTGCTATGCGGATTTTGGTAGCGGAAGACGAAAAAATGGCGCGGTTTGCCCTGCGGACGTCGCTTTCCGCGTGGGGACACGAGGTCGTGGAGGCGGCGGACGGCGAAACAGCGCTCCAAATCCTCCAAAGCGAAAGTTACCCCCGGCTCGCGATTCTCGACTGGGCCATGCCCGGCCTCAGCGGTATCGATGTCTGCAGCAGGGTACGGAGCGAAACCGGCGAGACAAAAGACTATATCTACATGATTTTCGTGACGGGAAAACAGGAATCCGAGGATATGGTCGCCGGTTTCGATGCCGGGATCGACGATTACATTATCAAGCCGTTCGAGCCGATGGAGTTGCGCGCCCGGATTACCGCGGGCGCCCGGATACTTGAACTTCACGACCAGCTCCGCGAGGCGCGCAACAAGGCGGAACGATCGCGGCTGGAACTCATGAGGCTCAACGAGAGCCTCGAGGCCATTGTGGAGGAGCGGACGCACCATATTCAGGAACTGCTTGACCAGCGAAACCATGTTTTACGGCAGTTCGGAAACGATCTGCAAACCCCCTTGATGCCGATGGTGACAAAGCTGCCGCTGCTGGAGGAACATATCGAAAACGAGGAAGGTCAGAAAATCCTGGAGGCAACCCTCAAGAATACGGAGTATATGAACCGCCTGATTGAAAAAACGGTTGAACTGGCACGGATGAATTCTGAGGAGTTCGCGCTGCAGTTTGAAGAGGTGGATCTATCTTCGGTCATCAGTGACGTCGCCGCGCACCTGTCCACCCGACTCGAAATGAAAGGTATCGAGTTGCACAACCATGTGCGGGATGCCCTGCATGTCGACGGCAGCCCCGAGTTTCTGAAGGAATTGTTCGAGTCGGTTCTCGGGAACGCGGTGAAATTCATGGGTGGCCCGGGACGAATTGAAATCAAAAAGAAACACGAAGGACTGCGGGTGGTGATAGAGATCTCCGATACCGGCGAGGGTATGAGTTCCGATGAACTTTCCCGTGCCTTTGACGAGTTCTACAAGGCGCACGAATCGAAACCGTACGATCTGTCTACCGGGCTGGGACTGACGATCTGCCGCAGGATAGTCGAAAAACACGGTGGTAGCATCTGGATCGAAAGTGAGGGAAAGTGGCAGGGGACAACGGTGAGTATTTCACTGAGAGCCCACAAAGCCGGGCCGGTTGAATCCGTCCGCTAAATCTGCTGCCGCGGGTTATTCTTCGGTGTCTCCGCCGGGCTCATCCGGGGCATCGGTCTCTTCGAGCGTCCCGTCTTCTGTTTCCGACAGTACCCTGATTTTCTGCTCGGCGTCGTCGAGTATCGACCGGCAGGTTTCGATCAATTTCATGCCGTCGGCGTACTTTTCAATGGACTGTTCGAGAGACACCTCTCCGCTTTCGATGTCGGCAACGATTTTTTCCAGCGTTCCAATCGCTTTCTCGAATGACACTTTCCGTTTTTCTTTTTCAACCACGATCGTTCTCCCTGTTTGGTTGATTGCCGTCCGGGTTCGGCGTGCTTCGCACCGTTCCGTCGCAGAGTTCGGTCACGAGTTCTGCGGCCGTACGGGCATCCGCGGCGCGGCGCATGACCGTGCCGTCCTGGTTCCTCGTTACGCTGTACCCCCGCGAAAGGACACTGCGGTAGCTGATTGCCTCCAGCTGTCTGGTCGTCGCTTCAAGGCGCTGACGTGCCAGCGCCAGCTTGTGCCGCGGATGCCATTGCCCCAGGCGCTGCGCGACTGTTGCCATCCGGTCTCCCGATTGTTTTACGCGGCCGCCGAGAATCCACTTCAGCCGCTGGTATACCGTGCGCAGTCTGCCGCGGGCTCGCTCGATGAGTCGGCCGGGATGCAGGGCGCATAACGTGGATGCCCGCTGTTCCAGCATCCGGTAAGAGATCGACAGGCGCGTGCCGACCGCTGTGCGCAGATTGTTTGACAGTTCATCAACGTGACGCATTTCGGTGCGGATCCTCCCGCCCGGATCGCGGAAAAACGCCGAACGCCCGATTGCTTCGAGGGTTTTTCGGGCAACGGCGAGGTTATTCGACAACGCGCGGTTCAGTGTCCCCGCGGTGTTCCGGAGATGCCGCCGCAGTTCTTCCCTGTCGGGTACGGCCGCCTCCGCCGCCGCGGTGGGTGTTGCGGCTCTGAGATCGGCCGTAAAGTCGGCAATCGTGAAATCGATTTCGTGTCCGACGCCGGAAATAACCGGTATCGCCGAATCGAATATGGCCCGCGCAAGGACTTCGTCGTTAAACGGCCACAGGTCTTCGAGACTGCCGCCGCCCCGGGAAACGATGATGGTGTCGATTTCGTACTCAGACGCGTGTGCATTCAGCGAGGCGACCGCCCGCGCCAGTTCCTGTCCGGCATGCTCCCCCTGGACGGGCGACGGGAACACGTACACCGTCGACGGGGGCCACCGCCGTTCCAGCGTTTTTACAATGTCCCGTATGGCCGCACCCGATGCGCTGGTGATCACGCCGATCGAACGCGGAAACGTCGGGATGTTTTTTTTGTATTCCCGGTCGAACAGACCTTCTGATTCCAGTTTTTGCTTCAGGCGGCGGAACTCCAGTTCAAGGGCGCCTTCTCCCCGGGGGGTGATCCTGCTTACCTGCAGTTGCAGGCGACCCCGCAGTTCATACACGTCGACACGGCCGGAGACGAGCACTTCCATGCCGTCTGCCGGTTCGCATCCAAGGCCGGACCTGCGAGAGCGCCACATCACGCATTCCAAACTGCAGCGGGCATCCTTGAGGCTGAAGTAGAGATGGCCCGCACCGGAGATATGAATATTGCTGATTTCACCGACGACCTGTATGGTTTCGTCAAAGGCCGATGTCAGCGAGGATTTGATGGACTGGACGAGCGCGGATACCGTGAACTCATCGGTTTTCTTCGCCGCGGGGACGGATTTTTCGCCGGTGTCGAACGAGCCGATATCCGGCTGCTCTCCCGGTCCTTTCGCCTCGCTGAAGTCGAATAATGTATTCTGGCGACCGGCCATTGCGGGGACATTGTACACAGTGGGCCGGATGATTTGAAGGAGGGGATGCAAAAGGCCCCGCGGTTGATGTTCACTGCGACCGATTCCCGTCGTGACAAGCTGTCGTTCAAGACGCCGTGGTGACCGGAACGGGTAGTGTTGCAAATGCTGAATATTTGTTGCATAATAGTACGATATACCTGTTGGGAGAGTGCATATGAAGACAACCGTGTTGCGAAGCAGGATAACAGCACTCGTGCTGTGCTGTCTGTCGATGGCATTCGTCGGGTGCGAAGAAAAATACCAGGAGCGGGAGATCGACGACCCGTACGATAAGGACCTTGACGGGGAAATGCCCCCGACGATATTTCGTCCGGAATACATCAGCCAGGAAGACTTGAACCGGGGTGTCGAGGTTTCCGAAACGGCGGGGCCGAAAACCGGCGTCAAGGCCGTTTCGAGCGGAACCGATGAGCCCAAGGACATACTGCTTGCCTACGCGGCTGCACTCAAGCAGGAAAACCTGACGGGCGCGATTGATTGTATCAATCCCAGCGCCGAAAACAGGGTGTTTGTTGAAGGCATGATGAAGTATGCCGTATCCGTCGCATCCTTCGTCAACAAGCTGCAGGGAGCGTACGGCGAGGATGTCATGGCCGACGTGACATTCGGGGAGATTCCCGATACCGAGATCATCGTGCTTCCCGAAAAGGCGCAGCAGATGGGGGTTTCCGTCAGCGAGGACACCGCAAGCCTTCCGCCACCGCACGGGGCTAAACTGGAACTCAGTAAAAAAGACGAGAAATGGTATATCGGGTTAAAAGGCATACCGGCCGACGACCCCACCAAGACAGCGCTGCTTCAGAAATATGAAGCCGTCAGGAAAAAGGTCGAAGAACTCGGCGAGATGATCGGGGGAGAAAACACCAAGGCGGAAACGCTGGTAGACGAATTTGTCAATGCATTCTAGGCGGCTGCCGCCGCCGGCAGCGGTACCTGATCGCCTTGAGTCGCCGCCGCTGTCGGGAACCGGTGACGGTTTGCCGGCGGCCGTGCGCGGTGCGGAGCCCGGCCACGATGATCGAACCGGTAAGAGACTACCTCGAAAAAGATGCCGCGGATCGCCTGGTGCCGCTCATGGAACTGCTGCGTTTTCCCTCGATGGCCGGCGATCCCGCTGCGGCGGATCAATGCGCACGGTGGCTTGTCGACTACCTGAAAGGGCTGGGATGTTCCTCCACGATGATAGAAACGGCCGGGAGGCCCTGCGTATTCGGCAGTTGGGAAACCGATCCGGATCTGCCCACGCTTCTGGTTTACGGCCATTACGATGTTCAGCCGCCCGATCCGCTGGACCAGTGGCACAGCGACCCGTTCAAACCCGTTGTCCGGGACGGTATGATTTACGCTCGTGGCGCCGACGACGACAAGGGCCAGTTTTTTATTCATCTGCTGGCCGTCGAGGCCCTGACACGGGTCCACGGCGGGCTGCCGGTCAATCTCAAGATCCTTCTCGATGGTGAGGAGGAAATCGGTTCTCCGCATATGGAAGCGCTTATTGCCGAGCAGCGGGAGATGCTGTCAGCCGACAGCCTGGTTATCAGCGACGGATCGTTTTTCTCGGATGCCGTGCCGTCGATACTGTCGGGATTGAGAGGGCTGTGTACTGTTGAAGTCCATGTTCGCGGTCCGGCCCGGGACCTGCACAGCGGTATCGCCGGCGGGGCCGTGAGGAATCCGGTTAACGCCCTGTGCCGCATGGTCGGCCTGATGCACGATGCCGACGGCCGGGTGACACTGCCGGGATTTTACGATGATGTCGAAAACCCCGGCGCGGTGGAAGCCGCGTCGTGGGAGAAGCTCGCGTTCGATCCGGCCGCACACGCTCGCTGCTGCGGCGTGGACGTCCTCGCCGGCGGGGAGGACGCGTACGGTCCGCTGGACCGCATGTGGTCCCGGCCGACGCTGGATTGCAATGGTATCACGGGAGGGTACCAGGGAGCGGGGGACAAGACGATCATACCTGCACGGGCAAGCGTCAAGCTGTCGACCCGGCTGGTCCCCCGGCAGCAGCCTGAGGCCATAGCGGCATCGCTTGAACGGTTCGTGGAACATAATACACCCGACGGCATTGAGAGCACGGTCGTCCGGGGGGCGTCCGTCCGTCCCGTGATGCTCGACGTCACGTCGTCTGCCGTACAGGCCGGAAAGGAAGCAATGGCCGAGGCCTTCGGGACCGAGCCCGTCTTTGTTCGGTGCGGCGGCTCGGTTCCCATCACCGAGATATTCCAGCGCATCATGGGGCTCGATG
Organism: uncultured Planctomycetaceae bacterium; assembly: GCA_964557575.1. Lineage (GTDB taxonomy): Bacteria > Planctomycetota > Phycisphaerae > SM23-33 > SM23-33 > CAZLBC01. The sequence continues at coordinate 89,501 of CAZLBC010000008.1, forward strand.
CCGTGATGCTGGGGGTCGGTTTGCCCGGCGACAATATTCACGCGCCGAACGAACATATTCCGGTTTGCCAGGTGCTGGGGGGCGCGGTCATGTCGGCGTCTTACATGATGCGGCTGGGGGCGGCAGGGGGTTGAGGTCTTACCGCCGGCAATTCGGCTATGTCTCGATCGCCGGACGCGGTTTCGATTATGTGCTTGACAACCACGCACAAAAACGGATAATTCTCCTTTTTTCCCCTGCAGTTAGGAGTGATATCCGTGTATGCAGTGATCCAGGACGGTGGACGTCAATTTCGCGTTGCGGAAGGTGACGTTGTCGATATCGATTTCCGTGATACGGAAGAAGACGGCGGTAACATCGCGTTTGACCGCGTGTTGCTTGTCAGGGAAGACGATGATATCAAGGTAGGGACACCGCTGGTCAAGGGCGCGAAAGTCATCGGAGAAATAGTCGCTCCGGAGGTCAAGGGCCCGAAGGTCGAATCATACTACCTGCGGCGGCGCAAGGCATCGAAGAAGAAAGTCGGGCATCGCCAGAAGTATACGCGCGTCAAAATCACCCGCATCAAGAGTTAACCGGTTGCCGGCCGCGGTAAACCGCCCCCGTTCCGCGGTTATTCGGTTTCTGTGCCCTTCTGCTATTCCCCGGCGGATTGCAGTCTCTCGGCGATTTTTTCCGCCGCCCGCCTGACCGTTGCATCGGGGTCTGTTTTCAGCCGCTCCACCGCCGCCGCCGACGAGCGGTCTCCCAGGGTGCCGATGGCGCCGACGGCGAGATAACGGACCAGCGGGCTCTCGTCTTCAAGTGCCGCTGCGAGATGCGGAAGGACAGCCCGATCACCGGTCAATCCCAGTGATCCCGCGGCAGCCGCGCGTACCCGCGGAGACGGATCGGTACCCAGGGCCTTGAGGAGGTGCGCGGTCCCGCTCGAATCGCCGATGGCACCGAGCGACCTGGCCGCTTCGGTCCTCACGGCGGCCGCGCTGTCCGACAGCAGCACGCCGACGAGTGGGCCGACGGTCGCGGGGACTCGCAGTCTTCCCAGTGACCGGGCGATATTCAAACGAACCGCGGCGCTTTCGTCGTCAATAGAGGCGGCGAGCGGTAGTGCGAGATCCACCGTGCCGCACCGGCCGACGGCGGCCGCGCTTTCCACGCGAACTTCGGCGGACGGATCTTCACACGCCAGGAGCAAGGCTTCCCCCGGGGCCGCCGTTTGGAGTATCCCGAGTTCTCTCGCGGCCGGCACGCGAACTGATGGATCGGGATGGGCGAGTAATTTCAGTATTGTTGCTTTCACCCGTTGCCTGAGGAGGGGCTCATCCGTTGCCATCACGGAAACGGCGTTGTCGGCTACCCGCTCGGCCTCTCTCAGGGGCATCGGTCCGCCTGAAAGCAGTTCACGCGCACCGGGTTCCGCGGGTTCCGGCGCATCGGGTGAACATCCCGTCCCGCATGCCGCGGCGAGCATCATTACCGGTAGAGCGGTTATGCGCAGAATCGATCGCATTTCAAAAAGCCTCGTGTATCGCGATGAAACAGGGGTTCACGCATGATGATATAACTGTAGCATGTTTTGCGGCTTCATTACAGCGGTCTGCGTTTACGCCCGGACGTTATTGCATGTTTTGTAGTTGTTTCCTCTTGCCGGCGCTGGTTAAATAGGTGCATGAGGGATACTGCATTCACCGGAACGCCGCCGGACCGGGCACATGAGCGGGAGAGTCGCGACGGGGACGGCGCATTGTCGATACCGACGCAGCCGTTCGGCATCGACGGGGCGACAATTCGTCCCCGGTGGCTGGATGTCCAGTCGGACGATGTCGCGATGATCAGGAACACGCTGCCCCTGAATATCGCCCTCGTTTCTTTCCTGGTTGTCCTGACGGCGCTCTTTTTTGCGGCCTTTCTTTTCGGGCTTCAATTTACCGTGCAGGATGTCGTCAAGTTCAAGGGCATAGCGCTGCTCTTTTGCTCCCTGGCGGTCCTCTTTCTCATTTACCACATTGCCGTGACGTGGGGGTACCAGCGAAACATGGTATTCGATCGGGGCACGGGGATTATCAGGGGCAGGGGGCAGGAGCACGATGGCCCGAAGCCGCCGGATAAGATGCCGTTCGACAGTGTGGTAGCGGTCCAGTTGTGTTCCGGGCAGGCAACCGGTAAAGGCGGGGACCAACCGGCCCAGCTGATACTGGTATTGCGGATCGAAGACGGCATGTCCCGGGTGCTTCTGATGAATCACGCGGATGTCGAAGATCTCGTGCAGGAGGCGGTCGGTCTCTCGACGTTTCTCGATGTCCGGCTCCTCGATCCGCATAACCTGCTGGAACAATACGAAGCGTCGGACAGTGCCGATTAAAATGAATCACAGGTCCTGTATGCCTCGATGACCGCCAGTTCGCCTTCCTTTCCTCTCCGGCTGTTTCCGTGCTCCATGCCGATCACGCCCTCGTAGCCCTTCTCGTGGAGCCACTTGAATACATTCCGATAGTTGATTTCGCCCGTGGTCGGTTCCTTGCGGCCGGGATTGTCGCCGACCTGGATGTAGGCAATCTCGCTCCACGCCATTTCCATGTTGGGTATGAGGTTTCCCTCCTGTATCTGCTGGTGGTAGAGGTCGTCGAGAATCTTGCATGACGGGCTTCCCACCGCCCGGCAGATCATGTAGGCCTGCGGAATCTTCCTGAGGAACAGGCCGGGATGATTCGCCCACCAGTTGAGGGGTTCCAGGACCATCGTCAGACCGGCGGGTTCGCAGATTTCGGCCGCGTACTTGAGGTTTTCCACGCAGTTGGCCATCTGGTAATCCCATTCGAGCCGCGGATTATACTTACCGGGCACGACGGTACACCACTTCGCGTTAACCCGCTTGGCGGTTTCAACCGCTTTCTTCGCGCCGTCGACCGCCTTTTTGCGTACGTCCTTTCCGCTCTTGACGAGGTTGCCGCCGATCGGAGCGACGAAGACGCCCATGGTCATGCCCAGGTCCGCCATCGTCCTGGCGATCTTTTCCTGCATGTCGACCGGTTTCCGCATCATGCCGTTGTCTTCCCACGCGTGAAACCCCTGGTCGGCCGCGAATTTCAACTGGTCGATAAGATCCTTGCAGTGATTGTTGAACATCCCGAAATGGGGGGCGTACTTCATCGTGAATGTTCCCTCGCCGGATTGTGCCGCCGGCAGCTTTTGCGCGGCGGCGACGGCGGCTCCGGTCCCGACGGCGACGGTCATGAGTTCTCGTCTGTTCATGGCTTCTCCTTGCATGGTGGTTCTGGGTGCTGTGATTTCCGTGCTGTAATCATAATGAAAACAGTAAACGGACAACAGCCCCTGCCGGCTTTTTCGTCGAACGATTTTTTGGACGTGGTAGCAGGGCCGGGTCGACTCCGGGGAGATACGCCAGATAGGTATTCGCGCCGCCCGGGCACACCCGGTGGTGTGCGGCGGCAGGCTGTATATCCGGTACGCCGACGCGCTCGGCGCCTGCGATATCAGTCGATAGCGTCACCGGCGGAATCATCGCCCTTCACCATGGGGACGAACCGCACGCGGAGATCATCCTCCTTTTTCACGTCCCCGCCCTCCTTTTTCAACAAAATCAGCCGTTGCGACCCGCGGTCGCCGACGGGAATGATCATGCGCCCTCCCTCCCCGAGTTGCGCGACGAGGGGCGCCGGTATATCCTCGGGGGCGCAGGTAACGATGACCGCGTCGAAGGGCGCGCGCCGTGGCCACCCCTTGTATCCGTCGCCCGTCTTGACATGCACATTCTCGTACCCCTCGTCCGCCAGGGCCGTGCGGGCGTGTTCGGCGAGTTCCGGGACGATCTCGATCGTGTAGACCGCCGCGCCCATTTCGGCCAGGACCGCCGCCTGGTATCCCGAGCCGGTCCCGATCTCGAGTACCGTTTCCCCGCCCTCGATTTCCAGCAGCGACGTCATGTAGGCGACGATGTAGGGCTGGGAGATCGTCTGGCCGTGCCCGATCGGGCAGGGATGGTCCCCGTAGGGATCCGACCGCCACCGGTACGTGGCGGGAATGAACCGGTGACGGGGAACCTTTTTCATTGCTTCCAGGACCCGCTGGTCGGAAAAGGCGTACCGGTTCCTGATCACGGCGACCATCTCAAGCCGGTCTTCCCGGCGGTCGCGATTTTCCTCCGTGCTTTCTCCGTTGCGCCCGGTTTCGGGCGCACCGCAGCCGCAGGGAGCGGCCAGGGCCGCGAGAATCATTCCCCCGGCGATGACGATGACCCTCTCGATATATCTCTTTGCCGTGTGCATATCGTTACTCCCGGTGCCTTACTTTTCTGCGAAACTCCTCACCGTGCCGTCGATCAGGGACAGGTACAGGTTGCCCTCCGCCGCGGTCATGCCGTCGAAGACGGGCTGGCAGGGCAGGTCGCACCGCGACAGTTCCTTCCCGTCCTCGACGGAAAACGCGACCAGCATGGCCGGGTGGTGCGGATCGTCGAAGACCGGTTCTTTTCCCGTGGCGTGCAGGGGACCCGCGGCGAACAGCACGTCGCGGGAGAGGACCATCGACCGCACGACCAGGGCCGTCTCCCGCCTCCAGCGGTAACGAACCTTCGCGGGACGCTGGTGCTTTCTGAGGGCGCGGTTGTTGTTCCGCGCGATCTTCTTGACCTTTTTCTTGACCGGTTCGACTTTCTTCTCCGCGCGGAAAAGGTGGTGTTTCTTCAGGTTGCGGTCCCTGGGGCCGACCGTCTTCCGCCCGTAGCCGAAGACCGTTTCGTCGTCGGCGACCATGATCCTGCCGCTGGGCCTGAAATCATCGACCACGTGCCAGCCGCTGTACCGGCCCCACGTGCGGGTGCCCCACTGCCAGTAGGTCCGGTGCCACCATCGCCCGTCCAGCAGCCCCACGGAACTGTAGAGGTGCGGAACGGTCGGTTTTTTGATCGCCAGCGACGGGTCCATTCTGACGTCCCGCAAATAGAGCCACTCCCCGTCGCAGACCAGCACGTCCGGCAGGGCGCCGGGGAGTTCCGTGTCCTCTATCGTCTCTTCCAGTTCGCCGCCGGTTTTCGGGTCGCGGGTGTAGAGTGTCTTGCGGTCCAGGAGTTTGCCGGTCGCCGGATCCAGAACGAATATGCGCATGCCGCCGTCCAGGAATGACGACCGGCCGGCGGTGCAGTAGACCCGTCCGTCGTGGATCAGGACGCTGCCGGTGACCGGCCAGACGGATTCCACCTGGCCGTAGGAAACCGTGCGGAGATCGGCCGGCGCCGCCCGGAACCGCCACGCGAGCGTCCCGTCGCCGGTTCGCAGGCAGTAGACGAACCCGTCGGCCGACCCGACAATCGCACCGTTGCCGCAGAGGGTGGGGGGCGAATCGATCCGTCCGCCCGCGGTGAACGTCCACTCGGTTTTCCCGGTGCCGGCGTCAAGGGCCCGGACGGTGTGCCGGTGCTTCGACGCGACCAGCACGATCCCACCGGCGGAAACGAGGCCCGTGGGTGTTCCGCCGACGGCCGCCGTCCACGAGTGGCGCCGCGCGGGTTTCATGGTTACCGGCATCCACCCGCTCCGGGCCGGATCGCGGCGGTACGTCGGCCAGCCGGTGCCGGGGGACGGTGTGTCCGGTTCTATCGTGCCGAAGGCGGGGCCCTTCTGCAGGCGGTCGCCTTCACCCGCCGCGTACGGCGTTTTTCGCCGGGGTGCCAGGGCCCAGAACCCGTTGAGCTTGCTCTGGATGTAACACGCGCAGGAGTGGGGGGGCAGGTAGAGCATGCCGTTGGCGGGCATCACGCCGTACTGGCACTCACCCCTGACCCAGCAGTGTCGCCGGTGCCGGCCCCCGTCGAGGTTGATGAACTCGATACCGGCTCTGCCCATGATGATCTGCCGCGCCGTCGCCCGGTCGCGGTAGCACCGGTGATGGTGGGTGGCGGTGAAGGCGGCGTCGGTATTCAGTTCTTTTACGACCGTTCCGGTTTTCAGGTCGCGTCCCTCCCGGAAATCGGGCTTGTTTCGCCCGCTGTCGGTACCGGTCCAGACCATCCCCTCGATGACGAAGATATCCGGCGGGGCGCAGTAGTTCATCGCGGTCGCGCACTCCCAGAGCTTTTTGCCGTCGCCGGCGGAGAAGGCGATCAGCCGGCCCTGTCCCGACGCCCCGTGCGGGGGCCGCGACGTGTATTTCCATTGCACCGGCGCCGGCGTCTTCGCCGCCTCCCTTTTCGTCGCGCAGTCCGCCGAGAGCAGCACCCCGTCGGCGATCACGAGCGTCGGCGCCGACCAGGACAGCCGGTTCAGGCGCGACGGCCGATCGATCGTCCACCGCGTCCCGCCGGTTTCGGCGTCGAGGCTCACGATGCGTGACGTGTTGTGGAAAAAGACGCTGTTGCCGTCCGTGCACAGCGTGGTGGGCAGGTAGTTCATCGTCTCCGGTCCCTGTTCGCTCCACCGCGCCGTTCCGGATGCGGCGTCGACGGCCATGATGCGTACCGACTCGGGCGGCAGACTGGGCGCGGGGTCCTTGTTCCGTGGCGCGTCCGTGTGCCCGGCTGCGCCCGCCGCGACGTACAGCGTGTCCCCGGCGCGGATGATCTCGGTGGCGCCGCCGGTTTGTTCACCGGTCCAGATCGTCGTGCCCGTGGCCGCGTCCAGTGCGGATACGGGTGTGCCGTAACCCGGCGTGACGTAGATCCGCTTTTTGGCGGCCACCAGGCGCCGCCCGATCCCCGGTGGCCCGCTGCGGAACCGCCGGAAGCGCGTTTCCCAGGGGCCCACGTCCCGTTTCCAGAGGACCGCACCGCAAAAGGCGTCCCGGGCCACCAGTTTCCAGCGGGACGGCTCGTCCAGCGAAACGATCGGCCCTTCGTCTTCTATCGAGAAGATTCGCCCGGCGGCCGACACCAGGGCGCTGGTGGAGGCGAAGTAATCGTGGTGCCGCGCCCACTTGGGTCCGCCGGTCCACTGGACCCGGTACGGCTGGTCGACCACCGTGTCGGCCGAGACCGCGTTGTTGCGGGGACCGTAGAGGTAGTGGGTCCACTGGTCTATCGCCGCCGGCCGGGGCTTGACGCTCTTGTGTCCCCCGACGATCGCCGCCCCCCCGGGCCGGAGGACCCGCATGATCTCCTTCTCCGAAAGGTCTCCGGGCTCGTCGCAGACCAGGACGGTGACCAGGTTGTCGATGTACGGCAGGCGTTTTCCGTCCCACCGGCCGGCGGCGACGCGGCCGGAAAGGCCGGCCGCGAGAAACCGCTCTCGCGCGGCGGCTACGTTTTCCGAATCGGTATCCAGTCCGTGGACGATGAACGTGCCGCCGCGGCCGAGGGCGGCGGTCAGCCGGCCGTCGCCGCACCCGGCGTGGACCAGGAGGCCGCCGTCGATGCCGGCGGCGGCGTGGATCTCTTCGGCCCGGTTGCTGCTGTCGGCGGCGGGGCAGGGGAGCGCGGCGAGAGTGAGCAGCGCGGCCGCGAGGCCGGTTATCGAGCCTGTCCTCATGTTCATTCTCCGGGGGTTCTCGAATATCGTTCGAACAGCGGCAGGTGACGCCTGCTACATCATACACGATGCGGCTGCCGATTCACAGGCCCGCCGGGCCGTTCGGACCGTCGGTCAGGAGGAGGGCGTCGAGTTTCGTCCCCGCCTCCCGGCAGCGTATCTCCAGCACGGCCGTTCCCTCCTCCAGCGTCACCGACGTGCCCTTCTTCCCGGTCTTCAACCGCGTCCACTCCCACTCGTGACACCTGCCGGTATGCCAGTCGGTGACCGGCAGGGCGTCCCGCCCGGCCTGCCTGATCCGGACAAAGAACGAATCGTGCTCGCCGTCGGGGGCGATTACCCTGGCGTAGAGCCGGTAGTTGCCGGCCTTCGGCACCTCCAGCGGCCACACCAGCCGGGCCACGGCACTCGGGCCGCCGCATTGCCCGGACGGCGGTACCCAGGCGAACCGCCCGCCCCGCGCCTGCGGGTCTTTCTCCGTTCGAAACGTCGGGACGATCATCGCCGCCGATTCGGCCTCGACGATCTCCCCGGCGCGCCCCACGGTCTTCGTTTCGTCGACACTGTCCGCGAGCATCCGCAGGTACCGGCCCACGCAGTCGATTTCAGAGAGTATCTCGCGGCCGTGGTCCCGGCCGTCGATCGCGAGGAGTGTTGCTTCGGCGCCGGGCTCGGCGCCCGCGATCGCCGTCGTCCGCCGCGCGGCGAGGTTCGCCGCCAGGACCATCTTTTCCTCCAGCCCCTCGGCCTCGGCGCGTATGCGGTCGCCGTCCGTCTCCACCGTGTGCCGGGCTGAGCGAAATTGCTCCCGAAAGGTCGCGAACGCCGCCGCGTCGAGACCGCCGGCCGCGCGGATCCACAGCACCGTTCCGTGGCGGCCCTGCGGTTCCTGTTCGGTATGCACGGCCGTCAGGCGCCGGGCCCCGTATTGCTTCCCGTCGGAAACGAGGCGCAGCGCGGCGGATGTCCCGCCGCCGGCCGAGGCGTGCAGGAACCGTATCCCCGCCCCGGCCGTGTTGTATTTCAGGAAGACATTCTGCCCGGGCTTCAGCGCCGCGGTATCGTCGCTCGCGAGCTTTTTATCCTCGATCCATACCGTCGCGTCCAGCGGCACGACCAGGTGTGAGCGCAGGCAGGTCGGCGCGGGAATGTATCGGAACGGCGGCTTCGCCGCCGCCAGCAGCAGCACCTCCGGTCCCCGCTGAACGCTCGCGATAAACGGCTTGACGTGGAGTACCTTGCGGTGACCGCTCCTGCGGGCGAATTTCTTCTTGCCGTACGGATCCCCCCGGGCGTCCATGAAGAAGTTGACCATGACCTGCCGGGGGCCGCCGGTGAAATTAATGGTCAGCGGCTTGTCCATGGGGCCGTACGCGGCCCCCGACGAGCCGATGCTGAAGTCCCGGCAGACGTAATTCACCGCCCGCTGTCCCGGCCCCGCGCCCCAGCGCTGACGGACCGTGCGGGGCAGCCTCCGTGACAGGTCGCGGATCTCCCGCGGCGGGTCCCAGGCGGCCAGGCGGGTGAAGTAACTGACGTGCCGGTCGACGCCGCCGAACCCGGCGGCGGCGAGGTGGTGGTCGAGGTACCCGCGGCCGGTCAGGTAATCGTAGTCGCGGCTGTGGGCGCCGCACAGCCGCCGGCAGGGGGGCCAGTAGTTGGCGGCGATGTCGGTCCACAGCATTCGCAGTCCCGCCGCGGCCTTTTCGCGGCCGGCCGCCCGGCCCGCGAACCGGGCGATCAGCCCGAGGCAGTCGAGGTCCACGCCGTAGTAGGTCGGGCTGATGTACTCGTGGATGCCGTTCTCCGCGGTGTACATCAGCCAGCGGTCGAGCAGCCGGTAACCGAAGTCGGCCAGTTCCTCCCGCCCCAGCGCTTCCCCGAGGGCGATGCAGTTGAACGTCTTCATCAGGAAGATGTTCGTGTAACTGTCCCGGACCCGGTGCCGCAGGATGCCCGCGACGCTGTATGCCATCAGCCGCTCGAGCCGCTCCGCGGCGGTGGCCGTCAGCCGATCCCGGTACAGCTTCCAGATCAGCACCCCCTTGTGCATGCAGAACTCGACGGCGTTGCGGTCGATCGGTTTTTCGGCGCCCCAGTACCACTTGAAGTTGCCGTAGGTCCGGCTCCCGGCGTCGCGGTCCTGCATTTGCTCGGCCAGTCCCATCGCGTGCTCGACCTTCTCCGGCCACCGGTCCAGGGCGGCCGCGAGGAGGGAGGCGCCGAACAGGTCGCGGCAGCCCATCCGGTCGTCGCACCGCTCGATCCGCCGCCAGCGGCGCTCGATGCGCCTGATCGCTTCGGGACCGTTGTCCGGCGCGGGGAGTTCGGCGGCGGCGCAGACGCCCGCGGCGGCGGTAACCATAATCATGATGAGCATTATTGTATGTCTTTTTGCGATCATTATTTGCGTTCCTCATCCGGCAGGCGGACAGTAAAACAACCAGGCTGTTTTTCCGTTACCACGCGCGATTGCAACACACTTATATTGTACAGTCCTTTCCGTGTTACGGGGATTGAAAACAGCGTTCGACAACAGGTATTGTACTGCCGACCTCCCCGGTATATGCTATGTGGATACGCAGGGGCGTTTCCGTTTTTTATCGGGCACTATGGTTGCCAAAATAACAAAATTG
>CAZLBC010000009.1:0-7912 GCA_964557575.1 uncultured Planctomycetaceae bacterium
TGTCGATGACGTTCGTGGTCTCGAAAGGGTCCTTTTCCATGTCGAACAGGGAGAGGCCGATCTTCGCCCGCTTGTACTTCCCGGGCTTACCGTCTTTGCCGGGCGTGACCAGGGTCCGGTAGCCGTGGGGCAGGTGGAGTTTCCACTTCCCGTCGCCGCTGTAGACGCCCTCGAATGACCGGCCGGTGGAGAACGGGTAGTATTCGTGGGGATTCTCGGCGCCCTCCTTCCCGAAGACCAGGTCCCTGACGTCCGTGCCGTCGACGGGATTGTCGGGCAGGTCGGCGCCGGCGATCGCGGCGAGCGTGGGGAGGATGTCGACGGTGCAGAGCATCCGGTCGGAGGCGGTCCCGGCCGCGATGTTGCCGGGGTACTTCATGATGCACGCGCTGCGGGTCCCGCCGTCGAAACCGGTGGCCTTGGCCTCCCGGTAGGGGGTTGACCCCGCGTGGTTGCCGTAGGAGATCCAGGGGCCGTTGTCGGAGGTGAATATGACCATCGTGTTGTCTTCCAGGCCGTTGTCCTTGAGGGCCTGGTTTATCTGCCCGATCGACCAGTCGATCTCCATGATCACGTCGCCGTAGAGTCCCGCGCCCGATTTTCCCCTGAACTTGTCGCTGCAGAAGATCGGGACGTGGGGCATGGAGTGGGGGACGTAGAGGAAGAACGGCTCGTCCTTGTGCCGCACGATGAAATCAACGGCGTGCTCGGTGTACCGGGTGGTGAGCATGGCCTGGTGTTCGGCGGTGACCGGTTCGATCGTCACCTTCCCGTTTTCCCAGTACTGGAGGGGATGCTTGCCCCAGAACTTCGGGTTGGTGGGGTGGTGCTTCCACATGTCGTTGGAATACATCAGGCCGCACGACTCGTCGAACCCGCGGGCCGGGGGGCGGGTTTCCGGGCGGTCGCCGATGTGCCACTTGCCGAACGAGGCCGTGGTGTAGCCGCGTTTCTTGAGGACCTCGCCGATCGTCGCCCATTTCGGATCCAGGCCCTTCTGCCGGGGGGCGTGGGCGCCGAAGACCTTCGTCCGGCCGGGATAGCAGCCGGAGAGCAGGGCGGCCCGTGACGCCGAGCAGATCGCCTGGGGCACTTGGAGGTTGCGGAAACAGCAGCCCTCCTTCGCGAGCTGCTCGGCGTTCGGCGTCCGGTATTCGGTTTTGCCGAACGGCCGGAAATCGGCCCAGCCGGAGTCGTCGAGGAATATGATCACGAAGTTGGGGGGCTTCTTCTCGCCCGCGGCCGGGGCGGCATGAGCCATGCCGGCGCCGAAAAGGCCGGTGGCCGTTGTCTTGCAGAATGCGCGGCGGGTCAGAGCGTTTTTCATGGTTGTGCTCCCGAAAGGTGTTTCAGTGGCGCTTGTGCCGAATGGTGAGATTACCTCATCCGCCGGTCCGTGTGAAGACGTGTTTTCCCGGACCGATGTCTTCGAGCACGAGGAAGTCGCCGTCGCGGGTTCCCTTCGCTGGGTTGCCGTCGACCGCGACCGCGGGGTTTTTCGCGCCGTCCAGGGGAACGTGGACATCGGCGGTCGTGTTCCCGGGGATGGTGACGGCGAGTTCCAGCGTGTTGTTATCCGTATCCTTCCGCTCGAACGCCACGGTCACCGTCCCCCGTATGGTCGGCAGCTTGAGGCGGGCCTCCCGGAGGGTGCCCGGCTGCGGCCTGATCCGTATCCGCCGGAAGCCGGGTGCGGCGGGGGTCACGCCCATCAGGAGGCGGGGGATCGCGTTGGCGGGGACGCCGCCCCAGGCGTGGTTCCAGTCCTGGTTGCCCTTGAACCGGTTGCCCCAGGCCTCCATCGTGATCGTCGAGCCTTCCCGGATCATGTTCCACCAGCTCCGCGCGTCCCGCGACCGCAGCAGGGAGAGGGCGTACTCGTCCGCCCCGGCCCGGTAGAGGGCCTCCATGAGGTACTGGGCGCCGTAGACGCTGCAGGCCATGCCCTTGGATGTGATGAATGCCAGGACCGATTCGACCCCGTCCGGCGGCACGATCCCGAAGGCCAGGGGGAACATGCTGGCGTGGAGGGAGGCGTGGTCGGTGCCGAGACCGTCGACGTAGCGGCCCCGCTTCTCGTCGAAGAGCCGGCGGTTGATCGTGTCGCGGACGCTCGCCGCCGCGGCGGCGAAGTCCGCGGCGTCGGTGTTTTTGTCCAGCGCGCGGGCGATCCGGGAGAAGAGGACCAGTGCCCGGTAGTGGAAGGCGTTGACCACGGTGTTCGTCTTCGCCATGACGTAACCGTCGCGTTCTGCTTTCGGCCAGTCGACGATGTCGCGGAGCTTGCCGATATGGATCGTCTTGCCGATCGCGGGGGTGAAGCGGCTGAGACTGATCAGGCCGTCGGGGCCGGCCAGGGCCCGGAGTGTCTTGGCCTTCAGGTCCGCGTAGCGGGCGGCCATGGATTCCGGGTCGCCGGTGTGCATATAGTCCGCCCAGGCCATCAGGACCGAGTGCAGGGCCCACTCGGTCGGCCACGTGGGGTGGTCGATGAGATACTCGTGGGTGTAGCGGGCCAGGGTGAATTCCCGGTCCGTGCAGTAGTGGCAGAGCTGGTTGATGTAGGCGTCCGCCTCGTAGGGAATCCGCTCCCGGTCGCCGTCGACGTAGACCCCGCAGAAGCTGGTGGCCTTCATGCTGTACTTGCAGAGGTCCCAGACGGCGTTGAGCGTGGGATCGGAAGAATGAAACTCGGCCGCCTCGTCGTTGAAGGGGTAGTGGACCGCGACCTGCCTGACGGCGCCGGCGTCGATTGCGGCCGGGCAGTTGGTGATCTCGCAGTACCGGAAGGGCATCACCTCGCCGACGGCGGGGGGCATGCGTATCGCCCGCGAGCCGGTGTTCCGCCGGTCGGGCGCGATCGTGACCGTGTACGCGCCTTCCCCCTTGCCGATGTCCAGGTCCATCTTCCGGTAGCGCCGCGTGCCGCCGGGTGTGCGGTTGACCCGGTTTTTTCCCGGTACCTTCTCCTCGCCGAGGTGGACGCCGACCGTGCAGGCGGCGGGGGCGTCCAGCGTAAGCCTGATCGTGCCGAATGCCGCACGGCCGAAATCGACGTAGTAGTGATCTTCCGCGATACGGATGACCTTCTGCGGCCGGACGAGCGTCTTGACCGGCAGGTACCGGTTCGGCGGCGCGGCCGGGGCCTTCCCGGCGGTCCGGGGCCGCGGGATCGTCGCCGTCGTCTTCCAGGGAGCGGTGCCGTATGCCCCGCGATCGGCCGGCTTCTTCCACGACCCGTCGTCGAAGTCGGCCTTCAGCCATCCCGCGGGCGCTTCCCGGCTCGTTTTCCACGTTGTGTCGACGGGGACCGAGACGGTCGTCCCGGACTGCATCTCGATCGCGATGGTGCCGGTGAAACCGGCGGCGTCGCCGGTGTTGACGGCGGCCACGGCGACGGCATTATGTGTTCCGGGTTTGAGGGCGGCGGCGATATCCACGTCCCGGAATCGTTTCCACGCGTTGTGTTCGGTGGTGGCGGCGCGTTTCTCCCCGTTGACGTACAGGGTGAAGTTGTCGTCGACCGTGACCAGAAACCGGGCGCGGGCTATCTTCCCGGCGGGGACCGCGACCGTCCGGCGGAAGTACCGCGTTCCCTTCGCCGGCTTTTCGGGATACCAGATCCAGCGGCTGTCGCCGAGGGGGGACGGGGTTTCGGCGCGGCCGGCGGCCGGTGCCATCGTGAATTGCTGCGGCCGCGACCAGGGGCCGAACGCGCCGTTGCCGACGCGGGTCTGTACGCGCCACCAGTACGTTTTTCCCGGCTCAAGGGGCTTCCCGGCGTACTCGACACAGACGGACCGCGAGGACGCGACGGCTCCGCTGTCCCACCGGTCTCCCGCGGGCGCACGTATTGTTTTCTCGTCGGCGGCCACGAGTATTCGCCGGGCGGTCTGCGTGGCGCCGGGCTGCGCCGGATTGACGATCCAACTGAAGTCGGGCCTGGAGTCGGTGATCGTCGTGCGTTCGGGGTGGGCGAGGAGTTCGCACATCAGCCCGGTGGGGGCGGCGTCTTCGGCCGGGACGGCCGCGTGCAGGAAGAGCAAAACGGGAATCGCTGCGCGGTATGTCATTCGTTCGGTCCTCTTTGCAGGTGGCGATTTTTCGCTTTTCGCCGGCGGCAACGGCACATCGCGGGTTTAAAAAGCATTCGTTCAGTATATACTGATGATCCCTTGATGACAAACAGGAGTCTCTGGTGGACGAGTACGCGGTGATATTCGACATGGACGGGGTGCTGATCGACAGCTACCGGGCGCACTACGAGTCGTGGCGCGTCACGGCGGCGTCGCGGGATATCGACATGACCCCGGAGATCTTCGCGGAGACTTTCGGGCAGATCAACATCGACATCATTCCGCGGCTGATGCCCGGGGCAACCGAAGACGATATCGAGCAGTGGTCCGCGGAAAAGGAGGCGGCGTACCGCGATATCATTGCGCATGATTTTCCCGCGATGCCCGGAGCGTGCGCGCTGGTCTCGGCACTCCGCGCCGACGGGGCGCGGCTGGCGGTCGGATCGTCGGGGCCGCGGGAGAACGTCGAATGCGTCCTGGCCGCCCTGCCGTGCGGCGACTGCTTCGCGGTGTCGGTCTGCCGGCCGGACGTGGAGAAGGGCAAGCCCGATCCGGAGGTGTTCCTGGCGGCGGCGGAACGGCTGGAAGTGCCGCCGGCGCGCTGCGCGGTGATCGAGGATGCCGTGGTCGGGCTGGATGCGGCCCGCGCGGCCGGGATGGCCGCGATCGGGATCACCGGGACGGAGGAGCGGGAGCGGCTGCTGGGCCGGGCCCACCACGTGATAGAATCTTTTACGGAGATAGACCCGGCGGGCGTGAAGGATATCATCGAGCGCGCGGGCGGGACGGTATAACCGGCACCACGACGAACCAAAAAGGTTTTTGCCATGACAGATGCGAGCGACGGACCGAACATCGTGACGCTGGGCGAGGGCCTCGTCGTCAGGCAGGCCGTGGACAATATCGCCTGGATAGACCAGGGCGGGGCGGGGGTGATCATAGACGCGCTGGAACACGCGCATCTCGAGGGAGAGGTCGTGGCGGCAGTTTCCGCGACGCTCGGCGACACGCCGGTCGGGTGGGTGCTCAACACGCACACGCACTATGATCATACCGCGCTCAACGACGCGTTCAGGCGACGGTGGGGTGCCGCGGTAATCAACCGCGGGAACGCGGATTTTGACGAACACGGGCAGATGCGGCTCGCCGGCGACCGCCGCTGCCTCGTGATGAAACCGATCGACAGCGGCCACAGCGCCGACGACTGTATCGTCTGGCTGCCCGACGACGGCGTGCTGTTTACCGGCGACGTCTTCGGCTGGGGCATGATCCCGCTCGTCGGCCGTCTTGACAATGAGGCGGAGGCGATCCTTCTGGCCGCGTACGAGCAGATGATTTCCCATGGGGCGGAGACGGTCGTTCCCGGTCACGGGCCGCTGTGTACGACGGCCGAGTTGCGGCGGTGGACCGAGTACTACCCGTGGCTCCGCGAGGAGGTCCGCGCCCGTGTCGCGGCGGGGGAGGACGACAAAGATATCATCGGCGCGGTTCGGGTGCCGGACGACATGACGGGGTGGTGGCGGCTGGCGGAATGGAAACACGGCCGCAACGTTGAACTCGTGACCAGAGCGATCAGGCGGGGGGCGCTGTGAGGATGTCGAGGGGCTTTTTGACGAATCGGCGAAAACGGCATCTCATTTTTCATCCGCATGACGTATGATCGTCGTCGGACAGTTATATACCGCCTTGTGGAAATACTGCCATGTATTACGATGAGCCGGCATTTGCGCCGATCAGGGACCTTCTCGCCGATCCGGCCGTCACCGAGATCATGATTATCGGTGTCGACAAGCTCTACGCGGAAAAGGGCGGTCGCATGCTCGATGTTCCCCGTCGCTTCAAGGACGACCGGCAGTTGAACTTCCTGGTCAACCGGATGCTCGAGCCCACGCGGCGAGCGGTATCGACGGCGCACCCGTTCGTCGACTTCCGGCTTCCCGACGGCAGCCGGGTGAATATCACGATCCCGCCCATATCGCTGGTGGGAACACTGGTCACCATTCGTAAATTCACCCGTTCGCTGAGCACCCTCGACGACCTGGTCGCGGCCGGAACGATTTCGAAAAAAATGGCGTCGCTGCTCGTTGCGGGGGTCAAGGGGCGGCTGAATATTATATTTTCCGGGGCCACGGGCAGCGGGAAGACGACGACACTCGGCATCCTGAGCCATTTCATCTCTCCGGATGAACGAATTATCACCATTGAAGATACCGCCGAACTGCAGCTCCAGCAGCAGCACGTCGTCGCGATGGAGACCCGGCGGGCCAACGTCGAGGGGCGGGGCGAAGTCCAGGTGGCGGACCTGCTGAGGAACAGCCTGCGCATGCGACCGACGAGAATCATCGTCGGCGAGGTCCGCGGCCCGGAGGCCTTCGACATGCTCCAGGCCATTCTCAGCGGACACCAGGGATGCATGGCGGTCCTGCACGCCAGCAACCCCGTCGACGCCGCCTCGCGCCTCGAGATGATGTCGATGTCGGGCCGGCCGCAACTCCCGGTATGGGTGATACGCAAGCAGATAGCCGCCGCCGTCGATCTGATCGTGCAGCACGAGATCCGTCCCTGCGGGGGAAGAAAAATAACCGTTATCTCGGAAGTGTCGGGAGTCGATACGGAGGGTGACGTGAAGATCAAAGACCTCTTTGTATATCGCAGGGAGGGAACCGGCACAGACGGCAGGGAAGTCGGTTCATGGACACCCACGGGGGAAAAACCGGGTTTTCTGGAGAAATGCGCGCGTATGGGTGTCGCCCTGCCCGATGATATTTTCACCTAACCCGTTGAATCAATCACCGGAAAGGGATACAAGGGGCACCGGACGGAACCGCCACAGATGGTAGTCTTTAAAAAAAAGTTTGGCAGATGTTAGGTTTCAGGGTTGTATCATGTTGCCGGCCGGATTATAGTTTCACGAGACGGAATTAACATTTGAACAGGAGATCGATCGTGGCAAAGAGCAGCGCTACCGGGACCGAAAAGAAAAAAAGCGGGAACAAGGACGAGTTGCAGAAGAAAAGAGAGGCGGCGCTTGAGGCCGCCGTCAAGCAGATAGAAAAGAATTTCGGCACCGGCAGCATCATGCGACTGTCGCAGGATAAGATTGCCGAGGTTTCCGGTATATCCACCGGTGCGCTGAGCCTGGATCTCGCCCTCGGGGGCAGGGGGCTGCCGCGGGGACGTGTTGTGGAGCTTTTCGGGCCGGAAGGCTCGGGTAAAACCACGCTGGCCCTGCATACCATCGCCGGCGCCCAGAAAGAAGGGGGGGTCGCGGCGTTTATCGATGCTGAACACGCAATGGATCCCGCCTGGGCCAGAAAACTGGGCGTTGATCTCGAGTCCCTGCTCGTCAGTCAACCCGATTTCGGGGAACAGGCCCTTGAGATCTGCGAAATGCTGGTGCGCTCGAATTCGGTGGACATCATCGCTCTCGATTCGGTGGCGGCCCTCATTCCCAAGGCGGAAATAGAGGGGGATATGGGGGATTCCCACGTCGGGCTCCAGGCCCGGCTGATGAGCCAGGCGATGCGAAAACTCGCCGGGGCGATTTCCAAGAGCAAAACGCTGGTGGTTTTCATCAACCAGATCCGCATGAAAATAGGAGTGATGTTCGGGAATCCTGAAACGACCACGGGCGGCAACGCCCTGAAGTTCTACAGCTCCGTTCGTCTGGATGTCAGGAGGATTTCGGCGATCAAGAGCGGAGACGAATCGATCGGGAACCGCGTGCGGGTGAGGATCGTCAAGAACAAGGTGGCCCCTCCCTTCCGCAAGACCGAACTCGACATGATGTTCGACGGGGGTATCAGCTACGAGGGCGATTTGCTTGATCTTGCCGT
>CAZLBC010000009.1:8012-89601 GCA_964557575.1 uncultured Planctomycetaceae bacterium
GCACTGCATCGCTGTCGCATAATGGGCATCGGCAACATCGGCGCATCCCTGGGAATACTCGGTTTCGCGGAACTTGCCGAGATGAAGGCCGCCGGGTTGCGGCATTACAATCATAACCTTGAAACAGCCGAGCGGTTCTATCCGACTATATGCTCGACCCACACCTGGCGCCGGCGCCGGGAAACGGTGGTCGCCGCGCTCCGGGCCGGACTCGATGTCTGCGCGGGAGGTATTTTCGGTCTCGGTGAGACCTGGGAGGATCGGCTTTCGCTGGCCCTGTCGCTCAGGGAAATCGGCGTGCAAAACGTGCCGCTCAATTTCCTTTCGCCGATAGCGGGCACCCCGCTCGGCGACCGGCCGGTCATGAATCCCGAGGAGGCGCTGCGGATAGTGTCGGTCTTCCGCTTCATGCTGCCTTCGGCGGTCCTGCGGATATGCGGGGGACGTCCAATGGCATTCGGCACGCGGGGCAGCGATATCTTCGCCGCGGGCGGATCCGGAATACTGACCGGTGATTACCTGACCACCAGCGGATATTCCTATCGGAGCGACCGGGAGATGATCGGCCGTCTGGGCCTTGAAACAGGCTGACGGCGGACGTCACTTCCCGGGGGGCGGTTTGATTGTGCAGAGCTTCTGGGCCGTAAACACGTTGCCGGTGAGGTACTCGGTAAAGGATACCCGAACGGTGATTTCGGGGCGGGAGAGGGATTTTTCTTTCGGCAGCGGGCAGGTGAAGCTGTAGTGATTGGTAAAGAGCCCGCCCGACCATCTTTTTGAGGCCTTTTCAACCGGGAAGGATTGCTCGGCGATAAGGCCCTTGCCGAGATCCTTGACGGAAAGATCGAGCAGTCGAATCTGTATAGCCCCGGCGGCCTTGATGACGTGGCCGTCTTCGTCGATCGGTTCGAGAATGACCTTAATCGCGTCGTGGCCGGGTTTGTCGTCGGTGTCTATACCCCCCGTGTGACTGCCGAGCTCTATCTTTTTCAGCGTAAAGAGATTCTTGAGCCGGTCGGGTCCCAGCCCCCTGAGTGCTTTCAACTGCTCGCGTTTTTTCGCCAGGTCGGCGGCGAGTGATTCTACCCGCTTTGAAAGGGCCCTGTTTTTATCCTGCTCGACTCTGAGTTCTTCTTCGAGTTCCAATTTCCGCGTATTATCTTCAACGCATCCGAAAGACAGGATACAAACCAGGCAGGGGACGATGTGAATCAGTGTGCGACAACGCGATTCGATCGTATATTCCATGGTGTTCCCCGATCACGTATCGCTGTCTTTCTTCGTTTTACCTTCCGTGGTTTCCGGCATTTCCTTGAGAATGTTGTCTATGCATCCGTAATCAATCGCTTCCTGAGAATTGAGCCACTTGTCACGATCGCAATCGTGCTCGATCGTATCGATGTCCTTTCCGGTTTCTTCGGAGAGTATGCGGTACAACCGGTGCCTGAGTCGTATGATTTCCTGTGCCTCGATGTCAAGCTGGGTCGCCGGGCCTTGCATGACTCCCGAGATCAGCGGCTGGTGGATGAGTACCCGGCTGTTTTCGAGCGCGTATCGTTTGCCCTTCGTCCCGCCCGCGAGCAGCACCGCCCCCATGGATGCGGCGAGGCCCACGCAATACGTCGCCACGTCGCACCTGACGAATTTCATGGTGTCAAAGATGGCGAGGCCGGCGGAGACGCTTCCTCCCGGGCAGTTGATGTAGAGGTGAATGTCGGCATCGGATTCTTCGTTGCTTAAAAAAAGCAGTTGGGCAACGATAAGGTTCGAGGCGGTATCATTAATGGGTCCTCCCACGAAGATAATCCGATCTTTCAGCAGCCGGCTGAATATATCGTGCTGCCGTTCACCGCGGCTGGTTTGCTCTACGACATAGGGTATCGGGTATTCGGGCATTATTGACCTCTGTTGAGTGACGCCGTGTCAGGCCTTCTTCGTCTTCGGCTGGTTTTCGACAATTTCGTCCACGATGCCGTATTCCTTCGCTTCCTCGGGGGTCATGTACCGGTCCCGTTCCGTCTCCTGTGCTATCTGTTCGGGATCACGGTCCGTGTGTATTGCCAGAATGTCGTTGAGGACCTGCTTGGCCTTGAGTACCTCTTCGGCCTGTATCTTGATGTCGGATGCCTGGCCGGTAATGCCCCCCCACGGTTGATGTATCATGATCTTGCTGTGCGGCAGGGCGAAACGGCTTCCCTTTGCCCCGCACGCCATTATTATAGCTGCCCCGCTTGCCGCCTGTCCGACACAATAGGTTGCCACGTCGCAACTGAGGAACTGTATGGTGTCGTAGATGGCCAGCGTGTTGTCGACATCTCCTCCCGGGGAATTGATGTAGAGATGTATTCCCCGCTTGGGACTCAGCGACTGCAGTTCGAGCAGGCGCATGATCAGGCCGCCCGTTATGCGCGGCTCGATCGGCCCCCACAGAAACAGAATTCTTTCTTCGGCGAGACGTTCCTCGATGGTCATCTCCCGCCGCCGGGTATAATCGCGCGGAGAGGCAAATACCGGGTGGACCGTGCGGTGACGGGCTTTGTCGGGCGGTTGTTCGGGCATATTCCGTTACCTGGTTGCAGCGTTTAAACTGTTCGGGTTGGTGGCCGCCGATCAGCGGCGACTCACTTCTTTTTCTTCTTATTTGTCTTCTTTTTAGCGTTTGTTTTCTTTTTCGTTGTTTTTTTCTTTGCGGACTTTTTGGTTGTTTTCTTCTTCGCGGTTTTCTTCTTCGTCTTCTTCTTATCGCCCGTTTTCTTTTTTGTTGTTTTTTTCTTTGTTTTCTTCTTTGCAGTCTTCTTTTTCGTTTTCTTCGCGGCAGATTGCTTTTTCTCTTCCTCTTTCTCGGGAGATTTTTCCTTGTCGGTCGGCTCGGGTTCCACGACTTCCACATCCGCGTCCTTCAGAAGAGCGTCGAGCACTTCTTCCTCGAGGACGGCGACGGCGACCTGGTTAATAGCGCCGTTGTTGACGAGTTCCTGCTTGACGCGTTCCGGTCTCCTGCCGTACTGGGACGCCATGTGGGCAATGGCGGCATTGATCTTTGCCGGCGGGACCTCTATTTCCTTTTCATCTGCTATGTTCTGGATGATGAATGACAGCTTGAGCCTTTTCTGGGCCTGCTCCTCCACGGAGGCTTGGAGCTCGGCGAGGTTTTCTTCTATCTTTTCCCGCGGGATGCCGGACTGCATGAGTTCGAGTTGTCGCCGCTGGAGCGCCTCGGTAGCATGGCGCTGTGCGAATTCGGGGGGGAGTTCAAAGTCGGTATTGTCGAGCAGGTACTCGCACACCTGGTTTCTCATGTCGCGTTGGGTTTCCGTCTCCGCTTGCACCTTCAGTCTCCCGGCTATCCAGTCGCGACATTCGTTCACCGAATCGAATCCCGCGGCCGTGGCCCATTCTTCATTGAGTTCGGGAACAATCCTGCGGGTGACCTCGTGGATTTCAAGATCGATGGTCAGTTCCTTGGAGCGCCATTCTTCGCGAGGATGCGTATCCGGACAGGTTACGGTGACGGAAACGCGATCCCCGGCTTTTACCCCGATCAGGGTCTTCGCCAGGTCGGGAATCGGCAGTCCCTCGATGACACTCGGTGCAACCCGGGCCTGGATGCGCGGATTTTCGTGCTCTACGCCGTCGCCGGTTATTGTTGCCGCGGCGGTAATCCTGTCGCCGTCTTCTGCCGGCTCTTGTGTTTTTTCGTACCGCGCCTGTCCCTCAAGAATATTCGAAATCTGTTCATCGACGCGCTGATCATTTATGTCCGGCGCTTGTTGTTTCACCGGGATATGCTCCAGCCCGGGCAGTTCGAATTCCGGTTGAATCTCCACTTCGAAACTGAAATGCATGTCCCCCTCTTCCGGCAGTGTGATTTCGTCCAGGTCTATGTCCGGCTCCCCCAGTGTCTTGAGTTCCGCCTGTTCCAGCGCATCGCCGACGGATTCCCCGATAAGAGCATTCCTTATATCCTCGGTAATTTCCTTCCCGAAACGTTTTTCGATGAGTTTGCGGGGGGCCCGGCCGATACGAAAACCCGGTATCTGGGCGGTGGCGCGCAGTTCGCCGAACATCTCGTCCTGCTTTGCCTCGATGCGGTTCCGCGGGATGGCGACGTCGACTCTCTTTTTAAGCGTGCCGGCTTCTTCGACCGTGACGATATTTTGATCCGCCGATTCTTCGACGTCTTGACCATCAGCTTCCGGGGATTTGGTATCTTCCGTCATTTGTTGCGTGCTCCGATAAAGAAGATGTTCCGAATGGCCATGACACATGGCCACCCACACGTGCAGCGCCCGGAATAACCGGACAAAATACACGGAACAAGCGGGAAAAACTACATTAAAACCGACTGTGAGTCAACAGTCAACTGCCGGCGAACGCGGCGGAATCCGCGGACCACCGCTGACATCTCGTGATTTTTGAGATATTTCGAGTATAATCCCCGCAGTATGAATCAATCCTCCGAGGCAATCAGACATGCGAAAAAGCGGGCGCCGGCAGCGAGCGTTGCTGATGCGAAGGTATGGTTTTATCTCGATAAAAGTCGCATCAACGGCCCGTGTTCCATCGATGATCTCGGCCACTTGGTGCGGAACGGCGTTATCCAGTTTTCAACGCTTATCTGTCACCGGGAAATGGACGGCTGGTTGTCGGTCAGCGAGACTCCGGAACTGAACAGCAATGCTTTTCGCGCGCTTGCCATCGAGGCGAGCGGGGCGTGGGAGAATTGCGATTTCGGCGAACGGGATGCTACGCCGGTCATCAGGATTCCCCTCATTATGTTTTTCGTGAACACGGCGATATTTGCCGGATATTTTTTTTTCAGACGGCAATTGATTCGATTCGACCAGTCGCCCTTTGCTCCCGACCTGGTGTTTACCGTGCTTCTCGCTCTCGAGAATGCGTTGTTGGGTTACCTGACCTTCACGAGACTCAAGAGCATACAGGTAAGTAAGAGAGCGAAGAAGCTGCTTTGGTTTTCAGGGTGTTCCCTGATGCTTTTCATGTTGGTGATCGCTGTCGTGTTTACCCTGTCGGGTTAGTGTTGACGGGACGCTCGTTTTACTCCCGGGATTGATCTCTCATCAGCATTTCCACTTCCAGTGCGCCGGGCATTGACGCCTGGGCGCCGTACTTGGTACAGGCCAGCGCGCCGGCGGCATTGGCGAATCTCGCCGCTTCCCGGATGCTGCAGCCCCGGCCGATTGCCACGGTCAGCGCCGCGGTGAAGGTATCTCCCGAACCGGTTGAATCGACCGGGTCGATATGATAGGGCTGAAGCCGGTACATGTGACCGTCGCTGCAGATTGCCATGCTCCCCCGGGAGCCGAGTTTGAGCACCGCGTTCTTTGCGCCCCGGTTTACCAGTTCGGAGGCGACGATTTTTGCCATGCGTTCCTCGTTGGCGTTTTTTCCGGTCAGGTGTTTTGCTTCTGAAAGATTGGGAGAAATAATGTCAACCATGTACAGTTCGTCGGGAAGTTGTTTCGCGGGAGCCGGGTCGAGAACAATCCGGACCCGGTGCCGGTTGGCCAGATCGACGGCCGCCCGGATCGCGGTCATCGGAATCTCCAGTTGCAGCATCAGGAAATCGGCTTCGGCAAAGCATTCTTCCGCGCCGTAGATATCGTCGGGCGTAACGCGGAGATTTGCGCCTCCGGCGACGACGATGGCATTCTCCCCCCGGTTATCCACGATGATCATGCCGACTCCCGAGGATACCTCCTCGGTGATGAGCACGTACTCGGTGTTGACCTGTTCATTTTGTAATTCTTCCAGGCGGACGGACCCGAAATGATCGTCGCCAATCCGGCCGATCAGGGTTACCGTTCCCCCGAGGCGCGATGCGGCGATCGCCTGGTTGGCGCCCTTGCCGCCGCCGCCGCACTCGAAATTGTCTCCCGGTATCGTTTCTCCGGGAACGGGGATTCTCTTGCTGCGCACCATCATGTCCGTGTTGATAGACCCGACAACCAGGATGTTGGGATTTTCTTTGCCTGCCATCTTCTATGGTGTGCCTTTCATTAACAGTCCCGAAAGCGCCGCGGTCGTTGCTGCGACGTGGGTGGGCTGTGCCTCTTTGATTTTTTCCGGCGGATCCTGGCCGTAGGTCACTCCGATCGAACTGATGCAGTTGTCACGGGCCGCCGTTATGTCGCTTTCCCGGTCGCCGATCATTACGCAGTTATCCGGTATACAGTTCCCGAGACCTTCTTCAATGATTTGACAGAGCGTGTCGAAGAGGATCATTTTCTTGGTTTGTCTTTGATTGTAAGGGTCGGTGCTGGGACCGACGATAACCGAAAACAACTGGTCGAGACCTTTGATTTTGAGAAACGTTTCTACATGCGTTATTTCCCTGGCGGTGGCGATATGCAGGGTGTTTCCGTTATCACGCAGGGATCGAAGCAGTTCGGGTATTCCCTTGTAACAGCGATTTTTTTTCAAACCGAAACTGCCGGAATAGTGCCAGAAATAATGAAATGCCTGGTCCGCCTTTTCTTGTGACAGGTTGAAATTGTCCTCGAAACATCGCAGCAGGGGGGTCGACAGGAAGGGCTTGAGCGTATCGTGAGAGGGTTTGGGGAGACCCACCTGCTGCAGCGCATAAGAGGCGGAACTGAGGATTTCCCTTGAAGGATCCATCACTGTTCCGTCTAAATCGAATATGACTGTTTCGTAGGGTCCCACGCTATTGATTGTATCAAATGCCTGGCCGGTTTGGCGATATTAATTCCATGCCACGGGAACGGAACCCTTTTTGATTTTTCCGATCAGAAAGCAGCGTTCTCCGCCGTGTGACAGGCGGGACATGATCGGGGAAGCGAAGTGGGGTGAAACAATAAGTACAAAACCGATCCCCATGTTGAAGACCTTTCTCATCTCCATCGGATCGACCGGCCCGGTATGCGATATGAGTTCAAAAATCGGCGGTACGGGCCACGAACCGCCGTTTATTTTAACACTGAATCCGGGGGGGACCAGCCGCGCTATATTGCCGGCCAGGCCGCCGCCGGTTATGTGAACCATCGCCTTGACGGGGCGCTTGACGGTGTACACGCTCACGGCAGCCAGGACATTTTTTGTGTAGATACGTGTCGGTTCGATCAGCGCCTCGCCGACGCTCCGGCCTTCGAGAAGCTCCGGGCGATCGGAGAGGTTGTACGAGCCTATTTCCTGCAGTACTTTTCTCGCCAGCCCGTAGCCGTTTGAATGAATGCCGCTGCTCCCGAGTCCGATGACCACGTCGCCGACTTCGATGTTGCCGCCGTCGATAATTCTCGACCGTTCGACAACGCCCACGGCAAAGCCGGCGATGTCGAACTCGCCGTCTCCGTAAAATCCCGGCATTTCCGCGGTTTCGCCACCCAGCAGGGCGCAGCCTGCCGCCCTGCATCCTTCTGCGATGCCTCTGACTACCATCGACATCTGGTTTGTGTCCAGTCTGCCGGTCGCGAGGTAATCGAGGAAAAAGAGCGGCTCGGCACCGCAGCATACCAGGTCGTTTACATTCATGGCGACGAGATCGGTGCCGATGGTATCGAACTTCTTCATCTCGAAAGCGACTTTGAGTTTTGTTCCAACGCCGTCGGTACAGGCCGCGAGGACCGGTTCCCGGTACTTGCGAGCGAACAATTTTTCCCCGTAGTCCAGTCGAAACAGACCGGCAAAACCGCCGTAACTTCCCATGACTCTCGGGGAATGCGTTGACTGTACGGTTTCTCGTATATGATCGACAAGGCTCTCGCCGGCGTCGATGTTTACTCCGGCCTGGGCGTACGTAACCCCGGTGCGTTGTTTTTTGCTTTTCATCATGACACTATCATAATCACGGAACGTGCTATTTCAACGAAACAATCCGTTTCCGGACGCCCGGCAGCGCGTTGAACCAACCGTGCCACAGCGGCCCTGAACCGAAGACGCAGTCTTGACAGAGCACTCTGGGCCCGGATTTGACTTTGTGGGGGGAACAATTTACCCTATATTCAAATGCTCATCGTGGTTTGCATTGGTTGCCGATGATATACAAGCAGGTGAAAACAACAATCGGAAATGTTTGCAGGGCGGTCATAATTGCCGGCATGGTGTGCTGCGCGAACAACGGTGTTTTCGCAGAAGGCGGGAATTTTGCCCGCGTGCAGTTCGAAACGCTCAGAGAGCAGTTGAGCGGACCGAACAGGTCGCCCCGGACGCGACTTGATGCCGCCCGGCATCTCCTGAGAAGTAATAACGAGAAGGCGTTTCAGTTCTTGCGCGACGCGCTCGAGGATCTGACAAGCCCGGCCGCGCAGGTGGCGGTCGCGCGGGCGGTTGTTCGCGAGGGTGTGGAGAGCAGCACGTTCATCGATCCTCTGGTCGAGATGGTGAGCGGTGCAAATTCCACGGTGCGATTGCCGGCGGCCGAGGCCCTCGTCATATTCGACGATGATCGGGCTGCGGAACGGCTGATTGCCGTTGCCGCGGATAGAAAAGCAGCCAGGGGATGCCGTCTGGCTGCCATGGAGGCGATGGGAGAAGGGGTGGATCGGCGCTTTATCGGCGCGCTTATTGGTTTCCTGAAAGATCCCGATACCGTTATTCGCAGTGCTGCGGCCGCATCATTGCAGCAGTTGACGCACCGTGATGATTTCGGCACGAACTGGAAGAAATGGAATGGGTGGTGGAGCGCGCACAAGGATGCTCCCCAAGGCGAGTGGCTTGCCAGTGCCACGCGATTGCTGACCCGTAAAAATATATTCCTCGAAGAAGAGAACAAGCGTCTTCGTCAACGGCTGGTCGGGGCGACCAGGGAGATTTACAACGCCTCTCCAAAGCAGCAGCGGCCGAAGATTATTGGCGAGATGCTATCCGATTCACTCGCGGATATTCGCCTGCTGGGTATTACGCTCGCCGATACTGTCATTCTGGAAGATCCGAATGCCTTGCCGAAACTGCGGCTATCCATCAGGGGCATGCTCGATGATGACGATCCCCGCGTGAGAAAGTCGGCGGCCCTGCTGTACGCATCGTGCGGCGGCGAGGAAACGCCGGGCTTGCTGACACAACGTTTGAAAAAGGAATCCAATCCCGGCGTTCGGGACGGGCTTTTCGAGGCGCTCGGCAGGCTGAAGTCGCCGTCCACGATTCCCGTGATTCTCGAAGGCATCAGGAAAGGCGATGACAGCGAGGCGACCGCTGCCGCCAGCGCGCTGATACATATCCTCTCGAACGGCGATTCCCTTTCAGAACAGATGCGGCGCAATGCGATCACGTCATTGAAGCAGAGATTTGCCGCCGTGAACACCGAGGGGAATGCGCCGTTGCGGGAATCGCTTTTCCTGGCCATGGGGGCCGTCAAAGATGATTCTTTCAAAGATATTATGCGAGAGGGCCTGGAAGACAATTCCGCGGCGATTCGACGTGCCTGTGTTACCGGGCTGACCGGTATGGATGCGGTAGATGCTGCGCCCGCGATTGCCGGATTGATCAATGACGAGGACCGCGGTGTGCGGCAGGCGGCGATTTCCGCGCTGATGGACCTCGATGGCAGGACATTTCTGAAATCAATCCTGAAAAGGGCCGATTCCGCGGTTGAGCCCGACCAGGCGGTCAGAGAGCAGGCGTGCGAGGCAATACTCGCCATTGGAAAACAGCTTGAGACGGAGGCCTTTCCCCCGATTCTTGAGATGCTGGGAAAACAGGAAGGCGTTTCCTCGTTGACGATAGGCATCCTTCAGCAATACATCGATGCATTGCGCAGGTCCGATTCTTCAAAACTGCCGGACGCCCTGCACCGGCTCGGCAAGGCTCTTCTCGATGCGAAGCGGCCCGTGGAGGCGGAGAGACCGCTGAAAGAAGCGTTTGAGCTTGCGAAGCGTTCAGATGCGAGTGTTCCGTCACCGGTCGATATATGGAACAGCTACATAGATGCATCTTTGAAGGCGGGCGATCCGAATCTCGGCGATATCGTGGCGGATGTCGAAGAGGACAGCCTGGTTGCCATTGCGGTCGGGCGGTTGAAAGGATATGTCGGCGATATTAAGAAGCTGGAGAACCCCGAAATTATTCCTATGCTTGAATCTGTCCTGCAGAAGGTCGCGGAGCGGATTTCCAACGAAGATAGAGAGTATCTGGCCGGCCGTCTGCAGTATCTGATAAAACTCAGGATTGCAGCCGACAGGCAGCAGGTGCAAAAACTGTTATCGCGGCTGACCCCTCCTGAAGCCGCGGATGACGACAAAAGCGCCGATCAGATTGTCGGGATGGGCAAGCGAGCCTTGCGGCCGCTCCTCGAAGAACTGCGGGCAACCGTCCTCGGCGAGAAGAGCAGGCCCGACAGGGAAAAGATGATTGTTAAACTCCTCAGGCAAATCATGTCCGATTTGGGTGAGTATCCTTTTGGGGGGAGCGTCGATGAGAAGATCAAAACGATTGATGCATGGCTTGCCGGATTGTCCGGTTAAGTGCGATCTGTATTGAGGACGATTGTGTTATGAGAGAATTTATTGGAATCGATCTCGGGGGGACGAATATCAAGTTCATCACGATGAACGGAAAAATGGAGACGGGCGAACTCCTTTCTCTTCCGACGCCGATCGCGGAGGGACGGGATGCCGTGACCGCAACTATGGTTGCGGGGTGCCGAAACGTGGCCGAGAGCGAGGGGATCGACTGGCGGCAGGTCGGCGGCGTCGGTGTGGGATCGCCGGGCCCTCTGGACCGGGAGCGGGGCATCCTGCTCAGTCTCCCCAACCTGCCGGGAATGGATAACCTGCCGCTGCAGGATATCCTGGAACATCAGCTCGACGTGCCGGTGAGAATCGAAAATGACGCCAATGCCGCAGCCTATGGGGAATTTATCAAGGGCGCCGGCCAATCCGTGGACAACATGGTGATGCTGACCCTGGGTACCGGTCTCGGCAGCGGAATAATTATCGATGGGAAAATCCTCCACGGGGCTCATAGCGAGGGGGGAGAGCTTGGCCACATGCTGGTGGCCGTGGAGGGACGGCAATGTCCCTGCGGGCAGTCGGGATGTATTGAGCAGTACGTGTCGGCCGCGAATATTCCACGATACGCCGAAATGGAGATACGGAAGACGGGAGAAGGACGGCTGGCCGCGGTGCTGAAAGAGAAGGGATTGCTGGCTTGCAAAGACGTCACCGAAGCGTGGAGAAAAGGGGATCAGACGGGGAAGCGTATCTGGGAAGAGGCGATGAAATACTTGGCGATGGGATGTGTCAACGTCTGCAGGATATTCGACCCCGACCGGATTGTTCTGGCGGGCGGCATGACCAACGCGGGCGACAGCTTGCTCGAACCGCTCAAAAGGCACTGGGCGGCTATGAACTGGACGATGCTGGAGAATAAAACCGACATCGCTATTGCCACGCTCGGGAATGAGGCGGGTGCGATCGGCGCCGCGGGAGTGGTGATGGGCGAAGTGGCGGATGTTACGTGATTGGTTGACGTGGTGTTGATCGCACTGTTCATTAACACTGCGTACTGATCGCCTTGACGGATATGCAATGACAGATTACTCGCCGAGTCTGGACGTGTTTCATTCCCTGTGTGAAAAGGGAAACATGATACCCGTCTACCGTGAACTGCTTGCCGACGCACTGACACCGGTCGGCGCCTACCGCCGGCTCTCGCAGAACTCCGGGGCCTGTGCGAATTACTCGTTTTTGCTCGAAAGTGTCGTGGGTGGTGAAAATATTGCCCGGTATTCATTCGTTTCCGCCGATCCGGAGGCGACGTTCAAGGTATCAGGCGATACGGTCGAAAAAAAATACGCCGACGGCGGGATGGAAACGGTCAACAGCCGTGATCCCCTCGTCGAGTTGCAGCGATTTTTGACCTGCTACCGGGCCGTCCATGTGGCTTCCCTTCCCCGCTTTACCGGCGGCGTAGTCGGTTATGCGGGGTATGACATGGTTCGGTATTACGAAAAGCTGGGGGACGGGCCGCCGGACGACAGGGGGCTGCCGGTTATGAACTTCGGCTTATACCGGACCATGGTCATATTCGATCATGTCTTCAAGACGATAAAGGTCGTTGCCAACGCCTTTGTCGAAGACGATCCGGATGGTGCGTACCACGACGCGATCGAACGTATCGAGGCGGTTGTTTCAATCCTTCGCACAGCGACGGATATCGAGGTGCTCGGTTTTTCGTTGTCAACGCCCCCGGGCAGGGATTTCGAGAGCAATTTCACCGAGTCCGAGTACATGGATATGGTTGATGCCTGCAAGGAATATATCAGGGCGGGGGATATTTTCCAGGTGGTCCCGTCGCAGCGGCTCTCGGCTGAGACGCGTGCCGCGCCGTTTGATTGTTACCGCGCTTTGCGCGTCGTCAACCCATCGCCTTTCATGTTTATTGTGAAAACGCCCGATCTCTCCCTGGTTGGTTCCAGCCCTGAAATACTCTGCAGGGTCGAAAACGGCGTCGTCACCAACAGGCCCCTGGCCGGAACGAGACCCCGCGGGGAAACCGAGCAACAGGACCTGGAACTCGAAAGAGAACTGTTGGCCGACGCCAAGGAACGCGCCGAGCATATCATGCTCGTGGACCTCGCGCGAAACGACGTGGGCAGGGTAGCGGAGCCGAAGACGATAACGTTATCCGACATTATGACCGTCGAAAGATACAGCCACGTGATGCACATTGTTTCGGATGTCAAGGGGACATTGAAAGACGGCACGACGGCCTTTGATGCGCTCCAGGCGTCCCTTCCCGTGGGAACCGTCAGCGGGGCGCCCAAGATACGGGCGATGGAGATCATTGATGAATTCGAGCCGACCCGGCGCGGCCCCTACGCCGGCGGGGTCGGCTACGTGGATTTCAGCGGCAATATGGATACCTGCATCGCGATCCGGACCATGGTCTTTGCCGCGGGGAGGGTCTACGTTCAGGCCGGGGGCGGGATTGTCGCCGATTCCGATCCGGCGACCGAGTACCAGGAAACCCTCAACAAGGCCCGGGCCCTTCTCCGGTCCATTACCGTCGCTGAACAGTGCATCGGGTCCTAGCCCCGGTGCCGGTACCCGGCTCAATCTTCCTTAGGCCGCTGCGACGTGTCACTGATATCCGTTTCGACAGCCGTGTCTTCCAAGGGGGGTTCCGGTTCCACGAGGGCCGAGCCGGTTTCCGGAGTTTCGATGGCGGCGGCGGGGGTAGAGTCATTTCGGTGTGCGGAATATTCCCGGCTCTCACCGCCCTGTTGTTCCGGTGGAAAAACGCTTAAAAATTCATCCTTGAGTGCTCGGTAGTCGATCGCGCCGTGACAGCGGGGATCGTAATCAAAGATGGTCTGGCCGTGGGAGGGGCACTCCGCCAGACGGATGTTTCTCCTGACAGTCGTTTCGAACAACCTCGCACCGGCCCACGGCATATCGGTATTTCGCGCGGCGTTGATGAAGTTCCTGATTTCGCTGGTGATGTCCCCTGAGAGCCGGGTAATGGTCTCGTACATGCAGAAGAGTATGCCGGCGACCTTCAGATCCGGGTTGAGGTGTCCCTTTATGCCGACGATGGTGTCCAGGAGGGAAGCCAGCCCGTGCATTGCCAGAAAATGCGGCTGCAGGGGAATGATGATATTGTCTGCCGCGACAAGGGAATTGATGGTCAAGGTGCCGAGGGAGGGGGGGCAGTCGATCAAAACGTACTCGTGCGGCAGGTCGCTGGCGGCCTGCAGCGCGTTGCGAAGGCGGTATTCCCAGCCGGATTCAGAGCTTATTTCGCTCGGTGCTGCGGCAAGGTCGGGGGAAGCCGGCAATACGCACAGCGTACGCGCTATCCGTTCTGCCGCCATCGAGAGTGTTGCCTGCCCAATGAGCACTTCGTAGATCGAGGGCGCGGCGTTGTTCGGATCGATATCGAAATGCAGCGTCAGGTGACCCTGGGGATCCATATCCACCAGGCAGGTGTCCAGCCCCGCGGCCGCAAGGGCGGCGCCGAGGTTGGCTGCCGTTGTTGTTTTGCCCACGCCGCCTTTCTGGTTTGTTATGGCTATCGTGTTCATCGGACCGCATTATAGATTATCGCCGTGGGGAAACAAGACCGCCGAAAGGTAACGATAATCGTTTCAGGGTATCGACAGGTACGGGGCGGGAATTGTTTGCAAAATCGTATTGCGTGTTTTTCGCTATGTATTATGCTAATCGACTGTTGAAATGATATTCACACACAAACGGTGGATGGAACGATAATTATCCATCGTGATCGGAGAGTGGCGTGAAACGCCTGCGATGTTACCTGCCCCTGTTCGCTGTAGTGTTTCTCTGCGGCTGTCCGCTACCGCCGGATACCGCACCGACCCGCGCCGGCAAGTGGTACATGCGGGAGCCGGTGACCGGTTCGGGGTACTGGATGTATCTGCCGAAGGATTACAGCCACGAGAAACCCATGAAGGTCATCATCAGCTGCCATGGAACGCCGCCCTTCGACGTGGCCAAGCACCATATCGATACGTGGGGCATGTACGGCGACAAGTACGGCTGCATCGTTATCTGTCCCGAACTGGTGGGTACGGACGGGATATTCGGGGCCGGCGCCATCTACGACATGAAGGAAAACGAGGAGCGTATACTGAGCATTTTGAGTTCGCTCAGTTACCAGTACAACCTCGATCGCGCGAACATCATGATAACCGGCTTTTCGGGAGGCGGGTTCCCCGTCTACTGGGTGGGTTTGCGGCATCCCGATATCTTCAGCGCCGTGATTGCCCAGAACTGCAATTTCAACCAGGGAAACACCGACGGCTGGTTTCCCCGCGCGGCCACGAAAATCGCGGTGATGATCTATTACGGTCAGAACGATCCGCTGCCGATCAAGGTTCAGTCCAAAAACGGTATAGACTATCTCAGGTCCAAGGGATTCACCGTCAAGACACGGGTGATACGCCACGAGAGAACGGGCCACGACCGGCACCCGGAGATAGCCATGGAATTCTTCAAGCAGAATTGGCGCACACCCGACGGTACGAACCGGCAGGGACCGGCGGTACGAATCGCGACGAACGACAATACCGATTTTCCGGAGCCCGATGGGAATGCGGGGAATGGCAGCGAGCCAACGGTATTGACCGACGGCGGGGGATCGGGAACCGATCACTCGATGCCCTACGTGGGAAAAGGGCCGCCGCCACCGCTGCCGTAACCCGCCTTTCTCCCTGACGCGACCCCGGAACAAACCGGAGAGCGACGCTGCGGCCGCTCTCCGGTCGTGTCCGGGTACTGATCCCCGTTTAGGGCATCATCATGAACATGAATACGAACGAGAACAGCCCCACGGTCTCCGCGATACCCATCGCGATGAGCGTGTTCGTGAAGGGTTTGCCCTCTGTTTCGCACATAGCGCGAATGCCCGATGCGCCGATGACGCCCTGCATCCAGGCGCTGAATAATTCTCCAAGGCCGCACGCGAGGCCGATACTGAAAAACGCGCCTGGGTGTTGAGCTGCGAGATCCCCGTACACAGGGTTTTTGAGTATGACCAGCATCATCACGAAGGCGTAGATCGTTTGAGACAGGGGCATGCCCGTCAGCGCGAGGTAGATAAAATTCATCCCCCTTCCTTCCTTGGCCTCCTTGGCCCACGCACCGGCGGCCGCGCGTCCGGCAGCGCCGACGCCGAGGGAACTGCCGATAGCACCGAGTCCAAGTGGAAGAGCGAATCCGAGTTGACCGAGCCATTCCATTTATACTTCTCCTTCATTATGTACGGGATGGTTTGCGAACGGGGTGAAGGGGTATCCCGCCCACTGCACTCCCGCGTTGTTTGAAAATTCAAGCATGTTCAGTCGCACACCGTGTGCGAAGATGGCTATGAGGCACAGTATGATGTTCAGCGTGTGGGCCGCGACGAGGATAATGACGGCGACGACGATAAGCAGGGGCGAGACAGACGCGATCTGCCCCGCCAGGCCGTTGAACGCCGAGGCGATGTAATAACTGGCCAACCCCACGGCCATGAGCCGGATATAGCTCATCGTGTCGGAAAACGTGCCGATCATATCCATCAGGTTTCCCATGATGCCCAGGCCGATGCGCTTGACGGGATTTTTTTTCGGGTAACTGAACAGGACCACCAGGCCGCCCCCGGCACCGAGCAGGGCGAACATAAGGTTCATCGGCAGGACCGGCTCCTTGAACAGCATGACCCAGACGACGGCGAACATGCCGACGAGAAACGAGCACCAGCCGAGTTCCGCCACGCCCTGCTGGGACGGCAGAAAATCAACCGCCCGCCGGAGATGCGCGAGGACGAGGTGAATGCAGGCGATAATGAAGCATACCTGCATCACGAGATTTCGCGCGGCGTTGTCGTCGGGACGCCACAGCAGCCCCATGGAGGCCTCGATAGTGCGGAGGATAGAATCATCGGCGAATTTGTCGGGGCTTACGCCGAACCAGTTGGCCGTCAGTATACCCCAGACCATCGTCGCCGCCCCGAAGGTGATGATCAGCTGCGGCGCCTCGGCGCCGGCCATATTCTTGAGCTTCCGATAGAACAGGAGGCCCGCCAGAACGAACAGCAGGCCGTAGCCGGCATCGCCGACCAGCATGGCCGTAAACAGCGGCATCGCAACCATGAAGAAGGGTGAAAGGTCGTACTCGCGATATCCCGGTTTTGTGCCGAGGATATCGAAAAGCGCCTGTATCGGGGCTACCCATCTCGGGTGTCGTATCAGCGTGGGCGGGCGTTCCTCTTCATCTGGTTCGCGTTCTTCGGCGGCGGCCGGGATGCCGGCTTCGGCGAGTTTCTCCGTAATCCGGGCAACGTTGTCTGCCGGTATCCATCCCTGGACGGCGTACAGGGTGCCCTCTTCAGTGCCGCCGTTACGGGCGGCAGTAAATTCCATGGACGACCGGGCCCGTGCCGCCTCGTCTTCAATGTCCGGCAAAAGCCGCGCGAGACACGCGAGCCGCTTTTCGTCCGATTTCAGGGCCTCGTCTATTTCCGCAGCCTCGTGTCGTATGGAGGGTCGGTCGCGTTCGGGGCGCGGTATCTCGGATGCCGATTCGGGTAACTGGTCGGCGGTGCCGGGTGAAATGACGCCAACCAGCACGTGTTTCTTGTCGAGCCGACCGAGTATTTCCACGCACTCACCTTCGATAGCGCCGGCGTCCGCGTTTTCTATCGAATAAAAGCGGGGCTCAATACCTGCTTCGCGAAGCCGGTCCATTTGTTTCGAGCGGGTATCTCCCCACAGTGCGATCTGGTCGATTTCCCGGTAGAGTGTGTTAAGGCGGTTTTTGTGTTCCGCCTCCCTGCGGGCGATTCCCACCGCCTCGCGCGCCGCATCGGGCGGGGAGATTGCGGGCGCTTCGCCTGCCGGCTCCACCGAACGCAGGACAGCGACGGCATTCTCGAGCTGTTGGGTTTCCCGCGCGGCATGTTCGTCGGGGCCTGATTCGGAGTCGACCGGAATCAGGTGCACCGCCTCGAGTTCCCTGAGCGTTTCGAGGAGACCTTCCCGGTCCGTTGCTCGAACGGCGACGAAGATCTTGGTCATGGGAACTATCATCAGGCCGACACCTCCGTCGTTTTCTCCAGTTTGGCCTTGGCGATTTTCGCCCTGCCAACCGCTGCCGTCATCTGGTCGCCGAGGCGTATGCGTATTTTTCGTATCGCCTCGCTGGCCTCGGGAATCATCACCTTTTCAAACAGATTTACGCGCTGAATGATGGTGGTCA
Organism: uncultured Planctomycetaceae bacterium; assembly: GCA_964557575.1. GTDB lineage: Bacteria > Planctomycetota > Phycisphaerae > SM23-33 > SM23-33 > CAZLBC01. The sequence continues at coordinate 25,691 of CAZLBC010000009.1, forward strand.
GTTCTTCCCGTATCAGTTCGATCTGCTTCGCGAGAACATTCTCGACTGCAATGCACCGGTTTTTCTCTTTCAGGTCACGAAGCGCTCCGTCGACCCAGGGGGGGGTTGCGAACAGGCTGTAGTCGGGTTGGGGGAAAACGGCCTCTCGGAAAACGGGGATTTTGACGCCGGCCACGTTTTCAGTGCCGGTATCGATTTTTTCCGGGGTTGCCAGACCCTCCACGTCGGCGCCCGCCGGATCGACGAGTATGTCTCTGTACGGACGCAGCTTCGCCTCCGCGTTTTTCGTTTGTTCCCGGGCCGTTTCCAGTTCGGCGGCTATCTGACGGAGCCGCATCTGCAGCATCTGCTGTTTCAGCTTGAGCATGGGGAGATAGCGCTGAAATCGCTTCAGTGCCTCCCGCTGCCGCTTCAGTTCAGGTCTCGTCAGTTTTAATTTCTTTTTGGCCATGGATTATGCCGCTTGTCTATACGGATGCCGTTTGCTGCTCTGCTGCCTCCGCTTCAGCTTCCGCCTGTGCCTGCTTTTCCTTATCCAGATCGAGGGGCCAGTGCTGTTCGATAATGGAACGCCGGATACCCGTCTCATAGGAGTAAAAGCAGTCGGCCAGTATTTCCCAACACTGGTCGAGCGCCTCGAAGAGCGAAATATTGACCGAAAGGTTCATGATCCTGTCTTCAAAGCTGTCACCGTAGCTGAGCAGCTTGTTGTCCCAGGCGGACATCTCGAAGCCCATATCGCGCTTTTCGCGGCTTTCGAGGCAATTGGCGTAGAGCTGCAGGCATCCGTTCATGATGGCACGGTGATCGTCCCTGGTATCGCCGTTTACCTGTTGTTTCAGTCGGCTGAGTGAACCGAACGGTTCGATGCGCTGGTTTCTCAGGTAAAACTGTCCCTCCGTTATATAACCGGTGTTGTCCGGTACCGGGTGCGTCACGTCGTCCCCGGGCATGGTGACTACCGCCAGGGTTGTCAAGGAGCCGGCCCCGTCGAAATCGACCGCCTTTTCATACCGTCTCGCCAACTGTGTGTAAAGATCGCCCGGATATCCGCGATTCGACGGTATCTGCTCCATGGTAATCGCGATTTCCTTAAGGGCGTCGGAGAACGCGGTCATGTCCGTCAGCAGCACGAGTACCCGCTTGTCCTGTAGAGCAAACTGTTCCCCGACGGCCAGGCAGAGATCCGGAATCGCGAGGCACTCGACTACCGGATCCGACGCGGTGTGTATAAACATGATGGTTTGCCCGAGAACCCCGCCTTCTTCGAACTTTTTCCTGAAGGTGAGGTAATCATCGTGACGCAGGCCCATGCCGCCGAGGATGATGATATCCGCATCTGCCTGGAGACCGACTCGGGCGAGCAACTCGTTGTACGGTTCGCCCGCCACCGAAAAAATGGGCAGTTTCTGGCTCTCGACGAGTGAATTAAACACATCGATCATCGGTATGCCGGTGTGTATCATGTTGTCGGGCATGCGGCGCTTGACCGGGTTTACCGCCGGGCTGCCGATGTCGGTCGGTTTCCCCTGTACCGCGGGCCGGTTATCCCGCGGTTTGCCGGATCCGTCGAGGATCCGGCCGAAGAGATCATCGCTGAAGGGGACCTGCATCGGCTTGCCCAGGAATCGTATTTTATCCCCGGTCGAAGCGCCCTGTGTTCCCGCGAAGACCTGCAGGGATACCTCCTCGCCGTCAAGGCGTATTACCTGGGCAAGAGAAGGACCCGCTGAAGTGTCGATTACCGCCAGCGTGTCGTAGCCGACTCCCTCGGCCTTGACGGTAACCACGTTACCGGCTATCCGCGTGATTTCGTCGTAGTATTTTCTCATTGTTCTCCGGTTTCCGTTTCGCCGGCTGTTTCTCCGTCGCCGGTGTTCCCGTGTTGTGTGAGAAACGCGTCTATCTGTTTGACAAAGTCCTGGTATTCGTCGCTGTCATGGGCTGCGTAATTCCAGTTACGGAAAAGATCCTGCAGCTGGAAAAACGTGTTGCGGGCCTCCTCCTTCGTTTCGAACCGGTACGTGGTTTCCATGGCCTGGAGGATCTTGTCGAACACGAACGTCTGCCGGTCGATCGGCGTGGCGGCGTCGACTTCGTCGAAGGCATTCTGCTGCAGGTAGCAGTTATCGAACAGCTCGGCCTTCAGCATCATGATGAAGTCTTCCATCGGGGTTCCCTCTTCGCCGACGACGGTCATCATCTGCTTGACCTCGTTGCCGCGCCGCAGAATTGCACGGGCCCTGTTTATTTTCGTCGATTCGATCTCGCCCGCGTATCGGCTCCAGGAATCCAGCGGGTCGATGGCGGGATACCGGCGGGCGTCCGAACGGGCTCGCGACAGTCCGTGGAAGGCCCCGACGACCTTCAGCGTCCCCTGGGTGACGGGTTCCTCGAAATTGCCGCCGGCGGGACTGACGGTCCCCCCGATGGTGACGGAGGCCATTTCGCCGCTGTTGAGTTCCACCATCCCGGCGCGTTCGTAAAACGCGGCTATGCGGCTTTCGAGATACGCCGGAAAAGCCTCCTCGCCGGGTATTTCCTCAAGCCTTCCCGATACTTCCCGCATGGCTTGCGCCCAGCGGCTTGTCGAATCGGCAAGTACGAGGACGTCGAGCCCCATCTGGCGATAGTATTCGCCGAGGGTCACGGCGGTGTAAACCGAGGATTCCCGCGCAGCGACGGGCATGGCCGAGGTGTTGCAGATGATAATGGTACGTTCCATCAGGCTCTTGCCCGTCCGCGGGTCGGTCAGCTCGGGGAATTCCCGTATGGTTTCGACAATTTCGCCGGCCCGTTCACCGCAGGCGGCGATGATGACGATGTCGATCTCGGCATGCCGCGATGTGATCTGCTGGAGCACGGTTTTTCCCGCGCCGAACGGTCCGGGAATACAGTAGGTGCCTCCCCGCACGATGGGGAACATGGTATCGATGATGCGTACGCGCGTGCACAGGGGCTCGGTGGGCATCAGCCGTTTCTTGTACGCCGCCAAGGGGGTTTTGACGGGCCATTCCTGCTGCATCGTGCATTCGATCTCTTCGCCCTCCCGGGTTGTGAGTACGGCGATGCGCTCGGCGACGGTATATTCGCCCTTTTCACGGATGGAAGTGACGGTGGCCTCCTCTTTCAGCGTGAACGGCGACATGATGTGATGCTCGAAAATGCCCTCGGGGCAGGTGCCGAGCACGTCGCCGGCGATAACCGTGTCTCCTTCGGCGACACGGGGCGTGAATTCCCATTTCTGTTCGGTGTCCAGCCCTTCGATGTAGTGCCCCGGGGCGAGAAAAAAGCCGATTTCTTCCGCCAGCCGCGGCAGGGGATTCTGCAGCCCGTCGAAAATCTGTCCGAGAAGCCCGGGTCCGAGCGTCACCGACAGCCGCTCGTCGCTGAATTCCACGTCGTCTCCCACCTTCAGGCCGCGTGTTTCCTCGAAGACCTGCAGGTCCGCGAGGGTGCCGCGAACGCGGATCACTTCGCTCAGGAGCTTCGCGCCGTCCTCGCGGCGACAGTATCCCACGGAGTTCTGGGTCACCTCTCCGCTTGTCTCGACGATGACCATGTTGCCGAAAATAGCTTGAATCTTTCCAGTCACGATACTATTCCTGTCTTTTCTCTGATTCTTCGGTGAGTTTCCACCATCGTTGTGCCACGGTGAGCCGCGCGGCATACGCCGCAATTTCGTCGTCATCGAACGAAAAGTACCTGCCGTTTTCGTCGAGCCAATCCCACCGTGCCCTGTCGATCGCCTTCTGCCCTTCCAGGGGATTGCGCGATTCGGCTTCAACCCAGCGGGTGGTTTCCCGCGATACGTCGGTCCCGCCGAGTTCCGGGACAACACGGTAATCCGCGGGATCGAGTCCCAGCGTTTCCGCCCTTTTTTCAGCGACGGCGTTTCTCAGGGAGACTTCAAATGCGACCCACGAGTGCAAAAATACGCCGCCCGTTTCCCGTGCGATGCGCGCGGCATAGGTAAAAAATCCCGCCCAGATTGCGTCGGTCAGGGTTGCACCGGCCTCCTCGTCTGTTCGTGAGATAGCCAAATATTCCGGCAGCGGCTCTTCTCCGGTCGCCTGTTTTTCAGATAGTACCGCGGGAGTCGGGGCCTCAACCTGGCCGGCGATAACGCTCTCGCGGAGGAGCAGATCGTCACCGAGCAGAATGACCCGGGCCATCCTTCCGGCGCGGGTCAATGCGCCGCCGCTGGTGAGCAGATCCAGCAGTGCCGGGCCGTCGACAGGGGCCCGCCGGTCGAGCCGGTCGAGCGACGGCAGGTATGAAAGATAAAAATAATTCAGCGTTACCACGTATTGCCTTTGTTAAAGCAGGGGGTTATGGCATCCGAAGACACGGCGTTCGTGCTCGTTGGTCCCTGTGCCGGTCATGATTCTTCGCCGGTATTCTCTAGGGCACTGACGACGGCCGGACTCACCATTTCGGAAATGGTTTCAGCAACCGAATCCACGGTCACTTCAACCGTTCCCTCCGAGATCGTGTATTCGAATCCGGCTGCGGCGAGACCGTCCTTGAGATTGATGGAGGGCGTGCCGTCCGATCCTGAAATACTCTTGCCCAGTTCATCGAGGATCCACGATTCCAGTGTGCGGCGGATCTCTTCGCTGACGGTAATCTCAATCCCGGATGCGCCGATCGTGTCTGCTTCGGCGTATTGCTTGACTATGTCGCGTATGGCGTCCTTGAGAAAATCGGTGTCTTCAAGGGCCTTTTGCGTTTCGGCGGCCACGATGTTATTCATCGCTATGGTCAGGGTTTCCCGCAGCTTCGCGAGCGTGTCCCTGCACGCCAGTGCCATTTCGGTCCGGGCCCTGTCAACGGTCTCTTCCGCTTTTTTTTCACCCGCCTGTACCAGGTGTTCCGCCTCTTTTTGCGCTTCCGAGACGATCTGCGCCGCTTTGGTTTCCGCATCTTCGGTTATGCGGCGTGCTTTCTCTTTGCCGGCTTCAACTCCCTCGGACTGCAGCTTGGAAACAAAAGTCTCTATGGTTTTTTCCGTCAAGGTTCCTCTCCTGCTTCAACGGGGCTTAACTGACATTGCCGTTCGATGATTGCTGCGGACACGATTCGGTATTCAGCCGATGCATAGCGAAAATGCGAAGCGAATATATAATATTTTCTCGTGCGATTGTAAATGACAAAGTTTCGAATTAATCGCGCCGGTTGTCTGCGGCGGAAGATTTTTCAGCGGGATGTTTTTTCGGTGGGGCCGATGCGGACGGCCGATAGGCCGCGTATCACGAGGTTTCGGTGTTGCTTGACTTCTCGTCCCGTTTCTTGGTTTTGTTGATCTCGTGGATAAAACGCCCGAAAATCATGCGCCCGGCCGAGGTCTGGATCGCGCTGGTCACCTTGATCAGGACATTGCTGCCGATGTGGTTTCTGCCTTCTTCCACCACCACCATGGTCCCGTCATCCAGGTAGCCGACGCCCTGTTCGGGCGATTCCCCGGGACGGATCAGATTGATCGACATCTCCTCGCCCGGCAGAACGATCGGCTTGAGGGCATTGGTGAGATCGTTGATATTGATGACATCGATCCCGCGAACGCTGGCCAGCTTGTTGAGGTTGTAGTCATTCGTCATGATCTGTGCATTCAGATGCTGCGCGATCGCGATGAGCTTGGTATCGACGTCCGGGGCGTTGTCTATGTTGGGGGTGCTGATGTCGACGATTTCTATCTCGACATCGGGCGTTGACTGCAGTTCCTGGAGAATGTCGAGCCCTCTTCTGCCGCGATTGCGCTTGAGCTTGTCGTGGGAATCCGCCACGGTCTGCAGTTCGCCCAGAACGAAACGGGGCACGATGAGTTTTGACTGGATAATTTTCGTCGCGAGTATGTCGGCGATACGGCCGTCGATGATAACCGATGTGTCGAGAAGAAGCGGCATTGTTCCCTTGGTCTGTTTTGAAAACTCGACGTAGGGGATGATGAACCTGAACTCATCCTTTGTCTGCATGATGACCGTTACGCAGATAAAGATGGAGAAGGCACCCATGAGCATTTTTATCAGATAGACCTTTTCGGTGAATCTCTTATGTACCTTGTATTTTGCTAATTGCTCGTCGTATTCCTTCTTTTGTTTCCAGGCAGCGAGATATTCCTCCGCGGTGTCGAACTCACCGCTGGTGTCCGGCGAAAGTGCTGCCGCGGGAGGTGCGCCGCCGCTGCCGGATTGTACGGTTCCTGCGGGTCTGGTGGCAGGTTCATCGCCGATCTCGATATTCCACGGGGGGGCCGGTATATGCGGCGCGAGGCCGGGGTGCGCAACCGCGGGCGGTGTTTCAAACAGGGCCGTGCCGAGGTCGACGAGTTTCGACAGGGCGAATGCTATGGCAAGGCCGGAAAGAATGCCGAAGAACAGGCCGCTGAGCACGTTGATGCGTTTGCGTCTCCAGAACATATCGACGAAAACCATGGCAACGGCTATGAGTATGGGTATCAGGACCCATGTCATTATATGTGAGGATCCTTTTTCGGCGATTACCGGCCTGAGTGCATACGAAAGGGTCATGCCGATAATGGACAGGCAGAATATGATGCGAATAATATGGTTTACCATAACGTGACCATAATCCTCGATTCAGAATAGAGCGGATAAAGATACTAATAAATAATTGATGAAATCGGTAAAAAGTATATCATTCACGGAACCTTGTTGCCAGTAGTCTGTTTATTCTATGATGCTGCACGACAGCGTACTGTTGCATCGTGTTTCTTCGCGGGTGGTATGACAGGCCAGGAGTGTTACCGCCGTTATAATGCGTGTACTGTTATTTATTTCGATTGTTGCGACGATCCCGGCCGTGGTTGCGGAAGCTGTTTTGGGCGCTGGACGGGAGGGTGACAGCGATTCCCCGCTGCTGAATGAACTTTCCAGGACAGGCAGCCGCAGGGCCAAGGCTGTCCTCAGGAAGGTATGGTTCAATCCGAAAAATGCGAGCAGCACCGCTGCGGTGCCTGTCGGGCTGATCATGACCGGCAAGCGGTTTGATTCGGCCAACGAATACCTCCCGGATCCCTGGCTGGGGCCGTTGATAAACGCTTTTTATCAAAATGGTTACTGTTCGCTTGTATTGACGTGCGACCGGGGGAACTGGAAGGGGGTGGTCGTGCGTCAGATCGACCAGGCGATTAACAAACCGCCGAGCAGGATCGTTCCCGTCGATACAAACAGGATTATAGTGGTCGCCGACAGTATGACGGGTTTCAGCGGAATGAAATTTGTAAACCAATATCCCACGCGAACGGCCGGGGCGATATTCGTCAACGCGCCGCCTTTCGTGTACACCAGCCGGGGGATTACGGCGTGGGAGCCGAACAATAAAGCCTGGAACATACCGTTCTGGATCGTTGTCGGCGGCGATGCGTCGGCGTGTTCCGACCTGATTGTGATGTGGCGAAAATTATTCGCGGACGCGCCGGCGGATTCCTCGATAACCATGGACCAGTGGCCGGGCAAGGGGCTGGGATATCTCCTGCCGTCGTCTGAAATCAAGCAGTGGCTGGGTGACATTGCCCGCAACAGGATACCGAAAGAAGGCAGGAACCGCCAGCTGATAGCGGAGATCAACCGGTACGCGCAGCTTGTGCGCCGTCTCGACGGGAAGATCTTTTCGTTTACTCCCGCTGCAAGCGGGGCCGTCATCACGAAGAAAGAGGGACCGGTCACCGTTTCGGCAGCCGTACCCCGGGGATGGCAGCGAAACCGCGCATCGGAACGGCCCTATCTGTCCGCGCGAGGGGCCGACGGATCGTCGGGGAAAAATCCGTTCGTTGAAATCCACCTGAGCACGATTCCCAAAAGCGCCATGATTGCGTGCGTATTTGCCGTACCCGGAAAGGGCCGGGCAGACCAGCTTCTTGATTTCTGTACGCGGAGACTCGAGTACCGGAACTACGTGCCCTATCGGCTTGTCTCATGGAAGGAGAAAGGCTGGGTCTTTCGGCTTTCCTCCGTTCCGCGGGAATACCGCGGGCAGTGGAAACGGTGGGTGGTCCTCTACGCGGTCAAGGCGATACCGGAAAGCCGTAACACGTCGGCACTGCTGATGGTGATGGACAAATCTCCCCGGCCCGATGCCGGGAGGATGGCGTCGGCGATGCGCGAACTCATCGAGACGGTGAAGATCGCGCCCCGGTAGCGGGACGGCGCCGCGTGTAATCCGCGTTCTCCCGTCGCCCCCTCAGGTTGTTCCGAAGAGTATGATCAGCAGCGTGCCGACGGGGGCCGCCATCAACAGGGAATCGAGCAGGTCGAGCACGCCCCCGAATTCCGGTACCAGCGCGCCGGAATCCTTTATGCCGGCCGATCGTTTCAGCATCGACTCGCAGAGATCGCCGAACTGGCCGGTCAGCCCGACGCCGACGCTGAACACCAGGCATTGCCAGAGCGGCCATGCCGGACTGCATGCGCCGTGCCAGGCCAGTCCCGCGACCGCCGCCGTCACGATGCCGCCCGCCAGTCCTTCCCAGCTTTTTCCCGGGCTCAGCCATGGTATCATCTTGTGCGTGCCCAGGAACGAGCCGGTGAAGTAGGCGCCGATGTCGGTTCCTTTTACGGATGCCAGGAACAGTATCATGACCGCGATGCCGCCCCGGATGCGAAGCGAAACAATCAGGCCGCCCAGCATGCCGACGTACAGGCACCCCAGGAGGGTTGCGGCAATACGTCGATACGCGTCCTCCAGTCGAGCCGCAATCATCTGGTTCGCGAACACGAGGGCCGCGACCAGGAACAGCGCGATATCCCACGACAGCGGGATGGCGGACAGCCAGCGGACCTGTTCTCCCGGCCGTGACAGGAGCGGGACGGCGAGAAAGATGCACAACGCGACCAGTCCGGCGGGAAGGTGAATATTCGTCCCCGCGGCGGTTGCGATTCGCGCGTATTCGAACAGGGCCGCCGCCAGCAGCGGCAGCATCGCGCCCACGGTCACCACGCCCATCCAGGGGCCGTCCTCGGTGAGGTGATCGAGCAGGAAAACGGCGGCGAGGGCGGCGATCATCGCCGCGCCGAATATGATCCGCTTGAGCATCGAGGATAGTTTCATTACGGTTTTCTGCAATTTCGGACAAATCGGGGATCACGTGCCGATGGTCTCGATAAACCAGCGGGGAGGACGGGCAGGACGCCCGTCGCCGTCGGTAACGGCGTGCGTTGTGTATCCCCGGACCACGTCCTGTTTGTTCCCGCCGGTATGCGCTATCGATACGTTGAACCTGACGCGGGCCTTGCCGACCATCACGGCATTGACCGAGAGGGAAAGCTCGTCGTCATACACTGCTCTGCTGAAAAACTCAAGATGGGCCTCGACCAGCGGCAGCATCACCCCGCGGGATTCCATTTCCGCGTACGGCATCTTTCTGCTTCTGAGCCATTCCGTCCGCCCTACCTCGAACCATTCCAACGCCCGGGAATTATAGAATGTTCCCATCTGGTCGGTTTCGCTGTAGCGCACCCGGAGCCTGGTCGTTTCGTCTTTCATCGCGATATTATTACGTCTATACTCGTTTTATTGCAAATGCAAATATCGATCGGTGTATGCACGCGTCGCGCGATACCCGCGGAATTGCGTTCCACCGGCTCTACGGGTACTATTTTCCGGGAATGTGCGGCCCCAAGCGACCTGAACCGATTTTTTGCACAAATAACCAACGTTCCGGAATACCAGGTGTCTGAAAAAGAGACGGATTGCGGCGGTATCGGCGACACGCAGGCCGATTCTGCGCTGGTTCGATCGGCGCTGGCGGGACAGACCAGCGGATTCGACGAGTTGATACGCCGTTATCAGCGGCAGGCGACCGTTACCGCGTATCGCCTCCTCTCTAATCGGGATGACGCGATGGAAGTGGTACAGGATGCCTTTATGAAGGCGTTTGAAATGCTGAAAACGCTTGAAAAACCGAACAGGTTCGGTCCGTGGTTTCTGCGGATAGTCAGCAATCTCTCCCTGAACCGCAGGCGGGGACGGGCGGTGCGAAAGGCCGTTTCCCTGGAGAGTGGAGAGGAGGACCGCCGACAGTGGCGCTATACCCTGGATGACGGATCGTTATCAGCCGGCCGGTCGGTCGAGGCCGCCGACACGGTTGCGGTGATCAGCGAAGAGATAGACCGGTTACCGGAGCGGCAGCGCGAGGCGCTTGTCCTCTTCGCGGTCCAGGAGATGCCGCAAAAAGAGGTAGCCGCACTCATGGGCTGCAGCGTGGAAACAGTGAAATGGAACGTGTTCGACGCCCGGAGAAGACTGCGGGCCGCGCTGACGAAACGCGGTGTATGTACCGAACGGAACGGCGACGAACATGAACCGTAATCACGGCGATGGGAACAGGTATGGCCGTTGATGAACAAGACAATCTGAGAACTCTGATCGAGCGTTACATCGCGGGCGATTTGAGTTCAGGCGAAACAGCCGCGCTGCGCGACCGGATCGCGTCCGATCCGAAACTGCACAGTGCCCTCGACGAGTACGAATTGACCCGGTACATGGACGGCGGCATGTCGGGCGAAGAGGCGGCCGAGTTTGTCGGCCGGGTCAATGCCGATCCGCGGCTTCAGTCCGCGCTCGCGGAGTATCGCTCGCTCGAGAGGGCCATCGAGGAGGTCCGGCGGGTCGAGCCCGTCGTCGACTATGCGCGGCAGCGGCAGGAGATTCTCGCCGCGGTGCGGGGACGGGTGGCGCGGCGACGGTACCGGACGATTGCCGCGGTGGTTGCAACCGCCGTCGCGGCGGCGATACTGCTTGGGATATTTTTCTGGTGGAACGAGACGGGGCCGGAAACGCAAACGTCGCCGGTTGCCCAGCACGACGCGCTGTCCGAACCGGTCCCGGGAGATCTTCGAGACCGCGTGGTGGTGTCGGAAATGGTAACACCCGAGGAGTGGCGCCGGACCGCGGCGGCAGTCGAGTCGCGCATGACGGTCATCACGATGCCCGCCCTGCAGCAGGACGACGATTTTTCTCATGTTCTTGTGTCCACCGCCGGTTGGGAAGCGACCGGCCTGAACTGGATCGACGCGCACCGGATGATGCTGGTCGGGGGATAGCCTTATTACCACGGAGCAGGAGAAGATATGAACATGCATGAACGTGTCGGGATGTGGATGGCCATTGCGGTATTCGTGTTCGCGGGTGCCGCCCGGGTACCGGCAGGCCTGCAGGACAGTCTGGATACCGGGGTTGAAATCAGGTTGGCCGATTCCCCCATCGAGAAGATATTCGACCAGATCGGCGAAAAAACCGGCCTGGAGTTCGACGTGTCCGACCGTACACTCCAGTTGCTGCCGTACGGCCGACGAACCCGCCTGTCGGTTGCCGTGCCCGCGATACCGCTGCGGCGGGCCCTGGACAGAATTGTCCGGCCCCACGGACTGACCTGGGAACCGGTCGGCGACACCGTGCGGATCGTTCCCACGCAACCGCTGCTGAGGATGTGCCGGCGGGCGACCTACGATGAATTAAAGATTCTCGGTGCGCTGCTTACGCAAACCATCCGGAAGATTCCCGAACCCGGCACGGGCAGTGTCGTCCTGCGGGGCCTGACGAAGAATCCCGCCGTCAATCTGATCTTTCCCGAGGGCATGCGGAAAGAGGATGTTCTGGAACGCTACCGGCGAGCCGGCCTGTACCTGCCCGGCCCTGCCGCGGAGTGGCTCAACGGTGTATGCGGCAGGGAGATGACGTGGTACATCGATGCGCACAGGATCTTCATAATCGACCGGCGGCGGCAGGCCCTTCGCCAGGTCGGCCGGAAGGTATCCCTCGACTTCAGGAAATCAGATGTCCGCGACGTGCTCCTGGAGCTTGCCCGTATGGCGAACCTGGGTTTGTCGCTCCAGCCGGGCGTCTTGAACACACTGTCTCCCGGGAGCCGCACGATAACCCTTGTTATGGAGAATCGGACGATCTTGCAGGCGATGGAGATCGTGTCGGGCACCGTCGGCATAGAGGTTGAAGTCACTGCCGACGGCGGCATTTACGCCGGCATCGCAAAGGGGCTGTCGCGCCCGGGGACGGCGGCCGAACGGGAGCCGGGATTTTTTATCCAGACCCGGATGAAGAGTTCCACGGGCAGAGAGATTCGCCTGTACCTCCGACCCGATGAAGTCCCGGAAGGTGTCAGGAAGGCGATTGCCGCCGAAAAGCGGAAGATAATCGGTGAACTCGAAAAACACCTGTCCCCGCCGGAGGACGGTACAGTGCCGGAAGCGTCCGCCGGCGGTGCGACCGATACGGAAGGGGACGAGTAAAAAAGGCGGGTCAGTCCGTGATCTGGGCCTGTTTTCCCCGACGCCTGCGCCGGTTGATGATTTTACGGCCGTTCCTGGTTTTCATGCGCGCACGGAAACCGAAATTGCGTTTTCTCTTTCTTCGCGAGTTTCTGCTCTTTGGTATATGCATGTTTCTCTTATCCGTTTAAAGATGTTCCGGTTTTCTGTTTACGGCCGGGAGATTTCCCGGAACCGGTGTGAAAAAATACTATTGAACATCGCATTTGACAAGTGAAAATTTTGGATCGCGCATATAGGGTGTTCTCTATGGAAGAGATTGAGGCCAAGTATCGGTTCTGCGACCACCGCCGCCTGCGCGTTGCGCTGGTGCGGAACGGCGCCGCGTTTATCGGCGCGGTCGTCCAGCGGGACACCTATTTTGACACCCCGGGCGGGCGCCTGCGGGAAGCGGAGTGCGGGTTGCGGCTCAGGGTTTCCGCCGCGCCTTCGCCGCACGGCGGGGACGAGGCGGGCGGGGGGGACGAGAGCGGCATTATCACGTGGAAGGGACCGTCTGAAAAAGACCGGCGTTTCAAGGTGCGGACTGAAGTGGAAGTCAGTGTGGACTCGGCCGTCGCGGCTGTGCGGCTCCTGGAAGGACTCGGATTTGAAAAGGTGTTTGTCCTGGAGAAACGGCGGGCGACGTACCGTTTCGGCGGATGCCTGGTGGAACTGGATACCCTGCCGCTGATCGGTGATTTCGTCGAAATAGAGGGGCCGGACCGGCGCAGCATAGCGAAGGCCGCGGACGCGATCGGGATTGCCGGCGAGCATATCCCCGAACCATACCTGCACCTGCTGCTGGACCACTGCCGGGAAACGGGCATTCCCTTTGAATCAGCGACCTTTTCCGACGCCCCCTGACCTGCACCCGATCAGCCGAAAGTGCTGCCGTTCCAGCCCCAGTGTGCGGCGGATACGTCGGTGAAGTTGATATAGACACGGTCCGGCGGGACCCCGAGTTTCTCCTTCAGGAGGGTGCACAGGAGATCGGCTATTGTCGCGTTGACCGTGCCGCCGAGCCCGCCGATGCTCCTGATGTCCGCGAAGGCCGCGTTGCCTCCTTCGCCGGCCATCAGGAAGGCGCCGTCCGACAGTTCCGCCATCACGTACTGTTCGGGCTTGCCGATCGCCGACGCAATCATTGACGAGAGTGATTTCAGCAGGTCTTCCTTCACGTCCTCTGCCGGCGCTGCAGATGTTTCCAGTCGTATCAACGGCATCGTTTCTCCTTTCCCATTGTATCCATACCGTACGGCCGGCGCGGTCACTTCGCTGCGAGCCAATCATCCCCGGCGCCCGTATCCACCTTCAGGGGAACGTCCAATTGAACCGCGCCCGCCATTTCCGTAACGATCATATCGCGTTCACTGTCGACGTTCGCCTGCGGTATCTCGAATATCAGTTCGTCGTGTATCTGGACGAGCATGCGGGATGGCCGGCTCTCTTCAGCGATGCGCCGTGCGATGTTGATCATGGCCTGCTTTATCAGGTCCGCCGCGGAGCCTTGGATGAGGGTGTTGAACGCGAGCCGCTCTGCGGCCTTTTTCTTCTGGGTATTATCGGCGGATATGGCGGGGATCTTTCTCCTGCGGCCCATGATGGTCTCCACGTAGCCGCGGGACCGCGTCTGATCGATTGTCTGCCGGCGCAGCCGGTCTATCTTTGAAAACCGTTCCGTGTACCGGGCGATGAAGTCCGCCGCTTCCTTGCGGGAAATCCGCAGCGTGTTCGAGAGGCCGAACGCGGTCTGGCCGTAGATGATGCCGAAGTTTACCGTCTTCGCCAGGCCCCGCTGATCCGGTGTCACGTCATCGATTTCCGTTTCGAATATTTCCGCGGCCACGGCGGTATGGATATCGCGGTCGTCGTCGAAGGCCTCGTGCAGCGTTTCGTCGCCGCAGAAGTGTGCCAGTATCCTGATCTCTATCTGGGAATAGTCCGCGGAAAGCAGCGCATGTCCGTCATCGGCCAGGAAGGCGGATCGGATCCGCCGCCCCCGTTCAGTGCGAACCGGGATATTCTGCAGGTTGGGGTCGCTGCTCGAGAGACGGCCCGTTTCCGTCGCGACCTGGTGAAAGCTCGTGTGGATGCGGCCGGTGGCGGGGTTAATGCACTTTGCCAGCCCCTGCAGATAGGTACCGATGAGCTTTTTCAATTCGCGGTAATCAAGGACGAGGCCGGGGAGGGGAGAGTCGGTTTCCGCGGCGAGCTGCTCGAGGACGGAGGAGTCGGTGCTGGGGCCGGTTTTTTTCTTTTTGATCACCGGCAGTCCGCGGTGCTCGAAGAGCACGTTCGCGAGTTGCTTCGGGGAGTCGGGGTTGAAGGTGACGCCCGCCGCCTCAACGATGCGCTCGGCGAGTTCATCGGCCGCGCGGGACAGCTCGGTTTCCATTTCCTTCAGCCGTTCCGGCAGCACGCGTATCCCGACCTGCTCCATCTTCGCCAGGACGGGCATGAGTTGCATCTCGAGTTCCCTGAACAGGGTATGCAGATTCTCGTCGGCCAGTTGTTTTTCCAGCAGCGGTGCCAGACGCAGCGTTGTCTCCGCGTCCTCCGCCGCGTAGACCGACACGATTTCGGTCGGCACGGCGTCCATCGTTACCTGCTTTTTGCCGCGGCCTATCAGGTCCTCGATCGGAATGCACCGGTGGTTCAGGTACTCCATGACGAGGGCGTCCAGCTTGTAGGTCATTCGGGTCGGATCCAGGACGTAGGCCGCGATCATGGTGTCGAAGAGCCGTCCGCGCAGTTCGAAGCCGTGGTTTTCCATGACGATGAGATCGAATTTCAGGTTGTGCCCGACTTTTTCTATCGATGCGTCGGCCAGGAAGGGCCCGATCTTCTCCAGGACCAGCGCGCTGTCGAGTTCCGGTTCCATCAGGGGGGACCTGAGGGGCAGGTAGAAGCCTTCGCCCGGATTGAAGGCGAGCGAAATGCCCACCAGAGAGCACCGCATGGTGTTCGTGCCGGTCGTCTCCGTATCCACCGCCAGTCGATCGACGCCGACGAGCGCAGCGGCCAGTGCATCCAGCCGGGCGGGGGTATCGACCAGCCGGTACGCGAAATCGTCGGCGGTCGTCGCGCCCGCCGTGCCGGCCCCCGCGGGGGGGAGTTCGATGTCCAGTTCGTGTCCCGCGAGCTCCTGAAGTGTATCGATCAGCTTGTTGAACCCGAGCTCCGCGAACACGGGCCCGACCGCGTCGTACTCCAAACGGTCGGCCTTCATGCTTTCGAGGTCGAGTTCGATCGGGACGTCGCGGCGGAGGGTCACCAGTTCCCTGGTCAGCGCCAGCCGGTCCCGAAAAGCCAGGAGGTTTTTCCGAAGCTTGGGACTTAATTCGTCGGCGGCCGCCACCACCGCCTCCGCCGTCCCGTACTCGTTTATGAGTTTCACCGCGGTCTTGGGACCCACGCCCGGTACGCCGGGCACGTTGTCGGAGGTGTCCCCCGTCAGCGTCTGGATCTCGACGGCCTTTTCCGGCGAATAGCCCTTCTGTTTCTCGATGAAGGACTCGTCGAACGTCTCGTCCTTCATCGGGTCATACATGACCACGTTCTGACCCAGCAACTGGTCGAGATCCTTGTCCCTGCTGACCAGAACCACCCGGAGGTCGTTACCGGCGAGTTGTTCGACGGCGGTGGCCATCACGTCGTCCGCCTCGTACCCCTTTGCTTCAAGGACCGGTATCCCCAGGGCCTTGACGATCTCTATGATCCGCTCAGCCTGTGGTATGAGATCCTCCGGCGTCGGTTTGCGCTGAGCCTTGTAATCCGGAAAGCGCTGCGTTCGGATGAGGTCTTTTCGCGGCCCGTCGACGGCCATGGCGAGGTAGGATGGTTTGTTTTCGCTGATGAACTTCAGCAACATCGTCGTGAAGACGTACGTCGCCCGCGTCGGCTCGCCGGTCGGGCTGGTCAGGTCGCGAAACGGCGCGTAGTATGATCTGAATATCTGGGAATGGCCGTCAATGATATAGAGCGTATCCGCCATGCCGATACGCTAACCGATTTAGGCGGCTGATGCCAGCGTCGGCGCGGTAATGTGTTACAATGGTTTTACTCGTATGGCGGGGGGAAAGGACGGACAGTGATGAGGCGACCGATCATCGACCGGAGACCGAAATGAAGGTGAAATCCCGCCAGGGCCGCGGTGTGAAGGGTAGAAAGAAGCAAAAAGACGGGAAGAAGTGACGGGTGTGATTTGAAACGTTTTATTTAACATACTGTTAAGAAAAGCAGGGGCACTTTTAAAATATTGTGTATTTTCGGGTTGTGGCCGTTTTTCCGTTGCATGCCCGGCCGGGCGTGACTATACTGTGCGCCGGCAGTTGATTACCGCTGGTATACTGCCTGCTACGGGTCGTGGAGACGGTACAGGGCAGGAGAATAACCACTTATATAAACTGAGGCTATCGGGTGATAACTGTGCCTGTTCCAGGTGCTTGTCGGCGTGAAACAGGAGACGGCTGAAATGGCATCACGAAAGAATTCGAGGAAGCGCATCACGTTTGAAGTCGAGGCTTCGCCGGACAGCGAGGTCTTTGTCGCCGGATCATTCAACGACTGGGATCCCGGTAAAAAGAAGCTGAGATTCAAAAAATCCGCGGGAATCCATTCGATAACGATGCTCCTGGATCGCGGTAAACAGTTCGAGTACAAGTACGTCGTCGACGGGGACTGGTGCGTGGATCCGAACAACGACGAGGTCGTGAGCAACGGTCTCGGTTCGATGAACAGCGTTTTGAGGACGTGAGCGGCGGTTTGTGCGGTGCGGTGCGGATTCGCTTTTCCCACAACCGGTTCGGTGGTGCCGCGCAGGTTCCGCCGGACACGGCCGGTCTTCGCGCATGGGGGTATTGCTGCGGGGGGATGCCGTTGATCCGTTCCATTCGGACGATACCGGTGAAAAGAACCCAATGATTTCCAGCGAAGTCACACACTGTCCCCCGACGGGGAGCGTCGTAACGGCACACACGGGGGATACCTTTACCGCCGTGATCGAAACGCAGGCCTTTTCACCTCCCGCCGCGCGTTTGCGGACCAATATCGGCCGTGCTCATATCCGGCGGCGGGAGATCGTTGAAAACATCGAAGCACACCGGCCGATACTCTCGCGGGATTGGCATGACATCCCCATGGCGCGGGAGGGAGAGGCGCGTTTTTCCGTCCGGATCCCCCTCTGCGAGGTCGGCGTCTTCGAGGCGAAGGCGTACTTCACGGGCCCGGACGGCAATCCCGTCTGGCCGGCGGGCGAAAACGTCAGGATCAAGGTCGAACCGGCCGGTTACGCACGGGCGAATACGATCTATTCCCTCTTTGTCAGGCTGTTCGGTGCCGGGAATACCGTTCGAGACGTCGCTGGTGACAGCGGCGCGGCCCTCCTGGCGGACCTCGACGGCGCCGGCTATACCGTGATCCCCCCGTCGGGGACGTTCCGGGATGTCCTGCCGCGCCTCGATTTCATCATCAACCGGCTCGGCTTCAGGATTATCCAACTGCTTCCCGTTTTTCCCGTTCCCACTACCTATGCCCGCATGGGGCGCTTCGGCAGTCCCTTCGCCGCACTCGACCTGACGAACGTCGATCCCGCCCTCGCCCGGTTTGACCGGGAAACGACGCCGATGGACCAGTTCGTGGAACTGGTCGACGAGATCCACCGGCGAGGGGGCAAGGTCTTCCTCGACATCCCGCTCAATCACACCGGCTGGGCGTCGGACATCCACATCCACCACCCCGAGTGGTTTGCCCGGAAAGATGAGGGGGGGACATTCAGGTCGCCGGGTGCGTGGGGGGTCACGTGGGAAGACCTGGTGGGCCTGGATTACGCCGACCGGACGCTGTGGATGTACGTGGCTGACGTCCTCGTGTTCTGGGCCGATCGCGGCGTCGACGGTTTCCGGTGCGATGCGGGTTACAAGGTTCCCCGTGAGGCCTGGACGTACATCGTGGCGCGGGTCAGGATGCGCCACCCGGAGACCATATTCTTCCTCGAGGGGCTGGGGGGGAAGGTCTCCACGACGGCGGCCCTCCTGGGCGCGGCCGGTCTCGACTGGGCATACTCCGAGCTGTTCCAGAACTACGACCGGGACCAGATTGAGCACTACCTGCCGGAGTGTATCGACCTGGGGCGCTCGGCGGGGACCATGGTTCATTTCGCCGAGACCCACGACAATAACCGCCTCGCCTCCCGCTCGAAAACATTCGCGGCACTGCGCACGGCCCTGGCGGCGCTCTGTTCGACGGAGGGCGGGTTCGGCATCACCTGCGGGGTGGAATGGTTCGCCGACGAAAAAATAGACGTGCACGGTATCACGGACCTCAGGTGGGGCGCGGCGGACAACCTGGCCGAGCACCTGGCAACCCTCAACCGCCTGCTGGTTCGCCATCCGTCGTTCGGTCCGGGAACCAGCCTGCGCCTGGTGCAGTCGGGCGGCGGCAACAATATGGTGTTGCTGCGCGAGAGTGCGGTGCCCGGGGGTGACCTCCTGGTCGCGGCGAACCTCGACACGTCGGCGCCGACGGAGGCCTCGTGGTTGCGGGGCGATTACGATTGCGGATCGGCGGCATTGCACGACCTCCTGTCCGGCAGGGAGGTCCATCCCGCCCGCCGGGACGACACGCTCATCTGCGCACTGGGGCCCGGCGAGGTGCTCTGCCTGGCAAGCGGGGAAACGTGGAACGGCGACGACGGAAACAACGGCGGCGGTGCACCTGGCGGGTTGGATTTTCATGCCGTCAACCGTCGGGCGATGCTGCGCTGCCTCGTTCTCGAGATACTGGCACACTACTCCACCAACGGCACTATCGACCGTAACCTGGACATTGAGGCGGCAGTCGACCGGTTTGTCGCCGATCCGATCGCATTCTGCGGCGACTTCACCGGCGCTGGATTGCCGGCAGACGTTGTGACGTATCGCTGGCCTCATGACGCGCGGCGGGAGGTGATGGTACCGCCCGGTCACTTCATGCTGGTGGCGGCCGAGAACCCGTTTCGGGTGAAACTGACGGGCCCCGCGGGGGCGGAGGCGGTGCGGTGTGCGGTGCTTCGAGCCGAGGGATCGTTCTTTACGATGATCCCGCCGCGCTCGATTCCGGTTGCCGGAGAGTACCGCGACCTGGAGATGGCTGTCTACGGAAGCGGCGCGGTTCAGAAAACCGTTTCGCCGGCGCTCTACCTGCCGGCGTGGGAAAACGCGGTATGCGAGTATTCCCGCGGCGGCCGCGCGGTACGGGAGGGCGACTGCTACGCGCTGGCGACGAACGGACGGGGGGCCATGGCCCACGCGTTCGGCGATTTCGGTTTTCTCCGCAGCAAGTACGACGCCCTGCTTGCCGCCAACCCGCGAGACGATTGTCCCGCCGACCGTTTGGTCATGCTGACCCGTTGCCGGGTGTGGGTCGTACTGGAGGGATACTCGACTCCGCTCGATTACCGGTGCTGCGAGCGATTTGCCGTCATGGAGAACGGCGACGTATCGTGGCGGTTCGAGGTCCCTTGCGGTTGCGGCCGGGAGATTTACCTGCGGGTCGTGCTGAGGATGCACGCCGGCCGCAACGCCGCCTCTCTTGTTTTCGGCCGCGAGCGGCCCGGGAACGGCGAGTCCCTGGCGGACGATACGGCGGTCACGGTGATTGTCCGTCCCGACGTGGAAAGCAGAATCAACCACGCGGTGACGAAGGCCTACACCGGCCCGGAACGGGAGTGGCCGGCCGCGGTAACCGCGGTCAAGACCGGTTTCGATTTCGGGCCGCCCGGCAGCCTCCCCCTTCACCTGCGGGCGGACCGGGGTTGTTTCGTGCCCGAGCCCGAGTGGACGTACGCGATCGATTATCCCTTCGACCGCAACCGTGGATTCGAGGGGTGCGGCGATCTCTTCAGCCCCGGGTATTTTTCCATAGACCTGGCCGGGGGCGAACGCGTGCGGCTCGACGCCTTTGCGGAAGAGCAGTCGCCACCGACCAGCCCGGACTTGGCGGTTGCTGCGGCCGGGATGACGCCGATTGCCCGGCCGCGGAGCGTGGAGGAGGCCGCGTTTCGTGCCATGGCCGATTTCCTCGCCGCCCGCAGCGGCGGGACGACCGTGATCGCCGGTTACCCGTGGTTTCTCGACTGGGGGCGTGATACGCTCATCGCGCTGCGCGGTTTCATCGCGGCCGGTTACCACCGCGAATCCCGGGAGATACTCGCGGCCTTTGCCGCGATGGAACGGGGGGGGACCTTGCCGAATGCCCTGTTCGGGGCCGACGACAGCAACCGCGACACCGCGGATGCGCCCCTCTGGTTGATTATCGCCGCCGAAGAACTCCTCCGGCGAACGGGGACGGAACTGCTCGACACCGACTGCGGCGGCCGGTCTCTCCGGGATGTAATGCGATCTATCATCGACGCGTATATCGCCGGTTGTCCGAACGGGGTGCGGATGGACGACGAGAGCGGCCTCGTATACAGCCCCCCGCACTTCACGTGGATGGATACCGATTTTCCGGCGGGGACGCCGCGCGAGGGCTACCCGGTGGAGATACAGGCCCTCTGGTTCCGCGCGCTGCGGGTGTGCGGGGCGCTGTTCGGGCGGGATGACCTGGGGGCACTGGCGACACGGGTCGCCGACAGCATCCGCGCACGCTACTCCGCCGCCGGGATGCCCGGCCTGTCCGACAGCCTCCATGCCGACGGTTTCGTTCCCGCCGCCGGGGCGGTCGCCGACGACCACGTCAGGCCGAACCAGCTTCTGGCAATTACGCTCGGCGCGGTCGGGGACCGGGGCATTACGGTCTCGATCCTGGAGGCGACCGAGCCGCTCCTGGTGCCGGGCGCCATCAGGAGCCTGGCGGATGCGCCGGTCACGTATCACCTGCGAGTCGAAAAGGATGGCGTTCTCCTCAACGATCCGTCCCGTCCCTACCGCGGCCGTTACGAGGGGGACGAGGATACCGCCCGCAAACCGGCTTACCACAACGGTACCGCCTGGACCTGGCCGTTCCCGCTGTTCTGCGAGGCGGCCCTCATGGTCTACGGCCGGGGCTGGCGGGATACGGCCCTGTCCATCCTTGCCTCGGCCGCGGTGCACCTCGGACGGGAATGCATCGGTCACGTCCCGGAAATCGTGGACGGAGACGCCCCGCACACCATACGCGGATGCGGCGCCCAGGCGTGGGGGGCCAGTGAACTCTACCGGGTGTTTCGCCGAATCAGGGAGTGGTAAGAACGTTGATCCGCCGCGAGGGCGTTTCGTACAATTGGCTGAAAAGATACCCTATGTTGCTGCAGCACACTAAGATGGCATACGGAGACCTGCATGAAAAACATTCAACTGTTCAACGTGGCCCCGACCATACCGGAAAAGCTGGCCTTTCTCCAGACACTTTCCCGGAATCTCTGGTGGAGTTGGAACCCCAACGCCGCGGAATTGTTCCGCAGGATAGATCCCATCGGCTGGGAGGACTCCGGGCACAACCCCATCAAGTTCCTTGCGACGATCACGCAGGAGGATATGAACGCGCTGGCGGACGACGAGGGATTCATGAATCATCTCGAAAGCGTTCGCATGGAGTATGAGAAGGAAGTCGCCGAGACGGCCCGCAACAACGAGAACTGCAGGGACAAGCGGTGTATCGCCTATTTTTCGCTGGAGTACGGTCTTCACGAGAGCCTGCGGATATACTCCGGGGGTCTGGGTGTGCTGGCGGGCGATCACCTCAAGTCGTCATCCGACATGAAGCTGCCCATGGTAGCGGTCGGCCTGTACTACGAGAAGGGATACTTCGAGCAGCAGTTGGACAAAGACGGCTGGCAACAGGAGAGCAATCCTTCACTGGAACTCCACAACCTCCCGCTCCGGCGGTTGACCGACGAGCACAACCAGCCCGTGGAGGTTGCCGTTCCGATGCCGGGTCACGTGCTCTATGCGAACATTTACCGCATCAACGTTGGTTCGGTTCCCCTCCTCCTGCTGGACACCAACCTCCCGAAAAACCCGCCCGAACTGAGATCCATCACGTCGCGGTTGTACATCGGTGACCGGGCGATGCGGCTGCGGCAGGAACTGCTGCTCGGTATCGGGGGCGTGCGGGCGCTGGTCGCGATCGGGTATGAACCGGGTGTCTTTCACATAAACGAAGGCCACGCGGCCTTCATGAACCTCGCGCGGATCGAGTTCCTGGTCAAGCAGCGGGGACTCGGCAGCGAAGAGGCGATCGAGTTGCTGCGCAGGACGAACGTCTTTACCACCCACACCCCGGTGCCGGCGGGGAATGAAACGTTCGAGACCGATATGCTGCTGCCCTACCTTGAGGCGGTGGTCACCGACATGGACGCCGGCATCACGGCTGAAGATGTCATCGGCTGGGGGCTGTCGACATCGGCTGATGACGGCGAGGATTTCTGCATGACCGTCCTGGGGCTCCGGATGGCGAAGTATAACAACGGCGTCAGTGAACTCCACGGGGAGGTGGAGCGGGGTATGTGGCAGCACCTCTGGCCGCATGTTCCCCGGGACGAAGTTCCCATCGGTCACATAACCAACGGCGTCCACGCCCCGTCGTGGGTGTCCGACGAGTTCGCGAATATTTTCGACCAGTACCTCGGCTCCACCTGGCGCTACAAGCCCGTGGAGGAGGAGGTGCTGAAGAAAATAGAAGATATACCCGACGAGGCCCTGTGGCGGGCCCACGAAGGCCTGCGGTCGAACCTCATTCGCAGTACGCGGCGGTGCATGGAACGGCAGTTGCGGGGGCGGAGCGCCACCAATACGGAAATGGCCCAGGCGAAGTCCGTGCTGAATCACGATGCGCTGACCATCGGGTTCGCCCGCCGGTTCGCGACCTACAAGCGTGCCGCCCTGTTGTTGCGGGAGGAAGAGCGGCTGGTGGAACTGTTGAAAGACGAGGACCGCCCCGTCCAGTTCATCTTCGCCGGCAAGGCGCATCCGGCGGACGAGGGCGGGAAAAACCTTATCAAGCAACTGGTGCAGTTTTCGCGGCGGGCGGAGGCCAGGCACCACGTCATTTTCCTCGAGAACTACGATATCAGTATCGCGCGGCTGATGGTGCAGGGGGCGGACGTCTGGCTGAACAACCCCCGCCGTCCCCATGAAGCAAGCGGCACCTCCGGGATGAAGGCCGCCATGAACGGCGTCCTGCACGCCAGTACGCTCGACGGCTGGTGGTGCGAGGCGTACCGGGAGGATGCGGGGTGGGCGATCGGCGACCAGCGGGAGTACGAGGACTGGGAATATCAGGATTCGGTCGAGGTCCAGGCGCTGTACAACCTGCTGGAGAACGAAATTGTCCCGTGTTTTTTTCAGCGGTCGGAAAACAATATTCCCGCCTCCTGGGTCGCCATGATGAAGCAGTCGATCCGTATGGGGCTCGGGGACTATGCCAGCCACCGGATGGTCGACCGCTACCGGAAACGCTACTACGACCGGGCACTGGAGGCATACCGGGATCTCTCGGTTGACCAGGGGTCGCGGGCCGCCGCCGCCGTCGCGCGGCGCCGGCGATTGACGGAGTTGTGGCCCGGGATCAGCATCGGTATCCCCGAGGCCGACCGGAACATCGGCAACCTGCACGCCAACGAGACCTTTTCCGTGACCGCCGAGGTAAAACTCGGAAAACTCTCCCCCGACGACGTCGACGTCCAGGTGTACTACGGGCCCGTCGGGCCGAAGAACGAGATTATCGAGAGCCGCACGGTGAACATGGCCCCCGGGGAGCACGGGAAGGAAACCACCTGCGTGTACCGCGGCGAAGTCAGGTGTGAGCAACTGGGGCACTTCGGTTTTACCGCGCGGGTGGTTCCCCGGGACCCGGATATACGCACGGCCATCCCCGGTTTCATCAAGTGGTCGGAATAGAGGCGGTTTTTCATGGCGCGACGAACGACACCGCGAATACTCATCATTACCCCCGAGATCACCTATCTCCCCGAGGGCATGGGCAATCTCGCCAACACGCTCTCGGCGAAGGCCGGCGGCCTGGCGGACGTGTCCTCGACGCTGGTCACCCGGCTCTACGAACTCGGGGCCGATATTCACGTGGCCCTGCCGCACTACCGGCGGCTGTTTGCCACGGACGTCAGGCAGCTTATGAGCCACGAATTGCGGATCTACAAGAACAAGCTGACCGAATCCCGGATTCACCTCGCCCAGGACCGCATATTCTATTACCGCGATACCGTGTACGATTACGGGGGCGACCGGGATGTGAAGTTCGCCCTCGCCTTTCAGCGGGAGGTGATCAACAACATCATTCCGCGGGTGAACCCCGATTTGGTGCACTGCAACGACTGGATGACCGGCCTGATTCCGGGCTTTGTTCGCGTGCTCGGCATTCCCTCGCTGTTTACCCTGCACAACATCCACACCCAGCGGGTTTCCCTTGCCGCGGTGGAGGATGCGGGAGTGGACGCCGCCGAGTTCTGGCACAACCTCTATTTCCAGTATCCCCCCGGCAACTACGAGGAGACCCGTGAGGGCAACACGGTCGACATGCTGGTCAGCGGGATTTTTGCGGCCCACTATATCAACACGGTCAGCCCCACGTTTCTCGACGAAATTGTCGACGGGATACACGATTTCGTCGAGCCGCAAATCCGCGCCGAGCTCACGAACAAGAAACTGGCGGGGTGTTCGACCGGCATCCTTAACGCCCCCGATCCTTCCTACGACCCGTCGACGGATATCGCCCTGGCGGCCAACTACACGCACGACGATCCTCTCGCGGCCAAGCGGAAGAACAAGATGGTGCTGCAGGAAAAGATGGGGCTGGTCGTCGATCCCGACGCCCCGCTTTTTTTCTGGCCGTCCCGGCTGGACCCGATGCAGAAGGGCTGTCAACTGCTGGCGGAGATCCTCTACGGGATGGTGGCCGAGTATTGGGGCGAGCGGCTGCAGGTGGCCGTGGTCGCCAACGGATCGTTTCAAAACCACCTGCACGAGATTGTCGATTTTCACCGGCTCTACGACCGGGTGGCCGTGTGCGGATTCGGCGAGCAGCTCTCGCGGCTTGGCTATGCCGGCGCGGATTTCGTGCTTATGCCGTCGCTCTTCGAGCCGTGCGGCCTGCCCCAGATGATCGGCTGCCGGTACGGCTCGCTCCCGATCGTCAATGATACCGGCGGTCTGCACGACACCGTTGAGCACATCGATCTCCGCAACGGTACCGGCAACGGGTTTGTCTTCGGGGTCTACGATTCGGCGGGGTTGAAGTGGGCCGTGGACCGGGCGATGGATTTCTACAGCCTTGATTCCGAGACCCGGTCCGCGCATATCCGGCGGGTGATGAAGGACGCCCGCGAGCGATTCAATCATTCGGTCAGCGCGAAGCAGTACATCGATATCTACGAGAGAATGCTCAGGCGCCCCCTGGTGCAGTGGGACGGCGAATAATCATGCCGAACGGGGACGGCGCGCCCGCATCGCCGACGAGGATGAGACCATGACCACAGGCAAGGAATCAAACCTGACAGCACGCCTCGACGAGGACCCGTACCTCGCGCCGTACCGGGACCGCATCAGGGCCCGCGCCGAACGAACACGGCAAACAGAGCGGCGGCTTACCGGCGGCGAATGCTCCCTGGATGACTTCGCCGCGGGCCACGAGTTTTTCGGGATGCACCGTGACGGCGACGGGTGGGTTTTTCGGGAGTGGGCTCCCAACGCCGAGGAGATATACCTGCTCGGCGATTTTTCGGGATGGGCCGAGAGAGACCATTTCGCGCTGTTTCGGCGCGAGCATCCGCCCGGCACCTGGGAGATCCGCGTGTCCGGCGAAACCCTCTCTCACGGCGACCTGTACCGGCTGAAGGTCTGCTGGCCCGGCGGCCGCGGCGACCGGATACCCTCCCACGCCCGGCGGGTGGTCCAGGACGCGGAGACCAAGATATACAACGCGCAGGTATGGTCGCCGCCCGAGACGTACGAGTGGAGATACCCGCGGCCCGCGCTCGAGGAGCCCCTGATGATCTACGAGGCCCACGTCGGCCTCGCCACGGAGGAGGCCGCGCTCGGCACCTACGCGGCGTTCCGCCGGGAAATGCTGCCCCGCATCGAGCGGGCCGGGTACAACGTCGTCCAGCTCATGGCCGTCATGGAACACCCCTACTACGGCTCCTTCGGATACCACGTCTCGAACTTTTTCGCCGTCTCCTCGCGGTTCGGCACCCCGGAGGAGTTCATGGCCCTGGTCGACGACGCCCACGGCCGGGGCCTGGCGGTGACCATCGATCTGGTCCATTCCCACTCGGTCTCCAACGAGGTCGAGGGGCTCGCCCGCTTCGACGGCACCCGCTGCCAGTACTTCCACGAGGGGGAGCGGGGCTACCACGAGGTCTGGGATTCGCTCTGTTTCGACTACGCGAAGCCCGCGGTCCTGCACTTTCTGCTCTCGAACTGCCGGTTCTGGCTTGACGCCTACAACCTCGACGGTTTCCGCTTCGACGGCATCACCAGCATGTCCTATCGGCACCACGGCCTCGGGGTCGCCTTTACTTCCTACGACGACTATTTCAATGAGACCGTCGACGAAGACGCCCTGGTCTACCTGGCACTGGCGAACGCGCTGATTCACCGGGTCAATCCCGGCGCGATCACGATAGCCGAGGATGTCAGCGGGATGCCGGGTATCGCGGCGCCGCTCGCGGAGGACGGTATCGGTTTTGACTACCGGCTGGCAATGGGCATACCCGATTGCTGGTTCGATCTCCTGGAGAATGTCCGGGACGAGGACTGGAACATCGACCACCTCTGGCGGGAGCTGCTGAATCGCCGGGCCGACGAGCGGACGGTGTCGTACGTCGAATCGCACGACCAGGCGATCGTGGGCGGCATGACCTTCATCTTTAAGTGCGGCGACGCCGAGATGTACGAGCGTATGCGAACCGGGGACACCGGCCCCGTCATCGACCGCGCGGTCGCCCTCCACAAGATCGCCCGTCTGCTGACCGCCGCCACGGCATCCGGGGGCTACATGACATTCATCGGCAACGAGTTCGGCCATCCCGAGTGGGTCGATTTTCCCCGGGAAGGAAACAACTGGTCGCACCACTACGCCCGCCGCCAGTGGCGTCTCCGCGACAACGAGGCCCTGAAGTATCACGGCCTCGCGGAGTTCGACCGGGTAATGGTCGCGGTTATCCGGTCATCGGGAATGTTCGCCTTTCACCCCGAGCCGGTCCGGATCCACAACGACGACAAGGTGATCGCCTTTGTCCGCGGGAATATGCTCGTCGCCGTCAACCTCCACCCGGAGAACTCCTACACGGATTACCGGATTCCGGTCCCGGCGGGCAAGTACATTCTGCTCTTCGATTCCGACGAGGAGCGCTTTGCCGGCCACGGCCGCATCGCCCCCGGCCAGGAGTTTTTCACCGCCCCGGAGGGCGGGGACGCGCTGACCGCGTACCTGCCGTCCCGTTCGGCGATGGTGCTCAGGCGGGAGGATTGATCATGTCACTGGAGACGATCGCATTTCAATCGACGATACTCGAGACCACGGTTCGCCTGAACGTGTGCGTCCCCGACGCGGACGATGGCCCCTGTCCGGCGGTCTACTGCTACCACGGCCTGGGTGACACCTGCGAGACGTTCGCGGCCCGGTCGGGCATCAAGGAGTTGTCCGACCGGCTGGGCCTGGTGGCGGTCATGCCGGACGCGGGCCGCTCCTGGCACGTCAACGACACCCGCCCCGGCGGGGCGGCCTGGGAGGATTACTTGGCGGGCGAGCTGGTCGATTACGTCGACGAGCATTTTCCGGTCCGCCCGGACCGGAAGGGCAGGGGGCTGGCGGGTTTCAGTATGGGCGGCTACGGCGCCCTGCTCTACGCGTTCCGTCACCCGGAACGGTTCGGCGCGGTCGCGTCCCTGGCGGCGTCGGTATCCTTCGGGCACGCGCTGCGCCCCGACCGGCCGGAACGCAGCGCATTCATGATGGCGGTCGCCCCGCCGGGCGGGGATTGTGATCTCTGGGTGCTGGCCGAGCGCCTGTCAGACGGGGAGGAGCGGCCGGCGATCAGGATGGAGGTCGGCGACAGCGATCACCTCCTGGAGCACAACCGGCGATTCCACGCCCGGCTGGAGGAGGTGGAGATCGCGCACGAATACGAGGAGGTGCCCGGGTCGCACGGCTGGGAATACGTCGACCGCCGCCTGCCGGTCGCGCTGGCGTTCCTTGCCGGGACGCTGGGGGCAGGGGATAACGTTCAGGCGTAAGGCTTGGTTACCGGATCTTCTTCGAATAGAAAACACCGATGACACGGGTTTGCTTTCCCTTCAGTGTCGGAAAACGGCCGCCCGGATTCCCGTCGTGGTCTTTCATATTGCACGTCATGACGTATCGCTTAAGTTCGGGAATATACCCGATGTCCGGGTCCTGGATCCGGTAGTTGTCCCAGTCGTCGACCTCGTCCGATCGCGGCGTGAGCGCCTTGCCCAGGTACGTGAAGGTGTCATCGATGTTTTTCGCCCGCCACGCTATGACCTTGTACGGGCTGCCCTTCGATTCGCGGTCGCAGAAGATGTAATAGTGACCCTCGATCCTGGCGATTGTCGGATCACCCACGCCGTACGTGTGTCCGCCGTCGGGGTTGGGATCGACCGCCTTGGCGTTGACAAGCGTCCAGTCCCCGACCCCGGTGGGAGACGTAAAATGCGCGAGGCTGGTTCCGTCGGGCCCGTGGGGAAAGTGGCCGTGTTCGCCGAACAGGTGGAAGACTCCGTCCTCGTAATACACGCCGACGTCATCGCACTGCTTGCGCGGAAACGAGCCGGCCACCTGCCAATTGCCGCCGGCTTCCTCCAGCGGGCCTCGATGGGTGTACACCCTGCCCGCCTCGTACACGTAGTAGGTGCCGTCGACTTTTACCCCGTCATCGTACTCGTAATGGTTGCCGATCCTGTAGCGATCCGACACGAGTTCCCAGTCCGCGCTGTTCCAGGAGAACGTCTTCGTCCTCCAGAGATGCGCAGCCTTCGGCGTGTGACTGATGATCAGGTGACAGGGGTATTCCAGGTCCGGTTCGACGAAGAGGATGGAGTCGTGGTTGTTGCCTTTCGTCGTGACGAAAACAGGATTATCGACGGGACGGTACCATTCGGTCCAGGGGTCCGGGGTTTTCGGTGCTTCGCCGCCGTGAGACAGGCTGATCGACGTCACCACAGTGCATAGAAATGCTGCGTTGGTAATACTTCGCGACATGTTGTTTTCCTTTCAAACGTATCCATCAGCGGCGGCGCTGATAGTGGTTTTGATATTGAAGGTGCCCGTGAACACCCGTCAGATGATCACGGCGCCGCGTTTCGCGAGCTGTTCGCGCACGGCATCGGCCGGAACGTCCCGCACGGTTTTTCCGCCGGACGCCGCGAGGGAAGCGGTCACGCCGGCCGCTTCGCCCGTCTGGTTCAGGTTCACCATCACCCGGATGCCGCCGAACGCGCCGCGGTCGGTCGAGATCGCGCGGCCGGCCAGCACGATGTTGGGTGTCTTGTCGCTGACCATGGTCGAGAGCGGGATCTGGTAGAAATCGCCCTGTGGCCGCCTGAACTTGAACCGCCCGGACTTTGGATCGTGCACGTCGATCGGGTAGGTTCCGTTGGCGATCGCGTCCGGGAACCGCCGGCACTGCAGCACGTCTTTTTCGGTCAATCGGTACTGTGCCGCGAACGACCGTGTCTCGCGGATCCCGATGGTAGCCGCCAGGTCCAGCAGGCAGGGCGTGCTGCGGGAGCCGCCGTACTTCCGCGCGATATTCATGTAGGCGCGAATCTGGCGGCGCCCCTCGATCTCCGCGGCGGTCAACCGGCCGGCATCGGTCGCGACCGTGTCGAACACGTGCGTGTAGGCGCACATATCCGCGCCGGGCGAGCCGGGGACCGGCGCCCCCCAGCCGTGGTCTTTCGCCAAGCCGAATTCCTCGCGGTGCTTGTCGATCAGCGAGAGCATGCGGCGGGGCAGGCCGGCAATCTTCGCGCAGGTTGTCGGCGGCTGAAGCCCGTCTCGTATCTCGAAGGGAAGGCCGGCGTCCCGGGCGAGGTCCCCGTCCCCGGTGGCGTCGACGAAGACCGTTGCGCGTATCGCGCCGCGCCCGTTCTTGTTCTCGACGAACACGGCCCGCACCCGGTCGCCGTCCATCAGCGGCGCCGCGTAGAAGGTGTGGAGGTAGGGCGTGATGGTGTGTTCGACGACGAGCCGGTCCAGTTCCACCTTGAGTTCTTCCGTGTTGAGCGTGTAGCTCTTCCCGCGCCTTCCCGCGGCGCCGATTTGTTCGAGGTTCTCGATCATCCGACGGGTCAGCCCGCCGATGATCTGCTTCTTTCCGCTGTTGCTCACCAGCTTGTGCCAGATGTTGACCAGTCCCGCGGTAGCCACACCGCCGAAGGTGTTCTGCTTTTCGACCAGGGCGACGGTGGCGCCGAGCTGCGCCGCGCGGACGGCGGCGAATACGCCGGTACAACTGCCCCCCAGTACGCACACGTCGCAGGTCTGTATGACCGGCGTGCTGCGCGGTTTTTCGGTAATGGTGTCTGCAGCAGGCGCGTGCCTGCCGGTCTTCTTCTCGCCGGCCGTTACGGCGCCCGCAACGGCCGCGGCGCCGGCGCCCAGTATGGTTCTTCGTTTCATCAGGTACCTTCCTTTTTTCGTACTCTTTTTTTCAGCGTATCGCCGGCAGATATCGCCCTGCGTTGTGGTTTTTGCGCTGTCATGCGATCCCGGCGTCAGGCGTTTCTGTTTTCGAATACCTGCAGGTAGAAACAGTCACCGCCGTGTAATACGCTGCGGGTTACGGGGGCATCCTATTGTACGGTCAATACTGCCGATATGGAAGATCTACGAAACGGTTGCACGAGTTACGGGGATAGATCAATCACCGCAGAATGAGTGCCGGAAAAACCCTCGATGATGTGCCGAACAATAAGCGTTACAACCAGGATAGTTGCTGCTATCCCCGGGAGATCCAGAACAAATGTTATGAGGACCCCGCGCCAGTGTTTCCGGCTGAAATGCTTGTCGGTAAAGATCAAGGCGCCGAGATACCAGAGCGAAAACAGTTGTATAGGGAAGGCTATCAAGCCGTATATGGCTGCCCGGTATGCCCGGTCGAGTTTTTTGTCGGCGCTCGTTTTTTCCTCTTCCTTCGTATCATCGTCATACGCGACGGCGGGCAAGCCGCCTTGCGAGGCTCTGCCGACCTGATTGTTTGACAGAATAGCAACGGCGCGCTGTCCATCCTCCTCGTATACCTGTAATTTAATCCCGCCGAAAGCCGTGTTCATGTGCCACAACGTGTGAACCGTGTTTTCGTCGAGAAGAATCGTCTCTATACCTTCCCCCTCAATCCTGCTCCGTGCCAGATGGGCATCCACCGGCGTCTGAAAAGTGGCGACAGTGACAAACTCGGTATGCACCCGTTGCTTCTCCTTCTCGAAAACGCGATTTTTCGACGGCACCCGGTATCCGGGCGGGGCGGGTATCACTCGTCCTCTTGTTTGTAATTCCTCGATCCACGGACGGCGGCGGTGTCGCCGAAAGTGCCGCATGCGGGTAATGGATGACCCCGATCAGTTCACAGACGATGGTTTCACTGCTCATGCGATGCCCTCGACCATC
The DNA here is from genome assembly GCA_964557575.1 of uncultured Planctomycetaceae bacterium. GTDB lineage: Bacteria > Planctomycetota > Phycisphaerae > SM23-33 > SM23-33 > CAZLBC01. The sequence continues at coordinate 57,583 of CAZLBC010000009.1, forward strand.
CTGCCACGATCGATACTACCGCCCCGCTTGTGCCACGGCAATGTGATTTTGCTGAATCCGGACGAATCACTATCTCAAAGCCTCCGCGAACAGAACGTGGTTGTCATTCGCGGGGCTTTCGCGGAGAATGGCACGCGATGATCGGACGACACTGTCATGTCGGTATCGTTGCCGGCCTTGCGGCTGCCCTTGTCGCCGCCGGGATGCCGGTTCGCCTCCCGGCAGGCGACTGCCCGGAGTGGGGCGGGTCGCCCGCCCGGAACATGGTCTCCGGGGAGACCGGCCTGCCGGACTCCTTCGACCCGTCCGGGGGGCGCAACGTCCTGTGGTCGGTGCGGCTGGGGACTCACACCTACGGCAATCCCACCGTCGCGGGCGGGCGGGTGATCGTCGGGACGAACGACGCCTGCCTGGACGGCGACCGGCTCCGGCGGACCCGCGGCGGGGTGATCCACTGCTTCGATCAAAAGACCGGCGAGCGGTTGTGGCGGCTGGCGGTCCCGCGATTTCGCAAGCCGGACCCGAGGTTCAACTACGACGACATGAACCTGGGGATCTGCTCGGCGGCCACGATCGCGGGCGACCGGGCCTACGTCGTCGACAGCCGCGGCTGCGTGCTGTGCCTCGACGTGAAGGGGCAGGCCGACGGCAACGACGGGCCCTATACCGACGAGGGACAATTCATGGCGGGGGAGGGCCGGGATCCCGTGACGGTCGAGCCCGGTGACGGTGACATCGTGTGGTGCTACGACATGATCCGCGAACTGCCGGTCTGGCCCCAGGACGCCTCGTCGTCCGCGGTCCTGCTCGTCGGCGACCTGGTGGTCGTCGGGACGTCCAACGGCGTGGACCGATCCCACTACGACGTCCCGTACCCCGACGCCCCGAGCCTCATAGCCCTGCACCGGGAGACCGGGCGCCTCCTGGCCGCCGACGCCGAGAAGATCGGCCGGCGGATGCTCCACGGCCAGTGGTCGTCGCCGGCCATGGGCGCGGTCGACGGCGAGAGGCTGATCTTTTTCGGCGGGGGAGACGGGTTCTGTTACGCCTTTCGCGTGCCGGACATGCCGCCCGAGGGGGCGGTTGCGACACTGGAGCGGGTGTGGCGGTGCGACTGCAATCCCCGCGATTACCGGTTCCGGGAGGACGGAACGGCGATTCCCTACCAGCGGATCTACGGGACCCGCAAGACGAAGACCCGCGGGGAGGGGCCCAGCGAGATCATCGCCACGCCGGTCTTCTATCGCGGGCGGGTGTACGTGGCGGTGGGGCAGGACCCGCACCACGGCACGGGTAAGGGCTGCCTGACCTGCATCGATGCCGCGGGGAAGGGCGATATATCCGCAGCGGGTGTCGTGTGGCGGTCGCCGCTGGTGGGCCGCAGCCTCTCAACGGTATCCATCGCCGGCGGGCTGGTCTACGTCCTCGACTACGCCGGGCTCCTGCACTGCCTGGACGCGGAGACCGGGCGGCGGTACTGGGTGCACGATACCGGCGGGAAGATATGGAGTTCGACGCTGGTCGCCGACGGGAAGATCTACTTCGGAACCGGCAAGCGGGAGTTCTGGGCGATGCAGGCGGGAACACAGAAGCGGGTTTCGGCCGTGACGCGGCTCAGGGCGAAGATGTACGCCACCCCGGTCGCCGCCGGCGGGGCGCTGCTGGTCGCGACGGAGAAGTACCTTTACGCGGTAAAAGCGGGGGAAAACGGGGAGTAATTTTCGGAATCGGCCACTGCTCGCGGTACGCTCTCATTCGACCGGTAAGTACGGCCTGCTGACCAATTCGGACCTGCCTGCGAAAGGACATTTTTCCGCACCTCATCGTCAGTCTCCATCGACGATTCATATAGAATCGTCTGCTTCGACTTCCTTGATCTGCGAAAAACGTGTCTCTTTCTCGTCGATGGCCGACTTGTTCAGCAGGCCATAAGTACCCCGATATCCCTGATCGTGAAGACGGTCATATTCGATGTGAATATCGCTTCTTTGAAGTTTTTTTTCATCATAACAACTGTACGTTAGAATTATTCTTACTAACAGTTCATATTATTGAGCAGATACACTGCGCGGTCAAGGAATAAAGAGTGCATGACACGGCACACAGAATGAACTACTCGGCATTTTGCAATGTTGTAAAAAACGCCAACATTTTGACTTGTAGAGGTGTTGTCTATATACTAATAAACTGAGTTAATCTTGAGCATTTTGATCGTCAACCACAGCACTGAGGATACAGGCCTATGACACGCATGCGTTTGACCGTTTCGGCAGTGGGGTTTTTGTCAATCATCCCGGCCGTGTTCGCCGGATCATCCGCCCTCGACGCGGTGTACGAGAAAAAGGATACGTGGCAGGAGGCCATGCGCGCCGCGCACGCCGGGCTCGTCGCCCGGGAAAAAGAGCAGGCCGGCAAGAAAGACGACGACGGCGCCGACTTCCAGGGCGTCGAGCAGCAGAACGGCGTTACCCTCGGCCGGTGGTACACGCTGCCGCCCTTCAAGGCGAAGGGCAAGAAGGCGTTGCAGCGCGATTACGGCCCCGAAGCGGCCATCGACTCACAGAAGTGGATACAGAAGCCGAAGTGGCGGGCGGGGTACGTGATCAACATGTCCATGCCGGACCGGACGATACAGTACTGCTACTGCAAGCTGCACGTCGACGCGCCGAAGACCGTTACGGCCTACATCGGCAGCGACGACGGCGTCGCCGTCCTGCTCAACGGCAAAACCGTCCTGTCGAAGGATCCCCCGCGGGGCGTCAGCCCGAACCAGGACCGGGCGCAACTGGAATTGCAGAAGGGCACGAACCACCTGCTGATGAAGATCCACAATCACCGCGGCGGCAGCGGGATGTATTTCTCCCTTGAGAAAGAGCCCCGCGGTTCGATGAAGAGCAGCACGAAGGGACGCTCGAAGGCGGATCCGCGGTGGGCGGCGCTGTGGACGCGGCTGGAAAAGGACTTCGGCGGCGATCCCGACGCCGCGTGGGAAATGGCCGCCGAAAAGGCCGACGGTATCTGGCGGGGGGCATTCAACAGCAATAATATCACGGCGCTGGCAAAGCGGTACGCCCGCAGCACCCGTGACTACGACGACATGAAAAAGGAGGCCCTGGCCATGGCGGGCGGGGTGACAGACGCCGCGTCGCTCGCGAAGCTTCGGGCCGTCTACTACCGGTCCGTCAAGACCCACGAGAAATTCGGTCCCAAGGATCCGTCCGCCCCGAACAACGGGCTGCCCGAGCGTCGGCCGCCGGAGGAAAACGACGGTGTCCTGAACGGTCCGCTGACGAAAGGGGGGCACAAGGCCGCGGGCGAGGGCGACCGCGCGTCGCTGAAGCTCGCCATCGAGGACCTGCGCGAAACGTTCGGCGAGGAGTATCCGAAGGGAAACGAGTTCCTGAAGCGCCTGGAGAACATACAGGACGAAAAGTCCGCGGAGTTCCTGGCGCTGAAGAAGGAAGCCCTGCTGGCCAATCCGCTGCTCGACTTCGACCGCCTGCTGATGGTCCGCAGCCGCAAGGGCAACCGGTTCTCGCGCAACTGGCAGACGCGGACGTCGTGCGGCGGCACGTTCGACGACGAACTCGTCGTGATGTCCCCGATCTGCGAGGGTGCGGTAACGGTTGTTCACAAGCCCGGCAACGGCAGGTTCGTCGGCGACGTCGATCTCTACTTTGGCGCCGACAAGGTGCTCTTCGCCTCGCACGCCGAAAAGGGCGAGCTGACCGCGGTGCCCAATACCAAGAAGACACGGGGATACGCCCTCTTCGAGATGGCGATTGACCCGGCAACCGGCGAGAAGCGCGGCGACCCGAAGATGAAAACGCCCGACATGGGCTGGGACGTAGACAACTTCGACGGCTGCTATCTCCCCGACGACCGCATCATCTTCGCGTCCACGGCGGCATACGAGGGCGTGCCCTGCGTCGGCGGCGGATCGTACGTGGCCAACCTGTACATCATGAACCCCGACGGCACCGGCGTCCGGCGGCTGACCTTCGACCAGGACGCCAGTTGGCACCCGGCGGTGATGGAAAACGGCCGGGTGATGTACACGCGGTGGGAGTACACCGACTCGGCCCACTACTACAGCCGCGTCCTCATGACGATGAACCCCGACGGGTCCGACCAGAAGGGCTACTACGGCAGCAACTCCTACTGGCCCAACAGCATGTTCTTCGCCCGCCAGATCCCGGGTCATTCCACCAAGTTCATCTGCACGATCACCGGTCACCACAGCCACTCCAAGGGCGGGGCGCTGTGCCTCTTCGATGTCTCGAAGGGCCGCCACGAGGCCGACGGCGCGATCCAGTTCATCACCGGCCGGGGCAAAGAGGTTCAGCCCCTGGTCATCGACAATCTCGCCCGCGCCTACAGCCCGATGTTCTTCCACCCCTGGCCCCTGAGCGACAAGTATTTCCTGGCCATGACCGGCAAGTCGATCTACCTCCTCGACGTATTCGACAACATGCTGTGTCTCAAGAAGGCCGACAAGGACGGCGGGTACTACGAGCCGATTCCCCTGCGAAAGATTGATCGGCCGGCGGCCCGGCCGGACATGGTCGACCCGGGCAGCGAGATCGCCACGGTCCTGATCAACGACGTCTACCTGGGGCCCGGGCTCGACGGGGTGCCCCGCGGCACCGTCAAGAAGGTCCGCGTGTATCGTTACGAGTACGGTCCCCGCCACAAGGGCGGGCACTACGCGATGGGTATGGAGGCCGGCTGGGACGCCAAGCAGGTGCTGGGGACCGCGACGGTGGAGCCCGACGGGTCGGCGATGTTCAATATCCCGGCCAACACCCCGGTCGCGCTCCAGCCGCTCGACGAGAACGGCATGGCCCTGCAGTTGATGCGCAGTTGGTTTGTCGGCATGCCGGGCGAGCGGCTCACCTGCGTCGGCTGCCACGAGAGCCAGGACATGCCGCCGCCGAAGAAGCAGGGGGCCGCCATGCTCCGCGCCCCCGGCGAGATCGAGCCGTTCTACGGGCCCCTCCGCGGATTCAGTTTCCAGCGTGAGATCCAGCCGGTCCTCGATAAGTACTGCGTCGGCTGCCACGACGGTACGCACGACCTGGACGGGAACGGGGCCGACAGGAAGGGACGGTACACGGTTCCCGACCGCATCATCGGCACCGGCGACAACACCGGCAAGAAGTTCGCCCGGTGCGGTATTCCCGACCTCTCCACGCCGAAGTCGGCCCACCGGATGCTCCACCCGTACGTTCGCCGCAACGGTCCCGAGGGCGACTACCACCTGCTGAGGCCGCTGGAGTTCCACGCGAGCACCAGCGAGCTGGTCCAGATGCTCCAAAAGGGCCACCACAACGTCACGCTCGACCAGGAGGCCTGGGACCGGCTTATCACCTGGATCGATATCAACGCCCCGTACCACGGCACCTGGGCCGAGGCGGGGGCCAAGAAGGATATACTCGATCGCCGGATGGAGATGCGCGAGAAGTATGCCGGCGACGACTTCAACCCCGAGGCCATCGTCAACCCGTACGTGAAGTCCGAAGATCACGTCATGCCGACCCCCCGCGAGCGGACGGTCGTCCCCCGCGAAAAGGCGGCTGTCAAGCCCTGCGAGAGGAAGGCCCTGACACTCGATCTCGGCGACGGGATGACCATGGACCTGGTCGGCATCCCCGCCGGCAGCTTTTCGATGGGCAGCAACGACGAGACGCCGGTCGAGCAGCCGGTGTCGCGGGTCAGTATCGAGACGCCGTTCTACATGGGCGCCACGGAAGTCACCCTGGGACAGTTCCGTAAGTTCGATCCCGATTACCGCAACGGCGTCTACGACATGCACTACAAGGACCAGGTGCACCGCGGCTACTACATGAACGACATGCGGCTGCCGGTCATCCGGGTCTCGTGGCAAAAGGCCGCGGCGTTCTGCGAGTGGCTCTCGAAGAAGACCGGCAAAACGGTGACGCTGCCGACCGAGGCGCAGTGGGAGTGGGCCTGCCGCGCGGGCACCGACACGCCGCTCTCGTACGGCGGGCTCGACACGATATTCTCCCAACACGCGAACATGGCCGATATCACGGTCAAGCTGATGGCCGTGCGGGGCGTGAACCCGAAGCCGATGAAGAACCCGAACCGGCACTATGATTTCGAGCTCAAAGACCCGCGCAGCGACGACAATGCCCTGATGCTGTCGGTAGCGGGCAGCTACCGGCCGAACCCGTGGGGCCTGTACGACATGCACGGCAACGCCGCGGAATGGACCCGGTCGGACTACAAGCCCTACCCCTACAAGGCATCGGACGGGCGGAATCTCGGGGAGCCGAACACGAAAAAGGTGCTTCGCGGCGGCTCGTGGCACGACCGCCCGTTCCGCTGCACGTCGTCGTTCCGCCTCGGGTTCCCGACCTGGCACCGCGTGTACCACGCCGGTTTCCGGGTTATCGTCGAGGAATAAACGGGTTTCTCACGGCGCGGGCTTTTTTTCCGGCGCCAGGACGCGGAACTCCTCGAGCGTGGGGACTTCCTTCGCCCTGATGATGGTGAGCCGCACGTGACGGGCGGTGACGGGTGTGAATGTGAAGGTCTTTCGCCCGCCGATGGCCGTCCCCTTCACGAGGGTCTTCCACTCGCCGTCCGTGCGGTACTCGACGACGAATTCCTCGGTCCGGGGGAAACCGATTTCCCTGATCTCGACGCCGCCGATCAGCTTTGCCGCGCCGAGGTCGACCGCCAGCCATCCGCTGCGGGAACGGGATTTCGCGCCCCAGCGCGTCCCCTCGTTGTCGTCGAAGGCCTTTTCCGGACTGTAGCCCCTGCTCCATGAAGACGACGCCGTCGCGCTCTTCCCGCTCGACAGGACCGCCGAAAGCTTCCGGTTCGACGGGTTTCCGCCGGGACGGGGGGCGTCTTTTTTGCAGCCCCAGAAATTGTGGATCTCCGGCGGGGCGGGAAGGGGAGCGACCGTCGCCGCCGGCGGCTTGTCGCCCGCAAACAGCAGGGCCTCCTCGTTTTTTGCCAGGTCGATCGTGCAGACGCCGGTCCCCGCGCTTCGCGGCGTTGAGATCGCGCCTCCCTTGAGCATGGAGACCGTACCGTCCAGGGAATGGACCACCCGGCAGGGCTCGCCCGCGAGGCTCCTGATCTTCACCCAGCGGGTCCGGCCGTCGCGCCGCGCCGCGGAAACCAGAAATGCCCCCTCGGCACGTAGATTGCCAAAAACCGCGTCTTTCCACGCGCCGGGCACGGCCGGGAATATTCTGATACGGTCCCCCCAGCTCTGAATGAGCATATCCTGCAGCGATTTGGCGGCGAACAGTGCGCACTCGATGACGGGGGAGCCCTCTATGTACATCGTGTTGGGCATGACGAATCGCCGGTGGTTGTGGTGCTTCAGCAGGCTGTCGAGGGCGTTGTCGCCGTCACCGAGTGTTGAATAGAGACAGGAGGCGGCCGCCCGCGACCAGCCGTAGATCTGCCGGCCGCCCTGGACCGCGAGCCAGTGCTTGACGGATCGCTCGACCAGCCGGCGGTTTTCGGCATCGTCGAGATCCATCAGGCGGAGGGGGAAGACCATTAACATGTGTGACCAGTGGCGGTGCGACTTCGCGTATGGCACGCCGGCCCCGACCAGCAGGCCGTTCTCGCCGGTCGGGTAGTCGACGAGGTGCGCGAGGACGTGCTTCCACCGCGGCACCAGCGGCTCGTCGATCCCGTACCGTTCGCACAGAGCGATCAGCGTCCGGCAGGCCCAGCGGAGCAGCGAGAGGTTGTAGTTGTTGTCCGCCATGGTGCCGTACTCGGGAGAGTGGAGGACGGGCAGGTGCAGTTTTCCGTCATCGCCCTTTTTCAACAGGTGGAGATACACGTTGACGCTGTCGCGCAGGAGGGGATAGAAGGCGTGCTTTTCGTGGTTGGTGACCATCTCGTGGTTCATGGAATAGCGGTAGTGCAGATAGTAGTTGTGCAGCGCCCAGGTGAAATCGCCCGGGTTGACGTAGCGATCCGGCGCCCGGCTGCCGTCGCCCCGCAGACCCTCGTAGCAGGTGGTGTGCGGCACCGTGGCGCCGTTGTCGATGTTCCAGATCTCTCGGGCGTTCCGGCGGAAGTTCTCGCGGTTGCGGTCGATCATGCGCGTCAGCGACGAGCCTTCAGCGAGGTGGTTCGACGCGTAGACGAGGAGGTACGCGACCTCTATGTTCAGATTCCACCATATCCGCGGCCAGCCGGTGCGGCGGAACCACGGTCCCAGCAGGTCCATGACCATGCGGTCGCCGCGGGTCGCCGAGGCGAGTTTGTATATCTGCGCCCAGTAGAACCCCTCGACCTGCATGTTCGGCACCGACAGGAAGCTCCGCGGGTAGTAGGCGTGCCACCAGTCGCGGTGTGATCTCACGAGACGGGCGAAGTCGGCCTCCGCGGCCGTACGCACGGCCGCGGAGGCGGCCGCACCGGCCCCGTCGCCGGGAAAGGTGTCGGCGATGCTGATAAACAGCCGCCGGGTGTTTTTGCCGCAGTCGACCTCCTTCCAGCCGGTGGCGTATTCGCCGCCGGCCTGCCGCGGCTGCACGCAGAGCGATACCGCGCCGTCGGTGTCGCGCCGCGCCGGCGGATTGGGCGGATCGTCCTTGAACCTCTTTTGGTTGACCCGATCGACGGCCGGCGCCGTGAGCCACGTGAACGCCGCGTCGGATTCGTCGCCGGTGGTGGTGATCTCGACGACGGTGAACATCTCGATCGCGTGGATGAATGTGCGGAACGCGATCGTCCCTTTTGTCGTCCGCACCTCCCCGGTGGACTCGGCGTTCCGGAGGTCGAGCCTGATTGTCCCGTCCTCGATTGCGCCGGCGGTTTCCAGGACCATTCCGCCGATGGGCAGGCGGTTGTTGTCGCGGCGGTGGGCGGTTACGTCCGACCGGCCGCACTCCCACCGCAGCCGGCGGGGGCCGTCCCGGTAGATCATGCAGCCAAGCAGGCCGTTACCGTGAAACGCCCCGTGGTCGAACCGCTGCGGGAGGGTCTCCCAGGCGATGTCGTGGCGCCGGAGGAACGATTTCCAGTCGATGCCGCCGGCGGTCTCGGCCTGAACGGCGGGGGCGCACCGGGTGAGGAAGGCAGCGAAACAGGTGACTGCGGCGAGCGTGAATGAGCGGGGGTATTTCATGCGCGGTCTCCATGCACGTGGTGAGTGCGGCACTTCGTCAAACAGTATCTCACCGGCACGGGGTGCCGTGATAGAACAATTTCGTCGATACCGGGTAGAAAATCGGCGAATCCCGCGTTTGCTTTCGCGAGACCTTGACAGGTGTCGGATATGCATACATAGTAACCATCGTTACCGATACCGGGAGAACACCGTACACGAGAATTGGAGCGGAGTGCAGATGGCAAGAGGATTTGAGGTCGATCGCGTCGCGTTTCTGACCGAGGAACAGAAGAGCCTGATTCACGAGGGTTCCTGCCGTGTCCTGGAGGAGGTGGGGATGGCGATCACCTCTCCGCGGGCGATCGCCCTGTTCGAGGAAGCGGGGGCGACGCACGAGGACGGGCGGGTGACTCTGCCCCGATCAGTGGTCGAAGAGACCGTCGCCCGCTCGGCCGGCCGGATCGAACTGGCCGCCAAAAATCCCGACAACACCATTGTCATTGATACCGACGCCCGGCCGCGGGTGCACTTCGGCACGGGGGGGCAGGCCCTCCACGTCCTGCGCTGCGAGAACGGGCGGTTCGTCAAGAAGGACGCCGACACCCGGGACCTTGTTGATATCCTCCGGATCTGCGAGGGGCTTGACAACGTCGATTTCATTACCCGTCCCGTCGAACCCGACGTGCCGAAGGACGACATCGACCTGAAAAAGACCGAGATATTCCTGGAACACACTACGCGCCACATGAACCTTGCGAACCTGGTGGTCCGGGAGAACCTCCCGGCCATCCTGGAGAAGGTCGGCGATTCGTCCCTGGTGTCGTTCGTGGCGTGCGTCGCCGTCAGTCCCCTGAGCATGGCCGGCGAGACGGTGGAGAAGTTCCTGGACATGGTTGAAGCCGACGTGCCGATGGCCATCTCCAGTTGTCCCCAGGGCGGGACGACCGCGCCGCTCTCGGAGATCGGCGAGCTGATACAGCTCAACGCGGAGATTCTCTCCGCCGTGGTTCTCGCCAACATCGCCCGGCCCGGCGCGCGGGTCCTCTACCGGGGGATCCCCATCACCGCGAATCTTTTCGTCGACGGCTCGCCCCGCTGGTGCCAGCCGGAGTCGATCAGGCGGCTCGCGCTGATCGCCGACATGACGTATTTTTACGGACTGCCGTGCTGCGGAACGGCGGCCGTTTCCGACGAGCCGGAACCGAATGCCCAGGCGCTCTCGGAGAAGGTCCTCGGGTGGACGTTCGAGGCCGCGGCGGGGGCCCACTTCATCAACAGCGCGGTCGGCATGCTCGACCAGATCATGACCGTCTGCCCGGCACAGTACATCATCGACGATATCGGGATACAGTGCGTCAGGGACTGTCTCGCGGCGTCGGGGACCGGCGACCTCAAGAAAACCGCCTGCACGGCGGCCGCGGAATTTCTCGGGCAATTCGGCGTCGATACCGGCGGCGGATTCGCGGAGGAGATGGCGGCCCGGGCCGACTACATCCTCGCGGGCCGGGAAGCGTACACCGCCGCGGCGATCGATGCCCAGGTCGACTTGATCCGGCGGGCGATGCAGTCCGTCAGCAGCAGCACCGAGTTCATCATCGGCGCCAGCGACGGTCTCCGCGACGGGTGGCTCTACACGGGCGACAGAATCGAGGGCGACCTGGCTCTCGATGATATTATCGCGCGCCGCGATGGGCTGCTCGCCGGGTAGTTATTTCTGTTTGCCGAATTACACCTTCGGGTTTTTATCAAACGGCGTTCGCCCGCGATCCCATCTTTATGCCGTACATCACGTTACGCGCCATGTGCGGTCGCATGCCGTCCCCGCCCGCGCGACGGGGCGAAACCCATACGGCTTGTTTCGCGCGTATACTGTGATAGAGTATGTCTCCGGGTTTTTTTTGCCCGAACAGCATACTATGTTGAAATCGCTTACCACGCGAAGGGAGAACGAAATGAACGGTGAAACGATGGACAGAAGAGTACTGTTGAAGACCGGAACCGCCGCGGGCGCGGGGATGCTCGCCGCCGCCTGCGGGCCGGAAGGCGGCATGACGACTGCCGACACCACGCGCGGGAAAGACCCGTCATCAATCAAGATCGCGAACGAGGCATGTTATACCGACGGGACATTCGACGTCGAAAAGGGCAAGGATGCGATCGTCGCCCTGATGAAGTACCACGGGTACCCGGTCTACCCGGAGACGCGGGAGAGCCTGTGGGTGTCCGACTACGGCACCGGGCAGTTTGCGAAACTCGGCCTGGCTGCACGGATGTGGATCAACAACGAGCGCGACCACTACATGCTCATGGACCTGTTTCTCATGCCCGGCCAGATGCTCCCGGAACACTGGCATCTCGATCCGAAGGGCGAATTGCCGGAGAAGCACGAGGGGTGGCTGGTGCGCCACGGCCTGAGTTACATCGTCGGCGGGGGGCCCGACAATCTCGCGAAGTTCCCCGTCGCGATCCCCGCGTGCCACTGCGGCGGCAAGGCGAAGACAAAGCACGTGGTCAAGGCCGGGCCGGGGGTCTTTGTCCCCCTCAAGAACCCGGAAAAGAGCCCCCGCCACTGGCAGTTCGGGGGCCCGGAGGGCGCGATCATCACCGAGGTGGCGAACGTTCATTCAAATCCGGATGTCAGGCATTCCGACAAGGCCATCAACGACAATTTCCTGGGATAGCCGTTGATCGCACCCGGTCCGGAGCGATGACGGTGACCGCGGCGGGGTGGGTGGCCGCCTCCTCGTTTTTTTCCGCCGGCCGGCCTTGTGTTTCACCATATGCCTGCGCATAATAATCGGCCTCACGCCCTGCCGCGGCGGCCCATCGCCGATCGCGGCACGGCGATACGCTGAAGAGCTGTGTTGAACGAGCAGAAAAGGAGATAATACGTGGATTTTGAAGGCAGAGTGGCGATCGTAACCGGGGCCGCCGGCGCAATCGGCAAGGGAGTGGCGCAGCGGCTCGTGGGCCAGGGGGCGAAGGTCATGATAACCGATCTCGACCAGTCGGTGCTGGACGGCATCGCGGAAAAACTTGGCGAGAACGGCATCGCGAAGGCCGCCGACGTCACCGATCCCGCGGCCGTCAAGGAGGTCGTGTATACCACGGCATCGTCGTTCGGGGGCAATATCGACGTCCTCGTGAACGTCGCGGGGGTCACCGGCAAGGGCGACAAGGTCGAGGACATGACGCCGGAAAACTGGGATTTCACCTTTGCGGTGAACTGCAAGGGCACCTTCCTGTTCGTCAAGGAGGCCGTGCCGGTCATGAAGGAGGGTGGCGGGGGGAGCATCGTGAACTTCTCGAGCAAGTCCGGCAAGACCGGCTCGGCGAACATGAGCGCGTACTCCGCCGCCAAGGCGGCGATTATCGGCTTTACGCAGGCCCTGGGCCATGAACTCGCCGGCGTGCCGATACGGGTGAACTGCGTCTGCCCGGGTATCACGGAAAATACGGGTGTCTGGAGCAACGTTTCCGGGGATTATCTCCGCACCATGGATATGCCCATGGAGGAGATCGTCAAGAAATTCACCGCCAAGGTCCCGCTCGGACGGCTGGCGAGGATCGAGGACGTGGTCAACGTCACGTGCTTTCTCGCCTCGGATCGGGCGGCATACATGACCGGGCAGGCGATAAATATCACCGGCGGCCGGGAGATGCACTGATAGCCGCACGCAACGGGAACACCTGCGTATGTGCATGCTGCAGACGGCATACGAAGCCGATGCGTTCGGCGAGACCACGATAATACACGCAATGCCGCGACCACGGCGGCGCGGCAGGCGCCGCGCCGTCTCCGGGTTGCGCAACGAAGAAGGGTAACTGACCATGGTTGACTTACGGACGTACATTTTTCTGGATTCCCTGCAGCCCCAGATGGCATCCTTTATATCGAGTATTTCCAAGGGGTTTCTCCCCGTTTCCGACCAGGCAAGCTGCGTCATCGAGATTGCGCCGGGCATTGAAATCAACCGCCTGACCGACGTGGCCCTGAAGGCCACGAATGTCCTGCCCGGCCTCCAGGTTGTCGAACGGGCATTCGGCCTGCTGGAAGTACACTCCGACGACCAGGGAGACGCCCGCCGGGCCGGCGAAGCCGTGCTGGAGGCCCTCGGCAAGAAGGAAGAGGACCGGATAAAGCCGAAAATTCTCACCAGCCAGTTGATCAAGAATGTCGCGGATCACCATGCCCAACTGGTCAACCGGACCCGGTACGGACAGATGATCCTGAAGGGCGAGACCCTCTACGTGCTCGAGGTGGAATCGGCCGGGTATGCGTATTTCGCCGCAAACGAGGCCGAAAAGGGCGCGGATATCAAGATCGTTAATGTTCGCGGATTCGGGGCGTACGGTCGCGTATATCTTTCCGGCGAAGAAGCCGACGTTGTCGAGGCCCAAGCCATTATCGAGAAACGGCTTGCGGATATCAGCGGACGGGAAATCTGACGAGGACGAACACGGACGTGTCCGGCACGGCCGGTGGTGGTTCGGTAACAGTGTAATCAGAACAGGACGAGGACAGTTTCATGGCAACGACGAACACGCAGTTGGCACTGGGAATGATTGAAACCCGCGGATTCACCGCCATGGTGGAGGCCGCGGACGCAATGGTCAAGGCTGCCAAGGTGGAATTGACGGGGTACGAGCGTATCGGCGGGGGGTATGTCACCGCCGTCGTGCGCGGTGAAGTCGCCGCGGTACGGGCGGCCGTCGACGCCGGTTCAATGGCCGCGGAGCGGGTCGGCGAGATTGTTTCCACCCACGTCATACCGCGTCCCGCCGCCGCGGTCGACGAAGCGCTGCCGCTCGGGCTGGAAAAGACGAGGAACGGCTGATCCATGGTCGACCTGCGAACCTACATATTTCTCGATTCCCTCCAGCCGCAGACGGCGTCCTTTCTGTCGACGGTCACGAAGGGTTTTCTGCCCGTTACCGGGCAGGCCTGCTGCGTTGTTGAGATAGCGCCTGGCATCGAGATCAACCGCCTGACCGATGTCGCGCTGAAGGCCACGAACGTGATGCCGTCGCTTCAAATCGTTGAGCGGGCCTTCGGTCTGCTGGTGGTTCACTCCGCGGACCAGGGCGATGCGCGGGAGGCGGGAAACGCCATACTCACGGCCGTCGACTGCCGCGAGGAAGACCGGCTCAAACCCCGCGTGCTGACGAGCCAGTTGATCAAGAATATCACTGACCACCACGCGCAGTTGATCAACCGGACCCGTCACGGTGCCATGATGATGGTCGGCGACACGCTCTACGTCCTGGAAGTCGAGTCGGCCGGGTACGCGTTATATGCCGCCAACGAGGCGGAAAAGGGGGCGGAGATAAACATCGTTGAGGTGCGCGGTTTCGGTGCGTACGGCCGCCTCTACCTGGGCGGCGACGAGTCCGCTGTTGTCGAGGCCCGGGCTATTGTCGAGGCCCGGATCGAGGCCGTCACCGGCCGGGCCGGTACCTGAAAAACATGAAACGTGTCCGGTTTCCGGACACTCGGCAAAGGAAGAAGGAAGAGATTATGGCAACGACGAACGCACAGGAAGCACTGGGAATGATCGAGACCCGCGGTTTTGCCGCGATGGTTGAGGCTGCCGACGCGATGGTGAAGGCGGCGAAGGTCGACCTGGTCGGCTACGAGAAGATCGGCGGCGGGTACAACACCGCCATCGTTCGCGGTGAGGTCGCCGCGGTTCGCGCCGCGGTACAGGCGGGTGAAATGGCGGCCCAGCAGGTCGGCGAGATCGTCGCGACGCATGTTATTCCGCGTCCCAACGAAGCCGTCGACGCCGCGCTGCCCCTCGGGCGTACGCCGAAAGGCGGCAAGTGAGGGGTTCCTGGCCCCCGCCGCGACACATGAACCAGAATCCACGGTGGTGAATACATGCAACTGGCGCGCGTAGCAGGCACAGTCGTATCCTCGCACAAGTCCGAAACACTCGAGGGAATCCGGTTTCTGGTGGTCGAAAAGCTCAATGCCGCCACCATGGAAGGTTCCGGGAGTTTCGTGGTCGCGATGGACGGTGTCGGGGCCAATGTCGGCGAGGTCGTTTTTTTCGTGACCGGCAGCAGTGCCCGAATGACGAAAACCACGGACAAAAGGCCGGCGGACGCGACGATCGTCGGGATCGTGGACACGGTCGCCATTGGCGGCGAAGAGGTGTACCGGAAGTAGGGGCATGCCGGTTTTGCCGCGCTGCGCGGCCGGACCGCTCTATTTATTGAGGCTGATACGGACACATGATACTGGCACAGGTAACAGGCACCGTTGTTGCGACGAACCGGGCGGACGGTATTCCGGACGCCCGGTACCTCGTCGTCGAACAGTGCGATCATCACGGAACGGGTACGAACAAGTATCACGTCGCTCTGGACATGGTCAGTGCCGGCCGCGGCGAGGTGGTCATCGTTTCGCAGGGGTCGGCCTCCCGCCAGCACGCCTATACGAATGATCGCCCCGTGGACGCGGTGATTGTCGGGATCGTGGACACGATCGATCTCGCGAACACAGTAACCTACAGCACGCAGGGCCCGGCCAATGGACTCACTTGAAAAGAATATACGCCGGATGGTCGAGCAGATCGTTTCAGGCTTGAACATCGAGGAGACTGACGACGGGGCGCGATCCGCGCCCGCCGATGCGCAGCCGACGAAAGATGCTCCCGCGGATCCGGGCGGCGATGCGGTGCCGACGGCCCCGGGCATTTTCCAGGAAACAGATGCCGCCGTCGCGGCGGCGCGGACCGCTCACCAGGCGTTGATGGAATGCACTCTGGAAACCCGCAGAGACATTATTCAGGCTATACGCGATACAACGCTGGAGAAAAATGAGGAGGTCGCCCGCCAGGTGGTCGCGGAGACCGGCCTGGGCCGGTGGGAAGACAAGACCGTCAAGCACCGGCTGGTGGCGACCAGGACCCCGGGTGTCGAAGACCTGCGTCCGGGGGCGTTCACCGACGATCACGGCATGAGCCTGATCGAGCGCGCCCCCTACGGCGTTATCGGGGCGATAATCCCGTGCACGAATCCAACCTCGACGGTGGTGAACAATGCCATCGCCATGATTGCCGGCGGCAACGCGGTGGTGTTCGGTCCCCACCCGGCGGCGAAACGGGTGTCCTGCCTGATGGTATCCCTGCTCAACGAGGCGATTACCGCCGCCGGAGGTCCGCCGAACCTCGTGACCGCTCTCGGTGAGCCGTCGATCGAGAAAGCCGGCGAGTTGATGAAACACCGGGATATCGATATCCTGGTAGTCACCGGCGGACCGGCCGTCGTGAAGGCGGCCATGAACAGCGGCAAGAAGGTGATTGCCGCCGGGCCGGGGAATCCGCCCGTCGTGGTCGACGAGACGGCTGATATCGAGAAAGCCGGGCGGGATATCGTCAGGAGCGGCGGGTTCGACAACAACATCGTGTGTGTCTGCGAAAAGGAAATCCTGGTTGTCGAATCGGTCGCCGACCGCCTCATGGAGGCCATGTGCTCAAGTGACGCCGTCAAGCTCGATAATGACCAGGCGGAAGCGGTGACGAAACTCGTGATCGCGGATCCGGGCAGGCCCGGCCACGAAGGCGCGCCCGAAAAGAAGTTCGTCGGAAAAAACGCCGTGGTGATTGCGCGGGCCGCCGGCATAGACGTCCCGGAATCAACGCGGTTGCTGTTATGCGATGTCGGTCGCGACCATCCCCTCGTCTGGACCGAGCAGCTCATGCCCGTGATGCCGCTGGTCCGTATGCCGAACGTCGACGCGGCGATCGACCTGGCGGTCCGGTGCGAGCACGGTTTTCGCCACACGGCCGTCATGCACTCGAAGAATATCGAAAAGCTCTCCCGGATGGCGAAGATCATAAACAGTTCCATCTTTGTCAAGAACGGACCGAGCTTTTCCGGGCTGGGAGAAGGGGGGGCGGGTTTCACCTCGTTTACCATCGCCAGCCCGACCGGCGACGGCCTGACCCGACCGACGACGTTCACGCGGGAACGGCGCTGCGCGCTGATCGACTGTTTCAGGATTGTGTGAGCGGATAGCGGAATGAAACTCGGCAAAATAATCGGACGGGTTGTCTGCACACAAAAGCTCGCGTGCTTCGACGGGCTGAAGATGCTCCTCGTCCAGCGGATAGACGAACACGGAGAGGAAATCGGCGATCCCTTTGTCTCGTTCGATATCGCGCAGGCCGGCGAGGGCGATACGGTTTTTTACGAAACGAGCAAGGAAGCGGGCTTCGCGCTGGAAAGTCTTAATCCCGCCGACGCGATCGTCCTCGGCGTGGTCGATTCGATACAGGTGGAGGAATAGTGATGCAGGTCGCCAGGGTTGTCGGTACGATCGTCTCCACGGTCAAGAGCCCGGATTACGACAACTACAAGATGCTCGTGGTCCGGCCGGTCGATCCCGCCGGCGCGTACGCGGGACCGAGCATGGTCGCGGTCGACGCGGTCCAGGCCGGGATAGGCGATCGGGTCCTGGTGATCGACGAGGGCGGGTCGGCGAATTATATACTCGGCCGCAGCGACGTCAACGCCGTCCGGTCCGTCGTGGCCGGTATCGTCGATCAGGTGGATATGGCGGAGACATCCGCCGAGAAATGAATTCAGATGCGGGAAAGACGCAGGTCATCGTGGCAGAGATAGATATCGGCAGGATTGTGCAGAGCGTTGTCGAGAGAGTGAAGTCCGAAACGGGCGCCGGGTCCACCTTCGGTGTCGATGCGCGCACCTACCAGGTTCCGGCGAATAAGCGTGACGTTGTGCGCCGGGTCGCCCTGGGGTGCGATCATACGTGCGTGGACCAAAAAAACATCCTGAAGACCTATCTTGAAAAGGCCGGTTACACCGTGGTGGATGTCGGCACGAACGGTCCGGAGCGAGTGGATTATCCCGATTTCGCCGTTGCCGTCGGTCACAAGGTCGCCGGCGGCGCGTGCGACCGGGGGATTATGCTCGACGGCGCCGGGATAGGATCCGCCATGGTGTGCAACAAGGTCCGGGGTATCCGCGCCGCGCTGTGCTACGATTTGAGAACGGTCATAAACAGCCGGGAACACAACAATGCCAACGTGCTGACGATGGGCGCCCGGTGTCACAGCGGCGGCCAGTTGTGCGAGATGGCACGCTTGTGGCTCGAAACGCGTTTCGCGGGCGGGAGGCACTGGCCGCGAATAAACAAGATGATGGCAGTCGAGAGACAGCAGAGGAAAGACGATGGATCAACAGCAACTGATTGAACAGATTACAGCGGAAGTGGTCAAGCGGCTCAAGAACGAGGTGCTCGCCGACGCGGGCCGGCAGCTCGGGGACGAGGCGATCCCGCCGGCCGAACTGGCGAAGTATATCGATCACACGATGCTCCAGCCCTATGCCAACGACCAGGCGTTCGACAAGCTGACCGACGAGGCAAAGCAGTGGGGATTTTGCTCCTGCTGCGTCAATTCCTGCCGGGTGAAATACATCGCCGACCGGCTCCGGGGGACGGACATCAAGGCCTGCTCGGTCATCGGGTTTCCCCTTGGGCAGATGGACAGCCGTGCGAAGGCCTTCGAGGCCCGGCGGGCTATCGAGGACGGCGCCCACGAGCTGGACATGGTTCTGAATGTCGGCATGCTGAAGTCCGGGCACCTCGACTACGTCGAAGAGGACATCAGGACCGTCCGCCGCGCCACCCGGCAGAACACCGTGCTGAAGGTCATTATCGAAACCAGTCTTCTCGAGGACGAGGAGAAGGTCATCGCCTGCGAGCTATCCAAGCGGGCCGGGGCCGATTTCGTCAAGACCTGCACCGGTTTCGCCGGCGGCGGTGCCAATCCGCACGACATCTCACTGATGCGGCGCACCGTCGGGCCGGACATGGGTGTCAAGGCCTCGGGCGGCATGCGGAACTACCCCCGGGCCGTGCAGATCCTCGACGCGGGCGCCAACCGCATCGGCGCGGTATCGAGCGTGGCTATCGTAACGGGGCAGGAAGGCCAGGGGGGGTACTGATCCCGCCGCCCGCACGGCGTCGAGGCCGCATCGCATGAGCGTGACCCTGCAAAACGAGCGTTTTTCCTCGCGGATTGAGGTGCGCGGTGCCGAAATCCGCAGCCTGCGCGAGTTTGCCACCGGCATCGAGTATGTCTGGAAGGCCGACCCGGACTGGTGGGCCGGCTCGGCCCCGATACTCTTCCCGATCGTCGGCGGCCTGAAGGACGGGGGATACGTGTACGGGGGAAAAGAGTACGCCATGCCCCAGCACGGGATCGTCCGCAAGAAGGACTGGGAGGTCCGTGAGGCGTCGCCCCGGCGAGCGGTATTCGGGACCGCTTCCGACGATGAAACGAGGGAGGCCTACCCGTTCGATTTCGATCTGCGCGCGGTCTTCTCGCTCATTGAGTCCGGGCTCGATATCCGTTACGAGGTCGGGAATACCGGGTCGGGCACGATGTATTTTTCAATCGGATCTCACCCGGCGATCAGCCTGCCGTTCGCCGGCGGCACCATGGAGAATTACTACGTTCACTTTTCCGAAGAGGAGAACCTCGAGCGGTATTTCTTCGAGGGCGGGATGCACCTAAGCGAGACGGCACCCGCGTTCGACAACTGCCGGCAGATTTACCTCACCCGCGATCTCTTCGAGCGGGGGCCGCTGATTTTCAAGTCGCCCCGGTCGACCGACGTGACCCTGATTTGCAGCCTGTCGGAAAAGGCCGTGCGGATCGCGACGCCGGGTGTTCCCTACCTGGCCCTTTGGTCCAAGGCCCGGGCCCCCTTCGTGTGCGTTGAACCGTGGCACGGGGTGCCCGACAACATCGATACCGACCGCACTTTCGAGACGAAGGAGGGCATCATGCCCCTCGGCGCCGGGGAGACCTGGGCGACCGGTTACCGCATAGAGATCCTCGGATGAGCCACCGCGCCGGCAGGCCCCGCGGCGGTTGCCGGTTCGCACAAAATCACACAGGGAGAATTCGATGAGCGATACGATGAAGGCCGTTGTATACTACGCCCCCGGTGATATCCGCGTGGAGCAGGTCCCCGTTCCGGCATGCGGCGAAGACGAGATCCTCGTTCAGACCGACGCCTGCGCCGTCTGCGGCAGCGATTTGAAGACATTCAACGTGGGCAATCCCCGGATGAAGGAGGGGGCGATACTCGGACACGAGTTCACGGGCATCATCAGGGAAATCGGCCCGGCGGCAGCAGCCGGCGATGTGGCCGTCGGCGACCGCATCGTCATGGCGACCACCATCGCCTGCGGCGAGTGTCTCTACTGCCGCCGCGGCTGGCGCAACATCTGCAAGAACGTCGCGCCGATGGGATTCTGCTACAACGGCGGCATGACCGAGTACTGCGCGATACCCGGCCTGGCGGTGCGGGGCGGACACGTGGTCGGGGTTCCCGGGGATATCGCACCGGAACACGCCGCGCTTGCCGAACCGGTGAGCTGCGCGGTCAATTCGATCGAGCACTGCACCATTGAAGAGGGGGACACGGTCCTCGTGTGCGGCGCCGGCCCGATGGGCCTGCTGAACGTCCTCGTCGCCCGGGCACTCGGGGCGAATAAGATCATCCTTTCCGAGGTCAGCGACGCGCGGCTCCGGCAGGCCAGGCCGTTCTGCGATGTCCTGGTGAACCCGGCCGAAGAAGACCTCGCCGCGGTGGTCGCCGAGGAGACTGCGGAAGGGCTCGGCGTCGATATCTGTATCGTCGCCGCTCCCGCCGCGCAGCCCCAGGAGCAGGCCGTCCACCTCGTCCGCAAGCGGGGCACCGTCTGCCTCTTCGCGTCGCTCCCCAAGGGAAAGAACATGCTCACAATCGACAGCAGGGCGATCCACTACAACGAGTTGCGGGTGGTCGGCACGAGCGACTCGACCGCCGACCACGTGCGAACGGCGGTGGATCTCCTGACGAGCGGCAAGATCGACGGGGCGACAATTGCCACGCATATCATCCCCCTTGACGATATCCTGAAGGCCTTCGACCTGATGAAATCGGGCGCGTGCCTCCGGGTGGTACTGAAGCCGTAGTTCCCGTAACCGCTCGCGAGGCAGCGATTAAGACAACAGCCATCCTGCCTATGTCTTGCTTCCCGCCCCCCGTTGTCTTCCTCAACGCGGCAATAAAGCGGCCGGCCGCCTGCGGATCGGCGCGCTGTCAGAATCCACCATGTTCGCTATGCAGGGCGACGGGCATAACGCTACCCGTTCCAGGCCAGGTCCGACCAGTGCGGGTCCATGATATCGAGCACCTGTTTGTACCGGGCGTACTTCTTGTCGTAGAGGCCCTTCATCGCCGGATTCGGCTCGACCCGATCGCCGATGTCGACCATCGCCTCGATCGCGTCGCCGTAGGAGTCGAAC
Organism: uncultured Planctomycetaceae bacterium; assembly: GCA_964557575.1. GTDB lineage: Bacteria > Planctomycetota > Phycisphaerae > SM23-33 > SM23-33 > CAZLBC01. The sequence goes on from CAZLBC010000009.1 coordinate 79,036, forward strand.
ACGCCCGCGGCCACGCCGGCCGATATCGCGGCACCGAGCGCGCCGAGTTCCGTGCCCTTCGGCAGTTCGATCGGCACCTGGAAGTTGTCGGCGAACATCTGTACCCACAGGCTGCTGTTTGCCGCGCCGCCGGTCAGGCGAATGACGGGGGGCATCTCGGCGTGCTGGAGGAGCTTCTCCATGTGCCAGCGGTGCGAGAAAATCACGCCCTCGTAGATTGCCCGCAACACGTGACCGCGCTTCTGCCAGCCGTCCAGGCCGATGAAGCACGCCTTCCCGTCCAAACTCACATTGCTCCCGTAGAGAAACGGCAGGAAAATGATCCCGGTATCCTCGGGTTTCGTCTCGGCGACCAGTTCGTTGCAGAGATCGTAGACACTCTTTCCCTTTTCTTCTTCGCGCTCCCTGTCGGCGGCGAAGAACTCGGTCAGGAACCATTCGAGATTACTCGCCCCGGTGGGGGACCCCTCGAACATGTAGTAGAATCCGGGCACCACGTAGCAACTGGTGATGAAGACGCCGTCCGCGACCGGGGTCTTCGAGACGAACTGGTTGTTGCCCCACGAACCCGATACCATGCAGAGGCCGCCCTCGTAATCCAGCCCGCTGGCCAGCCCGCACGCGTCGATGTCGAACATGCCGCCGGCAACCGGGGTTCCTTCCGCGAGACCGGTTTCGGCGGCGGCCGCGGCGGTAACCGTGCCGCACCGGTCGGCGGCCATCCTGATCGGCGGCAGCTTCTCCTTCGCGTCCGCGATGCCCCACGCCGCGAGGATGTCGTCCTCGTATTCCGCCGTGCCGACGTTCATGAGGCTGGTGGCGGACATGTCGGAGAGTTCCATGTATATCTCGCCGGTCAGCTTCGCCCTGACGAAGTCCTTGCACATCAGCACCCACCGGGCACTGTCGTAGGTTTCCCGGTCGTTGTCCTTCAGCCACCGCAGCAGGGCGCCGGGCTGGGAGGGAAACGTCGTCTGCATCGTCTTGGGGCGGACGGCGGCCTGGGTGCCGTCCTCGTTCCACCGTTCGACGTACTCTTTCGCCCGGCCGTCGGCCGAGCCGATGGCGTTGTAGACGGGGTTTGCATCCTCGTCGACGAGATACAGGCCGTTACCGTGGCCGGTGCAGGCGACGCAGGCGATTGCGGACGGATCGACGCCGGACTGTTCGATGACCCGCTTGACGGCGCCGGCCGCATTCAACCAGACCGCGTTCATATCGAATTCGGCCCAACCGGGCTTGACGTCGAGCATCTCGGATTTGCAGGACGCGACCGCGACTTCCGTTCCGTCGGTGGCGAAGAGGGCCGCCTTGGCCATCGTGCCGCCGTTGTCTATTCCCAAGAGGTACTGTGTCATGGTGGTCTCCTTGTCCGGGGCGTTGGTATCTCGTCGATGGATGATTATTCGGAACAGGGTGGCTGGTGTCAAGGATACGATTGCGTGCGATGCGTGCGTATCATTCGGTGGGCCGTAAATTTGCGCTTGACAATTGCATTTCGGGAAGGTCTATTGTTGTAACTTTGTTCGGCGGGATGAAAACAGTCTTTTTCTCATTCTGTTCGCTCGATGGGTTGAAACAGGCACTTTTTTAATTAACCGTCAGTTACGGAGAGTGATCGACATGGCAGAACAACAGCTTACCATGGGTAACCGCGTTCGTCTCAGCATCATGATGTTCTTCCAGTACATGCTCGTCGCCGTGTGGTTCGTCCAGCTCACGGCGTACCTCAACGATGCGCTGAGCATGACGGGGCTGCAGATGGCCCTGATCGGCAGTTCAATGGCCCTCGGTTGCCTTGCGTCGCCGCTCATCGGCATGTTCGCCGACCGGCATTTCTCCTCGGAGCGTGTCCTGGCGGTGCTCAACCTGGCGACGGCCGTGCTGCTGTTTCTTTCATCGCAGGTAACCGAGGCGACACCGGTATTCCTGTTCCTGCTGTTCGCGATGCTGTGTTACATGCCTACCTGGAGCCTGACCAACTCCATCGCCATGACGCACGCCCCCTCGGAGAAGTTCCCGCAGATTCGCGTGTTCGGCTCGATCGGCTGGGTCGCCGCGGGGCTGTTCAGTTTGGTGGCCGACAAGATGTTTGAAACCGTGATAGACGGCACGTCGATCCCCCTCATTTGCGGCGCTGCTGTTGCGCTGGTCGGGGCGGTGTACGCCCTGACGCTGCCGCACACGCCGCCGCCGGCCAAGGGCCAGAAGAGTTCCGTGGTGGATGTCCTCGGGCTCCGGTCGATCTCGCTTATGAAGGATGTCGGTTTTGCCGTGGTCGTCCTCGGAACGCTGGTCGCCATGCTGGCCTTCGCGGCATACTGGACGTACTTCTCGGCGTTCCTCAAGGCCAAGGGGTTTGAATACCTGACGGTCACCATGAACTGGGGACAGTTCGTCGAGATGGGCGTCATGCTGCTGGTGCCGCTGTTTATCGCGACCATCGGACTGAAGTGGACGATGGTCCTTGGCCTGGCGGCGCTGGCCGTCCGGTTCGGGTCGTTCTGGCTGGGGAACACCTACGATATGGATATCCTCTACTACGCGGGAATCCTGGTACATGGTGTGATTTTCGGCTGTTTCTTCGTCGGCGGCCAGATCTACATCGATCGGAAGGCGCCCAAGGAGATGAAGGCCCAGGCGCAGGGGCTCATCTTCCTGATTGCGTTCGGAATCGGCCTGCTGGCCGGTAATTTTATCAACGGCGGCCTGCTGGAGATGGGCGAGGCCGCCGCAGCAGGGGCAAAAAACTGGGAGGCGATGTGGATATTCAGCACCGTCGTCTCGGTCGCGCTGCTGGTATTGTTCGCCCTGATATTCCGCGATCCGGTTGCCTCCCTGGCAGCCGAGAAAAAAGAAGAGGCCGCGGAGGAAGTTGAAGAGGCGATTGAAACCGCCCCCGCCGGTGAGCCGACGGGCATGGCTGTTGACGAGACGCCGGGCGCGGAAGAAGAGAAAAAAGAACCCGAAACGTTTTTACCGCCCGAAGGTGGGGACGAGACGTCCTCCGCCGGTTCCGGGGAATGAGCCGAAACCGGCTGACCCGTTACAGCGCCGCTATCCGGTGATTGACCGGCTTCAGCGCCGGGTAGAGATCCTTGTATATCGCGAACCGCTCTGTGAATGCCGCGGCGCGGTCCGGATCCGGCTCATAGGTCGTGCCTTCCCGGTAGACCCGCTCGAACGCCTCCTGCACGTTGTCGTACAGTCCCACGCCGATACCCGCGAGGATCGCCGCGCCGAGGGGGGTCGCCTCCTCGACGCCCGGCACCTCGATCGGCCGGTTGATGATGTCCGCCTTGTTCTGCATGCCCAGGGTGCTCCTGGTGCCGCCGCCGACGGCGATAACCTTGTCGACCGATGTTTCGAGGCTCGATTCCGCGGCATTGACGATATCCAGGAACTGGTAGTTGAGGCCCTCGATGACCGCGCGGAGCATCTCGTTAAAGCCGGTGCGGCTTCCGAGGCCGACGAAGGCGCCCCGGGACTTTTCGTCCTGGACCGGGCACGCCGACGCAGACATGTGCGGCAGGAAGAACACGCCCCCGGCGCCGGGTTCGGCGGCCGCGGCCGCTTTCAGCAGGTGGTCCCATTCTTCACCGCCCTCGGTTTCGGCTTGCTGTTTCGCAGCGGAACCGAATTCCTTTCGGAACCATTCGAGCATCTCCGATGCCGGGGCGGCGCCCCAGATCGCGTGCCGGTCGCGGGCGACGCTGGCCTGCACGGTCATGCCCATGTCCCGCAGGGCATTGTTCATGACGGGCTGGTTCTTGGAGAAGATGATGCACTCCCACGTGCCGGTGACGTCCAGCGCCGCGCCCGGCTCGAACGCCCCGACCGGCAGCGTGCCGCACAGCAGGTCGTGCCCGCCGAGGATGACCGGGGTGCCGGCGGGGAGGCCGGTGGCCGCGGCGGCCCGTTTCGTCACCGTCCCGATCCGGGTACCGGATTGACGCGGTTCGGGGAGAATGTCGCCGTCGATCCCCGCCGCCGCGATGATTTCGTCGGACCAGTCGCGGGTGTTCTGGTCGAGGAACATCGTGCAGGACGCCATCGAGAAGTCGGTCGTCCACGCGCCGCAGAGCATGTAGTTCAGGAAGTCCTCTATCAGGAGCCACTTGTGGGTTTTCTCCATGATTGCCGGCTCGTGTTCCTGCATCCAGAGCATCCGCAGGGCGGAATTGATCGGCCAGACCGGGTTGCCGTTAATGGCGTATTTCTCGAGCCCCACGTGCTCTTTCCACCACGCAAGTTGCGGCTCGGTCCGCGTGTCGTGCCAACTGATGAACGGGTACAGCCAGTTGCCGTCGGCGTCCATCGGGACACCGTCCATACCCATGCCCGTCACGGCGACCCCCTTGATGTCGGCGGGAGCGTCCAGTGCCGCCGCCGCATCCGCGATGGCGGCGGCGGTATCATTCCAGATGTGCTCCGGGCGCCAGACCGTCCAGTCGGGATGATCGTCGGGCACGTGTTTTTCCGTTGGCCGCGAGCCATGCGCCACGGTAGTGCCGTCGAGATCGTAGACTATGGCTTTCAGGCTGGTGGAGCCGAGGTCGATACCCATCAGGTAATCCATCGCGATGTCTCCTTGTGCGGTGTCGGGTGTACGCGCGGGGCGCGGGCTGCAGGCGGAAACGTTTCAACGCATCAGCATGCCGCCGGTCACATCCAGGCAGGTTCCGGTCATGTAGCTCGAGAGGTCCGATGCCAGGAACAGTACGACATTGGCTACTTCTTCCGGCCGGGCGATGCGGTTCTTGGGGATATTCGACAGGTAGCGATGCTTTTTCTCCTCCCACGTCTTCGCCACCATTTCCGTCATGACCATGCCCGGGGCGATGCAGTTGGCGTCAAATCCCCGCTCTGCGGTCTCTCGGGCGATCGCGCGGGTCATGGAAATGACCGCGCCCTTCGACGAGTCGTACGGGAGGTGGCCCGTGGTCGAGGCCAGGAAGGCGGCCTGGGAGGCGATATTGACGATCTTGCCGGGTTTTCCCGCCGCGTCGAGCCGCTTGATAAACTCCCGGCAGGTGATGAAGACACCGGTGACGTTGATCCTGAACTGGCTCTCCCAGTGGTCGACTGAAAAGTCCGCGATCCGCCCGGTCGACACAACGGCGGCATTGTTGACGAGGATTTCGACGGGTTGTCCGAATGCTTCTTCGCACTGGTCGAAGAGGCCGATAGCGTCGGTTTCGATGGAGATGTCGCCGCCGATCGCGGCGGCGGTTCCGCCGCCCGATTCGATTTCCGCCACGACCTCCTGTGCCTCGTCTTCAAGGTTCACCGTGTCGTTGACGAGGTAGTTGACGCCGACCTTCACGCCTTCGGATCCGAGTTTCAGGCAGATGGCCTTGCCGATCCCCCGCGAGCCGCCGGTGACGATGGCGACCTTGTCCGTGACGTTCAAATCCATGGTCTGCTCCTGTAAAAGAAACGGGCGGCGGCGTGGATGCGCCGCCGCCCGCGGGGGTTACACAGAGTACCCGTTACTTCATCTGAATGTAGCTGAGGGTATAGGGCTTGTCGTGCTTCGAGTTCTTCAGCCCCGGGAACGACCAATCGAAGTTGACGATGATCATCTTTCCGTCGCGTATGATCACCTCGCAGGGCTGATCCATACCACCGTCGGCACCGTCCGTGTCGCCGTTGATAGCGACCACCCAGTGTTTGCCGCGGGGAGTGAATGCCCGAATGGCGTTGGCCTGGGAGTCGGCGAAGTAGATGATGTCCTTCGTCGGGTGGGACCGCATACCGTCGACGCACTGGACCTCCGGGAAGTCGTCTATCAGGATTTCCTGCGACGTGACGTTGCCCTTCTCGTCGAACGTCACCTTGGTGACCCGGCCGTCGCCGAAGTTCCCGGTGTAAAAGTTGCCGCTCTTGTCGAAGGCGATGCCGTCGCACCCGGCGATGTCGCCGCGTCCGCGTTTGATCGTCTCGCAGGTGATCAACAGGTGCGGGTCGTGATCTGTTGCGCTCTTGTAGGGCTTGAGAGTAATGCCGCCCTTTTTCAGCTCGTCGGCGGAGAAGCGGTACACGCCGCTGAGATTCTTACCCTTCACGTCGAAGAAGGTATCCGAGACGTAGCAGTGCCCCTGGTGCCAGAGGACGGCGTTGGAGAGCTTGAAGCCGTCGACCACGCATTCGGTCTTGACGGGTTTGCCGTCTTTCATGACCAGGCGCAGCAGGCGGGACTTGTTGTTACTGTTGTAGAAGTACTGGAGGTCGGCGACGTACAGGTTGCCGTCGGGGCCGAAATCCAGGCCCATGGGGCCGGCCTGCCCGGTTTCCTTGTGCGGCTTGTACGTCAGGATCTTTTTGAATGTCCCCTTCTTGTCGATCGTCGCGAGTATCGCCGGGGCCTTCTTGATCGGTTTCAGGGCGCCGTCCTCCGTGGTGGGCTGATCGCCATACGTGGCGGCGGTTGCATAGTTTGGAACGTTGAGGTAGATGAGTCCTGTTTTCGGGCAGAGGGCCATGCCGTCCGGGGTCGGGCAGTAATCGGGCAGCTTGAGGTAGAGCTTCGCCTGCTTGGGTGTATCGTAGGGCCCCACATCGCTCTTGCCGGATTTGACGTCCTCGCCTTCGGCGCAGCCGGCAATCAATACCGCTGAAACCAGTAACAGCAGTGGCACTATGTTCTTCATTTCTTGTCCTTTCCTGACAGTTCTGACTACGTACCCGCACGGCGGGCTGGGGTTTTGACGACACCCCGCGAAGTCATCAGGATATACATTACGGCAGGTCTCTTCAACGGAAAATTTGACAGATACAGGAAGCGGGCGAACGCGACGGTGCAGAACCGGTATTGATATAGTTGTGCCGTTGCCGTACCGTAGTACGGATGACAATGCCGATACACGGCACCTGAAAGGAACAGGGCAATGCAGAATCGAATCGATCGCCGTTCATTTGTCAGGCTGGCGGGACTCTCCCTTGCGGCCGGCACGGTCAGGGCCGCCGGGGCCGGGAGGCCGAATATTATTTACATACTCGCCGACGATCTCGGTTACGGGGACCTGAGCTGCTACGGGCAGAAGAAGTTCGCGACGCCGCATATCGATGCGCTCGCGGCCGAGGGGATGCGATTCACCGACCACTATGCCGGCAGTACCGTCTGCGCTCCCTCCCGGTGCTGCCTGATGACGGGCAAGCACACCGGCCACGCCTTCATTCGCGGCAACAAGGAGATTCGCCCGGTCGGGCAGCACCCGATACCGGCCGACGCGGTGACCGTCGCCGAACTGCTGAAAAGTGCGGGGTATGCCACGGGCGGCTTCGGCAAGTGGGGGCTCGGCCCTCCGGAAAGCGAGGGCGATCCCGTCAGGCAGGGATTCGACGAGTTCTTCGGCTACTACTGCCAGCGGCACGCCCACAACTACTACGTCACGTACCTGTGGCACAACGCGGAGAAGGTCCCGCTGGACGGCAAAACCTTCTCCCACGACGTGATCATGGAAAAGGGAATGGAATTCATACGGCAAAACAAGGACCGCCCCTTTTTCTGCTACCTGCCGGTGGCCATACCCCATGCCGCGATGCACTGCCCGGAGGAATCCGTGGCCCCGTTTCGAAAGAAGTTCGCGCAGTTCGAAGACAAGATCGGCAGGTACGCCGGCCCGAAAGTCAGGAATCCGATCGCCGCGTTCGCCGGCATGGTTACCCGTCTCGATCGACAGGTGGGACAGATCATCGAACTGCTGAAGGAACTGAAAATCGACGACAGAACGCTGGTCATGTTTGTCTCCGACAACGGGTGTCACCGCGAGGGGGGGCACGATCCGGGGTTTTTCAATTCAAACGGGCCGCTGCGCGGGATCAAGCGGGACCTGTTCGAGGGCGGCATACGGGTGCCGCTCGTCGCCCGATGGCCCGGAACAATCCCTGCGGGAAAAACGAGCGATCATATTTCCGCGTTCTGGGACATGATGCCGACATTCTGTGAACTGGCGGGCGTCGACTGCCCGGCGGATACCGACGGGATTTCCCTGGTGCCGGCACTGCTGGGAAAAGACGACCAGGAGAAGCACGAATACCTGTACTGGGAATTCAAGCCGCACGGTGGTAAGGTGGCGGTCCGCACGGGCAGGTGGAAGGCGATCCGTCTGAATGTGCTGAAGAATCCCGACGGTCCTCTTATGCTTTACGATCTCGAGAAAGATATCGGGGAGAAGAACGACGTCGCATCGCAGCATCCCGAAATCGTGGCGGAAATGGAAAAAACCATCAGAAAGGCCCACACCCCGAGCGAATTCTGGAAGATGCCGCTGGGGTGAGGCGAGCGGTTTTTACGCCCCCCCCGACATCAGCTTCAAGCCCAGCAGGGTCTGCTTGATTATCAGTTGATTGTTGATGATCATCACGGACCCTTTGCCCTGCGGGGCCCAGAACTCGTCCCCGATAGAGCTCTTGATCATCTTGAGTATTTCCTGTTTTTTCTCTTCGACCTGTTCGGCATGCGACTTGGAGTCCTCGCTGGATTCCGCGTCCTCAAAGAGCCCTCCGCCGCCTCCGCCGAGTCCTCCCCCGAGCCCGCCGCCGGCTCCTCCCAGGAATCCCGTACCGGTGGTGGAACTGCCGCCACTGCCGCTGCCTTGCCCGATCGCGTCTGTCTTGATTCTCGGCCCTTTCGAATTACTGATCACGGCGAGCATATCGGTTATGTCGTATACCATGGTCTTGACGGTTTTATCGAGTTTTGTCCCCGTCGAGATACGGACAACCCCGCCGTCGACGACCCAGTAAGCGCTTTCGTAGATTCCCCGGTCCCCGTTTATGGATTTCATCGTGTAATCCAGGGCCTGCGCGGTCGAAATGTTGTGGAGGTTGAAGGATACCGGCGTGTCACGGGTGATCGCGCTCTGCTCGAGTGCCTTCCAGTTCACGTAGAAATTAACGCCGGTACTGGAGCGGTACAGTTCAATCACGTTGACCAGGGGGGTCTCCACAAAGTGGTAGCCGACGCCGCGGGGCGAAGACCTGCGCGTGCCCTGTCTTTGTCGCGCCGTCGCGGGCCCGGCGCTTCTCCTGCCCGGCACCCCCCGCGCGCGCGGTGCGATAGACGCCTTCTGCGTTGCGGTTTCCGTCGACACCAGGTATATCGCGCCGCCCTTGATATACCAGCCGAGCGGGTCTTCGCCGTTTGCAATCTGCGAAAGCAGCGAGTCGATGACGTCGGTCAATTTTTCCTTGCCGCCCCTGAGGAGGACCTTTTCGTCCGGGTCGGCCCCCGCCTTTTTCAGGACCTCCCAGTTGGTCACGATCTTTACGCCGCCGAGTGTTTCCAGCTTTTTTACCGCGGTTTTCGCCGGTTCGTAGATGCGAAATCCCGAGATCGTTTTATTACGGATCGCGCCCTTCGTTTCCTGGGCGTCGGCACTATCTATCACTATGGAACAAACAAAAGCGACGACCATTATCCACGCGATCGGCATTGATTTGAACATGATATTCTCCGTCGTCCTGTTGCAGGGGTGAATGTGTTTCGACTTCCATCGGTATAGACACATACACCGTGTCCCGGTTAGGTACAACGAACGAAAAGAGTACGTATTACGCCACTTCTCAACTCCCCAGCCAGTCCACCAGGTTTTCCGCGAAATACGTGATGACCAAGTCCGCGCCGGCCCGCTTTATCGCGGCCGTTACCTCAAACGCGGCCCCTTTTTCGTCGACCCACCCGTTTTGGGCCGCCGCCATAATCTGCGAATACTCGCCGCTGACGTGGTATGCGGCCAGCGGCAGCGAGGTGATGTTCCGTACTTTGGCAATCACGTCGAGGTACGTTGCGGCGGGCTTGATCATGATGATATCCGCACCCTCGCTCTCGTCGGCAGTCGCCTCTATTCCGGCCTGGGTGCGATCGCGGAAATCCATCTGGTACGATCTTCGATCACCGAATCCGGGAGGGCTTTCAGCCGCATCCCGGAACGGACCGTACATGTTCGAGGCGTATTTGACCGCGTAACTCATGATAGCTCGACGGTGGTATCCCGCCTCATCGAGTGCCGCGCGAATCGCTCCGACCTGGCCGTCCATCATCGCCGAGGGGGCGACGATGTCCGCGCCGGCCGCGGCCTGCGAAACGGCGGTCCGGGCAAGCAGTTGCAGGGTGGTGTCGTTGTCGACATCTTTGCCGTACTCGGTCTCCGCAATCGGTCCGCAGTGTCCGTGTGCGGTGTATTCGCAGAGGCACGTGTCGGTTATCACCACCATGCCGGGGATACGGGCCTTTATGTCGGCGGTGAGACGCTGGACAGGCGCGTCACTGTCGCAGGCACCCGTTCCCGTCTCGTCCTTTTTGTTTTCGTCCGTGACGCCGAACAGTATGACGGCCGGGAGGCCCTTATCGTGCCACCGCCGGGCCGTGTCCAGTGCCCGGTCCGGGGAATACTGGTATTGGCCCGGCATGCTGGGAATTTCGCGGGCGAGATCCTCGCCGTCACGAACGAACAGGGGTGCGATGAGGTCCTTCGGGTTCAATCTGACGGAAGCGAGCATCTCCCGCAGTGTGGCGTTGTACCTCAGTCGCCGCGGACGGTATGTGGGAAATTGGTTCAT
>CAZLBC010000009.1:89701-96340 GCA_964557575.1 uncultured Planctomycetaceae bacterium
TGCTTTGATCCCAACAACAGGGTGTGACTTTAGGTCCGGACGAGGGCGGGATTCGCTCAGCGATTTTTACGAAAATCGCTTCGCGGCGCCTCCGTCTCGCTATCGCTCTACTCCGGCGTCAAACCCCTACCTGGCGAATGTGCTTTGATCCCAACAACAGGGTGTGACTTTAGGTCCGGACGAGGGCGGGATTCGAACCCGCGGAACGGTATAACCCGTTCACCGATTTAGCAAACCGGCGCATTCAGCCACTCTGCCACCTCTCCGTGAAACCAGCGGGAAGAAACTATACGGCTCATCCGCTTGCCGGTCAACAGGTTTTCTACAGGAGGTGTAACAGCCTGTAAAATATGGGTGATTCCGTGTATCCTGTACGCGGTGAGAAGGTGATGGCTACTCATACGGAAAGGAATGAAATGACAGAACTGGGTGTTGTCGGAGCAGCCGGACGAATGGGCATGCGGATCGTCGCGCTCGCCGCGGCGTCGGATGAATTTTCCGTCGTGGAGGCGGTGGATCGTGACGATTGTCCGCAGAAGGGCCGGGATGTTGGTGATCTGGCCGGTGTCGGTTCGCTGGATGTACCCGTGTCCGATGTCATTGGCGGGCACCCGGACGTCGTGATCGATTTTTCCCTGCCGGAAGGCACCATGGCGTTTCTGCCCGCTTGCAGGGAAAAGGGGATCGCGATGGTCATCGGTACGACGGGACTGACTGAAAGTCAACTCGCCGAAATCGCCGACGCCGCCGGGGCTATTCCCATCGTCCGCGCAAGCAACTTTTCGATGGGCATAAATCTCCTGATCAAACTGGTGGGGGAGGTCGCCGTCGCGCTCGGGGATGATTACGACATCGAAATAGCGGAAACCCACCATCGATTCAAGAAAGATGCCCCAAGCGGTACGGCGGTCGCGCTGGCCCGGAGCATATGCGCGGCCACGGGCAGGGAATACGCCGATGCGGCCACCTTCGGTCGGAGCGGGTTCCAGCCGCGCGAGGCCGGCAAAATCGGTATGCACGCCGTCAGGCTCGGCGATACGATCGGGGAGCATTCGGTGTATTTCGGCAACCTCGGTGAAACCGTGACGCTGGCTCATGCGGCGCATACGCGGGATACGTTCGTGCGCGGCGCGCTGCGGGCCGCAAAGTGGGTTGCCGGCCGGAAGCCGGGGTTATTCGACATGCGCGATGTCCTCGGGATTTGAGCGACCCGACCATGATGCACGCGTGGGATCTGCCGGCCGCCGATGCTGTAGCGCTTCAGGAGGAACTCGCCGCGCGTGTTGTCCGTGCACCGCTGACAGGAGCGGTTGAATGGATTGCCGGGGTCGACTGCGCGTTCCCCGATGCACACACCATCGTTGCTGCGGCAGTGCTCTGCGATGCGCGGACCATGGCCGTTGAGGGCGTGGTGAGCCTGGTTCGTCCCTGCCGGTTTCCGTATATTCCGGGGCTCCTGAGCTTCAGGGAGGCGCCGGCGGTTATCGAGGCGGTCAAGCAGTTGGCGGAAAGGTACGGCAGGCCGGATCTGCTTATGTGCGACGGGCAGGGGATCGCCCATCCCCGGGGATTGGGCATCGCATCCCACGTCGGGTTGTGGCTCGATATGCCCTCAATCGGCGTGGCCAAGAGCAGGTTGTGCGGGAAGCATACCGAGCCGGGCTTGAAAAGGGGGTGTCGAAGACGGTTGACGTACAAAGGCAGCGTGATCGGCGCGGTGTTGAGGACCAGGGATGCGATCAAGCCGCTGTACGTATCCGTGGGGCACCGGGTTGAGTTTGACGATACGATACGGTGGGTTCTGCGGGCCGGCAGGGGCGTGCGGCTGCCCGAACCCGTGCGGCATGCGGATCGTCTTGCCGGCGTGGCGAAACGTAATGTTTTGTCCCCGTGAGACAGTGCGCTGTATAATTTTCGTTTCGATATACGTGTATAATGGTGAACGGCAATGTCGTGCAGAGATGATATCCGATCGGCGTTTTCAGGGACCGCCCGCCGTGCGGCACGCGCCGGATACGCCGTGCTTCTTGCGGCGGGTTTGGCGGCGTTGCCTGTTTGCGTTCCCGGCTGCGGCGGCAACAAGACTATCGACGGTTCCGTGTATGAGCGCCTTCAGCACGAGGATCCGTCGGTACGAATTAACGCCGTTATGGAAGCAGCCGAGACCAATGGCGATAACGCCGTTCCACTTCTGGTAGATCGGCTGACCGACCAGGAGGTGATGGTACAGGTGTTTTCCGCCCGGGCGCTCCGCAGGATCACCGGTCAGGATTTCGGCTGGAACGCCTGGGAATCGTTTGAGAATCGAGAGGCTGCCGTGGAAAAATGGCGGGACTGGGTCAAAGGCCGCAAGCCCGGCAAAGGAGGCATTTCCTCGGCGGATGCCGAAAACGAGTCTCGTTCGAGGGCGCAATGAAGTCCGACTGCTTCACTATCGATTCCGATCCAGCCGCACTCAAGGACGTGCGCGACCGGATGGAACGGTACGCCCGCAAGAGCGGTTTCGACGAGGATGCGGTGGGCATGCTTGTCATGGCGACCGACGAGACCCTGACTAATATCATACGTCACGCGTATGACGGTGCACCGGACGGTCGGATAGATATCGAATTGTGCGTGAAGGACGGATCGCTGTGTATTATTCTGCGAGATTACGGCAGTGAAGTCGAAGCCGAGAAGATACAGGGTCGCGACCTGGATAATATTCGTCCCGGCGGCTTGGGCGTGCACATCATTAATACCTGTGTCGATGTGGTAGAATATTTCTCCGCCGAGGGTGGCGGGACACGCACCGTGTTGAAAAAAACGTTGCCTGGATCACATACAGAAGAGGAAGAGACATGACCAGCAATCCGGTCCGAAATATACGATGGGAAGGAAAAATCGCGGTGGTGGAAGTCGAGGGAGATATCGATTTGCATCAAAGTACCCGTTTTCAAAAACAATTGCTGTCGGTACTCGACGACAAGCCGGAGCGCATTGTCGTCGATCTGACGAATGTCCCCTACATGGACTCATCGGGGGTCGCTTCGCTGGTCAAGCTGCTCAGTCGGACGCGTGAGCGAAGCATCGCGTTGAAACTGGCTGCGCCCTCCCGCAAGGTGACGAGTATCCTCGAGATTACCAGCTTGGATACCGTCTTCGACATGGAGCCCTCGGTGGAGGATGCCCTGCAATAACGTATGATTTCAAACGGCCGGAGAAATTTCGTTGAGATGATCGGCGCCGCGACGCTGAATGCGCTGGAATATGTCGGGGGCATGTTTCTCCTTTCGGGGACCGCCGTTCGCTGGTTTCTTGTCGGCCTGATACCCGGAAAGGGATACCTGGACATCCGCGAGATGTCTTCTCAGACACTGCGTATCGGCGCGCGGAGCCTTGGTATCGTGTGCCTCGTCCAGGGCTTTATCGGCGTTATTCTCGCGCTGCAGATGGAGCCGCCGCTGGCCGATTTCCAGCAGCAGAGCCAGATATCCTCTATTATCGGTATTGCAGGGTTCAGGATGCTGGGGCCGATCATAACGGCGGTGGTACTGAGCGGTTTTGCCGGCGCATCGATCGCCGCGGAAATCGGTACCATGGTGGTTTCCGAAGAGATAGAGGCGATGCAGGCGATGGCCCTCAACCCGGTGCGTTTCCTGGTTGTTCCCCGCATGCTGGCCACGGTAACGGCCATGCTGCTGCTGACGCCCGTGGCCGATATCATGATTGCGGGGGGTGGATATGGTGTTTCACGGCTGGTGTTGGGTGCCGAGGTGTACAATCGATACTGGGAACTCATGCGGAACATGCTCGCCTACAGCGATTTCTACACGGGCATGATACAGGCCTTTGTGTTCGGAATCCTTATAGCATCCATTGCGTGTTACGAGGGTTTGAACGTCCGCGGCGGCGCGGAGGGGGTGGGCAGGGCGACAACGGCTACCGTCGTCAAGTGCATCGTGGCGATTATCGTCGCCTCGTGTATTTTCACCGTTATTTTCTTTGCCTGGGATGCGTGAAGAATGGAACAGCGTCAGAGCCGGGATACCGGGTTGGAATCGATCGCGGAAACAACCGAACAGGAGCCGGTCATCCGCGTATCCGGCCTGGTGAAGGAATTCGAAGGCAGGGCGGTTCTCGACGGGATAGACATGGCTATTTATTACGGGGAAATGTTTGTCATACTGGGCGGCAGCGGTTGCGGCAAGAGTACGCTGTTGCGCCACATGGTTGGTTCCATAACGGCCGACGAGGGAACGATAGAGTTGTTCGGCAGGGATCTTTCGGCCATAGACTCGCGCGAGATGGATGCGCTGTGCAAGCGGTTCGGCATACTCTTTCAGTCGGGGGCGCTGTTCAATTCGATGACGGTCGGTGATAATGTCGCCCTGCCGCTTCGCGAGCACACGGACCTGGACGACGCAACCATAGATATCATGGTGAAGATCAAGCTTGAACAGGTGGGTCTGCGGCAGGCAGCGGACCTGATGCCCGCGGAAATATCCGGCGGGATGAAAAAGCGGGCGGGTCTGGCTCGTGCCATTGCCCTCGACCCGGAGATACTGTTTTACGACGAGCCGTCGGCCGGATTGGACCCGGTGACCTCGGCGGAGATAGATATGCTGATGCTGGACCTTGCCAAGAAGCTCGAGGTCACCAGCGTCGTCGTGACCCATGAGATGGACTCGGCATTCAGGATCGCCGACAGGATGATAATGCTCGATCGCGGCAAGATACTGTTGTCGGGAACGCGAGAGGATTTCGAAACTATCCGGGACGGCGGGGTTACCGGTGATCATGAAAAAGATATCGTGCGGCAGTTCCTGCGCGGCGATTCAGACGGTCCCCTGTCCGAGCGCAGAAAAGAGGAGGCCTTCGAAGAGGATATCCTGAGCCTCGGCGGCAGATAACCTGAATATAACTGGAGTGTGCAATGCCCCGAAAGAAACACAGCGAGTTGAAGGCCGGCTTGTTCGTCCTGTTTTCGGTCGCGATTATCGTCGGCCTGGTCATATGGATGGGGGGATATGTTCACCTCATCGGCGCCACCGGTGAGCGCGCGTGGTTTTACAGCAATGTGAAGAACGGCCCGGTCGGGCTGATCGTAAACAGCACCGTCCAGTACGGCGACCTGGTCGTGGGACGAATCGAGGACGTGGTTCCCGATTACAAGAACGGCAGGGTGTATTTCAAGGTGAGTTTCAAGAAGGACGGGTTTGCTCTCCCCAACGACGGCAGCGCCGAGGTGATCTCGGGCATGCTGGGAAACAGCGCCCTGGTTATCAAGGATCTCGGGGGGGGGGATGATGCCGTGCCCGCGTCCTCCATGCAGCATGCGATTGCGATCGAGCCGGGCGGCATGCAGGCAGCGCTGAATAATATGAAGACAATCTCCGAGGAATTGAAGCGTGAACTCGATGCCTCCGACCAGTTGTCTCTTATCGCCGGGGTCAAGGCGACGATCGCCCGCCTGGAGGGGACCGCGAAGAACATCGAAAAAATATCCAAGGGGTTGATACCGGAACTCGATTTCAATAAGAAGGGGACGACGGCGGCCATGATGAAGGAGACCCTGAAGAACCTGTCGAGCACCACGTCGAAAATAGACATTTACACACACAAGGACCTCTCGGTCATACTGGCTACGCTGCGGAAGGTTTCGACGTCCGTTCTGGAAACGGCGAATAACCTGAACGTTACCAGCAAGGAGGCGAAGGAGCTCCTCGTGGAAAACAACGGCAGTATCGACCGCATGATCGACGATATGGCCATGCTGGCCGCAGACCTGAAGGCGACCGGCAAGGAGGTCAGGAGGAATCCCTGGATGCTCCTCTATCAGCCCGACGACGATGAAACAAAGGAGGCGGAACTGTTCCAGTCGGCCCGGGCATTCGAGAACGCGGCCACCGAACTCCGCATTGTTACCGCGCGGCTCGAGGCACTGAAAAAACTTTCTCCGGGTGACGGCAAGACCGATGAGAAAATCCGGGAGGTCCGGGCGTACATGCTGCGGCTGTTCGACGAATTCAGGAAGGTCGAGGATGTCTTCTGGAAGCGGCTTTCGAATATACACGGCGGCAAGACGATAAAGCAGATGCAGGAGGAAAAGAAAAAGCAATAGCCAACGGGGAAAGATCCCCTGCCAGCGCAAAAAAAGACGGCCGCAAGGGGAGACGGCCGTCATTTTTTTTGCCGGCCTTGGGGAGAAGCCGACTTTCTCGCTGGCTCGGGGGAGAAGCCAGCTTTTTATCCAGGCAGGGGAGACCTGGATGTGTCATGATAAACACGACACATTAAGGTATATACCCTAATTTTTCTTCGGTGTCAATAAAAAATCGAGGAAAATTATCAGAAAATAAACGCCTTTTTACCGATAACGTTAAACCAGCGCACATGCGCCGGATACACTGTTTACCCTACTGACCCCACGGGGACTCGAACCCCGGTTGCTGGGATGAAAACCCAGTGTCCTAGGCCACTAGACGATGGGGCCATTGCCGGCATCAACCGGCGGCGGCAGTTCTTTAAATCGCGGATACTGTACAGGATTTCCGCATTTGGTCAATACTCTTACCGGAAAGGTACTGTCCTGTTTTTCGCGAATGAGGGAGCTGGGACTCGAACCCAGGACCTACGGCTTAAAAGGCCGTTGCTCTA
>CAZLBC010000010.1:0-35494 GCA_964557575.1 uncultured Planctomycetaceae bacterium
CGAACGTCCCGTCGCCGTTGTCGGTCACCGCCCCGGTCGTGGCGGCCGTGTCGATGCCGATCACGGTCAGGTCGTCCGATGCGTCCGGGTCCGTGTCGTTGGCCGCCACCAGGTCCGGCGTGAGGAGCGCCGTGTCCTCGTCGGTGGTGTAGGCCGGGTCGCCGGGGACAGTGGGGTCGTCTTCGGCGACCGGGGCGTCGTTGACGCCAATCACCGTGATCGTGACCGTGGCCGTGTCGGTCGCCCCGCGGTCGTCGCGAATCGTGTAGGTGAAGCTGTCCGTGACCGTCTCTCCGGCCGCCAGGTCCCCGAAGAGGCCGTTGGGATCGTAGGTGAAGCTGCCGTCGGGGTCGACGGAGACACTGCCGAGCGTGCCGGAATCGTCGTAGGCGGACACGACAGGGTTCCCTTCAACGACGGCCGCGTAGGACATATTCACCTCGTCGGCGGTCAGTACCGCCGTGTAGAAATGAACGTCGGATATCTGCCCCTCGAAATCACCGGGGGTGAATCCGACCCGGCACATCGTTCCGTTGACGACTCCCAGGCCGCTGCCGTTGTCGCCGGCCCAGGAATTGATTTGCTGCTGGGTTACCGCTTGTGTATCCAGCAGCACACCGTTGAGATAAAGCGACAAGGTCGCGCCGCCGGCACCGTCGAGATCTATGGTTCCGACGATTTGATTAAACTCCCCGGTGTCCATCAGGCCCGCCACGTCCACCGACGGCCCCTCGGCGGGAGGGCCGACCGCGTCGTTATCGTTGTTGACCAGGAAGTGCAGGATGCTGCCCTGCATCGCGATGGCTATACCGGTCCAGTCGCCGCCGGTCTCAAAGAGGACGTCGTCATCCGAAAGATCGTCGGGGTTGACCCACAGCTCGAAGGTCGCGTCCCCATCCGTGGGATCGCCGGGGAGTTCGCTCAGGGATTCCATCGTGCCGCCGCCGGCGCCGGTGAAATCGTAGGCGGCGGTAATACCCGGATAGGCACTGCCGGGCGCAGCGTCCCGGGTGACCGACCCGTCCAGATTCCACACAAAGCCCCCGACGCCGGTACGGTTTTCCCACTGTGCGTTACCGTCGGCATCCCACGCCGCATCGTATACCAGCGTCGGGGAAGGTTCCGTCAGCGGCACCCGGAAATCGACATCGCTGTCGTTGTCGAGGAGGTTCGGGCTGGTATACGTCACCGGCGTATCCTCGTCGGCCGGGAACGCGTCGTCCACGGCAACCGGCCCGTCGTTGACGCCCTCGATGATCACCGTCACCGTCGCGGTGGCGCTGCTGTTGCCGTCGGATACCGTGTAGGTGAACGTGTCCGTGGCGGACTCCCCGGCCGCGAGCCATTCGAAGTTGCCGTCGGGATCGTAGGTAACGCTGCCGTCGGCGTCGACCGTCACCAGCCCGCCGTTGCTCCCGTCGGTGTTGCCGGTCACGATGAGGTCGGCCGTGGGAGTATCGACGTCCCGGTCGTTGATCAGGACGCCGGCGGCGTTGAAGTGGGCATCGACCCGGTCCGCGGTCAGGGAGGTATTGTAGAGGGCGATCTCGTCGAGGACGCCCGTGAAGTAGTCGCCCTGCCCGTGGTCGTCCTGCGAGGCGTTGTGGTATCGTGTCTGGTCGCGGTAGCCGCCGGCCCCGATATCGCCGATGTGGGTCGACAGGCCGCCGTTGCCGTTGAACTCGGTGACGCCTTCGGCGACCTTCACGCCGTTGACGTACAGCGTCGTCGCCGGCTGGTCCCAGACGCCCACCACGTGGTAGGTCCGCCCCGCCTCGACCTGCGCGGCGATGAACGAATCGTCGCCGCCGCCGCCTGCATCCCAGATACCGAAGTACAGACGGCCGTCTGAGAGGTAGAGATTCGTCCCGTTACCGGCGCCGCCCTGTTCGTAGAGGACCTGGCGGCTCGCCACGTCGTCGGCATTGAACCACAGCTCGAAACTCTTGTTGGAAGACTCGCCGTCATAGGTGTTGATGTCGTCATCGTCGGGCACGGTCATGACGTCGTCGATCCCGTCGCCGCGGACCGCGGTATCCCCGCCTGTCGGGGCCAGCGTCGCCGCACCCAGACCGGCGTCCATCCCATTGGTGTACGTCCCGTCCGGGGTCAGGGCCACCTCGTTGACCGCCGTGGTTCCCAGGGACTCCCCGAGACGCCAGTAGGCGATCGGGTTGTCGGCGAGGACCGCGTCGGCGTAGTCCTCGCTGGGAACCGAGGGAATGTCGACGTCGGCAACCAGGACCGTGTCCTCGTCGGCGGTGTAGACGTCGTCAACGGCGACGGGTGGCGCGTCCTGGCCGATCACCGTCAGCGTCACCGTCGCGGTGTCCGTCGCGCCCTGCTCGTCCCGGATGGTGTAGGTGAACGTGTCGGTCGCGGCCTCGCCGTCGGCGAGACCCTGGATCACCGGGGCCGCCGTCGGATCGTAACTGAAACTGCCGTCGCCGTTGACCCAGACCGCGGCGCCCAGCGCGCTGGTCGCATCGTGGCCCGAGACCATGATCCCCCCGGAGACCGCCATGTGCGCCAACCGGATCTGGTCTGCCGTCAGTGCCGCATCGTAAATCCTGAATCCGGCGATGTCGCCCTCGAACGCGCCGGGGCTGCCGGAAACGAGACTGAGACTCCCGTTGACCCGCCCCAGGCCGCTGTCGTCGCCGTCGCCCCAGTCCTCGATACCCGCGACCGTCTCGGAACCGATGAACCGCCCGTTGAGATAGAGGGACAGGACGGCGTCGCTGCCGGCCTCGTCGAGGTCGATGACGCCCACCACCTGATTGAACTCGCCGGGGCTCAGCAGGTCGCCGACATCGACGGCGGGCCCCTCGGCGGGGTTCGGGGCCCCGCCGTTGTTGGCGGTGAGGGTCAGGTAACTGCGCCGCAGCGTCAGTGCCATCCCGTCGCCCGTCCCCCCCGTTTCAAAGAGGACATCCTCGTCGGCAAGGTCGTCCGGGCGGAACCACAGCTCGAAACTCGCGTCCGACTGCGTCAGATCAACACCCCTGATATCCTGCAGGTCATCCATCGTTCCGCCGCCCGTGCCGTCGAACGCGTACGCCGACCCGATCCCCGGGTGCAGGCTGCCCGGAGCGGGGTCATGCGCGGCTCCGCTCAGCGCCCAGTAGCGGCTGTCGACATACCCCGTGTTTTCCCAGGTGGCGTTCCCGGGCGTGACATCAGCGTCCGCGTCGTAGTTCAGCAGCGCCGCCGGACGGACGGCACGGGTCGGGTTGACGACGGCGCGGTGGTAACTATCGGCGACCAGCCCGGCAGTCAGGGCCGACTGGTAGAAGTTGAAGCCGGCGATCAGGCCCTCGTAGTTGCCGCCGGAGGCCTGCTCCGCCAGACCGTTGTCTTTCATGCCCAGGCCGGCGTTGTCGCCGCCGTCCCATGCGTCGATGGCCGTCGACGAGGCGTCGGATGCCACGAGGACGCCGTTGATGTACAGGTCGATCCGGTCGGTGCCCGCCGCGTCGATGTCCTTCGCATAGGCGCCGACGACGTGGTTGAAACCGCCGGTGTCCACCAGGGCCCCGCCGCCGGCGACCTGCACCTGCACGCCGTCGTCGTCGAGGGTCACGATGACCTCGTTGGCCGCGCCGTCGTACTCCACGGCCATGCCCGTCCCGCCGCCGCCGGTCTCGAAGAGGATGTCACGGTCGGTATCGGCGTCCGGATCGAACCACAGTTCCCAGCTCGCCGAGTAATCGGCGTCGCCGGTCAGGTCCCGGAGACCTTTGCTGTTGTCGTTCATGACCGCCCCGCCGGCACCGGTGAAATGATAGGCGTGGGTGATACCGGCCGGCGCCAAGCTCCCGGTCGTCAGCCGCGATACGGTCGCGTCGAGCACCCAGTCGTACTGCCAGTCATAGCCGGTACCGCCGGGGGCGTCCTCCCAGGTACCGTTCCCGTCGTCATCCTGTGCGGCATCGAAAATCAGCGCCGGGCGGGCGGCGTCCAGAGGCACGCGGAAATCGATGTCCTCGTCGTCGACGGTCTCCGCGCCGTCGAGGTGGTCGAGGACGCCGGGTGCGGGGATCGTCGTCACGAAGTCCTGGTCGGCGGCCCAGGCGTCGTCCCGGGCGATCGGGGCGTCGTTGATGCCCGTGACGGTAAGGGTCACCGCGGCGGTGTCGGTATGCCCGCTGCCGTCGCGGACGGTCGATATGAACCGCTCGGCCGTCGGCTCGCCCGCCGCGAGGTCCTCGTATCCGCCGGCGGGGTCGTAGGTAAACGTCCCGCCCGAGGAAGCGTACTCGGTGTAGAACTGGACGTTGCGGAAAAAACTCTGGCCGGCGGACGACCCGTCGTCGTCGGTGGCGAAGACGAGGCGGTCGAAGTTCCCGGTAAAGTACGCACCGACGGGTATCTTGTAGTGCTTCCACTCGCCCGCCGAGCCGGCGTAGTCGTAGTAGTCGGTGATCGCGCCGTCGCCGCTCCAGTCGTCGGTGCCGTAGAGCTGAAAATAGTGGGCGTGGGTCAGGTGGTTGTTTTCCTCGAAGCCGACGGCGTGGATCTCGCCCTCGGCGGCGCTCTTGAAATCGAATTCGAGGTAGGAGTTCTCCTGCACCCGGCAATTGAAGAACGCGGACTTCCAGGTGTTGCCCTCCAGGTGGAGCGTCGCGCCCCCGTCCTCGACGGCAACCAGCGTCGGGTTCCCGTCCTGGCCGTCAAAGGATCCGATGGTGACCTCGTCGAAGTTCAGCGCGTGCGGCGTCGCGATTTCGTAGATCCGGAGGTTGCTGAAGTAGCTCTCGGCGTCGGGCGCGCTGACGTCGTGGTCGTTGGCGAAGACGAGGCGGTCGAAGTTGCCGGTGTAGAAGCGGCCGACCGGAATCGTGTAGTGCTTCCACTCGCCCGCGGCGGCCGCGTAGTCCTCGAATTCGTCGATGGCGTTCGTGTCTTGGGTCCCGTAGAGCTGGAAGTAGTACCCCTGGGAGAGGTTGTTGTCGTTTTCGAAGCCGATGGCGTGTTCCTCGCCCTCCGTGACACCGAGGAAATCGAATTCGATGACGGTGTTCGGGGTGACCCGGTAGGCGTAGTCCATCGATTTCCAGGTATTGCCGACCATCCGGAGCGTCGCGCCTTCGTCGGTTACTTCCACCAACACGGGGTTTTCGTCCTGGTTGTCGAAGGGATCGAGGTTATCGGCGTCGAACGTGACCTCACGCGGCTGGGCCGGCTCGTAGACCCGGACGTTGCGGAACAGGCTCTGCGCCGTCGGCGAACCGACGTCGTGATCGTTCCCGAATACCAGCCGGTCGAAATCGCCCGTGAAGTAATCCCCGACGGTGATCGTGTAGTGTTTCCACTGCCCGGCCGATCCGGCGTAATCGTAGTAATCCGGCACCGTGCCCCAGTTCTGCGTGCCGTACAACTGGAAACTGGTCCCGGCATTGATGCTGTTGTCGTTATCGAACCCGATTGAGTGGACCTCGCCCTCGGCATCGCTGAAGAAATCGAATTCGAGCATGGTGTTTTCGGTTACCCGGCAGGCGTACGCCAGCGTCTTCCAGGTATTCCCCTCGAGGTGGAGCGTCGCGCCCCCATCCTCGGCGGCCACCAGTGTCGGGTTGGTGTCCTGGTTGTCGTAGGAATTGAGGTCGGCGACGTCAAAAATGACATCGGAGCTGTCCAGGTACACGGTCCCTGGCACCCCGAGCGGATCGTCGGGCACCAGTGAGCGCACGGACATCGTCTCCCCGTGCGGATCGTAGTCGTCGCGAACGATCGTGAGGGTCGGGTCCCTGAATCCCGCCCCCTGGTAGTGGTCGCCGACGTAGACGGCAAGGCCGTAATTCGGCTCACCGCCGTTTACCCAGGCGTCCACGATATCGGTGACATCCACCGCGTGCGAACCGGGCGCGGCGAACCGGATGTTCTCCATGACGATATGCTCGCGGACCTGGCTGCCGGGCCCCACGGTGCCGGGGCTGTCGGTCGCCCAGTTGTACTGGGGCGGAGAACCGGCATCCCACGCCCCGCCGGTGACCTGCGCGACGTACAGGGGGACGGCGTTGTCGTCGTTGAGCTGGTCCTGGAAATACAGCTCGAAGACGGCCCGGTCGCCGTCGGCCGGGTCGAACGTGGCGACACCGGAAAGGTCGTAGTTGAGAAACGCCGAGATGTGCATGGTCAATTGGCTGCCGTCCGGCTCCCGCTCGCGGACGACGATCTCGCCGTCGGTGCCCCCGGGATCCGCCGGGGCCTCGGCCGAGACGGTCACGGCATCGTTCGGCTGCAGAACGAGGTAATCCGCGCCCGGCTCGTCGTCGAGCACGTCGAAGGTCACCGCGGATTCTTCGGTGGTGACGGGAACGTCGTCGACGGCCACGGGCGGGCCGGCGAGGCGGGCGACCTCGTCGCCGCTCAGGGCGCTGCCGAAGATCGCCACGTCGTCGAGGTATCCGTCCATGTACTCGTCGCCGTAGGAATTGCCGATGCGCAGTGTCTGGCCGGGCTTCATGAAGCGCGGCGTGCCGGCATAGCCGATGGTTCGTTTCAGGTCCCCGTCGAGGTACAGGCGGGCCTCCTTGTCCGCGTCGTCGAACACGTAGGTTACCGTGTACCAGGTCCCGGGGGCGAGGTCGCCGCCCCGGCCGGTGAAACCGGTATCGATGTTCCGGATATCGAGGTTCGTGTTGATCCAGTTGCTGCCGTCGCCGATGTCGGCGTGGATGTCGTCGCCCCGGACCTTGAGGTCGAAGGTCTGGTCACCGCCGAAGCGCGTGCCGAGTATCCCGTAGGTGCCGGGCTCGGTGTCAAGATTGACGCGGGCCGAGATGGTCAGATCCCCCGAAATAT
This sequence comes from uncultured Planctomycetaceae bacterium, assembly GCA_964557575.1. Classification (GTDB taxonomy): domain Bacteria; phylum Planctomycetota; class Phycisphaerae; order SM23-33; family SM23-33; genus CAZLBC01. The sequence continues at coordinate 6,808 of CAZLBC010000010.1, forward strand.
CGAGCGAGCCGTCGTACCCGACCGCGATGTAATCCCCGCTGCCGTCGAACTCCGCCCCGTGATCGAGCCAGGCGGTGTCGCCGTAGAGCGTGCCGTCGTTGCCGTTGCCGCTCGAATCGACCGCCGTGGTCCCCGCGCCGTCGTCGAGCGAGAGGTAGAGCGCGGGGCCGCAGACGACCGTGACATTCCCGGTATCGACCTGCCCGTCCGCGGCGGTGAGCGTGTACCCGAAGGTGTCGATCCCGACGAACCCCGCGTCGGGGCTGTAGGTGAAGAACCCCGCGTCGTTGCCGCCGGGGAAGGTCAGCGTGCCGTGTTCCGGCCGGCGGTGGACGCTGACGGTAAAATCGGGGGGATTGACATGCAGCCGGTCGATGTTGGGCGTGCCGCCGCCGGTGAGCGCGGTAAACCTGACGTCGTTCCGCCCCGCGAGCAGGTCGAGGTCCATCTCGACCGTCGACCAGTTCGCCCACCCGCCGGTCCCCGGCAGGCTCAGGCTCGCGATCTGCTCGACGCCGCCGACGGACACCGAGACCGGCCGGTCGCCGGACCCGAGGGCATACCGCAGTTCGAGGCGACAGGTGCCCTCGTCCGGCACCTCGACCGGTATCTCGAACCACTCACCGGTATTGTTGGGCGTATCGACGAAACCGCTGCCGGTATACCCGGCGTGGTTCGTACGGACCGCGGAGCCGGCCGAATACGTGCCATCCTCGGCCTGGACGCTGTAATATGCCTGTCCCCCGATATTGTCCGCACCGTGGCCGTTGTCGGCCGTCAGGTTGCCGTGGTAATCGGTGTCCTGCCGGACAATGATGGTATCGTCGGCGGCAACGGGACCCTCGCCCGATACCGCCCACTGGTTGGTCAGGCCGTACAGGTGCCAGCCGCCATCGGTCAACTGCGTAAACGTGACGCTGACTTCACCGGCATCGAGGGGCGTGTATTGATAGTTGATGTAGTAAGGCTGGTTCCAGGTCGAGAATCCGGGCGGGCTCTGGGTGGCGTCGTCTTCGTGGATCCTGACCTGCTCTTCGATCGTGCCGTCGTTGCCGTTGTCGAACGACAGCCGGTTCTCGCGGTTCCCCGGCGTTGTGCCCCACGGCCGCACGTAGATCCGCAGGTCGTAGGTCAGTCCCGGGGTGAGGTCGGTCAGGGTCAGTTCGGCCTGGGTACCGTCATTCGGCTGCGCGTACCACATGTCGCGCAGCAGGTCGTGTATCCCCTGGTCGCCGGCGACGCCCGTATTGTCGTTGCCCCCGTGGTTGTTGGTTGCGCCGCTGAGGGGGACGAAACTGCCGGCGTTCGAGGCGGCCGTGTCGCCGGCCTGCGGCGCATCGAAATCGTCGCGGGAGCTGTCGGCGGTGAATTGGACGCCGTTGACCAGTGCCCCCGGCGTCCCGTTGCCGAGGTCGAGGGCGTGGGTGTAGCTGTTCGCGCCGGCAATGCCCGAATCGGCATCGCCGGTGAAGGCGTGGTAGGTGACGCCGGGCGCCGCGTCGAGAAAGAGACGCGGCTCGAGGGCCTCGGCCTGCGCAGGGATCGGGCGTGAACGGCGGTTTGCGCGTCTGGAACGTGCGGCCAGAAATTCGGCTGTCCGCTGCCTGCCGAGTATGGATCGATACCACCTGCGGAGCATGTTGACCGCGCGGGAATTGGGATGCAGCATCTGTCTATCCTCCAGGGGATTCTGTCGTATGTATCTGTTTACAAATGGAATCGGTTACGCGTTCGCGAGGACTAAAATATTTAACCCCGCAAAGCGACAGTAGCGCCGGTTTCCATGTTTATCGATATGGGTAAAAAACGGCTCGCGCGAAAAGTATTCTATCATTAAGTATACCCTCCGTATTGCAGCACGCAAGTCTTTAATTTTACAGTGAGTAACAACAAATAGCCGTGTATACTTCCACCCACGCGCGGAAACCCGCCGTATGACAGGTGCATCGAAGAGCCGGCCTCCGGAGTTGCTATTGCTTCCTCCAGCAGCGTTTGCACACTGCTTACAATTATAGGCTACTTTCACCGATAAAATCCACCCAACGCAAGTATTAATCCCCCGTGACAGCGAAAAGTTTTGACCCCGAACGCGCCGCGGGCCTATAATCGCCCCGCCTTCTAAGGCCGGGCCCGGGCGCGGCCGCGCGGCGGGACCGCGCGGAAACGAACCGCGGAGAATGCGGGCGCCGACAACGCGTCAGGGGGGAACAGGAGACCGACATGAGTTTCAAGCAGTTCTTTCCGATCCCGGTCATCATCGCCGTCCAGGCGTTCACGATGATGCTCCTCGACCTCTTCTTCAGGAACGTCGTGGACATCACGTTCATGCAGACCTGGATCGCGTTCCAGGCGTGGGCGATGTACTTCATGGCCGGCTGCACGGTCAAGAACGGCGCCAGGGTCATGCTCGGGTACGCCGGCGGCATCGCGGCCTCCATCGCGATCATCGAACTGGGCATGGGGCCCTTCGCCGGCCTCGGCGACCTCGCGGTACCCGTGGCCGTCCTCCTGGTCGTGGTCCCCGTAATCTGCGCCGAGCGGGTCCCGATGCTCAATTTCGTGCCGGCCTGGTTTGTCGGGGCCGGCGTCTTCTTCGCGATCACGATGCTCCCCGGGGCCGATGAGCGGAGCCACGCCGACGCGGCCGTTATGGAAATCGCCTCGTGCCTGTGGGGCCTGGTCTACGGGTGGGTGACCGTCCTGCTTCGCGGGAAGTACGAGGCCATGCTCAAAACGGGCAACGGCGAGCAGCCGGCCGAACAGCCCGCCGCCGAAACGGGCGACGCGCAGTAAACCGACGGGCGAAAAGGACGTGGTGGGAACACCGGCGACGGCGACCGGCCGTTATTCCTGCTGTTCGTGCTCCCGCTCTGTTTTCAGCAGGATAGGCCGCAGGACATCGCGCCAGATCTCGTAGCCCTTACGGTTCATGTGGAGATTGTCCGACTTGAATATGTCTTTCCGCGGCCGGCCGTCGGGGCCGAGCATCGGGGCGGCGATGTCGACGAACGTGAGCGTTCGGTCCTTTTCGCATTCGCGCCTGATCAACGCGTTGGCCTTCTTCATCCGCGGCCAGATTGTCCACCGGCTGATACTCGGCTTGATCGCGAGAACATAGAATCGGGTTTCGGGCAGCTTCTTTCTGACTCTTTGAATGAAGGCGACGTATTCGTCGCGGATGCCCTCCGGCGACACCCCCGCCGCCGCGTCGTTGTCTCCCTCGTAGACGACGATCGCCCGGGGCTTGTAGGGGAGCACGACGCGGTCGGCGAAATGAATCACGTCGCGCATCGTCGACCCGCCGAATCCCCGGGGGATCACGGTGAGGGGCGCGAGGTCCGCGCGGATCGTCCGGTGCCATCCCCGCATGCTCGAACTGCCGATACAGAGGACCGCCCCGGCGGGCGGGGGGTCCTTTTCGTCCTGTTTTTCGAAGTTTTTGATGGCCTTTTCGAATCGCCGGGGATCGGGCCAGGGATGTTTTTTCTTATCCGCGCCGGCGTTCCCGCCGGCGCAAATCGGGGCGGCCGCCAGGGCGACAAGAATACCCGGAAGGATCACGCGCTTCGACATGGTCATTCTCCCATGAACGGTACGGTTCTCATTCTTCCTGACCGCCTCCCCGCCCGATGTGCCCGCCGAGCAGGGCGGCGGCGGGCGCGGTCAGTTCGCTTTTGGCGAGGAGAATCCTGAGCACCGCGGTCAGCGGGGCCGCCAGGAACATACCCACGATCCCCCAGAGGGCCCCCCAGAATATCAGGGCCATCAGGAGGGTGATCGGGTGGAGCCGCAGGCTCCGGCCCAGGACCCGCGGCTCGATGACGTTGCCGACCAGCGTCTGGATCGAGATCGGCAGGGCGATCACCAGCACGATGGAGGACATCGAAAATCCCGGGTCCAGCAGGACCATCGGAAGCGGCAGGAGCGTGGCGATAAAGGACCCGATATTCGGGATGAAGTTGAGCAGCATGGCCAGCAGGCCGAAGACCAGCGCGGGTTGCACCCCCAGCAGCCACAGGATCAGCCCCACGCATATTCCCGTGACCGCGGAGATCGCCGTCTTGGTGAGTATGTAGTGCCGGGTCCGGGATTCGATCTCCCCCCAGGTAGCCGCCCGGCGCGCGGCCGCACCACCGGAACCGAACAGCAGGAAGCAGAGGAAGATCACCACGAGCGTGCCGCTGGACACCAGTTCCGTGATGACATTGGTCGCCCCCACGATCACCTTCTGGAACATCGGCCCCGCGGCGCCCTGGAGTTCCTCCCGGAGGGATTCGGGGTCGGCGACCACGTTCTCCGGCAGGTGACGCGCGGCCCAGGCGATGAGCTGCTGAACCCGGTCCCGGTAGACGCCTGCGTTCTCGATGAGGCTCTGGACCGACAGCGTCACCAGCAGGCCGACACCGGCCAGGACCACCAGGCTGATCACCAGGGTGGACACCACCGCCAGGTTTCGCGGAAACCGCAGCCGCCTGACCTGCAGGTCGACCAAAGGCTTGAGGCCGATCGCCAGGAACAGCGCGAGGACAAAGGGGACCAGGACCGGCTGCAGCCAATACAGGGCGACGGCGACCGCCACCGCGCTGATCACCAGGAGGCATATCGTCTGGACTCTCTTTTCGCGTTCGGGCTGCATGTCACCTCCGGGAGAAATCCCGCGGGCCGTGCGGCCGCGCGACGGGGCTATCATATTTCACTCTCATTCGGACGGCAATCATTATCCGGGATTATTCGTTCCGCCCCGCCCGGGACCCGGCGGGAGGTGCCAGAACGCGGCGCCGGGCCGGTGCGACCGGCGGCAGGCACCGGGCGGCACGCCCGTCATCCGCGGCAGCGCGGCGGGGGAACGGGTGTTCACGAAAATCGACGGGGAGGTCTGCGCCGGTCTTTCCCGGGGGACGACATCGTACCGTAATCATTAGCGCTAACGCAATGATCGCGCGACGCCGGCCGGTACCGTCACTTCAACCCGACGGCGAGCGTCCAGGCGTGCGCGCAGGGCTTCTGCGACGGCAGGTCGACGGCCAGCCCGTCTTCGCCGCGGGACCACTTCAGCGCGCCGGCCACCCCCAGCATGCGGATCGCGTCGATCTCTTCGGGCAGGTGCTTCGATGCCTTCGCCATCGCCGCGATGACCGCCCGCTCCCCCGGCCACGTCAGCAGGACGGCGTAGACGGTCTTTCCCTTGCGGGTAAAGCGAACGGTCTTTCCCGCGCCGTAGATCTTCCAGGGACGGGTTCCATAGATCGCGTCGCCGTTGATCTTCAGCCACGCCCCGATACCCAGCAGGCGCTCCCGCTGAATCGCCGGGATCGTCCCGTCGGCCTTCGGGCCGATGTTCAGCAGCAGGTTGCCGTTCTTGCTGACGATATCCACCAGCATTTCCACCAGGTTGTTCGTCGACTGGTAGTCGCCGGGGCCCTCCTGGCGGTTGTAGCCGAACGAGGCGCCGATGCCGCGGCACGATTCCCAGGTGTGCGGGATGATATCCGGGCTCCGTATCCCGTGGTGGTATTCCTGGGTATAAAAGTCGCCGCGCTTGCCCCGCACCTTGCCGAGCCGGTCGTTGACCAGGACCTCCACGCCCCACTTTTTCGCCGCGTTGTAGTAGTCGGCAACGATCTGCTTGCTGCCCCAGAGTTCCACCGGTCCCTTCCAGTCGCCGTCGAACCAGAGGATGTCCGGCCGGTACTTGTCCCGCAGTTCCTCCCACCGCTTCTTCCAGTCGGCCACGAACACCGCGTCGGGTCCCTTGGGGCTGTAGTGCGGATGGGAGAAGGCCCCGGTGTCGTGGGCGGGATCGAAGTAGTTCATCATTCGGTGATAGGACGGGGCGTACTTCAGTTTCCGCTTCCGGCAGGACCGGCCCAGCTCGCCGATGATATCCCGCTTCGGCCCCTTGTCGGCCGCGTCCCACTCGGTCAGGTCGCTGTCCCACATGGCGAAGCCGTCGTGGTGCTCGCCGACAGGGACGACGTACCGCGCGCCGGCAGCGACGAACAGGTCGGCCCACCGCTCCGGGTCCCATTTTTCCGCCGTGAACAGCGGGATGAAGCGGTTGTAGGTGAATTCCGACGGGTCGCCGTATTTCTTCGCATGGTACGTATGGGTGGGGCTGCCCTTCTTGTACATGTTCCGGGGATACCACTCGGCGTACTTTCCCTTCGGGGCCCAGCCGGGAACCGAGTAGACCCCCCAGTGAATGAAGATGCCGAACTTGGCGTCGCGGTACCAGTCGGGCACGGGATGCTGCTCCAGGGATTCCCACGTGGGTTTGTAGTGCGCCGGCGCCGCGGCCGTATCGCCGACGATAACGGGCACGGCCGCGTGAGACGCCAGGGCGAGGATGATGATCGTGGTCCAAACGAAATGGTGCGCACTGCCGGAAGTACGACGGCGAAAACGACATGAATGACATGACCGTGAACTGCTGAAATCGTGGCCCATCGCCCTTCTCCTTTAAAACGGTTGTCCGGTATCACCATACAGAGTATAGTTTCAGTGCCGCGTATTGAAGGTTTAATTTCAACATTCTTGCGATCAGTTAATATTACTTGTGCACAAGATGTGATGACATATCATTAAAATTGTACGTACAATTATCGTTTTCGGGAGAAACGCCATGACACGCCACGTCCGCACCGGATTGAAACCGATCGTCATTGTTGCCGTCATCGCTCTGTTGCCGCACGTCTTCGCCCCGCCGGCGCGATCGGCCGGGACCGTTACCGTCACGATCGACGCCGGGAAGAAACGCGAGCCGATCAACCGGTACATCTACGCCCAGTTCATCGAGCATCTCGGGCGGTGCATCTACGGCGGGATCTGGGCGGAAATGCTCGAGGACCGGAAGTTCTACTTTCCCATAACCCCCGACTACGACCCCTACCGCGCCTCCCGCGGCGTGGCGAAGGACGCGCGGTTTCCGGTCGTGGGCGCCTCGCCGTGGGAAATCACCGGCGGCGACAATACCGTCACCATGGTGAAAGAGGACTCCTTCGTCGGCGACCACACCCCCCTTCTGGCCGCCGGTGGCGGGATCCGGCAGAACGACCTGCCCCTGGTGAAGGGCAAACGCTATACCGGCCGCATCCGGCTGAAGGCACCCGGGGGCGTCGCCACGGTCACCGTCACGCTCTCCGCCGCCGCCGAGCCGGTGACCATCATCGCCGGCGATACGTACAAGAAGTATCCCCTCGCATTCACGGCGAAAACATCCACCAGCGAGGGGTCCCTGGAGATCGCCGCGGCCGGCGGAAAGTGCCTGGTCGGCACCGTGTCGCTGATGCCGGCCGACAACATCAAGGGCATGCGGGCGGATACCCTGGCGGTGCTGAAGGAACTCAACGCCCCGATGTACCGCTGGCCGGGGGGCAACTTTGTCAGCGGGTACGACTGGCGCGACGGGATCGGGGATCGGGACCGCCGCCCGCCCCGCGGCAATCCCGCCTGGACGGGCGTCGAACACAACGACATGGGTATCGCGGAATTCATCGCCTTCTGCCGGGAGGTCGACGCCGAACCGCTGGTCGTGGTCAACACCGGCTTCGGCGACCCCCACTCGGCGGCCCGGGAAGTTGAATACTGCAACGGGTCCGCGAAGACGGCGGGCGGCGGGCGGCGGGCGCGGGACGGGTATCCCGAGCCGTTCGACGTCACCTGGTGGGGCGTGGGCAACGAGATGTTCGGCGGCTGGCAGCTCGGGTACATGGCGCTGAACCAGTACGTCCTGAAGCACAACCGCACCGAGAAAAAGATGCGGGCGGTCGACCCGGACATAAAGACGATCGCGGTCGGGCGCGTCGGGGAATGGTCCGAGACCATGCTCCGGCGATGCGCGGATCACATGGACCTGATTTCCGAGCACTTCTACTGCCGAAAGCAGCACGACGACGTCGCGAAACACATCGCGCAGATACCCGGTCGCATCCGGAAAATCGCCGCCGAGCACCGGCAGTACCGCAAAGACATCCCGGGCCTGGCGGAGAAGAACATCACGATAGCGATGGACGAGTGGAACTACTGGTACCGGCCCTACGAGTACGGCGAACTGGGCTGCATCTACCGGCTGCGCGACGCCCTGGGAATCGCCGCCGGGTTCCACGAGTACTACCGCAACACCGACATCATCACGATGGCCCAGTACGCCCAGACGGTCAACGTCATCGGGGCGGTCAAGACCACCGGCACCGCGGCGGCATTCGCCACCACGGGGCTCGCCCAGAAACTCTACGGCAACCACTACGGCACAACACCGGTCGCCGTGGAAGGAGATACCGGGAAGCTGGACATCGCCGCCGCGCTGACCGCCGACGGGACCGCGCTGACGGTCGGGATCATCAATCCGCTCGGCGAAAAACACGCCGTCGCCATTGTGCCGAAGGGGATCACGCTCGCGGACCGGGCCGAAAGATGGACGATCGGCGGCCCCGAACCCACGTCGTACAACGAGCCCGGAAAAACACCGGCGGTGACGCTGGAGCGAAAAAAGGACGTCGCTATCGGCGGCGGCCTCGACGCCGGCCCGGTCACGGTCAACCTCTACACGATACCGTTGGAATAAGGGCGATCCGCGATTCGGGCGCCCGTTGCCCGCTCTTCGCGCATTTTTACCCATCCCGCTGTCGGTAACCCGCCGGAAGACACCGGAGAACTTGCTGATTTGAGGGCTTTAAAACTTATAAGTTGCTTTTATGAAGTTGTTTATAAAATCGTCGTCGTTTTTTTGCGCCCGATTGGCACGGGGGTTGCACAAAGGATAAGCGCATGCCGGTCACCGGACCGGAACAGAGATTGACAATCGAATACGAGAGCATTTCGGGATGCTTCCCGCGGGACCGGGCCGTATCACCATCCGTCATCCGTAATGTGTTTTTCCGTGAACCCGTGGCGTGACCGGCATCGGGTGTGTTTCTGTACTATGTTCCGTATCCCTTTTTGATGTGTGCCGTGTAACCGTATATCCGCACTCATACCCGTTATTCCCCTGACCGATTTCCGGCCGTCACCACCCTGTGTATTGTGTAATCCGTCCGTGTGTATCAACCGGCCCGTGAACATCGCACCGCGCGTTTTTCCGTTTCCTGCCTGTGTAATCCGTTCCCATTCCTGTGTATCCGTTCCTGCCGTTCTCCTGCGGCCGGCATCCCGCCGGGGCCGTTCCGGACAGGTCGAAGAGTCGCGCCGCGTCGAAGAAGTTTTGGCGACGGGCGCGCGACACCGCGGCCTCCCGGGACGGCCCGTTTTCTTTAGAACCGCGTTCTGTTTTACTTTTTCGAGAGGCCGTGAACGGCGAAGCGGTACCGGCCGGCGGCGACGTCCGTCACGGCCCGATCGCCCTCGATCGTAATCGCGTCGACCGGGCGGCCTGATTCGGTGACCCGCGGATTCTCGATCCCGAACAGCGGCAGGCGGACGGTCGCGGTCGTGTTCGCCGGGACGGTCAGGTCCATCACCCAGCGTGACCCTTCGAACCGCCAGTGCACCGCCAGCTCGCCGTACAGGGTCGGGTAGGAGGCCTTCACCCACGCCAGGTCGCCGACCGGGCGGGGCCGGACGACGGCGTGCTTGAAGCCCGGCCGGGAGGGATCGGGGTTGAGGCCGGCGAGTCCCTCGTAGAACCACTGTGCCATCGAACCGAACGCGAAGTGATTCCGGCTGTTCATCTCCGGCCCCATCGTGTCGGTGTTCCACCGCTCCCAAATGGTCGTCGCGCCCTTCTCGAGCATATAGCCGAGGGACGGGTACTCGGTCGTGTTGACGATACCGTAGGCCAGGTCGGCGTAGCCGTAACGGGAGAGGATCGGCAGAATGACGGGCGTGCCGAGGAATCCGGTCGAGTGGTGGCCGCCGCGGGCCGTGACGTCCCGCGCGACGGTGTCGGCGACCGCCTGCCGGCGGTCGGGATCGACCATCCCGAATGCCAGCGGCAGGAGGTTCGCGGTCTGGGTGCCGGTCACGTAACTGTTTTTCTTCGGATCCAGGTGTTTGTTATTGAAGGCCGCCCGCTGGGCCGCGGCCATCTCCGCGTACTTCTTCGCATCGTCCTTTCTGCCGAGGATGGCAGCCGTCCGCGAGAGGAGATCGGCGGACCGGTACCCGTACATCGCCGCGACGGGCTTGTCGGGCGTCTTGACCACGGGGACCCAGTCGCCCCAGGTGGGCTGCTCGTACAGGCCGTCGGCGTTGAGCTTCGAGCGGATGAACTCCACCCACTTGACGTTGCCGGCGTAGGTGTCGGCGAGGATACGCCGGTCGCCGTAGTAGAGGTAGATCTGCCAGGGGATGATGGTTATCGCGTCGGCCCAGGCCGACCGGCCGGGGCCGATTTCCCACTGACCGACCACCGGGCAGACGCCGGGAACCGATCCGTCGGCGAGCTGGGAATCGAGGATGTCCCGCATCCACTTGGTGTAAAACCGTGCCATGTCCATGTTCCAGATGGAGGTGGGCCCGAAGGCCTGGGCGTCGCCCATCCATCCGAGCCGCTCGTCGCGCTGGGGGCAGTCGGTCGGCACGGAATGCAAGTTCGAGACCTGCCCCCATTTGACGCTCTCCAGGATGCGGTTCAGCAGCGGGTTCGCACAGGAGAACGCGCCGGCAAAGGGGACGTCGTTGTGGAGGACCCGGGAGACCACGGTGTTCTTTCCGGGCGGAGAGGGAAGGCCCGTCATCCGCAGGTACCGGAACCCCCGGTAGGTGAACCGCGGCTCCCACGTCTCGACGCCGCCGCCCCGGCAGGTGTACCGGTCGGTGACCCGCGCCGAGCGGTAGTTCGCCCGCAGGAGGGTCCCGTCGTCCTTGAGCGTCTCGGCGTGGACCATCTCCACGGTCGTTCCGGCCGGGGCCTCCACGGTGAGCCGGGGCCGGCCGGAATGATTCTGCCCGAAATCGAGTATGTACACGCCGTCGGCGATCTCCGTGATCTTTTTGGCCGCGAGTTCACCGGTCACCCGGAGAAACGGTTCGCGCTGGGCGTCCAGCGCTATGTCGAAATCCTCGATAACCGCCGCGTCCTTCCATCCGTCCGGCGTGAACGCGGCCGTGTCCCAGCCGGGCTGCTCGAGACGGGCGTCGTATTTCTCGCCGTGGTAAATGGTGTCCGAGAGGATGGGGGAAAAGTGCCACTGCCATCCGGGCCCCGTGGCAACGGTGTGCGCGGAGCCGTCCGTGCAGCGAATTTCAAGCTGCAGCAGCAGGCGGAGGTTCTGCCCCTTTTCCGCGTGCCGCTCGGCACCTTCCCATCCGAGGCCGCCGGACCACCACCCGTTGCCGAGGATCGCGCCGACGGCGTTGGATCCCTTCGCGAGCATCTCCGTCACGTCGTAGACCTGGTACTGGACGCGCCGGGCGTAGCGCGTCCATCCGGGCGTAAACACGGCGTCGCCGACCTTGTTCCCGTTGATGCGCAGCTCGTAAAAACCCAGACCCGTCACGTACGCCCGGGCGCCGGCGACGGCGGCGGGCAAGTCGAAACACTTCCGCAGCATGGCGGACCGGCGGGGCCCGTCGTAATCCTGGGTCACCTCACCCCACGGCGCGTCGCCCTGCTGGGCCACGGCCCGGGCCGCCACCCAGCCCTTTTCCGCGAACGTCGGTTTGTTCCAGTGTGCGGCACTCTTCGTCGAACAGGTCACCCGGGAAGGGACCACCTCCTGCTGCCGGCCGCCGAACCACGTCTGGCGGACCCCCAGCGCCAGGCCGGCCGGCCCGGTGGCGTTCTTGACCTTGACGGCGATGACGTTGCGGCCCGGCCGCAGCCGGCTGCCGCCCCACAACGTGTACCACGGGGCTTTTTTGAATCCCCCGCCGGCGCCCGCGCGGTGGCCGTTGACGAATACCTCGCAGCGGTCGTCGGCCGCAACCGCAAGCTGGCCGTGGTGGGGCTTCGGGGCGTCCGGGTATTCGATCACCGCCCTGAAAAAGACCGTCTGGCCGTCTTTCGGCCCCGCCGGGTGCCAGTACCACCGGCTCAACTTTATCGGGCGGTTCAGCACCTGCATCTCGGACGGCTCGATCCACGCGGCCTTCCAGTCGGACCGCTCCAGCAGGCCCATTTCAAACGATGCCGGTTTCGACCACGGCAGGGGTTTTCCGGCGGCGTCCCAGGTTCTGACCTTCCACCAGGCCCGCCGGCGGCTGGTCAATGCCTTTCCCCCGTAGGGGACGTGGACCGACCGGTCGGATGTCACTCTTTTGCTGTCCCACAGGTCTCCGGCGCCGGCGGCGAGTGTATCCCTGTCGGATGCGACGAGGATCCGGTAGGCCGTCTGCGCCGCCCCGCGCGACGGGTCGTCGATGCGCCACGAGAACCGGGGGTTCCGGACCCCCAGCCCGCGGGGCGCCGCGCGGTACTCGCAGAGGAGATCGACGGGCGCCGGCTGCCCGCAGCCGACCGCGGCTATTGCCGCCACGAATAAACCGAGTGTTCCCTGTGCACCTGTACGCATGTCAGCACTCCCGTGTCATATACCGAAGGATCGTTATGGCTGCCGGTCTAACCGGGTTGGAGGCTGTCCGGATAATCTCTCGTCGGCCCGAGGCCGAGCGAGGCAACCGCAGGCAAGGAAGGCGAAGCAGTCAGCCCATTCTTCGGGCTGTCGATGCAGCACGACGCTGCATGCGGCCGCCACAGCCGGCCGAAGCCGGAGGATTACCGGACAGGCTCTTATTGTAGTGCCTGCGACCGGCGTTTCTCTGATCATCAGGCCATTTGATAGCATAATCAGGCCAATGTTATATGACCGGGCGCGGCGGTGTTTTCGCTGCGGGGCGTATTCACCAGGCTACCAAATCACAACAAGCTTTAAAATCATTAATAATTCCAAAACGATAATGATTAATCATGGACAATCCCTATAATCACAGTAAGCAACGTTTACATGCGCACGGCAGTACTCTCCCGGTACTCCCGCAAAGGCCGGTTAGAGCACTGTCTGTCGAACGCACCTTTTTGCAGCGGTCGTGACAATGACAGAAAAAAAATTCCAGCCCTTCCGAACCTCCACCCTATTCCTTCTCGCACTCCGTTCACTGTTGCTGATCGTCGTGATACCGGCGGGGGTCATCATCTATCTCTTCAGGGACCGGCTCGAGGGAACTACGGCCATCATCGGCATCCTGCTCCTCCTGCTGTCGGTCATCGGCTTCTATGTCCTCTGGTCGGTGATCCGCTCGGTGATCAAGATCCACGACGATCTGAAGCTCATTGCCGAGGGCAAGGCCACTTCCGTGGAACTCGACGGCAGCAACGCCCAACTGAACGAAATGAGCCAGATCATCAACAAGCTCAACCAGTTGACTGTCGAGTTCCGCGAGAACTCCACCCAGTTGGAAAATTTCATACATCAGTTCGCCACCCTCTCGGAACTGACCGAGATCACCGCGAGCGTCCCCGACATCGACGAACTCCTCCAGATCGTCCTGGAAAAATCAATGGACTCGACCAGCGCCCGGAGAGGTTCGGTGATGCTGGTGGACGACAGCGGCGAAAAGATATGCGTGGTCACCGCCGCGGGGTGGGATCTCGACAGACGCGAACCGATAAACCTCACCGACAGCATCGTCGCCAACGTCATCGAGACCGGCAAACCGATGCGGGTCGAAAACATCGAAACCGCCGACATACCGATCACGGTGAACAACGCGGAGCGGTACACCTCCTCGTCGTTCATTATCATGCCGCTGAAGGCAAAGTCGTCGACCATCGGGGTCGTCTGCCTGTCGAACAAGGCCGCGGGGGCGGTTTTCGGCCCCCAGGACCAGCAGTTCCTCTCCGTCCTCCTGGCGCAGGTGGGTTTCGCCGTCGAAAACGCGCGGCTGCTGATGCAGGCCCGCGACTCCGCCCAGCAACTCCAGAGGACGGTTCGCGACCGGGACGTTCAGTTGTACCACGCGGAGCAAAAATTTTCGGAGGTCGAAAAGCTCTCGGCGATCGGCCGGCTGGCCGGCGGCGTCGCCCACGATTTCAACAACATACTCCAGACGATCCAGGGCTACCTGCAACTGGCCATGGAGGGAATGGACCCGGATGATATCAAATACCAGGATCTCGAGCACGTCATGAAGGCCTCCAAGCGGGCCGACAAGCTCATCACCCAGTTGCTCGCCTTCGGCAGACGGCAGAGCCTGAAACCGATAGACATGGACCTCAACCGGGTCATCGACGACATGATCGAAATGCTGAAACCCACGATCGGGGAACACATCGAGCTGAAGGTCATCCCGGAAACAGAGCTGGGTGCCATCCGGGCGGACCCCGCCCAGATGGAACAGATTCTCATGAACCTCTGCCTGAACGCCCGTGACGCCATGCCCGACGGGGGCAGGATCACGATCAACACCGCAAACGTCAAGGCGGACGATGGATTCTGCAACCGGTACCCGCTCGCCGAACCCGGCATGGATTACGTGCAGGTGGAAGTCGCCGACACCGGCTGCGGCATGGACGAAACGACGCGGGAAAAGGCATTCGAACCGTTTTTCACGACAAAGGACGTCGGCAAGGGCGTGGGGCTGGGCCTCGCCTCGGTATACGGCATCGTCAAGCAACACAACGGCATCATCGATATCGAAAGCGCTCCCGGGGAGGGGACGCGGTTCTGGATACATCTGCCCGCCATCGACCGGCCCGCCGTGGAATTCCAGCGGGAAACCCCCGAAAAGCCGCGCGGCGGTAACGAGACAATCCTGGTCGCCGAAGACGACGCGGAAATCGCCGAACTGGCAAAGCGGATACTGGTCCAGGCCGGGTACACGGTACTGACCGCCGCCGACGGCGAAGAGGCCCTGCGCGTATACGAGGAAGATCCCGGCCGGGTAGATTTCGCCCTGCTGGATATCATCATGCCGAACATGAACGGTGATGATGTCCGCCGGAAGATTCACGAGACGCGACCCGAACTTCCCGTCCTCTTTTCGAGCGGCTACAGCTCGAATACCCTGAGTTCGGACATCAATCTCGGCGAAACCTATCGCAAGATCGCCAAGCCGTACGACCCCGCCGAACTGCTGGGGACAATACGCGAAATGCTGGACGGTATCGAAGCACCAACATCGCACCGTTAAAGGAATACTCTTTACGAGCGGTGACCAAACCCGTTACCATCCTGTTATAAGCCCTTTTCGATCGTTTCTCCGGGGAGTATGACATGACCATCGCACGAAGGCTTCTGTTGACGCTGATGTCCCTGCCGGCGGTAACCGTCGCGTCTTTCGCGGATACCGGAAATGACCTGCGGAAACGTATCGCGGCGGCCCCGCAGTCGCACCCGCGGCTTTTTTTCGGCGAAAAGGACACGGCCGTATTGAGGCGAACCATTCGCACAGACCCTCTCCTCGCAAAGGCATGGTCACAGGTAAAACACGTCGCGGAGATCCTCGAAAAGCGGGAACCGGTGCGGCGGAAAAAGACCGGCAGGCGACTGCTCGGCGTGTCTCGCGAATGCCTGAAGCGGGTGACGCACCTGGCCATGGCGTACCGGCTGACCGGCGACCGCCGCTGCCTGAAGCGCGTCGAAAAGGAAATGCTCGCCGCGGCCGGGTTCACGGACTGGAACCCGAGCCACTTTCTCGACGTCGCGGAGATGACGGCCGCCCTCGCGATCGGGTACGACTGGGTATACAACGGGCTCGACTCGAAGGCGCGGGAGACAATCAAGTCGGCCATTATCACGAAGGGACTGAAGACCTCCCTGAAGGGCGGCTGGTGGGTGAAGACCACGAACAACTGGAACCAGGTCTGCCACGGCGGACTGGTGCTCGGGGCCCTCGCCGTGCTCGAGGACGAACCCGACCTGGCGACGACGATAATCAACCGGGCGATCAACAACGTTCCGCGGGCGATGCATGAGTATGCGCCCGACGGGGCGTATCCCGAGGGACCCGGCTACTGGAAATACGGGACCACCTACAACGTCGTGCTCCTGGCCGCGCTGGAATCGGTACTGGGAACGGATTTCGGGCTGTCGAACGCCGAGGGCTTCATGGACAGCGCCGGGTACTATCTCCACGTGACCGGCCCGTCGCGGCAGTTTTTCAACTACTCGGACTGCGGCCGCGGCGACGGGGGGCCCACGCCCGCCATGTACTGGTTCGCCGCGAAGACCGGCAACCGGAAGCTCCTGTTCCTCGAAAAGGACAAGCTGGAGCGTTTTCTGTCGCGCACGCGGGGATCCGCCGATCGCCTCTTTCCGCTGCTGCTGGTGTGGTCCGACGGCTTCGACGGGATCGACCCGCCGGCCGCGTGCGACTGGAAGGGCGGCGGGAAAACTCCCGTGGCCTTTCACCGCAGCGGGTGGTCGCCCGAGGCGACCTTCGTGGGCATCAAGGGCGGCTCGCCCGGAACGAACCACGCCCACATGGACATCGGCACCTTCGTGGTGGACGCCCGGGGCGTCCGGTGGGCAGAAGACCTCGGCGCCCAGAGCTATCACAGCCTCGAATCCAAAGGCATCAATCTCTGGAGCAAGCGGCAGAACAGCGAGCGGTGGACCGTCTTCCGGCTCAATAACCGCAGCCACAACACGCTCGTGGTGGACGACCGCCTGCAACTGGTGAAAGGACACGGGAAGATCACCGATTTCTCTCCGGAGAGCAGGATGCCGCACACGACCGTTGACCTCGGGCCGGTCTACGCCGACCGGCTCGCCGGTGCCCGGCGCGGCGCGGCCCTCCTGGGGGACGGTTCGGTCCTGATACAGGACGAAATAACCGCGGGAAAAAAAGAGGTCGTTGTCCGCTGGGGCATGGTCACGAAGGCCGCGGTCGAGACGATAGACACGCGAACGGCGATACTCCGCAGGGACAAGCAGATCGTGACACTGCGCGTGCTCGCCCCCGCAGAGCCGCGGCTGGAACTGTTCGAAACCGCGAAACCCCCCGCGAAGCACGACGCCCCGAACAGGAATACCGTGATGGTGGGATTCAACGTCCGGCTCGAAAACGGCGCCGGCAAGACCCTGGCGGTTCACCTGATCCCCGGGGAGAAAAGCCACGCATCACCCGCGGTCAAACCATTGTCGGAATGGTAAAACGGGTACCGCGCATCTCCCGTAACAACGCCGGGGATCGGGGACAGCCATGCGGCGGCCGTCCCCGTTCCCCGGTACTCGATGTCAAACCGTCAGGAGACCCGCTCGACGTTGATCGCCTTGGGACCCTTTTCCGCTTCGACGACCTCGAAGGTCAGGTCTTCACCCTCCTCCAGCGTCTTGTAACCATCTCCGGCTATATCGTTGTAGTGTACAAATACGTCAACACCGTCTTCCGTGGTAACAAAGCCGTATCCCTTGCTGTCATTGAACCATTTAACTTTACCACTTGCCATCCTATGAACCTTTCAGTATCGGCTGCAGCAGATTTGCAAGATATGACCTCCGACAGGACCGGTGAGAAGCGACCCCTCAAATCGTTGAAACCGTTTCATCTGGCGTTTCCATACAACATTTGAGCACGATGCTTCTGCAAACTTGCAAACGGACCCGGGAGCCGACCGGATCCTCTCGCGGAAGGAGATCCTCTCTCCTTTTCAACAACCGCAAGCACATTAATTACCTATACCTGTACATGCAGAGAGGCCGTACGTCAAGTATTTAAATAGGCAATAATTCTTGAATTTCACCACCGCGAGGTACGTCACGTGTATAACGGAACCTGCATACACCCGTGGTTTTCGATATTTTTTCGGGTCATTGCTGTTGCAGAGAGCCGATGTGATAATAAAGTTAAAATGATAGTTTTCTTGCAACATCATGGGCAAAATCGTATATATGTCCTAACTGAAACGTAGTATTCTGCATAGTGAGCCCGGCGGACCGCCCGGTACTGTCCGAGAAGCTCGCCGGGCGTCTTCTACGGAAGGAAGGTACAATGAAGGTAATCGCACAAACCGTTGCCCTGCAAGAGGCATTGAATATCGCCGGCAATATCGTGACGTCCCGTACTCCCAAGCCGGTACTGCAGTGCCTGAAGCTGACGGCCGATGAAGACACACTTACCATTACCGCAACCGACCTCGAAGTGGGTTGCCGATACCGGTTAACCGCGGTGAAAATAGAAGAACCGGGCGAGATCCTTATTCCCGCCGCCCGCCTCAACGGCATCGTCCGCGAGTCGACGGACGAAAGTCTCACCATCGAAAGCGAGGACAAGGTCTGCCTGGTAACAGGACCCGGCAGCAAGTTCAGGGTTTTCGGATACGACCCGGCCGAGTACCCGGCGGTTACCGAATTTCCCGGGGAAGAGGACTTCCAGGTCTCCCCGCAGGTTCTCGGCGAAATGATCGAGAAGACCATTTTCGCGACGGCGAAAGCCCACAGCCACTACGCCATATCCGGACTGCTCGTCGAGGCGGAGCAGAAGAAGCTTCAGTTCGTGGCGACCGACGGCCACCGTCTTTCCAGGACCCGCGGCACGCTCATCGAGGCCGCAAAAAAGGAATTGAGTGCCATAGCGCCGGCAAAGCTGATGAACATGGTTCAGCGCCTCTGCGGGGAGACCGAAGAGAACGTTCTTTTCAAGATGATCGACAACCAGATCCTGGTACACACCCCGAGTATCACCCTGATGAGCCCGACGGTCCAGGGTAACTTCCCGAACTACGCCGACGTGATACCGTCGGAAACCAACCGTAAGGTCTCATTGGAAACGGAAGAATTCGCCCACCGTATCCGCCAGGCGGCACTCGTGACGACCGAGGAATCGAGCGGCGTGAAGTTCACGTTCGACAAAAAAACCGTGACGCTGTCGAGTCGTTCGCCCGAAAGCGGCGAGGCCGAGATAGTGTGTCCGGCCGAACTCAACGGCGACCCCATGGAAATATGCTTCAATCCGGCCTTTATGATCGACGCCCTGCGGGTGGTCAGTTCCGACAGTATCACCGTTGAAATGAATGCACCGAACAAGCCCGCGGTACTGAAATCGGGCCGGAATTTCCTCTACGTACTGATGCCGGTCGATTTGAAGTAGGCGTGTGCAATTACGCGTGACGTTTTCTCGCTGACTTTGGCGAATAATGTACCCGGGATTTGATCGATAGAGAGTAATACCTATACTGTGGCTAACTGCTGTTATCACCCGTAACGGATACCGGTCATGGACGACGCAACACTGCGAACCATCTGGCAGCAAAAAAAGGGAAACAGCCGCACCATCACCATCGCCGAACCACTCGCGATATTCATGAAGCATCACCTCGCCAGGCAGGTACAGGATTTCGGAGACATTTCCGTCGCGTGGCGGGAAGTGCTTCCCGGCGAGCTGCTCGGTAACACCGCCCTCAAGAGTTTCAACCGCGGCGTACTGACCGTGGTGGCGCGGTCTGCATCACGGCGATTTCAACTGCAGACGTTTCTTGCCGGGGGGGGGCTCGATTGCATCAGAGAGCGATCGCGACGGGCGATAAACCGGATCAAGATCATCCCCGGAGACCCGGCCCCGGACTAGAACCGGCCCGGCACCCGTCGCGTACCGGCACCGAAGACGGACTGCGCACCTGCTCGCCGGCGTCCCTTTTCAGCAGCCGCTCCCAGTGTTTCTCGTTGAATATACACCCCGGATCTCCGGCGTTCAGGCAGCCGAAATAGGCATCCGCACGCGCCCGGCATCCCCCGCAGTAGTCCCTGAACCGACATACTTCGCAGTGATGCAGGCGCTGTGTCCGGTCGTTGAGCACGTCCCGGAAAACACTCTGCCGGAAAACCTCGTCGAGCCGTTTCTCGCGTACATTACCCATGATCCGGTGAGGCAGATAGACGCAGGGGGTGACATCGCCGTTGGGTTCCACCGCGACGTAAGTCCTGCCCGCCCCGCACCCGCCGAGGTACTTGGCCACGACCCGCGCCTTGGTGCCGCTGCCCCCGCCCGCGTGGCTGCAGGAAACGACACCGTCGGCCGGCGCGGCCCCGGCGAGACATACCCGGCCCAACTGCGGGGCGGTGGATATCACCCCCATCCCGCCCGCCTGCATTTTTGCGTTGAGAATCGAGAGCAGCTGTTCCCGCGCGGCGGGAGATATGTCCTGCGCGGTGAGTTTCAATCCGCGCCCCACCGGGATAAAGTTGAAATGCGCAAAGCAGCTCGCACCGAGGTCGTGTTCCGCGAAACGGAGCATGTCCGCGACCTCATCGATGTTGCCCGCGTGCACACACATGGCAATCCCGAGCCGCATCCCCTCGGCGGCGACCACATTCCGCGCGCCGGCAACCGCCCGGCGCCACATCCCGTCGATACCGCGAAACCGGTCGTGTTTTTCGGGCTCGATTGAATCCAGGCTCACCTCGACATACCGCAGCCCGGCATCCCTCAGTTCGGCGCAGCGATCCGGCGTCAGCGTCGTCCCGTTCGTCGCCAGGGACAGGTGCATGCCCGCCCGGGAAGCCCGGCGTATGACCGGCAGAAGATCGGCGCTGAGCATGGGCTCCCCCCCGGATATGGCCAGCATCGGCACGTCCAGATCGTCCAGTTGATCGACGAGGTCCAGCTTTTCCTGCCGGCTGAGTTCGCCGGATATACAGCCGGCCCCGCTGTCCTGATAACAGTGCCGGCAGCGGAGGTTGCAGCGATTCGTGAAGTTCCAGACGACGAAAAGCGGTGTCGAAAAGGTCTGGGGTACCGTCAATCCGAACTCGGCGACGGACCGGGCCACCACGTTCAGCCCCTTGACGGTCGCACTGAACTGGCTGCGGCGTCCGCGGAACCGCTGCCAGCCCCCGCGCGTCACCACGCGATCCATGACGAGATGCAACGGGAAAAACACGATTTTGTCCAGCAGGGAGGCGGCCGGATTGCGGTAACTGCGGAGCATCCGTTCCAGCCTGCTCCCGCCGCCGTCTTTCTTCGCGGCCATGAACTTCAGGAGCCGGCGGATCGGCCCGCGGCCCAGCCAGCGTTCCAGCGGGTGCGCGCAGTCCAGCGCCAGGGGGCCGGCCGCACCGTCACCGCCGCGACGGACGGCAGCCGCGCGGTACTCCCCGGACGTGTACGCCCCGTCGGTCTTGCGGAAGGGAGACGGGTCCGGATCACGTGATTCCGGAAACGCGTGCGCGTATCGCTTGCCGATTTCCGCCGCAGTCGTGTGACCGGCGGGCTGGGTGCGCGATGAATCGACGGAATGCAAAGGCCGGTCACATTTCAAGGCTCAATCCGTACCCGGCGACAAGGCCCGTTCGAGGTCCACGCGTTTCGGGTCGTGATCCGGCACGGGCTTTTTTTGCTCGCCGGGCCGGTAGACGTCTATAGAAACGGCCGCACTGGTATCTTTCCTGCCGTTCAGGTAGGCGACGAGATAGAGCGGCGAGTAGGACGGGTAGTCATCCCCGACCGGGATATCCATGCGAAACCGGCGAATGCCCCCCGCCGGGAGTTTCCAGTCGTTACTCCTGACGATGGATGCCCGCGGGTACTCCTTTATCAGCTCCCAGCCGACATCCGTATGCCACCACACGTCTATCTTGAGCGGCGCCCCGGAACCGGCGTGAATGTGAAGGGGCATGTTGGAGTGATTTACCGCCGTTGCCAGGACGTGCAGGGTATCTCCGGGCAGGAAGCTCGTCTTGTTGTTCTCCAGCCTGAGCCGTATCTCAAGCCCGTCTTCACACCGCGTCGAAGAGACGTACGGCAGTTCGGTCTGCGCGGGGGGCAGACCCGCCCGCGGCTGAACCACCACGACATCACTGTTTTCCCCATCGCACCCGGTCATAAGCGGTGCGATCACGGCCGCCAGAAACACCATGTGTTTTTTCAATCCTCGACTCCTGTCCGGTAACAATAATTATTTCCGGTCACCACCGTCCGCGGGAAGCCGCCGTTCTTCCTCGCCCTCACCCCGGGCCGCATGAAGGCCCTGTGTCAGGTAGCGGTATTCCGGGCCGCAGTTGTGGGTGCAGAACGGAAAGATGCCTTCCGGCGTAGCGTAAAGTATAACACAACGCTTGACCCGCTCCACGTCGAAATTGTAACGGTCCTGAAAATGCATGCCCGCACATAAGAGCGTACGGTAATTGCGCTGCCCGCTCTTGCCGCGCCCGATCGACTTGTCAACCATCCCCAGCAATGAGCGGTAAAACAGTTTGACATCAAGACCCGGCGGCGCGGCATCCTTTTTCCAGTGCCTTTTCAGAATGCCGACGAGACGAATCTTGTCGCGCAATCCGGCCGGTGTGCCGCGAGACGTGATGTCCCGGGCCAGCCTGTTCATGTCGGAAAACATACCCTCGACATCTATGACCGAGGGAAAGGTGTAGGTCTTGCCTTCGGGGCTCACGAGAAAATACGTGCCCATCGCGCAATCAGGATGCGCGCTGGCCCTGATCTTCGGTTCCCCGGTGATGGCCTCAAGGAGATTCGAAAGCGGCACCACCAGGCTCAGCGGAAACAAGTCCCGCAGCGGCTCGACCCCCTCCCACTGACCGAGGTCACGGGCGAGGTCGCCGAGCGTATAGCGCTGACGCTGCCGGTCCTCGATGCTCATCCGCCCCGTGAAACTCACCGGCTGCCAGCTGATGCCCGAGACCACGTCCACGTTGTCGACCGCGAACTGCAGGATAGGCACCACCTGGTCGTCGGTCACTCCCTTGATAAGGGTGGGGACCAGGCATACTTTCATCCCCGTCTTGCGGGCGTTTTCGATCGCCGCCAGCTTTTTGGCCCAGATGCCCGGATAATTCCTTGATTCCCGGTAGGCATCCTCCCCCACCCCGTCGAACTGCAGGTAGAGGGTATGGAGACCGGCCGCCGCCGACTGCTTCGCAAAATCCTCGTCGGCCAGCCTGATTCCGTTCGTCGCTATCTGGATGTGGCTGAATCCCAGTTGCCCCGCGGTGGAGACAATCCGCAGGAAATCGGGGTGAATCGTCGGCTCCCCCCCCGTCAACTGTACGGCGGTGCAGGGATGCGGACGCAGGCCCCGCAGCGCCTTCATCCGGTCGACGATTTGATCGTAACTCAATTCGCATACGTAACCGGGGGAATTCGCGCCGGCGAAACAGACCGGACAGTTCATGTTGCAGCGGTTCGTGACGTCGATCTGTGCCAGGCAGGGACTGGAGAGGTGCTGGTTACAGAGGCCGCAGTCCGCAGGGCACCGTGACGCGCCGGTAACCTGTGGATACTTCTGTCCCCGGTGTTCCTCGAAACTCCACCACGACGCCTTCGAGAAAATCAAGGCGTCGGCGCTGATCTTGTCGCGGCAATACCCATGCTCCGGGCAGGTCTTTTCGATGAATACCTCCCGACCCTCGATGAAGTACCTGCCCACAATAACGGCACAACACTCCGGGCACAGGGTCTCCACCGTCCTGGGCAATTGACGCAGGACCGGGTGTATCCGGCTGCCGCCGTACGTCTTGCGGGGACTGCCCTCGACGTCGCTGGCGCGTTCCGTCCAGATCGCGTCGTCATGTACTTCGCGAAGCGTCCCGCAGGAACCGCAGCGGTACTCCAGGATCACCTGTTCGCCGTGCTTCAGAAAAGTGCCGTCGACGAGCGCGCCGCAACCGGGACAGGTAGCCCTGGTTGCCACGGGGAGATCCGCACATCGTTCCGCAAAGCGACTGATAGCACGCCGCATATCCCCGATATTCCGAACGGCGACCCGGCAGCCTTCGGAAGGGCCGGGTGATGAGGGGGGGACGCTTTTTTCCACGGCGTGCAGGTCCACGGAAGCACATCCTAATCAAAAAAGGCCGGGTAGCGCCTGCTAACCGTCTTTCTGTTCCTGTACGTATCGGCAAGTTCCATGAAAATATCCAGGTCCCGCTCCATGTTGGACGTGGCGGCATCGAAATAGAAATTCCTGATCGGTATTCGTTCGTGGTCGCGCGAGATAGCGTGATATACCGACTCGGTCACGATGCCGTTCATGCACGAAAAGGGACTGATATCGATTATACCGTCGGCCCCCTTCCTGTACAGGTAGATACTCTTTCCCGTCGACAGGACCATTTCGCCCAGGGCACCGTCGGCGGGCAGATACTCCCACAGAGGCGCGAGGATCTCCTCGTACATATCGTGCGGCTCCTCGTACCCCCTGAAATCCTCCCGGAACGGCGCCATCAATTTCTGTTCGTCCGCCTTCTGGGCACGCTCTTTTACTATCGCGGAAAGCATTGACGGGGTATATTTTTTCCGGTCTCTCTTGAGCAATTCCCGGTGCGACCAGTTCGTGTACAGCACCCATTCGGCGATATCGCTGAGCCAGCATTCCCCGCCGTGGGCTTCTATCTTCCTGACGGCATCGAAGTTGGAAAAGGTATTCAACCGGCAGAAAATCTCGCCGACCACCCCTATCAGCGGCTTGTCCTTCGTGTAGCGTGCGGGCACCGCGCGGAACAGATCACGGATTTCCACCATCGTCGAGATGAGGGATTTCATCAGCTCCCGGTTGCCCGGTCCCGGTATGCATAACACGGACTCCAGCTTTTCTATGGCGGTTGCATAGACGGCATCGGCGGCTCCCCGCTCAATTTCGTACGGACGCGTCCGCAAGAGCATTTTCCGGGCGATATCGCCGGATACCAGCCCCCGCCACAGGGTCCGTATCATTTTCAGCGGGTTGTCGGTATACCGGCCCAGGTCATCATACCCATCCTCCGAACTCGCCGAGATAACCGGAACGTCGTGGTAACCCATGTTATCCAGGACAAGGCGCAAGTAGGGTTTGTACTGTCCGAAACGGCACGGCCCGTTGGCCGTCGGCATGAAAAAGGCCGTTTTTTCAGGGCCGTTCTCCTCCAAAACCCTGAGAAAATTACCCAGCGTAATCTTCTCGGGATAGCACTCCTCACCCGACGTATGCAATCCGCCGAGTTCCAGGGTTCTCTCGTTTGACGGGGGCGAGGCTTCTGCTTTTATGCCGATCGACTTGAAAACAGCGGAAAACAACCGTGCGCCGATAGAACTCATCCGCGGAATCCAGAGGGTTCTCCCCTCGAGACTCGACTTCGTTTTGCTCGCGACATACAACGTCATATGCCTTTCATAAACGCTATAACGGGTATCGAACGGAACACTGTATCCGAAATTAAGATAATAACGCATCAGAAAAATGAAATAAATCGGGCATCTGGTACCCGCTACTATCCGTCGTCGCGTGAGACGTGTCCCGGGCCACGATATTCGTTACATTAAAAAAACCTGTAAATAAAGGATATTTTGGATTGCATCAGACACTCAGGGGGTTACTATTTTATAAGTGAACCAGCGCTATCGCTGTGATGACGATGCGATAACACTACTTTAACACTTTTGGGAAAGGAGTCTGACATGGCTAATGACGCAAGCGGCAAACCGTTGACCAAGAGCCAATTCCAGTCCGCCATAGCGGAAAAGACGGAGCTTTCGAAAAAGGAAGTGGCGGGAGTACTGGATGCCATGGCCGAGGTGATCAATGAGAATCTCGGCTCGATGGGCCCCGGTGTGGTCAATGTAAACGGCCTGATGAAGATCGAAAAGAAGCACAAGCCGGCCGTTCCGGAGCGGAAAGGCATCAATCCGTTTACGGGTGAAGAACAGATGTTCAAGGCCAAACCCGCGCGTGACGTGGTGAAGGTCAGGCCTCTGAAGTCCCTGAAAGATATGGTCTGAACGCCTGTTGACGGACTCAGGTCAACACAGAGGCTTCCGGTTTTCCGGGAGCCTCTTTTATTATGCCGTCAGCCGAGGCGGAGTATCCAGGCGTCGGGCACGTGCGTTTCGACGATATCGCGGGCGAGGTTCAGCCACGGCCCGCATCGATCGAGCACCGCCGAATCGGAACTGACGATGATAGTGCGTCTCCCCGCCAGCACCGGGTCGGGATCGGGGACGAGCCGGACCGTCCAGTTCCAGCCCGCCGACGCCGCAGTTTCCTCTATGTTTACCTTGAGCCTGCCGGAATTGGAGACCGGCCGGTCCAGCAGCCACCGCACGGAATCAGGTTCAACGGCGGCGAGGTACCGGCCCGCCATTTCCAGGGCCGCAGCGGTCTCCTCAACGCGCCGGTAGCTGCCGTGCATGCTCGCCAGGTCCCGAAAGGTCCCGTCCCGTCCGCAGAGCAGCACCCCGCCCGACAGCGCCGCCTCCAGAGTTATCAGCAGATTGTACCCGTCTATATCGATGCTTTTTCCCCGGACCGCACCCGGCACCACCAGCCGTTCCCTTCTCCCGGCCGCGGCCGTGTCGTCGCAGGCGGCCCGCGCCACGGCCTTTCTCTGCCGGGCCGTCAGGTCATACCGGTCTCCCACGAGTTTCAACGTCGAATTCGATGCGTACCCCTTCTGGAGCAGGAGCGAGAGATCCGCGACGGCGCTGCGGAGGGCGGGTATCCGGGATGTCGAAAAGTCCTTCGCGTCGCCCGGGTGCGGCCCCCGGTGTTTCCTCTTGTCAGGCATACCCCGACTATACCAGTGACGGAACCGGTCGCACAAGCCGTTTACGGAAAGAGACGGCACGGAAAAAGACCGAATGCTTTTCAATCTTTTCTTTTTCGGCTCGTTAACCAATAATAAAGGGGGGACCTGCACGGAACACGTATGCCGGATTGGCGATGAGCGAAGAAAACAAGGACAAGCAGTTTATCGAATATTCTATCCGGATGATGCGGTCGCGTATCCGCCTGGTGGATTTCGGGGCCGCCGTCATGCTGATGTTCTCGGTGGGACTGCTGATCCTGTTCGCCGCGGTCATGGCCGATCACCTGGTTCCCGGCGGCCTGAGCGGGACGATGCGCACCCTGGTGCAAGCGGCCCTCGTAGGTTCCGAAGCCATACTCGCGTGCTGGCTGCTGCTGTTGCCGCTGACCAAGCGTATCAGCGACCTGTGGGTCGCCAGAATGATAGAAAAGTCGTATCCCTCCTTCAAAAATGAGCTGACCGCGGCCGTTGAATTCAGCGGCGCGGAGGCGGTACCTCCCGCCGCGGCGGGTGCCGTCCGGCTGCGCGCCGCCCACCAGCTCGCCGCCATAAACCCCTCTTCCTCCATCAATCTTACCGGCGTCTACCTGGCCGCCGGCATCCTCGCGGCCCTCTTTATCGGCATCTGCACCTACTGTATTTTCACCTCCAAGTCATTCGGCGACTCCCTGTCGCGGGTACTGGGGAACGATGCCATTCCCGTGCCGACATCCACGAAGATACTGATCACCCGGCCCGATACGGAAAAAATTTTCGAAAGCGGGACGGAAATCGCATTCGGCGTCCGCATTACCAATCCGCAGGACGACGTCACGCTGAAAATCTCCCGGGACGGGGGACAGCGTTACCTTCCCGACGACACACTGGTCATGCAGGAAATTCCGGGCGGACCGGCGGGAAGAAGATTCACGGCGCGGTGGACGGCACCGCCGACCGACACCGACGCCACGTTTGAAATTGTCTGCGGCGATGAGAAAAACGGGCCGCTGCCGCTGACAATACGGCGCCCCCCCGGCATCGAAAGAATCTCGGCGACCTGCACGTGGCCCGCATACACCGGGCGGGGTCGTGTCGCGTCCCCGGGACCCGCCCTGCGGGCCCCGGGCGGATCCATCGCCGCGATAACCGCCGTGGCGAACAGACCGGTCGCGGAGGCCACGGTCATGTTCCGCAGCACGCGCAGACCGGTATCGCTGGGTGTCGCGGGCAAAGAGATGACCGGCACGTTTCCGCTGCACGACGACGACACCTATTTCATCCGCTTTTCCACAGGGCGCGGCTTTCGGCGTTTCGATTCGGGCAGTCACGATATCGCGATCATACCGGACGAAAAGCCCGCGGTAACACTGGTGAAGCCCGCCGTATCCGAACTCGAACTCTCCTGTCGCGACGTGCTGAGCGTCACAGGACACGCCGACGACTCATTCGGTATCGGACAAACGGAATTCGAAATAATGAACAGCGGCGAACGGGTTATTGTGCCGCTTGCACGATATGCCGCCCCCGGGCGCACGCGGGTGCCCTTTCACATCGATATAAACGTCGAAAAAATCGGCAAACCCGGCGACCTCGCAACCTGCTTCGTGAGGGCCACGGATCACTGTAAAACAGCAAAGGCGCCGCACGGCCAGATCGGATACTCCACAGGCATTACCGTACGCATCACCCAGCCCGAGAAGCGGAATGCGGGAACCGATAGACGCCGTGGAGCGGATCCCGGCGAAGACCGCGAGGAATACGAAGGCGGCGGAGATGCGGGAAAACCGTCACCCGGCACCGGCGGCGGGGATGTCGGTGCCAAGAATACGGACACCGGCGGAACACCGGCCGGTGACGGGGGCGAAACCGGAGAAAGAAAGACGGCGGAAGAACTGCTGGCTGCGGTAACACAAGACGTCGAGAGACTCCGCATGCTTTCCGAACTCCTCGGCCGGGAAGAGAGCCGGGGAGCGGACGGCGAGGAAGGACAGAATCGGGGCGAAGGTCAAGGCCAGGGCCAGGGACAGGGTCAAGCCCAGGGCCAGGGCCAGGGACAGGGTCAAGCCCAGGGCCGGGGCCAAGGCGAAGGTCAGGGCCAGGGTGAGGGCCAGGGCCGGGGCGAAGGTCAAGGCCAGGGCCAGGGCCAAGGCGAAGGTCAGGGTCAAGGTGAGGGCCAGGGTCAAGGTGATGGCCAGGGCCAAGGCGAAGGTCAGGGTCAAGGTGAGGGCCGGGGTCAAGGTGATGGCCAGGGCCGGGGCGAAGGCCAGGGTCAAGGTGATGGCCAGGGCCGGGGCGAAGGCCAGGGTCAAGGTGATGGCCAG
>CAZLBC010000010.1:35594-35696 GCA_964557575.1 uncultured Planctomycetaceae bacterium
GGCCGGGGTGAAGGCCAGGGCCGGGGTAAAGGTCAAGCCCAGGGCCAGGGCCAAGGCGAAGGTCAGGGTCAAGGTGAGGGCCGGGGCCAAGGCGAAGGTCAG